>NZ_JBLUQC010000003.1:0-661373 GCF_048068435.1 Pseudomonas sp. NY15437
TTTTATAACCCCAAACGCCGGCACAGCAGCGCTATGCAGCTATCGCCAGTGGAGTTTGAGAAACGCTAT
This sequence comes from Pseudomonas sp. NY15437, assembly GCF_048068435.1. Taxonomy (NCBI): domain Bacteria; kingdom Pseudomonadati; phylum Pseudomonadota; class Gammaproteobacteria; order Pseudomonadales; family Pseudomonadaceae; genus Pseudomonas; species Pseudomonas sp. NY15437. Next base: position 70 of record NZ_JBLUQC010000003.1, read on the forward strand.
TTCCAGAGCTTGGAAAGTGTCTAGGAAAGCCGGGGCGATTCAAAGGCCATTACGCCGATTCCTGAAACTGTTGCAGTTCGTACAGTCGCTGAAGGTCGGCTTGCGAGGGTGCATCTTTCGAACGGAAGTGGGCGTTAGCACATTTCTTGCTGCATAGCTCTGCAAGTGGCGAACGAGCATAGAAAACTTTACTGCAATGTTTGCAAATGCATTTTGAGACTTTTCTGGACATAGTTGTCCCTCCAATGATTGAGATACGGATTGAGTTAGAAAATTGTTTGGATAAAAGAAAACGGGCACGAAGCCCGCTCAACATGGAAAAGGTCTGTATTTCCCGCACCGCACAGACAACGGCCTGAAGCACGCTAAGAAGCGTCCCGGAAGGAGGCACCAGTAATTGCCCGCCGTACTGGTAGACGGTTATGTAGGGCTGCAAGACCCTTGAGCAGTATCCTAACTAGATTAAGGATTAGGAATTAGTCCGTGTGTTTGACCACCTGCGCACACGGAAAGCAGCTTGCTAAGCTGATCACCGAATTCTTCCGGAGCAGTGATCAATGTTGTGATACTTGAATAGAGGGTGTTGAACTACTACAGGGAAGTAATCGTAGTTTGTAGTAGTCAGCGGACTAGAAGCAAATAGAGGGAGGAGAAAGCTGCTAGAAAGAAGGAAGGGAATAATATCTTATTTACTACCTTTATTGTCTCACGGAAGTTGCATTTTGTCAATGAGTAAGTTTGATAAAAGTGCAACTTTCCGTTTGAATCGACGCTTGCGGTTGGTTTCAAGTTAATAGGTGGGTTGGTTCATCTTTAATGGTGCTCTGTGCTCTTGTGGTTGCTCGCGATAGGAATCTTTTTGACTGCGCGAGCCATCTCCTTAATAGGAGTTCGACTGCCATAAATCCCAAATGTCACTGAATCATCGGCGTGGCCAAGCAGTTGCTTGATGATGGAGTCTTGTACTCCAGCCTCACGTAAGTCATCGACGAATGTGTGTCGGAAACTATGAAATGTTTTCTTCGGATCGCTGATCCCAAGTTTGTTCCGATACCGGCCAAACCATTTTGAGGGCCCGTAACCGTATTTTCCTCTCACAGCTTCAAGCTGAGGGAAGATTCGGGAGGCTCCAGAGGCTCGCACCGAGTCGATATACGTTTGGATGCCGAGATCCAAGAGGATGGGATGGATAGGAATAGTTCTGCGGCTGCTGCGGTTCTTGAGTTGCTGTCCTTCGCGGCGATCATCTATGCGAATGCATGGTGTGTTTTGCACCAAGCAGAAGTCATCGATATGAAGTTGGCATAACTCCTCCAGCCGTGCTCCTGTGAAACGTGCTAGCAATGGGAGCCAGAACCTACAGGGATGCTTACGTGCCTCATGCCGAAGCGTATCGAGGTTCAGGAGCGTTTCTAGATCGGCGGGAGTGAAAGACAGGCGAGCCTCCTTAGCAGCACCAGCCATTACCTTCACGCCAGCAAGCGGATTCTGGGTTATGTAGGCGTTAGATTTGCACCAGTTAAAGAACGCAGTCAGCTTCCGCAATCGGTTGTTGATCGTTACTGCGGTGATGGTCGTGTAGGTCATCGTTGACTCGACAACCTGCCTCAAGGTCATGCCCTCGAATTCTGGGCGTTGAGAGAAGTATTGGGGGAGCCTGCCGAGCCTGTGCTTGAGAATTCGTGCCTGCTCTGCGTCGAAATCGCTGATAGGCATATCTCCCATCAGTACGAAAAAATCCCGAAGCGCCCGGCGCACGTCCATGGTGTTTGCCTCTCGCCAAGCTCCGCTACTGTTCCCCTCCTTTATATAGAGCTCTGACAATGTGCTCAGTGACGGAGTGGTTGCCGAAGGTGCGGTCGTAGGCCGTAGCAGTTGCGCCGAGGTCTGCATCGGAAGCGTAATGCGGAGCGATTGGTCAGGCATTGCTGCGGACTGCCGAACCTCGTTTCGCCATTGGATACATAGCTGACGCAGCTCCTCGGGAGAGCTGAGTGGATTAGCAGTGAGATGCAGGTAAACCCGTTGGGCAATACCGCTTGCCATGAACAAGGCTTCCCTTCTGCTTCTGAGGTTGAGGCTAATTCGAACGGTGTCGCGTTGGCGATGCAGGTACTTGGGCAATCTCAGATTCAGGTAGTAGACGGCGCCGCGACGAATGATGAAGGCCATGGGTATGACACCTGAGTGGTACAGCAAAGTGTGACAGTGCAGCCACACCCAGGATTTTCAGGACCGATTCTCTATGAAAATTTCGGTTTGGAATTCCTTGAAAGCCATGGCCCACAAGGCTTTCAGCGATGCATATCCGCATCTACATGGCTTCGGAAATGCTCAGCCAATACAGCGGGAAATACTCTGCCGAGAGCTGGCGGGGCCGCCTCCATTTCGGGGCCAGGAAAACCTCGCGCCCCCGCCTGTCGATGCACGAATCGCCTCAGCGATAGTGATCCAGGATCTGCTCGATCTTCCCCGACGCCTTGATCTTCGCCAGCACCGCGAGTACCTCGTCGGCGCGCACCTCCGGCGTATCCAGCACCATGCACGACAGCGGCGTTTCCTCGATCACGCTGGCGATCCGCAGGCGCTCCGCCTCGGGCAGCGAGCGGTTGAACCAGTTCAGCGCAAACTCGCTGCTGATGGCGTACTGGTAGCGGCCGATGCGCAGCTTCTTCAGCACCAGCTCCTGGTTGCGGGCGTCGTCGCGGGTCAGCCAGTGGCTGTCCAGCAGCGGCTGCAGGCGCGGATAGTGATAGCCCAGCACGGTGCCGACGGATTGGCTGGGGAGGGTTTCCAGCTTGTCTGCCGGAGCGTCGCGCACCACCAGCAGGTCGCGCTGCACCAGGAGCGGGGCGCTCCAGCGGTAGTCGTTGAATTCGTGTTCGATCCAGCTGCGCGACACGTAGCAGCGCACGTCGACGGTGTGAGTGAGCAACGCCTGTTCGATGCGCGCGCGGGGCACGATGTGGAAGGCGGCCGGCCGGCCCAGTTCGTGCGCCGCCTCGTTGAACAGCTCGAACATGATGCCGCCGGTCAGTTCGCCATTCTCGATCTGTGCCAGGGGCATCGCCCAGCTGTCGACCACCGAGAAGCGCAGGGGACGGTCGTCGGCCTGGGCGAGAGTGGCGATCAGCAGCAGGGCGGTGGCAAGGAAGCGCATCAAGGCTCCGTTGATGGCAGAACGACGACACAATGCCGTGCAGCCCGGCCCTTGCCAAGATGCGACAACGACCGGTGCGGACATCGGGTGCAATTTACAGTCCGCTTCGCTAGGATTAGCGCACTTCTGCTCACCTGTCGCGATGGATTTCAATGAGTTATCAGGTTCTTGCCCGCAAATGGCGTCCGCGCTCGTTCCGCGAAATGGTCGGCCAGACCCATGTGCTCAAGGCCCTGATCAACGCGCTGGACAACCAGCGCCTGCACCACGCCTACCTGTTCACCGGTACCCGTGGTGTGGGCAAGACCACCATCGCGCGCATCCTGGCCAAGTGCCTGAACTGCGAGACCGGCGTCAGCTCGACTCCCTGCGGGCAATGCTCGGTGTGCCGCGAGATCGACGAGGGCCGCTTCGTCGACCTGATCGAAGTGGACGCCGCCAGCCGCACCAAGGTCGAGGACACCCGCGAGCTGCTCGACAACGTGCAGTACTCGCCGAGCCGCGGGCGCTACAAGGTCTACTTGATCGACGAAGTGCACATGCTCTCCAGCCACAGCTTCAACGCCCTGTTGAAGACCCTGGAGGAGCCGCCACCCCACGTGAAGTTCCTGCTGGCCACCACGGACCCGCAGAAGCTCCCGGTGACCATCCTCTCGCGCTGCCTGCAGTTCTCCCTGAAGAACATGCCGCCGGAGCGCGTGGTCGAGCACCTCACCCACGTCCTGGGCGCCGAGAACGTGCCCTTCGAGGACGATGCGCTGTGGCTGCTGGGCCGCGCGGCCGATGGCTCGATGCGCGACGCCATGAGCCTCACCGACCAGGCCATCGCCTTCGGCGAAGGCAAGGTGCTGGCCGCCGACGTGCGCGCCATGCTCGGTACCCTGGATCACGGGCAGGTCTACGGCGTGCTCCATGCGTTGCTCGAAGGCGATGCCCGTGCGCTGCTGGAAGCCGTCCGCCACCTGGCCGAGCAGGGCCCGGACTGGGGCGGCGTACTGGCCGAAATACTCAACGTGCTGCACCGCGTGGCCATCGCCCAGGCGCTGCCCGAGGCGGTGGACAACGGCCAGGGCGACCGTGATCGCGTGCTGGCACTGGCCCAGGCGCTGCCGGCCGAAGACGTGCAGTTCTACTACCAGATGGGCCTGATCGGCCGTCGCGACCTGCCGCTGGCGCCGGACCCCCGTGGCGGCTTCGAGATGGTGCTGCTGCGCATGCTGGCGTTCCGCCCGGCGGATGCCGACGGCGCGCCCAGGTCGCCACTAAAGGACCTGGGGATCAGCAAGGCCACGGCTGATTCCAACCCCAACCCAGTGGCCGGCGCCGCCATTGCGGCGCCGGTTGCAGCCATTGCCGCGCCGCCCGCCGCGCCCGCTCCGGTCGCGCCGGTTGCCGAGACTGTTCCGGCCGTTGCTGCGCCGCAGCCTCAGGTTGCCCCGGCTCCGGTCGGGGAGGCCGCGGCCGTTGTGGCTCCCGCTCCGGTCGTCGCAGCGTCCCCGGTTCCGGTCGAGCCGCAGCCGCAACCCCTGGCCGCGGCTGAACCTGCTCCGGTAGTCGAACCGCCGCCGGTTGCCGACGTGCCGGTGGATCTGCCATGGGACGAGCCCGCGGCGCCGGTTGCCGTCGCGCCCGTGCCGGCAGAGCCTGCTGCACCTGCACCTGCACCTGCACCTGCACCTGCACCTGCACCTGCACCTGTCGCGGCTGCGCCCGCTGTGGTGCAAGCAGCCGCGCCGGCCCCGGTGGACATGCCCGCCCCGGTGGTAACCGAGGCCCCGGCCGAAGACGACGATCGCGATGACGAGCCGCCGCCCGCCGAGGATTACTACGAAGTCGACATGGAATCCTACGGCTACCTCGAGAACGAGGCGCCGCAGGAGCAGGCCGAGCCGGAACCCGAGCCTGCCGCCATGCCCGCCACCGGCCTTGCCGCCGAGTGGCTGGAGCTGTTCCCGCGCCTGGGCCTGGCCGGCCTGACCGCCAGCATCGGCGCCAACTGCACCCTGGTGGCCGTGGATGGCGACAACTGGCACCTGCACCTGGACCCGGGCCAGAGCGCCCTGTTCAACGCCACCCAGCAGCGCCGCCTGAACGATGCGCTGAACCAGTACCATGGGCGTACCCTGACGCTGCAGGTCACCCAGCAGAAGCCTGAGCAGGAAACCCCGGCCCAGGCTGCCGCGCGCAAGCGCGCCGAGCGCCAGCGCCAGGCCGAGGCGTCCATCGCCGCCGACCCCTATGTGCTACAGATGAAGCAACAGTTCGCCGCGGTGGTCCGCGACGGTACTATTGAACCCCTGGAGGCGAAGGCCTGAGGACCCTGGCCGCGGCCTGCTGCGCTCGCTCGCGCAGCCGCGACCAGACCCTGACTTCGCCACGACTGAACGAATCGAGGAACTCGACATGATGAAAGGTGGCATGGCTGGCCTGATGAAGCAGGCCCAGCAGATGCAGGAAAAAATGCAAAAGATGCAGGAAGAGCTGGCCAACGCCGAAGTGACCGGTCAATCCGGCGCCGGCCTGGTGAGCGTGGTGATGACCGGTCGCCACGACGTCAAGCGCGTCTCCCTGGATGACAGCCTGATGCAGGAAGACAAGGAAATCCTCGAAGACCTGATCGCCGCCGCGGTGAACGATGCCGTGCGCAAGATCGAGCAGAACAACCAGGAGAAGATGTCCGGCATGACTGCTGGCATGCAATTGCCGCCCGGCTTCAAGATGCCCTTCTGAGTGTGATCGTGCCGCCCATGCCCGGCGCATGGCGGCGTTGCCGTCGGGTTCGGAATCCTCATGTGCTGCAGCACACTCCGGTTCCTCACCCGACAGCGCCTTGCCCTGCTTGGGCCTGAGCGGCCCGTGGGCTGATCTCTTCTTTTCCTGTTCCCAAAGCGAACGCACTTGCCGTCCGACTTGCTAAGTATGTGAGCGTGAACTGCGCGTTCCTTCGTTTTAATTCTCCCGAATCCGAGACCGCCCCATGAGCTTCACGCCGCTGATCCGCCAACTGATCGATGCCCTGCGCACCCTGCCCGGCGTGGGCCAGAAGAGTGCCCAGCGTATGGCGCTGCAGTTGCTGGAGCGCGACCGCAGTGGCGGCCTGCGCCTGGCCCAGGCGCTGACCCAGGCGATGGAAGGTGTCGGCCACTGCAAGCAGTGCCGCACCCTGTCCGAGGACGAGTTCTGCCCGCAATGCACCGACCCGCGCCGGGATGACAGCCTGCTGTGCGTGGTGGAAGGCCCGCTGGATGTGTTCGCCGTGGAGCAGACCGGCTACCGCGGCCGCTACTTCGTGCTCAAGGGGCACCTGTCGCCGCTGGACGGCCTGGGGCCGGAAGCCATCGGCATTCCCGAGCTGGAAGCGCGGATCAAGGCCGGCAACTTCAGCGAGATCATCCTTGCCACCAACCCCACGGTGGAAGGCGAGGCGACCGCCCACTACATCGCCCAGCTACTGGGCGGCGGCGACCTGGTGCTGTCGCGCATCGCCCACGGCGTGCCGCTGGGGGGCGAGCTGGAGCTGGTGGACGGTGGCACCCTGGCCCACGCCCTGGCGGGACGTCGGCCAATCAGCGGCTAACCGCCGGCAAGGCGCTGCAGCGCCCGGTCATCCATGCCGTAGGCAATCCACTTGCTGTCAGGGCGACCGCCCAGGCGCCGGTAGAAGCGTTCGGCTGCGTCATTGCCGGCCAGCACGTCCCACAGCAGGCGGCCCGCGCCTTGCTCCAGCGCCCAGTGCGCGACGCGCCGCAGCAGCTCTTCGCCGACGCCGCCGTTGCGCTGCGCCGGGACGACATACAGCTCCTTGAGTCGAACGCTCGGGCGTAGGTCGAAGGTGAAGGCAAGCGTCTGCACGACGGCGTAGCCGCAGAGTGTCTCGCGCTCGGCGACGAATACCTGGCATTGCGCCGCTGTGCCGAAGGCGCGGGCGAGCAGGGCGTCGGCGTCCACCGCGAAGTCGTCGAGGTAGCCTTCAAACGCTGCCAGGGCACGTATCAGCTCCAGCACGGCGGGAACATCGTCCTGCCGTGCCTCGCGAATGCTCAGCAGGCGCACGAGATGCCGTCTGCCTGGCTGACTGGCGGGTGGCCTGCCGCGCCGGTCAGCGCCAGGCCCTCGTCCAGCCAGCCGGTCACCCCGCCGATCATCTCCTTCACCGGCAGGCCCAGGGCAGCGAGCTTCGCGGCGGCGCGGTGCACGCCGTTGCAATGCGGCCCGGCGCAGTAGACGACGAACAAGGTGCCCGACGTGAACTGCGCCATGCGCCGCGCATCGATCTCGCGGGTGGGCAGGTTCAGCGCGCCAGGCACGTGGCCACGGGCAAAGGCAGCGGCGCTGCGTACATCGAGCAGGACGAAATCCTGCTCGCCGTTCTGCAGGGCGTGGTTCACGTCCGAACAATCGGTCTCGAAGGCCAGGCGATGGCTGAAGTGGGCGAGGGCGTCGGCGGGCAGGGCGGCGGGGAACTGGCTGACGAGGCTGGGCATGGCAAGGCTCCTGTGAAAGATGGCTGCACTGTAGGCGGCAGGTTGAATCGGCTACAGTGGCGGCCTGGACAGTGATCGGAAGTTTTCCGCCAAATGCAGCGCGATCCCCTGGATGTGGCCGTTCTTGCCTATGACGGCCTGTGCACCTTCGAATTCGGCATCGCCGTGGAGATGTTCGGGCTGCCGCGTCCCGAGTTCGACTTCCCGTGGTATCGCCACCGTGTCGTCGCCGTCGACGCGGGGCCGATGCGCGCGCTGGGCGGCATCCAGGTCCTGGCCGATGGCGGGCTGGAAGCCCTCGAGACGGCCGGCACTATCATCGTGCCGGGCTGGCGCGACCGCGCCGAGGCGCCGTCCGCCGAACTGGTGCAGGCCTTGCGCAGGGCCCATGAACAAGGCGCACGGCTGCTGTCCATCTGCTCCGGGGTCTTCGTCCTGGCCGCCACCGGCTTGCTCGACGGCCGTCGGGCAACCACCCATTGGCGTTACACCCACGAGCTGGCGGCGCGCTTTCCCGCCATCGAGGTCGATGCCCAGGTGCTCTACGTCGATGCCGGGCAACTGATCACCTCGGCCGGCAGCGCGGCGGGTATCGATGCCTGCCTGCACCTGGTGGCGCGGGATTTCGGCACGCAGGTCGGCAATACCGTTGCACGGCGCCTGGTGATGTCGCCGCAACGTGGCGGCGGGCAGGCGCAGTTCATCCCTGCGCCGGTGGCGAAGGCTCCCCGGCACGATCTCGCCGGGCTGCTGGACTGGGCCCGGCAACGGCTGGACCGGTCGATTTCGGTGGGCGAGCTGGCCAGCCGGGTGGCGATGAGCGAACGTACCTTCCTGCGCCGCTTCAGCGAGGCCACCGGCATGACGCCCAAGGCTTGGCTGCAGCACGAGCGCATGGCCCGCGCCCGCGAGTTGCTGGAAAGCAGCGGCGAGAGCGTCGAGCGGATCGCCGAGCAATGCGGCTTCGGAACCGTGGAGAGCTTCCGCAACGCCTTCCGCAGTGCGGCAGGTGTGGCGCCTTCGACCTACCGCGAGCGATTCGGGGCGGCGCATCTGTCCTAGCCGATGGCGGGTGTCTCTGCTTGAAAACCAAGCAAGCGCTCGGTAAGTTTCAGGCAAATCGCCTGGAGCCTCGCCATGTCCGTGTTCGCCGAATACTTCGATGACAGCCACCGCCTGGTCCGCGACAGCGTGCGGCGCTTCGTCGAGCGTGAAATCCTGCCCCACGTGGCCGACTGGGAGGAGGCCGAAGCGTTCCCCCGCGAGCTGTACCGCAAGGCGGGCGAGGCCGGCATCCTCGGCATCGGCTACCCGGAATCGCTTGGCGGCAGCCACGAGGGCGACCTGTTCGCCAAGGTGGCGGCCAGCGAGGAACTGATGCGCTGCGGCTCCGGCGGGCTGGTGGCGGGGCTGGGCTCGCTGGATATCGGCCTGCCACCGCTGATCAAGTGGGGCCGCCCCGAGCTGCGCGAGCGCATCGCGCCGCAGGTGCTGGCCGGCGAGAAGATCATGGCCCTGGCGGTCACCGAGCCGTCCGGCGGCTCCGACGTGGCCAGCCTGAAGACCCGCGCCGTGCGCGACGGCGACCATTACCGCGTGAGCGGCAGCAAGACCTTCATCACCAGCGGCGTGCGCGCCGATTACTACACCGTGGCGGTGCGCACCGGTGGCGATGGCTTCGGCGGCGTCAGCCTGCTGCTGGTGGAGAAGGGCACGCCCGGCTTCGCCGTCAGCCGCACGCTGAAGAAGATGGGTTGGTGGGCATCGGACACCGCCGAGCTGTTCTTCGACGACTGCAAGGTGCCGGTGGAAAACCTCATCGGCGCCGAGAACATGGGTTTTGCCTGCATCATGGCGAACTTCCAGAGCGAGCGCCTGGCGCTGGCGATCATGGCCAACATGACCGCGCAACTGGCGCTGGACGAGGCGCTGGCGTGGAGCCGCGAGCGCGAGGCGTTCGGCAAGCCCATCGGCAAGTTCCAGGTGCTCAAGCACCGGTTGGCGGAGATGGCCACCCAGGTGGAGGTGTCCCGCGAGTTCACCTACCGCCAGGCGGCGAAGATGGCGGCCGGCAAGAGCGTGATCAGGGAAATCTCCATGGCCAAGAATTTCGCCACCGACGTTGCCGACCGCGTGACCTACGACGCGGTGCAGGTACTGGGCGGCATGGGCTACATGCGCGAGAGCCTGGTGGAGCGGCTGTACCGCGACAACCGCATCCTCTCCATCGGCGGCGGCACGCGGGAGATCATGAACGAGATCATTGCCAAGCAGATGGGGCTCTGATTCTTGTCGCACACTGCGGCCACCTCAGGCCCGCCGGTGCGGCGAGCCTGAGTGCGGGTTTCATCCGCGGGTATTGTGGATCACCAGCTGCATGACGCCTTGCCGCTCATAGAAGTAGCGCTGGCTGTTGCCGCACAGGTAATCGCCAACCTGCAGGTGCGTGTCGATCAACTGGCGCGCCGCCACGTTGAACTTGGGTTCGCGCAATAGAGCCGCCCGATATTCAGCGGTGACCTGCCGTACCTCCGGGAACCCGTAGGTGAGCCAGAGGCTGCCGTTGATACCGTAGACGTCCATGTTCCCAGGGCGCACCCCGGCTCGGTAGTCAGCCTGGGCGATGACCTGGTGAATGAAGACGTTGTTGCCGGAGCTGAAGCCGTCCAGGCGTACCTGGCCGTGGCCATCGGTAACGCCGACGCGCACCGTGGCGCCCGCGTTCCAGCCCTGGATGTCGGGTATCAGGCCCAGGTAGGAGCTGGTACCCAGGAACAGGGCCCCGGCCTTCGGCGTCTGGCCTTCGAACAGGGTGATGTGCGCGCACAGCGCCTTGTTGATCCCGACCAGTTCGATCAGCGTGCCGTTGCTAGCGACTTCGAAGGGAATGCCATCGTTGTCGCCCACCGGGCCGGTGTTCTTGCCGTTGATGTCAGCGGTGAAGTCCCAGCCGCCCTTGCGTTCGTACTTCAGGCGGGTGCCATCGGCGTCGCGCACCATGGTGAACTCATAGAGCTTGTAGCGCCCCGCAGGCAGGTGCAGGTCGATGCACTGGGCGCCGTCGATGAACCGTACGCCGCCGATCAGCCTGGCCTCGTCGACATAGCGATCGATGCCGATGATCTGGCTGTAGGTGACATCCCCCGGGACGATGCCAAAGGCGAACCGTATCGTCTCAGCCGCAGCGGAGCGTCCTTGCTCGTCGGCGCCGGGGACGCCAGCCCAGATTTTCTTGCACAGCCTGACGTTGGGTATGCCGCCATTGTGAATCGTGGCCTTGAGCATGCCCTGGCGCTCGTACAGGTAGTTGGTGGCAGCGCACAGATAGTCGCCGACGTGCAGGTTCTGGCGGATCAGCTCGCGTGCGGCGGCATTGAGCTTCGGCTCGTGCAGCAGGTGGTCCAGCTCGGCCTGGGTGATGGCGTGGCCCTCGGCGAAGTCGCAGCTGATCCAGGGGCTGCCGTCCTGATGCAGCACATCCATCCGGGTGGCGCGGACCCCCGCCTCGTAATCCGCCCTGGGAATGACTTCATGGATGAAGGCATTGCAACCGGAGGTGAAGCCGTCCAGCCTCAGGCTGCCCTGAGCGTCCGTTATTCCGACACGCACGATGGCGGCGATGTTCCAGTCGTGGGGGAACAGCCCCGAGCCTGAGCTGGTGCCGAAGATCATCACCCCAGGTTTCAGCTGGCCGTCGGCGCGTTTCTCGATCAACACCGAGAAGGACTTGTTGATGCCCATCAGGGTGATTTCGCTATTGCCGTTGCCCACTTCGAACGCAATGGCGTTCTCGTCATCGATGGCGGCGGTTTCGACCCCGTTGACCTCGGCCTTGAACTGCCAGCCGCCCATCTTGGCCAGCTTCAGCGTCACGTTGTCGGCTGCGCGAACGAGCTCGAATTCGTAGAGGCGGTACTTGCCCGGTGGCAACGAGAAGCTGACGACCTGCTCGCCGCTGAGCCTGATCACCCCGCCAATCAGCTTGCTTTCATCCAGGTAGCCGTCCGCGCCGACCATCTGGGCGAAGGAGGTGTCCGCGCCGACGATGCCGAAAGCGAACTGCATCGTGACGTCGGGGATGGAGTAGCCCTTGTCATCCGAGCCCGGCACGCCGGCCCACAGCTTCTTGTACAGTTTGACGTTGGGTGTACCGCCATTGTGGACCGTCGCCTTGAGCATGCCCTGGCGCTCGTACAGGTAATTGGTGGCGGCGCACAGGTAGTCGCCGACGTGCAGGTTCTGGCGGATCAGCTCGCGCGCGGCGGCGTTGAGTTTCGGCTCGCGCAGCAGATGGTCCAGCTCGGCCTGGGTGACGGCGTGGCCCTCGGCGAAGTCGCAGCTGAACCAGGGCGTGCCGTCCTGGTGCAGCACGTCCATTCGATTGGCTCGCACGCCCGCCTCGTAATCGGCCTTGGGAATGACCTCATGGAGGAAGGCATTGCCGCCGGAGGTGAAGCCGTCCAGCCTCAGGCTGCCGGTGGCATCGGTCACCCCGACGCTCACGATGGCGGGGCCGTTCCAGTCGTGGGGGAACAGCCCGTAGCCGGAGCTGCTGCCGAAGAACATCACTCCCGCCTGCGGCCGACCGCCAGCGAGCTTGTCGACCAGTACCGAGTAGGTCTTGTTGATGCCGACAATGGCGATGTCCTGGCCGTCAGTGCCCACCTCGAACGGAACGGCGTTCTCGTCATCGATGGCGGCAGTTTCGACCCCGTTGATGTCGGCCTTGAATTGCCAGCCGCCCATCTTGGCGAACTTCAGCGTGGCGTTGTCGGCGGCGCGCACGAGGGTGAATTCGTAAAGGCGGTACCGGCCCGGCGGCAGGGAGAAGGCGGTGGTCTGGTCGCCGCTGACCCAGTGGATGCCGGTGATCAATCGGCTCTCGTCGAGATAACCGTCGGCGCCGCTGATCTGCGCGAAGGACATGTCCGCCGCCACGACGCCGAAGGCGAACTGCATCGTCGCCGGTGGGGCGCTATAACCTTTGCTGTCCGAACCGGGCAGACCTGCCCAGAGTTTTTTCGAAAGCTTGATGAGACTGACGCTACTGACCATCAGGACACTCCTTGTTCACACCATGTGTTTGTCAACGCGAGGGCGAGACATCCACGCCCCACCCCGGTTATCGGTGTTGTGGGGAGGTGAAAGAAGAAGACGCCAGCCACTGGTCTGTAGGAGGGCTCCGGATAAGCCGTAATCTTGCTGTCAGAGAAACACAAAGCCCGCCTGGTCAGGGCGGGCTTTGCGCTACAGCGGCAGGGGCTACTTGGCCTCGTAGCCCTCCGCGCCGGACTTGCGCTTGGGCCTGGGCGCAAAGCGCTTGGCCACCTTCATGCTGCCGGTGACCACCTTCTGGTACCACACCGGCAGCAGGCGCAGCATCAGGTCGATGGCATGGGCATCCGAGCCGATCAGGATGCGCCGCGAGTCGCGTTCCACGCCGCGGAGGATCACCTGCGCGGCCTTCTGCGGGGTGGTGCGCAGCAACTGGTCATTGAACTGGGTGCGCGCGGCTTCCGCGTTCTGCCCGGTGACCTTGACCATGCTGTCGTTCATCCGCGCGGTCTTGGCGATGTTGGTCTTGATCCCGCCGGGGTGCACGCAGCTGGCGGAGACGCCGCTGCGCTCCATGTCCAGCTCCTGGCGCAGCGACTCGGTGAAGCCGCGCACGGCGAACTTGGTCGCGTTGTAGGCGCTCATGCCCGGCTGGGAGAACAGGCCGAAGACGCTGGAGACGTTGACCACGTGGCCGTCGCCCGAGGCCTTCAGGTGCGGCAGGAAGGCCTTGGTGCCGTAGACCACGCCCCAGAAGTTGATGTTGGTGATCCACTCGTACTCTTCGTAGTCGCTCGCCTCCACGGTGCCGGCATGGGCGACGCCGGCGTTGTTGAACACCAGGTTGACCTTGCCGTGCTCGCGGGCGGCCTTGTCGGCCCAGGCATGCACCTGGTCGCGGTCGGCGACGTTGACCGTGTCGGTGGACACGCGCACGCCGGAGGAGGCGAGCAACTGGCGGGTTTCCTCCAGGCCCGCGGCGTTCACGTCGGCCAGGGCCAGGTGGCAACCCCGGGCGGCCAGTTCCACGGCCAGGGCGCGGCCGATGCCGGAGCCTGCGCCGGTGATGGCGGCGACCTTGTTCTCGAAGTTCTTCATGCCGGCACCTCCTCGGCGTGGCGTTGCGGTTGGGCGACAGGGCTGCTCAGGGGCTTGGCTTTCAGGTGATAGGCGCTGGGGTCGAACTGGCTGGTGAGCGCGCGGAAGCGCCAGGTGAAGCCCGGCCACAGGGTGCAGTTGCGCCCGCTCACCGGGTGCAGGTACCAGCTCTTGCAGCCGCCGGTGTTCCACACGCTGTGGTTGAGGCCGCGTTGCAGCTTCTCGTTCCAGCGCTCCTGGACCTCTTCCCTGACTTCGACGCTCTGCAGCTCGCGGCGATCCATCAGCTTGATGGCGCCCAGCACGTAGGCGATCTGCGATTCGATCATGTAGACCATGGAGTTATGGCCCAGGCCGGTGTTCGGGCCCATGAGGAAGAACAGGTTGGGGAAGCCGCGGGTCATGGTGCCCTTGTAGGCTTCCGGGCCGTTCTTCCAGGTGTCGAGCAGGTCCACGCCACCCTTGCCGAACACCACGCCGCGGGGGATCGGGTCGTTGGCGGTAAAGCCGGTGCCGAAGATGATGGCGTCCACGGGGCGCTCGCGGCCGTCGCTGGTGATGATGCTGCCGGCCTTGATTTCACGGATGCCGTCGACGATCACCGAGGCGTTGGAGGCAGCCAGCGCGGGGTAGAAGTTGTGCGACATGAGCACGCGCTTGCAGCCGATGGTGTAGTCGGGAGTCAGCTTGCGGCGCAGGTCGGGGTCCTTGATCTGCTGGCGGATGAAACGCTCGGCCAGCTTGCCTACCAACTTCATCGCCCAGGGCGCGAAGGTGAAGCCCAGCACGCGGCCTTCGAGCATGCTGTAGAGCACGCCGCGCCAGAGCTTCTGCACGGCGGGGAAGTGGCGGAAGCGCGCGCGTTCCTTCTCGCTGATGGCGCGGTCGGGCTTGGGCAGGATCCACGGTGCGGTGCGCTGGTAGAGGTCGAGCTTGGCCACCAGCGGCTGGATTTCCGGGACGAACTGGATGGCCGAGGCGCCAGTGCCGATCACCGCGACGCGCTTGCCCTTGAGGTCGTAGTCGTGGTCCCACTGCTGGGAGTGGAAGGCCTTGCCCTGGAAGTTCTCCAGGCCCTTGAGCGCCGGGATCGACGGGATCGACAGGGCGCCCATGCCCGACACCACGGCCTTGGCGGTGTAGTGGTTGCCGGCGGCGTCGAACAGGTGCCAGAGCTGCTGCTGCTCGTCCCATTCGAAACGCGCCATCTCGGTGTTGAGCAGGGTCTTGTCTTCGAGGCGGTACTTCTTCCAGCAGTTCTCCAGGTAGGCACGGATTTCCGGCTGGCGGGCGAACATGCGCGTCCAGTCCGGGTTCGGCTCGAAGGAGAAGGAGTAGACGTGGGACTGCACGTCGCAGGCGCAGCCCGGGTAATTGTTGACCCGCCAGGTACCGCCGACGCCGGCGTCCTTCTCGAACAGCAGGAAGTCGTTCTCGCCTTCCTGCTTCAGGCGGATCGCCATACCCAGCCCGGAAAAGCCGGTGCCGATGATGGCGACTTTGCAGTGTCGCGGGGCAGTCTTTGGTTGGGTACCCATTGCCAAGCTCCTGTTATGATTGTTGCTGGCGTATACAACTGTCTACGTGCTGAAATGTAGACATCTGTATACTTACGGGACAACCAACCTTAGGTGGGGTCGGCGCCAATCTCATGGAAATCGGACAGGAAGAACGACCGGTGGAGGCTGCCGGCAAGCGCGCGCTGATCGAGGCGGCGCTGCGCCTGGCGGCGAGCCGGCGTAGCCTGAGCAGCCTCGGGTTGCGGGAGCTGGCGCGGGAAGCGGGGCTGAACCCGAACACCTTCTACCGGCATTTCGGCGACGTGGACGACCTGGGCCTGGCGATCATCCGCGACATCGCCACCCAGCTGCGCCAGCCGCTGCGCGACCTGCGCCGCGAGGCCGCCGAACGCGCCAGTCCGGGGAAGGGCGCCGCCAGCGTACCCTTCGGCCTGGACCTGGAGCGCGGCCAGCGGGTAACGCGGGAGACGGTACGGCTGTTCTTCGATTTCGTGGAGCGCAACCCGCAGGCCTTCATCATCGGCGTACGCGAGCTGCACGGACCATCGCCGGTGCTGCGTGAGGCGCTGGCTCACGTGATGGACGCCTTCGGCGAAGACATGGCCGAGGACATCCGCCAGTTCCACCTGCTGCCGGATGTCGACGAGGGTGAGCTGAACCAGCTGTCCAGACTGATCAGCCGGCAGCTGTTCCAGCAATCGCTGGACTATCTGGAGCGCCCGCCGCAGCAGCGCGAGGAGGTCCGCCTTCTCGCCGAGCGACAAATCCTGTTGCTCTTCACTGGCGTGGCGGTGCTACAGACCTTCGGCATGCTGGCTAGTCCCTGAATCCTGTTCGGCATTCCGGGAGAGTCGTCATGTTGCCTTTACCCCTGTTTGGCGGCTGCGCCTGCGGCGCTGTGCGTTACCGGGTAGATGCGGAGCCTGAGGAAACCGGCTATTGCCACTGCCGTACCTGCCAGAAATCCAATGCCGCGCCGGCGGTGCCCTGGGCGGTGATTCCGCTCTCGGGTTTTGCCTATATCGCTGGCGAGCTGGGGATGTGGCGCTCCAGTGAGGACGGCGAGCGGCGCTTCTGCGTGAAGTGCGGCACGCCGCTGGAGTTTCGCCTGCGCGACGGCGATACGGTCGGGCTCAATACCGTGACCCTGGACGATCCGGAGCTGATTCAGCCGCAATGCCATGTCTGGTGCTCGTCGCAGCTGTCGTGGTTCGACACCGTGGATGATCTGCCGCGCCGGCAGGAAGGATGAAACGGTCCGCTCTGCGACGCTCTTGCCTTCGTAGGAGCGGAGCTTCTCCGCGATGCTCTTCTGCGAGGGTGGGCCTTCGCGGACAAGGTCCGCTCCTACACAAATGCGGCCATTGGTGCATTGGATTGAATGAAAACGCCAGGCGATTGCCTGGCGTTTTCTTTGCACCCTAGCGATCAGCCGGCGAAATCCAGCGTTTGCTTCCAGCGGGTTTCCAGCGCCTTGGTGTCGTGGTCGAAGGGGTGGAAGCCGGGGCGGAAGTAGTCCAGCCACGGGCGGATCAGCGCGACGAAGTAGCCGCGGCGCGGATGCAGCAGCACGCCAAGGCCGTGCTTCCAGCTGCGCCAGTTGAACAGCTGGCCGTCGCGGCGCAGCAGGTTGATCTGGAAGCCGGCGATGACGCTGAGGAAGATCACCGTGGTCAACAGCATCACCGCGGTGCGGGTGAAGTAGCCGCCGTACACCTGCTGGTAGACGTCGTAGGCCACCGCCTTGTGCTCGTTCTCCTCGATGGCGTGCCACATCCACAGCTTGTACATCTTGTCCGACTTCATCTGGCTGCTCAGGTCTTCGCGCTTGAGCAACTGCTCGGCCATGGTCGCGGTGAAGTGTTCCAGGGCGCAGGTGATCGCCAACTGGTGCTTTTTGGTGGTGACCTTGCTGATGGATTCCAGCAGCACCTTGATGCGCAGCTCAAGGGTTTCCAGGTCGATGCCGTGCTCGTCGGCGTACTCGTTGTAGGCCGCGTGCTCCTTGGAGTGCATGGCTTCCTGGCCGATGAAGGCGCTGACGTCCTTCTGCAGCTGCGGGTCCTGGATACGTTCGCGCACGGCGCGCACGCTGTCGACGAAGAATTTCTCGCCGTAGGGGAACAGCGAGGACAGGTTATTCATGAAGTGGGTCATGAAGGGTTGCCCGTCCCACCAGTATTTCGGCGTTTCGCTGAAGCTGAAATCCATGCGGCGGACCGGGAAGTTGGCGCGGATCGGCGTGGTACTGGCCTTCATGACTAACTCCTTGTTGTTCTGCGGGCGCCGGGTGGATGGGGGCTGGCACGTGGCAGGTGCAGCGACCCTGGGCAAGCCCTGTCGTTAGTTCGCGATGCCACTTGAGAATGTGTCATCGGTTGATGTCATGTTCGGAGTCTTGTCGGACAATCGCCAGGTCATATCCGGCCGTCGCCAGGTCGAATCTGGCCAAGCGGGTGCCGACCAGCCATTGGATGGGGCGGTATCTGATGCGGATCGCAGAAACGAAAACGGGCGCCGAGGCGCCCGTTTCGTGATGCCAGTGCTCTGTTACTGCTCGTCGAGGGCGAAGGCAGTCAGGCTGTAGGTGGGGATTTGCGCGTCATTGAGCTTGGCCGAGCCGCCCAGCTCCGGCAGGTCGATGATAGCGGCGGCCTCGAACACGCTCGCACCCATGCGGCGCACCAGTTGCGCGGCAGCCAGCAGGGTGCCGCCGGTAGCGATCAGGTCGTCGAAGATCAGCACGCTGTCGCCTTCGCACAGGCTGTCGGCGTGGACTTCCAGCAAGGCTTCGCCATATTCGGTCTCGTAGGCCTGCGCCAGCACGTCGGCCGGCAGCTTGCCGCGCTTGCGAAACAGCACCAGGGGTTTGTTCAGCTCGTAGGCGATGATCGAACCGATCAGGAAGCCGCGCGCATCCATGGCGCCGATGTGGGTGAAGTCGGCCTCGACGTAGCGCTGGATGAAGCTGTCGGCGACGAAGCGCAGGGCTCGCGGCGACTGGAACAGCGGGGTGATGTCGCGGAACATGACGCCGGGCTTGGGAAAGTCGGGAACGGCACGGATCACGGACTTCAGGTCGAGTGGGTTGAGGATCATGCTGGCTGTGCACCTGATGCGGTTTTTGCAGAGGCCAAAGTATAACGGGCCCGCCAATCGGCGAGCCCGTTTTCGATGACCGGAAAGTCAACCAGTCGGTCAGATTTCCAGGTCTGTCAGCTTTCCAGCTGGCCGCCGGCCAGGGCGCACAGTTCGATGGAATCGAGGATGTGCACTTCCTTGCCTTCGGCGGCGATCAGGCCGTTCTGCTGGAAGCGGGTGAAGACGCGGGAAACGGTCTCCACCGCCAGACCGAGGTAATTGCCGATCTCGTTGCGCGACATGGCCAGGCGGAACTGCTGGGCCGAGAAGCCACGGGCGCGGAAGCGCGCGGAGAGGTTCACCAGGAACGTGGCGATACGCTCGTCGGCAGTCTTCTTCGAGAGCAGCATCATCATCTGCTGGTCGTCGCGGATTTCGCGGCTCATCACTCGCAGCAACTGGCGACGCAGCTGCGGCAGCTGCTCGGACAGCTCGTCCAGGCGTTCGAAGGGAATCTCGCAGACCGAGGTGGTTTCCAGCGCCTGGGCTGACACGGGGTAGCTCTCGGTGTCCATGCCGGACAGGCCGACCAGTTCGCTGGGCAGGTGGAAGCCGGTGATCTGCTCTTCGCCGCCGTCGGTGATGCTGAAGGTCTTCAGCGCGCCGGAGCGCACGGCGAAGACGGAGCCGAACGCATCGCCCTGACGGAACAGGAACTCTCCTTTCTTCAGGGGGCGGCCGCGCTTGACGATCTCATCGAGGGCGTCCATGTCGTCGGTGTTCAGCGACAGGGGCAGGCAGAGCGGAGCCAGGCTGCAATCCTTGCAGTGCGCCTGGGGCAGGGCGCGCACTTTAATGGTTTCGGCCATGAGTGTTCCTTGAATGGGATGGCACACAAAAACCAAGGGTACCGCAGACGGCGGCCATGGCGCCAGTTGGCGACCTCTCTGAATCGGCCCTTGGACGGCTGTGCGGGCAGATATCGAGGCTTGTCGAGGGAGGCGAAGTGCGTCTGAAGAGGGCCGGTTCAGGGCCGTTTCAGGGATGAGAATTTACCGACATATCCTGTTGCAATGGGTGCGACAGTTGGCCCTGTGCCGTCTGTCGCGGCAAGCGGGTCAGATGACCCGCGAGAAGCGTTGCAGGTTCTGCATCGGCAGGTAGCGGTCGAACAGCATGCACAGCGACCGCACCAGCAGCCGGCCGGCGGCACTGACGTCAATGCCGCGCGGGCCGAGAGTGATCAGTCCGTCCGTGGCGAAGCGTTCGAGGTCGTCCCAGATGTCCGCGAAGTAGCCGCGGAAGTCGATGTTGTAGAGGTCCTCGATGTCTTCGAAGTCCAGCTGGAAGTGGCAGATCAGTTGCTGGATCACCGCGCGGCGGATCAGGTCGTCCTTGTTGCAGTGCAGGCCGCGGCGGGTGGCGAGCTGGCCCTGGTCGAGGGTGTTCTGGTAATCGGCGATGTCGTTGCTGTTCTGGCAGTAGAGGTCGCCGATCTGGCTGATCGCGGAAACCCCAAGGCCCACCAGGTCGCAATGCCCATGGGTGGTATAGCCCTGGAAGTTGCGCTGTAGGGTGCCGTCTTCCTGGGCCATGGCGAGTTCGTCGTCCGGCAGGGCGAAGTGGTCCATGCCGATGTAGCGGTAGCCGGCGGCCGCCAGTTGCTCGGTGGTGCGCTGCAGCATTTCCAGTTTCTGCGCGGGGGAGGGCAGGTCTTCCGCCCTGATCCGGCGCTGCGGCGGGAAGCGATCGGGCAGGTGCGCATAGTTGAACACGGAGAGCCGGTTGGGCTGCAGGGCGATGACCTGCTCCACGGTGCGGGCAAAGGTGTCCGGGGTCTGCCGGGGCAGGCCGTAGATCAGGTCGATGTTGATCGAGCGGAATTGCAGGGTGCGCGCGGCGTCGATGATGGCGCGGGTTTCGTCGAGGCTCTGCAGGCGGTTGATGGCCTGCTGCACGTCCAGGTTGAAGTCCTGGACACCGATGCTGGCGCGGTTGAAACCCAGCTCGCGGAGCAGGCCCATGGTGGACCAGTCGGCCTCGCGCGGGTCGATTTCGATGCCATAGTCGCCGAAGTCGCCCTCGACGAAGTGGAAGTGGGTGCGCAGTTGCGCCATCAGCTCGCGCAATTGACCGGGGCTCAGGAAGGTCGGGGTACCTCCGCCGAAGTGCAGCTGCTCGACTTGCTGCTGGCGACCCAGGTGGCGGCTGACGATCTCGATTTCGTGGATGAGGCGGGCAAGATAAGGGGCGCTGCGGCCACGATCCTTGGTGATGACCTTGTTGCAGGCGCAGTAATAGCAGATGTTCGCGCAGAACGGCACGTGCACGTAGAGCGAGAGCGGCCGCTGGGCCTTCTGGCTATCGCGCAGCGCGTGCAGCAGGTCGAAGGGTCCGACGCCTTCGTGGAACTGCACGGCTGTGGGATAGGAGGTGTAGCGCGGGCCGGACAGATCGTATCGGCGTATCAGATCTGCGTCCCAGCGAATGTTGTCGAGCATGCCGATGTTCCCCGGTGGCGAGCTTTGCCTGCGCAGTCTAGGGAGAGTCCGATAGTGGCCTGTTGACCTGTATCAAGCGGCATTATGGTGGGGAATGTCGGCGCTGGCGTGCATCTCGTGGCCCATGATCCAGGCCTGGTGCGGGCCCGGGAGGGTCCACAGGCCGAAGAGGATCACCAGGATGCCGCCCGCCATGCGCACGCTGCGTTTACGCAGCAGGGCGGTGATGCGCTCGGCGGCCAGACCGGTGGCCAGCAGCACCGGCCAGGTGCCGAGGCCGAAGGCGAGCATCAGCAGGGCGCTGTCCAGCGCGGAGCCTTGGCTGGTGGCCCAGAGCAGGGTGCTGTAGACGAGGCCGCAGGGCAGCCAGCCCCAGAGCGCGCCCAGCAGCAGCGCGCGCGGCAGCGTGGCCACCGGCAGCAGGCGGCTGGCGAAGGGCTGGATGTGCTTCCACAGGCCGCGCCCGAGCGCTTCGATGCGGGTCAGGCCGCTCCACCAGCCGGCCAGGTAGAGGCCCATGGCGACCAGCAGCAGGCCGGCGATCACCCGCAGGGCGGAGGCGAACGGTGTACGCGCCACGGCCCAGCCGGCAAGGCCAAGCAGCAGGCCCGCGCAGGCGTAGCTGAGGATGCGGCCGAGGTTGTAGGCCAGCAGCAGGCGCAGGCGGCGCCCGCGTTGCTCCTGCGGGATGGCCATGGTCAGCGCGCCCATCAGGCCGCCGCACATGCCCAGGCAATGGCCCCCGCCGAGCAGGCCGAGGATCACGGCAGACGCCAGCAGGGGCGCCAGTTCAGGCATCGCGCTGGTCCTGCGGCTGGCTGGCGCGGGCGGCCTCGTCGCCTTCGGCTTCGTCGATGCCGGCCTGGTGCTTGGGATCTTCGTCGTCGAACAGGATGCTGTGGGCCGGGCCGTCCATGTCGTCGTACTGGCCGCTGTTCACCGCCCAGAAGAAGATCGCGATGCAGATGCCGACGATCACCACGGCAACCGGGATCATGATGTAGAGAGCAGGCATTTCAACTCCGTGGCAGCGCCTGCGCCGCGTGGGGCGCGGCCGGCAGGGCGGTGGTCGCTGGCGGGGCGCCCACGCCCCTGGGCAGCCAGGTCAGGCGCAGGGCGTTGAGCACCACGGTCAGCGAGCTGATCGACATGCCCACCGCCGCCCAGACGGGCGTGATCCAGCCGAGGGCGGCGAAAGGCAACATGAGGCCATTGTACAGCCCTGCCCAAAGCAGGTTCTCGATGATCACCCGGCGCGTGCGGCGGGCCAGGGTGAAGGCCTGCACCACGCTTTCCAGGCGGTTGGACAACAGCACCGCATCGGCGCTGGTCTTGGCCAGGTCGGTGGCCGAGCCCATGGCGACGCTGATGTCGGCGGCAGCCAGCACCGGTACGTCGTTCACGCCGTCGCCCAGCATCAGCACGCGGTGGCCTTGCTGGTGCAGCTGGCGCAGGACTTCCAGCTTGTCGTCGGGGCGCAGGCCGCCACGACAGTCGTCGATGCCCAGCTCGGCGGCGACGCGTCCGACCATGGGCGAGCTGTCGCCGGACAGCAACAGCGTGCGCCACCCACGGGCGCGGCAGGCGTCGAGGAGGTCGGCGGCGTCTTCGCGGATGCGGTCGTCCAGCACCAGCCAGGCCAGGGCGCCGCGCTCGTCGCCCAGCAGCAGCCACTGGCCGGGTTCCTGGGGGTGATCCGGCGCGGCGCTGCCGCTCAAGGCGCAGACGAAGGACGGTTCGCCGATGCGCAGCCGGCGCTCGCCGACCTGGCCTTCCAGGCCCAGGCCGGGGTGGCTTTCGACGTTCTCGGCGGCCTGCGGCGCACGGCCGAAGGCGCGGGCGATGGGGTGTTCGGAGCGGTTCTCCAGCGCGGCGGCCAGCGCCAGGCAGCTATCGCTGTCCAGGGCGCCCAGCGGCCGCACGGCGCGCAGGGTCAGGCGGCCTTCGGTGAGGGTGCCGGTCTTGTCGAAGATGACCGTGTCGATGTGGTTCAGGCCTTCCAGCACGTGGCCGCGCGTCACCAGCAGGCCGAGCTTGTGCAGGCTGCCGGTGGCGGCGGTCAGGGCGGTTGGGGTGGCCAGCGACAGCGCGCAGGGGCAGGTCGCCACCAGCATCGCCAGGACGACCCAGAAAGCGCGGGAGGCGTCGTATTGCCACCAGAACAGGCCGACCACGGCGGCGAGTACCAGCAGGGCAACGAGGAACCATTGCGCCGCCTTGTCGGCGAGCTCGGCGAGGCGGGGTTTGTCCGACTGCGCGCGTTCCAGCAGGCGGACGATGGCGGACAGCCGGCTGTCGCCGCCCAGTGCCTTGACCTGCACGGTCAGCGGGCCCTCGACGTTGAGGGTGCCGCCGGTGACGCTGTCGCCGCTCTGGCGCGGCTGCGGCAGGTATTCGCCGGTCAACAGGGATTCGTCGACGCTGGACTGGCCGTCGAGGATCAGGCCGTCGGCGGGAATCACCGCGCCGGGCTGCACCAGCACGCGGTCGCCAACGCTCAGTTCGCTGAGCAGCACACGGCTGCTCTGGCCGCTGTCGTCCAGCCGCAGGCAGGAGGCTGGCAGCAGGTTGACCAGTTGTGCGGTGGCCGCAGCGGTGCGTTCGCGGGCGCGGCGTTCGAGGTAGCGGCCGGCGAGGAGGAACAGGGCGAACATGCCGACGGCGTCGAAGTACAGGTCGCCATGGCCGGTGACGGCCGTCCAGATGCCGGCCAGGTAGGCGCCGCCGATGGCCAGGGACACCGACACGTCCATGGTCAGGTGGCGCGTGCGCAGGTCGCGCACGGCGCCACGGAAGAACGGCTGGCAGGAATAGAAGACGATGGGCGTGGTGAGGAACATCGCCACCCAGCGCAGGATCTCGTGCAGCTCGGGGCTCAGGTCGATATTGAATTCCGGCCAGGTGGCCATGGTCGCCATCATTGCCTGGAACCACAGCAGGCCTGCAACGCCCAGCTGGCGCAGGGATTTGCGGTTTTCCTGGTGCAGTTGCTCGGCGGCGCGGTCGGGCTGGAACGGGTGGGCGGCGTAGCCGATCCTGCGCAGTTCCGCGAGCAGTTCGCTCAGGGGCAGTTCGCTGTCGGACCAGCGCACGTGAAGGCGGTGGTTGGACAGGTTGAGGCCGGCTTCGGCGATGGCGGGAAGGCCCTTGAGGTGTTTCTCGATCAGCCAGCCGCAGGCGGCGCAGCTGATGCCTTCCATGATCAGGGTGGTCTCGGCCAGGTCGCCCTGGTGCTGGACGAAGGGTTGCTGCACGTCGGGCCGGTCGAACAGCTTCAGCTCGTCAGCCAGTTGCTCGGGCAGGGCATCCGGATTGGGCGCGGCTTCGGTGCGGTGGCGGTAATAGCCTTCCAGGCCGCCGGCGACGATGGCCTCGGCCACGGCCTGGCAGCCCGGGCAGCAGAATTCGCGGGCTTCACCCAGAACCTGTGCGGTGAATCGGCTGCCGGGAGGAACCGGCAGCGCGCAGTGGTAACAGAGCAGCGGGGCGCTCATGGGCGCTCGGCTTCGTCTCCGTTAAGGGGCTCGTCGCCGAGGACGAAGGCGCCGCCGGGGGCGACTTTCTCTTCCTCGAACAGACGCCAGGTCTTGCCGTTCTCCTCGCCGAGCAGTTCGACGAAGCGGCGGCCTTTCACGGCGGCATCCAGGCTGGCGGTATAGCGGCCGGGCTCGGCGGGGCTGGCGCGCATTTCCAGGTGCTTGTCCTGGGACTCCAGGGTAGGGGAGAGCAGGTTCAGGGTCAGCGTGGCCGGGCGGCTGTCGCCGGTCAGGCGCAGGTCCACCTCGCCGGTCAGTTCGTCGAAACTGATCTTCGCCTGCATCTTCAGCTGCTGGGCCAGGTGCTCGCGGTCCAGAGAGCGGTTGATGCCCTTGCCGGCTTCGTAATAGTTGTCGCTGACCAGGGAGTCCTGGTTGTTCACGGCGATGTTGACCATCGTCAGGCTCAGGGCAACCGAGGTGGCCAGCATGGCGATGATGATCCACGGCCAGAGGTGCTTGTACCAGGGTTGCACGGGCGTTTTCAGGGCCGATTGCATTGTCGTTACTCTCGCTGGCAGCGCCGCGCCGGGCGGGCTGCCCGGTGAAGGGGCGGGCAAATTCTACGTGCTTCGCTCGGCACTGGCACCCCATGCGCAACATGGGGTGCCAATTCGTTCAGCAGCGGTTCAACGAACGCGCGGGCCGATGAAGCGGCTGGTGGATTCCTTGCTGATCGACGGGTCGTCCACCGACTGGAGGGTGAAGCTGATTTCGTTGGTGGTGGAGGGCAGTTTCTCCGGATCGATGGACAGTTCCACCGGCATGCTGACGATGTCGCCGGCGGCGACGGAGATTTCCTTCTTGCCTTCCAGGATCAGGCCGTCCATCCCCTTGGCGCCGAGCACGTAGGTGTGGTCCTTCTGATCCTTGTTCATGATCTTCAGGCTGTACACGTTCTCGATGCGTCCCTCGGCGTTTTCGCGATAGAGCACGCGGTCCTTGCTGACGTCGAAGCCCACCAGCGGGCGGATGACCACGGCGGTGATCAGCAGGCCGATCATGATGCACAGCGCGATGGCGTAGCCGATCAGGCGCGGGCGCACGAGGTGAGTCTTCTGCCCGGACAGGTTGTGTTCGGTGGTGTAGCTGATCAGGCCGCGCGGGTAGTTCATCTTGTCCATGATGCTGTCGCACGCGTCGATGCAGGCTGCGCAGCCGATGCACTCGATCTGCAGGCCGTCGCGGATGTCGATGCCGGTCGGGCAGACCTGTACGCACATGGTGCAGTCGATGCAGTCGCCCAGGCCCTGGGCCTTGTAGTCCAGCGACTTCTTGCGCGGGCCGCGCTTCTCGCCGCGGCGCGGGTCGTAGGAAACGATCAGGGTGTCCTTGTCGAACATCACGCTCTGGAAGCGTGCGTAGGGGCACATGTAGATGCACACCTGCTCGCGCAGCCAGCCGGCGTTGCCGTAGGTGGCGAGGGTGAAGAAGCCGACCCAGAAGTAGGCCCAGCCGTCAGCCTGGCCGGTGACGAGGTCGCTGAGCAGGTCGCGGATGGGCGCGAAGTAGCCGACGAAGGTCAGGCCGGTGACCAGGCCGATCAACAACCACAGGCTGTGCTTGGCGATCTTGCGCAGGAGCTTGTTGCCGCTCATGGGCGCCTTGTCGAGCTTCATGCGCTGGTTGCGGTCACCTTCGGTGACTTTCTCGCACCACATGAAGATCCACGTCCAGACGCTTTGCGGGCAGGTGTAGCCGCACCAGACACGGCCGGCGAATACCGTGATGAAGAACAGACCGAAGGCGCAGACGATCAGCAGGCCCGAGAGGAGGATGAAATCCTGCGGCCAGAAGGTGGCGCCAAAGATGTAGAACTTGCGCTCGGGCAGGTCCCAGAGGACCGCCTGGCGACCGTTCCAGGTCAGCCAGACGGTGCCGAAGTAGAGGAGGAAGAGGAGGGCGCCTCCGACCATTCGGAGGTTTCTGAAGAAACCGGTGAAGGCTCGGGTGTAGATTTTTTCCCGGGAGGCATAAAGGTCGACGCTTTCACCCTTGCCCTTGGTGGGCGGAGTGACGTCCTGGACCGGAATCTGTTTGCTCATCAGTGCATTCCACGGCAGCGGGAGGGCGCCCTGTCGATACATGCCGAGAGGGTCAGAAATATGCTTGCACGCCTAACAATGATACGGCGTGGCCAGTGTTGCAACGGTGCGACAGTTGGTCGCGCAAGGAATTATGGACCCAGAAATAGAGCGGCGCCGGTGTAGAAACCGGCGCCGCTGGGTGTTGCTGTTGGTGTAGGAGCGTGAAGGATTATTCCGCGCTCTTCTCACCTTCGCCGTGGGACAGGCTGTATACGTAGGCAGCGAGCAGGTGCACCTGGTCTTTGCCCAGACGTTCCAGCTGAGCCGGCATCTGGCCCTGACGGCCGTAGCGGATGGTCTGCTGCAGCTGAGCGAAGCTCGAGCCGTAGATGAACGCGGCCGGGTGGGTCAGGTTCGGCGCGCCCATGGCGGCGGTCCCTTTGCCTTCGGGGCCATGGCAAGCCACGCAGTTGGTGGAGAAGATCTTCTGGCCATTGGCGACCTGTTCGTCAGTCACACCTTCGGGCAGCTTGCGGCCGTCCAGCTTGGTGGTGACGAAGGCAGCCACGTCGTGAACGCCCTGGTCGCCGATGACTTCGCCCCAGGCCGGCATGGCCGCGTGGCGGCCGCCTTCGATGGTGGCGATGATGTCTTTCGGCTCGCCGCCCCAGCGCCAGTCTTCGTCGGTCAGGTTGGGGAAGCCGTGGGCACCCTTGGCGTCGGAGCCGTGGCAGACGGAGCAGTTGGACGCGAACAGGCGGTTACCCATTTTCAGGGCCTGCTCGTCCTTGGCCACGTCTTCGATCGGCATGGCGCCGAACTTGGCGTACAGCGGGCCGTATTTCTCATCGGCCTTGGCCATTTCCTTTTCCCACTGGTGCACACCGGTCCAGCCTTTTTCGCCGTTGGCGAATTCGGCCTTGTCCTGGTAGCCCGGCAGCAGGCCCTTCCAGTTGCCCAGGCCCGGGTACAGGGCGAGGTAGGCGAGGGCGAAGATGAAGGTGGCCACGAACAGCATGAACCACCACTTGGGCAGCGGGTTGTCGTACTCCTCGATGCCATCGAAGGCATGGCCGACGGTTTCATCGGTGGCTTCGTTGCGCTGACCGCGACGGGTGGCGAACAGCAGCCACGCCAGGGCGAAGATGGTGCCCAGGGTAAGTACGGTGACGTACAGACTCCAGAAGGTTGTCATTCTTTGTTGCTCCTAGAAGCTTGCTCTTGCTCGACGTGCTTTTTGGCGACCGGGTCATCCGCGAAGGGCAGCAGGGCGTCTTCGTCGAAGCGCTCCTTGCGTTTGCCGCCATAGGCCCAGAGCAGGACGCCAACGAAGGCGACCATCACTACTACCGTGCCGATACCACGAATGGTCCCGATATCCATCACTGTCACCGTTTGCTCTTGATGATGGTGCCGAGGCCTTGCAGGTAGGCGACGACAGCGTCCATCTCGGTCTTGCCTTTGACGGCGTCACGGGCACCGGCGATGTCGTCGTCGGTGTAGGGCACGCCCAGCGTACGCAGGGCTTCCATTTTCTTCGCCGTGTCCTTGCCGTCGAGCTTGTTCTCCACCAGCCAGGGGTAGGAGGGCATCTTCGATTCCGGCACTACGTTGCGCGGGTTGTACAGGTGCGCGCGGTGCCAGTCGTCGGAGTAGCGGCCGCCAACGCGGGCCAGGTCCGGGCCGGTACGCTTGGAGCCCCACAGGAACGGGTGGTCCCAGACGCTTTCGCCGGCGACGGAGTAGTGGCCGTAGCGCTCGGTCTCGGCGCGGAACGGACGGACCATCTGCGAGTGGCAGCCTACGCAGCCTTCGCGGATGTAAATGTCACGGCCTTCCAGTTCCAGCGCGGTGCGCGGCTTCATGCCTTCGACCGGCTTGTTGGTGACGTCCTGGAAGAACAGCGGAACGATCTGGGTCAGACCGCCGATGCTCACCGCAATGACCATGAAGAAGGCCAGAAGGCCGATGTTCTTCTCGACTACTTCGTGCTTCATCAGTGAGCTCCTACAGCGGGGATCTGGGCAGCGGCATCGGCGTCAGCCTGTTTGAAACCGCGCACAGTACGGAAGGTGTTGTAGGCCATCAGCAGCATGCCGGAGGCGAAGAAGGCGCCGCCCAGTGCACGGACGATGAAGCCCGGGTGGCTGGCCTGCAGGGCTTCCACGAAGGAGTAGGTGAGGGTGCCGTCGGCGTTGATCGCCCGCCACATCAGGCCCTGGGTGATGCCGTTGACCCACATGGAGGCGATGTACAGCACGGTACCGATGGTCGCCAGCCAGAAGTGCGCGTTGATCAGGCCAACACTGTGCATCTGCTCGCGGCCGAAGACCTTCGGAATCAGGTGGTACAGGGAGCCGATGGAGATCATCGCTACCCAGCCCAGAGCGCCGGCGTGTACGTGGCCGATGGTCCAGTCAGTGTAGTGCGACAGGGAGTTGACGGTCTTGATGGCCATCATCGGGCCTTCGAAGGTGGACATGCCGTAGAAGGCGAGGGACACCACCAGGAAGCGCAGGATCGGGTCGGTACGCAGCTTATGCCAGGCGCCCGACAGGGTCATCATGCCGTTGATCATGCCGCCCCAGCTCGGAGCCAGCAGGATCAGGGACATCACCATGCCCAGGGACTGGGCCCAGTCCGGCAGGGCGGTGTAGTGCAGGTGGTGCGGACCGGCCCAGATGTACAGGGTGATCAGCGCCCAGAAGTGCACGATGGACAGGCGGTAGGAGTAGATCGGACGCTCGGCCTGCTTGGGTACGAAGTAGTACATCATCCCCAGGAAGCCGGTGGTCAGGAAGAAGCCTACGGCGTTGTGGCCATACCACCACTGGATCATCGCGTCGGTCGCGCCGGCGTAGATCGAGTAGGACTTGAAGGCGGTAACCGGGATTTCCATGCTGTTGACGATGTGCAGCATGGCGGTGACCAGGATGAACGCGCCGTAGAACCAGTTGCCCACGTAGATGTGCTTGGTCTTGCGCTTCATCACGGTGCCGAAGAACACCAGGGCGTAGGTTACCCAGACGACGGCCAGCAGGATGTCGATCGGCCATTCCAGCTCGGCGTACTCCTTGGAGGAGGTGTAGCCCAGCGGCAGGGTAATGCCGGCCAGCACGATCACCGCTTGCCAACCCCAGAAGGTGAAGGCCGCGAGGCTGTCAGAAACCAGACGGGTCTGACAGGTGCGCTGTACGACGTAGTAGGAAGTTGCGAAGAGAGCACAGCCGCCGAAGGCGAAAATCACCAGGTTGGTGTGCAGCGGACGGAGGCGGCCGAAACTGGTCCAGGGCAGGTCCAGGTTCAACTGGGGCCAAACCAACTGTGAGGCGATGTAAACACCGAGCCCCATTCCAAGTATCCCCCAGACCACCGTCATGATGGCGAACTGGCGGACGACCTTATAGTTATAAGCAGTCGGACTGATTGCTGTGCTCATTCTAAGGTTCCACGGTTTTTGGATTTTATGGACAAAAAAACGGCGGCAAGTATGTAGAAAGCAACTAGCCATTGCAACGCGCCGAGACTTGGCGTATGGCCTGTTTGCCGCCTGCTCCGAAGCGCTTTGCGCCGCTGTTTGCCGCCTTTTTCGGGTCGCACGGACCAACCTGGGAAGTGGGTCAGGTTAGTCGTATGGCCGGTTTGCGAATGGAATCCAGCTTAGACGTGATCTGAAAGGGTGTGAAGAAAGGAGCTAGAGAGGGTGCGACACTTCGTCGCGATATTGCGGAGAGAAGAAACTCGCGCCCCGAGGGGGCGCGAGTTGGGGGAGGGAAGTTACTTCGCCTGGCCGGAAATGTTGTAGATGTAGGCGGCGAGGATGTGCACTTTGTCTTTGCCCAGGTACTGCTCCTGCGCCGGCATCTGGCCCTGGCGGCCGTGACGGATGGTCTGTTGCAGTTGCGCGTAGCTGGAACCGTAGATGAAGGCGGCCGGGTGGGTCAGATCAGGTGCGCCCATCAGCGGGTTGCCCTTGCCTTCCGGACCATGGCAGGCAACGCAGGTGGTGGCGAAGACTTTGCTGCCGTTGTCGACGTTTTCGGCGGTCACACCTTCGGGCAGTTGGCGGCCATCCAGTTTGGTAGTGACGAAAGCGGCCACATCCTGCACGCCCTTGTCGCCCAGCACTTCGCCCCAGGCCGGCATGGCGGCGTGGCGGCCACCGAGGATGGTGGTCTCGATGTCCTTGGCGGTACCGCCCCAGCGCCAGTCTTCGTCGGTCAGGTTCGGGAAGCCCTGGGCGCCCTTGGCGTCGGAACCGTGGCAGATGGAGCAGTAGGTCGCGAAAAGACGCTCGCCCATTTTCATGGCTTGCGGGTCTTTCGCCACTTCTTCCACGGACATGGCAGCATACTTCGCGAAGATCGGGCCGTATTTTTCCTGGGCCAGCGCTTCTTCGCGCTCCCACTGCTTGGCCTGGGTCCAGCCGCCGTCATAGCCCGGCAGGACGCCTTTCCAGTTGCCCAGGCCAGGGTAGAGGGCCAGATAGCCGGCAGCGAAGATGATGGTGCCGACGAACAGCATGAACCACCACTTGGGCAGCGGGTTGTCATACTCTTCGATGCCGTCGAAGGCGTGACCCATGGTCTGGTCAGTGGTGTTCGAGGATTGCCCGCTGCGGGTGGCGAATACCAGCCACAGCAGGGCGATCAGCGAGCCGACTGTTAGAACGGTGATGTACAGACTCCAGAAGGTAGTCATGCGTTGTTGCTCCTAGAAGCTTGCTCTTTCTCAGCGTGCCGCTTGGCCACCGGGTCATCCGCGAAGGGCAGCAGCGCATCGTCGTCGAAGCGCTCCTTGCGTTTGCCGCCGTAAGCCCAGAGCAGTACGCCGACGAAGGCCACCATCACGATGACGGTGCCGATACCGCGAATGGTCCCGATATCCATGCTGTCACCGCTTGTTCTTGATGGAGGTGCCGAGGACCTGCAGGTACGCGACCACCGCGTCCATTTCGGTCTTCCCCTTGACGGCGTCGCTGGCGCCAGCGATGTCGTCGTCCGTGTAGGGCACGCCCATGACACGCATCACTTCCAGTTTCTTCGCCGTGTCCTTGCCATCGAGCTTGTTCTCGACCAGCCAGGGGTAGGCGGGCATCTTTGACTCCGGCACCACGTTGCGCGGGTTGTAGAGGTGCGCGCGGTGCCAGTCGTCCGAGTAGCGGCCACCGACGCGGGCCAGGTCCGGGCCGGTACGCTTGGAGCCCCACAGGAACGGGTGGTCCCAGACGCTTTCGCCGGCGACGGAGTAGTGGCCGTAGCGCTCGGTTTCGGCGCGGAACGGACGGATCATTTGCGAGTGGCAGCCGACGCAACCCTCGCGGATGTACACGTCACGGCCTTCCAGTTGCAGGGCGGTGTAGGGCTTCATGCCTTCCACCGGGGTGTTGGTGACGTCCTGGAAGAACAGCGGAACGATCTGGGTCAGGCCGCCGATGCTCACGGCGACCGCCATGCACAGGGCCAGCAGGCCGACGTTTTTCTCGAGTATTTCGTGTTTCATGTCGGTCTCCTCAGGCCATCTGCGCCGCGGCGTGCATTTCCGCCGGCTTCGCGTCCGCTACGGTGCGCCATACGTTGTAAGCCATGACCAGCATGCCGAGCAGGAAGATGGCGCCACCGATCATCCGCACGATGAAGCCGGGGTGGCCGGCGGCCAGGGCTTCGACGAAGGAGTAGGTGAGGGTGCCATCGGCGTTCACTGCGCGCCACATCAGGCCCTGGGTGATGCCGTTGACCCACATGGAGGCGATGTACAGAACGGTACCGATGGTGGCCAGCCAGAAGTGGGTGTTGATCAGACCCACGCTGTGCATCTGCTCGCGGCCGAAGACCTTCGGAATCAGGTGGTACAGGGAGCCGATGGACACCATGGCGACCCAGCCCAGAGCGCCGGCGTGTACGTGGCCGATGGTCCAGTCGGTGTAGTGGGAGAGGGCGTTGACGGTCTTGATGGCCATCATCGGGCCTTCGAAGGTGGACATGCCGTAGAAGGCCAGGGACACCACCAGGAAGCGCAGGATCGGATCGGTGCGCAGCTTATGCCAGGCGCCGGAGAGGGTCATCATGCCATTGATCATGCCGCCCCAGCTCGGAGCCAGCAGGATCAGGGACATCACCATGCCCAGAGACTGAGCCCAGTCCGGCAGGGCGGTGTAGTGCAGGTGGTGCGGACCGGCCCAGATGTAGACGGCGATCAGCGCCCAGAAGTGCACGATGGACAGGCGGTAGGAGTAGACCGGACGCTCAGCCTGCTTGGGTACGAAGTAGTACATCATCCCCAGGAAGCCGGCGGTCAGGAAGAAGCCCACGGCGTTGTGGCCGTACCACCACTGGATCATGGCGTCGGTGGCGCCCGAGTACAGCGAGTAGGACTTGGTCAGGCTGACCGGGATTTCCATGTTGTTGACCACGTGCAGGATCGCCACGGTCAGGATGAAGGCGCCGAAGAACCAGTTGCCCACATAAATGTGCTTGGTCTTGCGCTTCAGCAGCGTGCCGAAGAAGACGATGGCGTAGGAAACCCAGACGATGGTGATCAGGATGTCGATCGGCCACTCCAGCTCGGCGTACTCCTTGGAGGAGGTCATGCCCAGCGGCAGGGTGATGGCGGCGCACAGGATCACCAGCTGCCAACCCCAGAAGGTAAAGGAAGCGAGCGCGTCGGAGAACAGGCGGGTCTGGCAGGTACGTTGCACCGAGTAATAGCTGGTGGCGAACAGTGCGCAGCCGCCGAAGGCGAAGATCACCGCATTGGTATGCAGCGGGCGCAGGCGCCCGAAGCTCGTCCACGGTAGGCCGAGGTTGAGTTCTGGCCACACCAGTTGCGCGGCGATCAGGACACCGACGGCCATGCCGACGATCCCCCACACCACTGTCATAATGGCGAACTGGCGGACCACCTTATAGTTATAAGCGGTCTGATTGGTTGTGCTCATTTATGGGCTTCCATCCACGGTTTGGGCAATGCCCTTCCCGGCAGGTTTTTTACGGCTTACGGCGTATGCCGCCCCTCCCCCTTGGGATAGGTACTAATTCGGAATTAGCGGAGTGAAGGATGGATAAAGGTACTTCCCGGAATATTGATTCGGATCAATTGGCGCCTGAGACCCCTGTCGCGGGCGCGTGCGGCCCTTTGTCGCTGCTGAGGAACCCGGCACGGCGCGAACTGTCACCGACGCTGGTTCTGGCGCATGGCGCCGGTGCGCCGATGGACAGCCCGTTCATGGACGGCATCGCCGCGCGGCTGGCCGAACGAGGTGTCTCGGTGGTGCGCTTCGAGTTCCCCTACATGGCAATGCGCCGGGAGGACGGGAAGCGCCGTCCGCCCAATCCGCAGAAGCAATTGCTGGAGTGCTGGCGGCAGGTCTACGCGCAGGTGCGTGCCGAGGTACAGGGCACACTGGCCATCGGCGGCAAGTCCATGGGCGGGCGGATGGCCAGCCTGCTGGCCGATGAGCTGGGCGCCGATGCGCTGGTCTGCCTGGGCTACCCGTTCTATGCCGCCGGCAAACCGGAGAAACCACGGGTGGCCCACCTCGCCGAGCTGAAGACACCGACGCTGATCGTCCAGGGCGAGCGGGATGCGCTGGGAGACCGGCCGACGGTCGACGGCTACACGTTGTCACCGGCCATCCAGTTGCAGTGGCTGGCGGCGGCCGACCACGACCTCAAGCCGCTCAAGGCGTCCGGGCTGACCCATGAGCAGCACCTCGACAGCACCGCGGCAAGAATCGAAGCCTTTCTATTGCGCTAATCGGCCCTTAAGGCAGGGGTTCCTATCCTCGCCGGCGTCGGCTCCCCACAGCCGACGCCCCGTTTCCAGACGATAGGCCCTGAGCTGCCATGAACACCGATTACGCTGAACGCACTGCCATCCATTCCCCCCGATTCTCCTCCGGCGCCGCGCACAGCCTGCTGTTGACTGGCGCCACCGGCTTCCTGGGCGGCGCCGTCGCCGCCCACCTGATGGCCGGCGGTCACACGGCGGCGCTGCTGTTCCTGGTGCGGGCCGTGTCACCCGCCGAGGGGCTGGAGCGGCTATGCGACAACTTGCGCCTGCACAGCGTGCCCGAGTCCGCGCTGGAATCCCTGGAGGAAAGCCAGATTCTGTGCGGCGACTTGCTGGACACCGCGTGGATGCAGGGTGAGCGCGCACGCCTGATGCGCGTGGAACAGGTGATCAACTGCGCGGCAGTGGCCTCCTTCTCGAAGAACCCGAACATCTGGCCGGTGAACGTCGAGGGCACCTTCGCCTTCGCCCGGTTGCTCAGCCAGTCGCGAAACCTCAAGCGTTTCCTTCACGTCGGCACCGCCATGTGCTGCGGGCCGCAACGCGAGTCGCCGGTGCGCGAGTCCTGGGATTTCCCCGATAGCGAAGAGCAATTGGTCGACTACACCGCTTCCAAGGCCGAGATCGAACGGCGCATGCGCGAAGAGCTGCCGTCATTGCCGCTGGTGGTGGCGCGGCCGTCCATCGTGGTCGGGCATCGCGAGCTGGGTTGCCGCGCTTCCGGCAGCATCTTCTGGGTGTTCCGCATGGGCTTTGCCCTGGAGAGCTTCACCTGCGGGCTGGACGAGCAGATCGACGTGATCCCGGTGGACTACTGCGCCGAAGCGCTGGTTGCCCTGGCGCTGAAGCCGACACTGAGCCACAGCCTCTACCACATCTCCGCCGGCCACGGTTCGTCCTGCACCTTCGGCGAGATCGACCGCGCCTATGCCGACGCCCGCGGCGAAGAGCCCGTCGGCGAGCGCTACCGCAAGGTCAGCAGCGAAGATCTGCGGGAGCTGGCTGGCAGCTTCGAGAGCCGCATCGGCAAGGCCAACCCGCGCCTGGTACTGCGGGCGCTGCGCCTGTACAGCGGCTTTGCCGACCTCAATTACCTGTTCGACAACCAGCGCCTGCTGGATGAAGGCATCGCCGCGCCGCCGCGCTTCACCGATTACGTGGATGTGTGCGTGCATTCCTCGCGGGACGTCAGCATCCCGGCTCAGATGCAGTGGGATTTCAAGTAACCCACTAGAACGCTGCCGGCCTGAACCTTGTAGGAGCGAGCTTGCTCGCGAACCTTACCCGGTCGAGACGAGGCGTAGGGCGAATAACGCTTCAGGCGTTATCCGCCATTGCGGCTGCCGGCCAGTTCGTTCGCGAGCAAGCTCGCTCCTACAGGTGGTCTCTGGATCAGCGGTTGAAACGCTCCACCAGCGAATACTGGCGATGCGCGGTCTGCGTCAGTTCTTCGCTGAGCAGGGCGGTGCGCTGGGCCTCGCCGGAGGTCTGATCGGCCAGGTTGGCGATGGTGCTGATGTTGCGGTTGATCTCCTCGGCCACCGCGCTCTGTTCCTCCGCAGCGGCGGCGATCTGGGTGGTCATTTCGGTGATGTTGGCCACCGCATCGCTGATGCCCACCAGGGCGTTGTCCGCCTGCAGCACGCGCTCCACGCCCTCGTCGGCCTGGCGGCGGCCGGAATCCATGGCGCGTACCGCCTCGGTGGCGGTGTTCTGCAGGTTGGCGATGAGCTGGTGAATCTGCCCGGTGGACTCGGCGGTACGCTGGGCCAGCTGGCGCACTTCGTCGGCCACCACGGCGAAACCGCGGCCCATCTCGCCGGCGCGCGCCGCCTCGATGGCGGCATTGAGTGCCAGCAGGTTGGTCTGATCGGCGATGCCCTTGATCACATCCACCACGCCGCCGATCTGCTCGCTGTCACGGGCCAGTTGGCTGACTGCTTCGCCGGTTTCGCCCACGGAGCTGGACAGGCGCTGCATGGCTTCGCGGGTTTCCGCGGCGATCTGCCGACCTTCGGTGGTCAGGTCGTTGGCCTGGCGGGTAGCGTCGGCGGTGCGTTGTACGTTGTCGGCCACTTCCTGCGTGGTGGCGGCCATCTGGTTGACCGCGGTAGCCACCTGCTCGGTCTCCTGGCGCTGACGGTCCAGGCCGGCGGAGCTGTGATGGGCCAGGGAGTCGGCTTCGCGAGCCTGCTCGGTGAGGGTTTCGGCGGTGTCCTGCAGACGAGTCAGACAGGTTTTCAGTCGTGCTTCCTGGCTGAGAATGGACATTTCCAGGCGTGCCTGGGCGCCGCGGCTGTCGGTGTACATTTGCGCGATCAGCGGGTCGGAGGTGGTCTGCTCGGCCAGGCGCAGCAGGCGCTTGAGACCGCGCTGCTGCCAGCCCAATCCGGCCAGGCCCAGCGGGATCGACAGCAGGGCCGCGAGCAGGAAGCCCCAGTGCGAATTGAGCCAGGCGCCGATGAGAAAACCGATCTGGCCGATCAGGATGAACGGCAGCCAGTCCAGCAACACCGGCAACCAGCGGTCACGGGCCGGAACGGCCGACTTGCCGGCGTTGATCCGCGCGTACAGCGCCTCGGCGCGGCGGATCTGTTCGGCGCTGGGTTTCACCCGCACCGACTCGTAGCCGACGATCTCGTTGCGTTCATAGATGGGCGTGACGTAGGCGCTGACCCAGTAGTGATCGCCGCTCTTGCAGCGGTTCTTGACGATACCCATCCACGGTCGACCCTTCTTCAGCGTCGCCCACATGTGCGCGAAGACCGCCGGCGGCACGTCGGGATGGCGCACCAGGTTGTGCGGCGAGCCCACCAGTTCCTCGTGGGAGAAGCCGCTGATGGCGCTGAAGGCATCGTTGACGTAGCTGATCACGCCTCGTGCGTCGGTGGTGGAGATCAGCCGCTGTTCGGCGGGGAAGGTGCGTTCACGCTGGGTGATCGGCTGGTTGTTGCGCATCAGGCTGGAATCCTGGAGAAAGGCGAATTGGAACGTCTGTCCAGCGTATCGGCCGCCAGATCGAAAATTTGATAGCGATCACAGAAAAATGACAGAAGAGTGACGCCGGTAGGCTGACGATAGCCTATCGCCATGAGTCACCGGAAGCCTTTCGAAAGTCGAAGAGGGCGGCCCGTTGCGGGCCGCCGGAGCGCTCTAGATCAGGCTGCGCAGCACGTAGTGAAGGATGCCGCCGGCCTTGAAGTACTCGACTTCGTTCTGGGTATCGATGCGGCACAGCACCGCGAAGCTGTCCTGGCTGCCGTCCTCGCGTTGCACCGCGACCGTGAGGGGCATGTGCGGCTTCAGCTCGCCCGACAGGCCGCTGATACTCAGCACTTCCTTGCCGCTCAGCTTCAGGGCCTTGCGGTCCTGGCCCTCCTTGAACTGCAACGGCAACACGCCCATGCCCACCAGGTTGGAACGGTGGATCCGCTCGAAGCTCTCGGCGATCACCGCTTTCACGCCCAGCAGGTTAGTGCCCTTGGCCGCCCAGTCGCGGGACGAGCCGGTGCCGTACTCCTTGCCGGCGACGATCACCAGGGGCGTGCCGTCCTGCTGGTAGCGCATGGCGGCATCGTAGATCGCCAGCTTTTCCCCGGTGGGTACATAGAGGGTATTGCCGCCTTCCTCGCCGCCCAGCATCTCGTTCTTGATGCGGATGTTGGCGAAGGTGCCGCGCATCATCACCTCATGATTCCCACGGCGCGAGCCGTAGGAGTTGAAGTCGGCGTAGGCCACGCCATGCTCGCTGAGGTAGCGCCCGGCGGGGCTGTCCTTCTTGATGTTGCCGGCGGGGGAGATGTGGTCGGTGGTCACCGAGTCGCCCAGTAGGGCGAGGATCTTCGCGCCACGGATGTCTGCCACCTGCGGCGGTGCCTCGGCGATGTGTTCGAAGAACGGCGGATGCTGGATGTAGGTGGAATCGTCCTGCCAGGTGTAGGTCTTGGCGTCCGGCACCTGGATCGCACGCCACTTCTCATCGCCCTGGAAGACTTCGGCGTATTCCTTGTGGAACATTTTCGTGTCGACTTTCTGAACGGCGTCGGCGATTTCCTGCTGGGTCGGCCAGATGTCCTTCAGATACACCGGCTGACCATCCCTGCCGGTGCCCAGCGGTTCTTTGGTCAGGTCGATGCGCACGGTGCCGGCGAGGGCATAGGCGACCACCAGGGGCGGCGACGCCAGCCAGTTGGTTTTCACCAGCGGGTGCACACGCCCTTCGAAGTTGCGGTTGCCCGAGAGCACCGAGGCGACGGTCAGGTCGGCCTGCTGGATGGCCTTCTCGATGGGCTCCAGCAGCGGGCCGGAGTTGCCGATGCAGGTGGTGCAGCCATAGCCGACCAGATCGAAGCCCAGTTCGTCCAGGTAACGGGTCAGGCCGGCGGCGTGGAAGTAGTCGGTGACCACCTTGGAGCCGGGGGCCAGGGAACTCTTCACCCAGGGCTTGCGCTGCAGGCCTTTTTCCAGCGCCTTCTTCGCCAGCAGGCCGGCGGCCATCATCACGCTGGGGTTGGAGGTGTTGGTGCAGGAGGTGATGGCGGCGATCACCACGGCGCCGTTCTTCAGCCGGTGGGTCTGGCCTTCGTAGTGGTAGTCGGCTTCCCCGGTGGACTCCGCCGAGCCGACGGCAGCGCCACCGCCGCCCTCGCTGAGCAGGCGGCCTTCCTCGGTGGCGGCGGGCTTGATCTGCAGGCCGAGGAAGTCATCGAAGGCCTGGCTGACGTGGCCGAGGGCAACGCGGTCCTGCGGGCGTTTGGGGCCGGCGAGGCTGGCTTCGACGTCGCCCATGTCCAGTTGCAGGGAGTCGGTGAATACCGGCTCGTGGCCTTTCTCGCGCCACAGGCCCTGCGCCTTGCTGTAGGCCTCCACCAGTTGCACGGTGGCTTCCGGCCGGCCGGACAGGCGCAGGTAACCCAGGGTGATCTCGTCCACCGGGAAGAAGCCGCACGTGGCGCCGTATTCGGGCGCCATGTTGGCGATGGTGGCGCGGTCCGCCAGCGGCAGGTCGGCGAGGCCGTCCCCGTAGAATTCGACGAACTTTCCTACAACGCCTTTCTTGCGCAGCATCTGGGTAACGGTCAGCACCAGGTCGGTGGCGGTGATGCCTTCCTTCAGCTTGCCGGTGAGCTTGAAGCCGATGACCTCGGGAATCAGCATCGACACCGGCTGGCCGAGCATGGCCGCTTCCGCCTCGATACCGCCCACGCCCCAGCCGAGCACGCCCAGGCCGTTGATCATGGTGGTGTGCGAGTCGGTGCCGACCAGTGTGTCGGGGAAGGCGTAGGTGCGGCCGTCCTCGTCCTTGGTCCACACGGTGCGCCCCAGGTATTCCAGGTTGACCTGGTGGCAGATGCCGGTGCCCGGCGGCACCACGCGGAAGTTGTCGAAGGCGTTCTGCCCCCAGCGCAGGAAGGCGTAGCGTTCGCCGTTGCGCTCCATCTCGATCTCGACGTTCTGGGCGAAGGCGGACTGGCTGGCGAACTTGTCCACCATCACCGAGTGGTCGATGACAAGGTCGACAGGGGACAGCGGATTGATCTTCTGCGGGTCGCCGCCGGCCTTGGCCATGGCGTCGCGCATGGCGGCGAGGTCGACTACCGCGGGCACGCCGGTGAAGTCCTGCATCAGCACGCGGGCGGGGCGGTACTGGATCTCGCGCTCGGAGCTGCGGGTCTTCAGCCAGCCGGCCAGGGCCTTGAGGTCGTCGCCGGTAACGGTGTTGCCGTCTTCCCAGCGCAACAGGTTTTCCAGCAGGACTTTCAGGGACATGGGCAGCTTGCCGAGGTCTCCCAGGCTCTTCGCCGCGTCGGGCAGGCTGTAGTAGTGATAGGTCTTGCCGGCGACCTCGAGGGTGCGCAGGCTGTTCAGGCTATCCACTGCGGGCATGACATTCTCCTCAGGCTTGGATTCTGCTCGTGTTCGGCGGCGCGGCCGGGGCCGCGGCGCACTGGCGATACGGGGCGAGGGAGGGCGCGAACGTCCTGATCCATCGCCGCTGAACCACGGTCGGCGGCCCTTCTTGCCAGGCGGGGCAATCGGCGGGCAGTCGTCTGGCGGGCTGGGCCAGACCACTCAAGCTAGACCGCCCGAACGGGTATTGCCATCTGTTCTGGACCCTTGGCTCCGGCGTAGGGTTCAGAACAAGTGACTTCTGTCGTGGGAGATTTCCGGCGAATCTGCATGAAACCTTCGCGGGCACCCTCTATAGTGCGCGGCCAAGGAGACACCCCGATGAATACCCTCTTACTGCACTGCCGTCCGGGCTTCGAGAGCGAGGTCTGCGCCGAGCTGTCCGAACACGCCGCGCGCCTGGACATCCCCGGCTACGCCCGGGCCAAGCCGGCGACTGCCTACGCCGAGTTCATCTGCACCGAGGACGACGGCGCCGAGCGCCTGATGCGCCAGCTGCGCTTCGCCGAGCTGATCTTCCCGCGCCAGTGGGCGCGTGGGAACGGCTTCACCGCGCTGCCGGAAACGGACCGCATCGGTGCGATCCTCGAGGCCCTGGCCGGTTTTCCGGCGTGCGGCAGCCTCTGGCTGGAGGTGTTCGACACCAACGATGGCAAGGAGCTGTCGACCTTCTGCCGCAAGTTCGAGAAGCCGCTGCGCGCCGCGCTGGTAAAAGCCGGCAAGCTGGTGGAAGACCCGAGCCTGCCGCGCCTGTTGCTGACCTTCCGCTCCGGTCGCGAGGCCTTCATCGGCCTGGCCGAGTCGCGCAATTGCGCCATGTGGCCGATGGGCATTCCGCGCCTGAAGTTCCCCCGCGAGGCGCCCAGCCGCTCGACGCTGAAGCTGGAGGAGGCCTGGCACCACTTCATCCCCCGCGCCGACTGGGACCGCCGCCTGGCGCCGGACATGCTCGCCGTGGATCTGGGCGCATCGCCCGGTGGCTGGACCTGGCAGCTGGTGAATCGGGAGATGCGCGTGGTCGCCGTGGACAACGGGCCGATGGCGGAGAACCTGATGTATTCCGGGCTGGTCGAGCACCAGCGTGTCGACGGCTACGCCTTCCGCCCGCGCCAGCGCATGGACTGGATGGTCTGCGACATCGTCGAGAAGCCCGCGCGCACCGGCGCGATGATCGAAACTTGGATCGGCGAAGGCCTGTGCCGCGAGGCCATCGTCAACCTGAAGTTGCCGATGAAGCAGCGCTACGCCGAGGTGCGGCGCATCCTCGATCGCCTGGGAGAGGCCTTCCGCGAGCGCGGGCTGAAGGTGCAGATCGGCTGCAAGCAGCTTTACCACGACCGCGAGGAAGTGACCTGCCACCTGCGCCGCATCGAGAAGGGCGAGCGCTAGCGACCCCCACGCGCCTGGCAGCGCCACCCGACCTTTGGTGGCTTGTCGCGTCGCCCGGCATTGCCCATGCTAGGCGGCGCGAATTCACCCGGAGCCGTTCGTGAAGCGAAAGTTGCCCTCGCTGCTGGGCAGTTACAGCCGCATGTTGCTGCCGCGCCGTGGCCTCGGCCAGGGCGAGCGCGTGCCCTACCTGGCGATGGACAGCCGCACCCTGACCTTCGACCTGCGCCACCTGCGCGCGTACCGCCAGCACTTCGGCCTCGACCCGGCGCTGGGCGTACCGCTGCTTTACCCGCAGGTGATCAGCCTGCCGCTGCACCTGCGCCTGCTCAGCCGCTCGCGCATGCCGCTATCGGTGGTGGGGCTGATCCACCTGCGCAGCCACATCCAGCGCTACCGCCTGCTCGACGAACACGAGCCGCTGCAGTTCGATTGCCGCATCCTCACCAGCCGCCGCAATGAGCTGGGCCTGGAGGTGGACGTGGTCACCGAGGCCTGGCATCACGACATGCTCTACTGGCAGTCCATCACCACCTACCTGCGCCGGGGCGACTTCCTCGATGCCGGCAGCGAGCCTGACCCGCTGCCGGAGCGCGCCCAGTGGCACACCCTGGAAGCGCCGGTGCATGCCGGCGTGCAGTGGCGCGTGCCGAAGATCGTCGGCTGGCGCTACGCCGGCCTGAGTGGCGACTTCAACCCGCTGCACCTGTCGCGGCTGATGGCCTCGCACTATGGCTTCGGCAAGCCCTTCGCCCACGGCATGTGGGGCCTGGCGCGCAGCCTGACCGGCCGCCGCCTGGCCGAGAACGTGCGCCTGGACGCGCACTTCAAGGCCCCCTTGCCGCTGGGCAGCCAGGTGAAGCAGAGCTACCGGCGCCTGGGCAAGAAGGAACAGTGGGCGCTGCTGCCCGCCGACGGCGATGGCCAGCCCATGCTGCTGGCGCAGTTGGACGAGGCGCCGGACGGGCCGTTGCGCTAGTCGTTTCTCTGGGACGAGCGGCTGCGGCTTTGTTCGCGAGCAAGCTCGCTCCTACGAAAAGCGCACCGGCGCTCACCTGTAGGAGCGAGCGTGCTCGCGAACCGCACGGCAGAGGAGTCAGCGGCGTGCGGCGACGCGAGGTTGCAGCGGCACGAGGCTGGGCAGTTGCACCTCCCCCTGCAATTCCACCGAGGAAAAGCGCCAGGAGCTGTTGAACAGGTACTGGCCGCTGAAGCCGCTCACCAGCAATCCAATCTCATCCCCCGGCGCGAGGCTGGCGCTGACGGCGTTTAGCCGCGTGCTGCCCCGGTTTGCCAGCGGTTTCACCTGTTCGTCCAGGCGCCGGGTGCGGCCGTCGGCGCTGCGAATCGCCAGGGCGGCGAACAGCTGCGTATCCGGGCGTTCGACCAGCGGTTGGTCGAGGCGCACCTGAGCGCTGCCGAGCAACGCGCTCGGTTCGCTGACGCGCTGCAAGGGAACGAATCGCGAAGGCTGCAGCAGGCCGCTGACCGCCGGGCGGAGGGCGGTGGCCGGCAGCGCCACGGTGGGCCCGGGCGGCGGCAGGTCGTCCAGCGCCACGCCCTGGTCCAGGTCGAGGCTGATGCACAGGTCCGGCACGCCGTCGGCGGCGCCGGGGCGCTTGCGCAGCTTTTCCTCGTACCAGGCGACGATGCCGGTGTAGAGGTTGATTGCCCGCGAGCCGCAGTGGATCACCGGCTCGTTGTTGAACGGAGGCAGGCCGCTCCAGGCCTGCAAGGGCGGCGGCAGGATGTGCCCGCCCTGCATACCCAGCAGGCGCACATCGGCCGGCCCCTGTTTGAGGCACTGGCGGATCTGCAGGCCCTGGTCCAGCGGGAACAGCGTGTCGCGCAGGCCCTGGATCAGCAGGGCGTCGGCATGGGGCAGGCGGCCGGCCGCGCAGTAGCTGGCGAGGCTGTTGGCGTGCAGTTCGGCCTGCACCGGCGCGGCCATGCGTCCGCCGGTGGTGTGCAGGTAGTCGGCCTGGACGAACTTGCCCAGGTCGTAGCCGGTGGCCAGGCCCAGGCTGACCAGCACGCCGCCCCAGCCGATCTTCAGCTGGCCGTCCGGCGCCAGGGCGTCGGCCAGGTCGTACCAGGTGGCGATGGGAACGATGGTGTCGATGCGCGGGTCCTCCGCCGAGGCCAGCAGTTGCACGGCGCCGCCGTAGCTTTCGCCGAGCATGCCCACGCGTGGGTCGTTCGGGCCGTCCAGGGTCAGCCGGGCCAGGTGTGTCGCGGCCCAGTCGATCACCGCGCTGGCGTCCTGCACCTCGAACTGCGGGTTCATCATCTCGATGCGCCCGTCGCTGCCGCCCCAGCCGCGCTGGTCATAGCTGACCACCCAGAAGCCGGCCTTCCAGGCGCGCAGCGCGGCGCGGCCGGACATCATGTTCTTGCCGTAGTAGCCGTCCGGCCCGGTGACCCGCCAGCCGCCCCAGCCGTGGGTGTGGACGATCAGCGGGGCGCTCTCGCCGGCTTTCAGCGCCG
Source organism: Pseudomonas sp. NY15437 (assembly GCF_048068435.1). Taxonomy (NCBI): domain Bacteria; kingdom Pseudomonadati; phylum Pseudomonadota; class Gammaproteobacteria; order Pseudomonadales; family Pseudomonadaceae; genus Pseudomonas; species Pseudomonas sp. NY15437. The sequence continues at coordinate 44,109 of NZ_JBLUQC010000003.1, forward strand.
GTTGGAACACGGTGGCGGAGAGCTTCGTGCCGTCCCGGGCGGTGATCACCGCCTCGAACCAGGTGGCTGGCAGGTCCTGGCCGGCGCTGGCATTGAAGTCGGGAACCTGGTCGCGGGCGGCGCAGCCGGCGAGCAGCGCAAGGCACAGGCAGAGGAGGGCGCGCATCGGCATTCCATGCAGGAGAGGGCGGATGCGCCAGCATGCCCGGCGTCCGCCGCGCCCACCCCCAACCAAGGTTCGGTGACCCGGACGGACGCGGGGTGACCGCACGGTGCCCTTTGCGCGACAATGCGCCATTGATTTTTCTGGAGTGACGTAATGTCCCAGCCTGTCGATGCGATCCTCGACGCCACCGGCCTGAACTGCCCCGAGCCGGTCATGATGCTGCACAACAAGGTGCGCGACCTGCCGGCCGGCGGCCTGCTCAAGGTGATTGCCACCGACCCGTCCACCCGCCGCGACATTCCCAAGTTCTGCGTCTTCCTCGGCCACGAGCTGGTGGAACAGCAGGAAGAGGCGGGTACCTACCTGTACTGGATTCGCAAGAAGGCGGAGTGATCCGCCTCATGCGGCCGGTGTAGGAGCGGGCCATGCCCGCGATCCGTCGGCGGGGCCGGCGCTGACATCGGGACCTGCCGATTTCGCTGCCGCGGATTTCGCGGACAAGGTCCGCTCCTACCTGGGTAGTCCTGCGCTGGCGTCAGCCATCTCCCTCCGCCCTGGCTGCGCGCCCGCTCCAAAGGGAGAGGGAGCCATCCGAGCCGGTTGACGCCGCAGTTTCAGCCAGCACTGATCCAATCCCCTCTCCCTTCAGGGAGAGGGTTAGGGAGAGGGAACATCCCAGGCACGGACTTTCAGAGAAAGACAGTTGCGCCTACCGGTATTTTCCCTCACGAGCTGGTTTGAGGCAGGTCGCGGGCGTGGCCCGCTCCTACAGGGGGCGTCTCAGCTTCCCGCCGGCCGTGCGGCGATGCGCTGGGCAATCATCCGTCCCACCAGCGCCACGAAGGTCAGGGCGATCAGCACCACAGAGATGGCCGCCACGGCCGGGTCGATGTTGTCGCGCAGGCCGGACCAGATCTGCCGCGGCAGGGTGTTCACCTCGGTGCTGGTGACGAACAGGGTCACCGCGATCTCTTCCCAGGAGAGCGCAAAACACAGCAGCGCCGTGCTCGCCACGCCCAGCTTGAGGTTCGGCAGCACCACCAGGAAGGTGGTCTGGCCGAGGCTCGCGCCCAGGTTGCGGGCCGCCAGTTCGATGCGCCGGTCCAGTTGGCTCAGCGCCACCAGCATGGTCACCACGCCGTAGGGCACGACCATCACGATGTGCGCGATGGTCAGTCCGAACAGGGTGTCGTAGCCCAGGCCGGGGGCGAACTGGCTGACCTTGGTTTCCATGAAGTACAGGACCATCGCCGAGATCATCGGCGGGATCGCCATCGGCAGCAGCACCAGGCCGATCAGCAGGGTGGCCAGGCGCGAGCGCAGGTACCAGATGCCGAGGCTGAAGCTCACCGCCAGCGCGGTCGCGATGATGCAGGTGGCGGTGGCGACGATCAGGCTCTGGCCGATCGCCGAGAGCCATTCGGGGCTGTCCAGCAGCGCCTGGTAGTGGCGCAGCGACCAGTTGCCGTTGGGCATCGACAGAAAGCGCTTGCCGGTGAAGGACACCGGGATCACCGCCAACAGCGGGAAGACCATGAAGATCATCGCCAGGGTCGCCAGCAGGCGGCTCGGTGCCTTGGTTTCGTGCGAATTCATGAATGCGGCTCCTTATCCCACCAGCTTGTCGACGCGGGTCATGCGCAGCAGCGCCCAGATCATCCCGCTGACCAGCGCCAGCAGCACCACCGAGAGCGCCGCGCCCAGGCCCCAGTTGCTGGTCTGGAACATCTGCAGGTAGACGTACTCGGCCACCATCACCGTCTGCCCGCCGCCAAGGATCGCCGGGGTGATGAAGAAGCCCAGGCAGAACACGAAGACGATGATGAAGGCGCCCAGGATGCCGGGGATGGTCTGCGGCACGAAGATGCTCCAGAAGGTGCGCAGCTGCCCGGCGCCCAGGCCGCGCGCGGCGAGCAGCACGCGCGGGTCGAGGCGGCGCATGGTGGATACCAGCGGGAACAGCGCGAAGGGCACCATGAAGTGGACCATGCCGATCACCACGCCCAGCTCGTTGCGGGTCAGCTGCAACGGCTCGCTGGTGATGCCCAGATACTGCAGCCAGTCGTTGAGCAGACCGTTGCTGCGCAGGGCGATCAGCCAGCCGAAGGCGCGCACCAGCACCGACAGCCAGAACGGGATGAACACGCAGATTTCCACCACGCGCTGCCAGAATGGCGGGCTGTAGACCCAGCAGTAGGCCATCAGGTAGGCGATCAGCAGGGATATCACACTGACCGTGGTGCACAGGCGGAAGGTCCGCCAGAGCACGTCGTGGATCGCCGGGTCGGTGATGATCCGCTGGTACTGCTCGATCCCCGGCTCCGGGAGGGTCACGCTCCAGCCGAGCACGCCGAGGAAGGGCAGCACGTAGAACACGATCAGCACGACCGGCAGCGGCAGCAGCAGGGCGCCCAGCTTGAGCCGCGAGGGGGCGTTATCGGCCATGACCTGCGCTCCGCGTCACTTGGAAATATGGGTCAGGTACTGCTCCAGGGTCGCCCCGTAGTGGTCGGTGTACCACTCGTGGCTGAGCATCACTTGCTTGGGCAGGTTCGCAGGATCGGTGCAGTTCAGGTGCTTGCGGTCGTCCGGGATCAGTGCGGCGGCGGCGGGGTTGGCCGGGCCGTTGCCGAACATCTTGAACAGCTCCACCTGGGACTGCGGGTCCTGGGCGTAGGCGATGAACTTCATGGCCGCCTCGGTACCCGCCGGGTTGCCCTTGAGCACGCCCCAGTTGCTGCAGCCCAGCAGGGCATTGTCGAAGGTCCACTTGATGCGGCCCTCGCTGTCCTCGGTGATCACCTGGGCGCGGGTGTTCCAGATGGCGCCCATGGAGACCTCGCCCTCGATCAGCAACTGCTGGGTTTCCGCGCCCGAGCCCCAGAAGGACAGGACGTGGGGCTTGAGCTCTTCGATCTTCTTCAGCGCGCGCGGCACATCCAGCGGGTAGAGCTTGTCCGGCGTGACGCCGTCGGCCAGCAGGGCGGCCTCCAGCATGCCGTTCATCCACTTGTAGAGGGTGCGCTTGCCGGGGAAGGTCTTGACGTCCCAGAAGTCCGCCCAGGTCGTGGGCGCCTTGTCGCCGAAGCGCTCGCTGTCGTAGGCGATCACATAGCTGAGCATGTAGTTGGCGATGCCGTATTCGTAGGCGAAGCCGGGCAGCACCTTGTCCTTGGAGACGACGTTGTAGTCGATGGGCTGCACCAGGCCTTCCTTGCCGAGAATCTGCAGGACCGAGCTTTCCGCGTCGACCACGTCCCAGCTGACCCGGCCGCTGGAGAGCTGGGTGCGGATGGCGCCCTCGGTGGGGCCGCTGCCGTCGATCTTGGTGGGAATGCCGGTGGCCTTGGAGAAGCCCTCGGTCCAGGCCTTGCCGAACGCCTTGATCGCGTCGCCGCCCCAGTTCACCACCACCAGCGGCTTGTCGCCGGCGGCAAAGCTTACGCCGCTGCGCAACGCCAGCGGCAGGGCGGCCATCAGGCCCATGCCCTTGAGGAAGGTGCGGCGGTCGATCTGCCCGCGGCGGGTCTTTTCGATGAGGACTTCGATGCAGTCTTGCTGGTGCGGATTGAACATGGGGGCAGCTCCCGATCGGGTGGGATGGCGAAAAGGGGACGAATGCTTGCGGCGACTCAGGCGATCAGCAGGCTTTTCTCGATGGGCCAGCTCAGCCAGACCTTCGCGCCCTGTTCCAGGCGCGACGCCTGGTGGTCGGCGTGCACGGCCAGGCTCATGGGTTGCTTGCCCTCGACGCCGGCGCCCAGGCACAACTCGGTGCTGGCGCCCTGGTAGGTCTTGGCGGTGAGCACCGCCTGTACCACGTTGTGGCCGTTCACCTGCGGCGGGGCGCTGTGCAGCTGCATGTGCTCCGGGCGTACCGCCAGCAGCGGCGCGTCGGCCTGCACGGCGTTGGAGTAGCCGGCGCGCAGCTCGGCGTCGCCGAAGCGACCGCAGGCCAGCTCGCCGGCGCGGCCCACCTGGCTCAGCGGGAACAGGTTCATCTTGCCGAGGAATTCGGCGACGAAGCGGTTGCTGGGCTGGTTGTAGATGGTCTGAGGGTCGTCGACCTGGGCCAGTTGGCCACGGTTGAAGATGGCGATGCGGGTGGAGAGGGCAAGGGCTTCGTTCTGGTCGTGGGTGACGAAGACGAAGGTGGTGCCGACCTGGCGGTGGATGCGTTGCAGTTCGGCCTGCAACTGCTCGCGCAGGTTCTTGTCCAGTGCCGAGAGGGGTTCGTCGAGCAGCAGCATGTCCGGTTCGAACACCAGCGCGCGGGCGATGGCCACGCGCTGCTGCTGGCCGCCGGAGAGCTCGCCGGGGCGCTTGCCCAGGTGTTCGCCCAGGCCCACCACTTCGAGCATGTGGCGCACGCGGCGGTTGCGCTCCTCGGCCTTCACGCCACGGATTTTCAGCGGGAAGCCGACATTGTCCTCGATGCTCATGTGCGGGAACAGCGCGTAGCCCTGGAACACCATGCCGAAATTGCGCTTCTCGGCCGGGCGCCGGGTGATGTCGGCGCCGCCCTCTTCGAGCGTGCCGCGGGATGGGTCCTGGAACCCGGCGAGGATCATCAGGAAGGTGGTCTTGCCGGAGCCCGACGGGCCGAGGAGGGTGAGGAACTCCCCCTGCCGGATGTCGATGGACACGTTGTCCAGCGCGTTGAAACTGCCGTAGCTCTTGCCGATACCGATGGCACGTAGTTGGGGCTGGGGCTGCACTGCACTTACCTCGATTTCTTGTTCTTGTTCGAGTGGCCGCCGGGTGAGGATCGGTAAAGATCAGCGGCCTTTTTTTAATGCAGTATTGTTAAATCCCTCTCCGCATCAATCGCGTTTTTTCGCCCTCATTGTTCGAAATCATTCACCTATCACGGCGGTCCGGCCGCTCTGGCGGAACTGCTCGGACATTCGCAGTTCGGCCCTCATCCAGGCCTTGAAGGCGCGTATGTCCGGGCGTTCGGACTTGGCCGGGTCGGTGACGAAGTAGTAGCGGTTGGGCGGCTCGATGGCGACGTTGAACAACCGCACCAGCTGCCCCTTGGCCATGGCGTCGCCACTGACCAGCGCATCGCCCATGGCCACGCCTTGCCCGGCGATGGCGGCCGACTGCACCAGGTGGGCGTCGGAGAAGACGATGCCGTTGCGCACGTTGAGGTCGCGCACCCCGGCCGCCGCCGTCCACAGCAGCCAGTCGGAGTGATCGACCATGTGCAGGAAGGGTAGGCTGGCAAGATCTTCCGGCGAGTCCAGGCCGCCCACCGCATTGATCAGCGACGGGCTGCACACCGGGAAGCTGTCCAGGGTGGCGATCAGCTCCACGTGCAGGTCGGTCCAGTCGCCCACGCCATAGGCGATGAACAGGTCGACGTCGCGGTCGCTGACATCGTCGGGCACCCGTGGCGAGACCAGGTTCAGCTCCACCTGCGGGTGGGCGCGCTGGAACTTGCCGATCTGGTGGCACAGCCAGTAGGTGGCGAAGCCCGGCGTGCAGCTGACGCACAGCCGGCCGGCGACTTCCTCGGCATTGGCGAAGCGCCGCGCCTCGTTGAGGATCGCCAGCGCGCGCTGGGTTTCACGGGCGAAGCACTCGCCGTGGTAGGTCAGCGCGATGCCGCGGCCGACCCGCTCGGTGAGGGCGATGCCCAGGCAATCTTCCAGGCTGTGCAACTGGTGACTGACGGCGCTGCGGGTCAGGCTCAGCTCGCTGGCGGCGCCGGAGAGGCTGCCCAGGCGGGCGACGGCATCCAGCACGCGCAGGGCGGTCATCGAGGGGAAACGCATGGCTCACTCCATACGGCGAAGTGGAGCCTTTATCCCCGAGTGGGGCGGTGGTGTCGAGTGGCTGCGGGTACGGGCGCAGGATGGGCGTTCCCCCTGATTGCCGAAACCCTGTAGGAGCGGGCCCTGCCCGCGACCTGCCGGCAGAGCCGGGACTGGGCAGGTTCGCGAGCAAGGACCAGGCGTCCCCCTCGGTCCTACGAAGAGCCGCACTGAACATGGCCTGTAGGAGCGGGCCATGCCCGCGATCCGCCGGCAGGGCCGGCGTCTGCCTTGGCTCCCAGGTTGATCCTGTATTGCTGCTTCGGCGTGGGTGATTCAGCGCCGCTTCGGTGTGAGCTCGAACTCTGTGTTTCGCCCCCTCAGGCGAGTCACTTCTTCCAAACGCCTTAGAAGTAACCAAGAAGGCTTGCCCCGGACATCAGGTTTTTCGCCTCAGCGAAAAACCGGATGCAGGGGCAAGCCCTTTGGTTACTTTCTGGCGTTTGAGAAAGTAACTCGCCCGAGGGGGCGAAACACGGACCCCGCGCGGACGCCGAGGCGGCGCAGGACTCCTGACCCCAACGCATCGCGGAGAAGCTCCGCTCCTACAAGAGCAGAAACCCCGCGCTGATCTACATCAGCGCCCCCCGGGCGCATCGCGGGCATGGCCCGCACCTACGGAAGAGTTCAGCCAGTTATCAGCGCAGCTTCTCCATCATCTGGTAGTACCACATCCCCGCCGCCAGCATCGGGTTGCCGAACACGTCGCCCATCGGCACGCGGATGTGCTTGCACTGGGCGAAGGTGTCGAACTTCTCCAGGTCGCCGGTCATGGCGGTGGCCATGATCTCGCCCATGATGTGGGTGGTCGCCACGCCGTGGCCGGAATAGCCCTGGCAGTACCAGACGTTCTCCGACAACTTGCCCAGTTGCGGGATGCGGTTCATCACGATGCCCATGGCACAGCTCCACTGGAACTCGATGTCCACGCCCTTGAGCGCCGGGAAGGTGCGCTCGATGCACGGGCGCAGTTCGCCGGCGATGTCGCGCGAGTCGCGGCCGGAGTAGTTGGCGCCGCCGCCGAACAGCAGGCGGCCGTCGCCGGTCATGCGGTAGTAGTCGAGCACGAAGCGGCAGTCGTAGACCGCCAGGTCCTGCGGGTTGATGCGCTTGGCCAGCTCGCCCAGCGGCTTGGTGGTGACGATGCCGCCCATGGCCGGGAAGATCATGCCCTTGAGCTGCTTGCGCTCCAGCTTGTGGTAGACGTCGCCGGCCAGCATCACCTGGGCGGCGTTGATCCGCCCGCCCGACGTGACCACCGCCGGGCGCGGGCCGTGGATGATGTCCAGCACCTCGGAGTGTTCGAAGATCAGCGCGCCCAGGCTGGCGGCGGCCTTGGCCTCGCCGATGCACAGGTTGAGCGGGTGCAGGTGCATGTTGCGGGTGTTCTTGATGGCGCCGCAGTAGAGGTCGCTTTCCAGATGCGCGCGCACGCCCGCGCCATCCAGCAGGCTGATCTCGTCGCCCATGCCACGGCGCTTGGCATCGTCATAGGAGGCCTTGAGCTCGTCCATGTGCGAGGGCTTCATCGCCGCGTGCAGGTGACCGAACTTCAGGTCGCAGGCGATGCCGTATTTCTCCACGCGGCTCTTGATGATCTCGTGGCCGCGCCAGCGCAGGTGCCAGATGAAATCGTCGACGTCGTCGCCCAGCCACTGGCGCATCTGCTTGCTCATGGCGGCGTCGCCGGAGAGGCTGCCGGTGACCTGCCCGCCGTTGCGCCCGCTGGCGCCCCAGCCGACCTTGTTGGTCTCGACGATGGCGACCTTGTAGCCGCGCTCGGCCAGCTCGACGGCGGTGGCCACGCCGGTGAAGCCGCCGCCGATGATGGCGATGTCGACGTTCACCTCGCCTTGCAGCGTGGGGTAACTGGTCTCTTCGTTGAGGCTCGCGGAGTAGTAGGACTTCGCGCGCTCGGGGGCGGGCGTGGCGGGGTTCAGTGCAGCGTTCATTTCGGTGTTCCTGTCGTTGTTCGGTTTCCCTCTCCCCAGCCCTCTCCCTGAAGGGAGAGGGGGCTGATCGGAGCGGGCTGCAAATTCGGTTTCAGCCTGAGGTTCCCATGAGCGAAGAACCCGTCTCGGCACACTCGGCCCCTCTACCGCCTGAGGAGCGGGGCGCGTAGCCAGGACCGGGGAGCGGGGCTCTTGAGCGCACCCACCTTCACGCCTGCGTCAGATACCAGCGCCAGTCCTGCTCGCCGACCTCGCCCATGAACTGGCGGTACTCGGCCTGCTTGACCTTCAGGTAGACGCCGAGGAACTCATGCCCCAGCGCGTCGCGCGCCCAGCTGGAGCGCTCCAGCGCGCGCAGCGAGGTGAGCCAGTCGGTGGGCAGCAGTTCCTTGGCCTGGGCGTAGCCATTGCCTTCCACCGGCGCGCCCGGATCGATCTGCTCGCGGATGCCGCGGTGGATGCCGGCGAGGATGGCCGCCGCAGCGAGATAAGGGTTGGCATCGGCGCCGCAGATGCGGTGCTCCACGTGCCGGGTGTTGGCCGGGCCGCCGGGCACGCGCAGGCTCACGGTGCGGTTGTCGCAGCCCCAGGTCGGCGCCAGCGGCGCATAGCTGTTGGCCTGGAAGCGGCGATAGGAATTGGCGTTGGGGCAGAACAGCAGCAGCGAGTCGAGCAGGCTTTTCAGCATGCCGCCCACCGCCTGGCGCAGCAGCGGCGTGCCTGCCGGGTCTTCGCTGGCAAACAGGTTGTTGCCCTCGGCATCGGCCAGCGACACGTGCATGTGCATGCCGGTGCCGGCCAGGTCGTCGAACGGTTTGGCCATGAAGCACGCCTGCATGCCGTGCTTGTGCGCCACGCCTTTCACCAGGCGCTTGTAGCGCACCGCCTGGTCCATGGCGAGCAGCGCGTCGCCGTGCTCCAGGGTGATTTCCACCTGGCCCGGCGCGTATTCGGAAATGGCCGTGCGCGCCGGAACGCCCTGGGCCTTGCACGCAGCGTAGAGGTCGGCGAGGAACGGCTCGATCTGCTCCAGTTCACGCAGGCCGTACACCTGGGTGGCGCGCGGGCGGCCGCCGTCGGCATCCAGCGCCGGCTGCGGGCGGCCGTTGGCGTCGCGCTTGGCATCCAGCAGGTAGAACTCCAGCTCGCACGCCATCACCGGGTAGTAGCCGGCAGCCTTGAGGCCATCGATCACATGGATCAGCACATGGCGCGGGTCGGCGATGTCCGCCGGCTTGCCCTGTTCGGGATGCATGCTGACCTGCACCGCGGCCGTGGGGATCTGCCGCCAGGGCAGGCGCACCAGGCTTCCGGCCAGCGGATAGGCGCGGCAGTCGATATCGCCGACGTCCCATACCAGCCCGGAATCCTCCACATCCTCGCCGTGCACGGTGAGGCCGAGGATGGTGCTGGGCAGCGGGCGGCCGGACTGGTACACCGCGAGCAGTTCCTCGCGGTGCAGCAGCTTGCCGCGCGGCACGCCGTTGGCGTCGAGGATGAACAGCTCGACCATCTCGATATCGGGGTTCTGGGCCAGGAAATACTGGGCTTCTTGCACGGAGGCGAAATTCATGGGGCTCTCGTTAGCATCCACGCGGATGCGCTGACGACCTGCAGGCCAGGGCCGCGCCGGGGACGCGGGGTTGAAGGCAGGCAAGCGATGCAACGGGCTACGTCTTGTTCGAGAACGGCGTGGCGCCACTCCTGAGCGTAGTTCCGTCGGGCGATGTCGGGCGGGGTGCCCGGTCAGCGAGAGGTGCGATCCGGCGGGCGCGCGTGGCGGCAATGCCAGAGCGCCCAGAAAGCCAGTTCCAGAGGCAGGGTCAGCGGTTGCAGTTCGAGCCAGCGGGCGTGTTTGCGCGGCAGGCGGACGACGCTGCCGGCCTTGCGGGCGGCGACGGATTCCAGCGGTGCGGGCGAAACGAGCAGGTGCATGTCGAAGGATTTGGCTGACGATTTCCGCAGACTCGCACGGCGTATGGGTTTGTTAAATGTGATTTTCAAGACGTTTGGTTTTGCCAAATCGAAACTGATTGCCTTCCTGGTAGCGCGTCGATGGCCGTCGCAGAGCCGTTCGGGCGGCCCTGACGCATCCTGTCGAACGAGACGCAGCACTCCTCGGCGCTGCCCTAGACTGGGTCCATCCGTGTCAGCCACGAGGCCGTCCATGTGCCGCATCGTCTTCGCCCCGTCGATCCAGCGCCACGTTCCCATCGAGGAATGCGAGTTGCCGGCGGCGACGCTGGCCGCTGCGCTGGAAGCGGTCTTCACCCAGGCGCCGGCCTTGCGCGGCTACCTGCTTGACGACCAGGGCGGGCTGCGCCGGCACCTGACGATCTTCATCGACGGCCTGCGCCTGCGTGACCGCGTCCGCCTCAGCGATGCGCTGGCGGCGGACAGCGAGGTGTACGTGGTCCAGGCCCTGAGCGGCGGTTGAGTACCCGGCGGGATTTCAGGAGAGCAGAAATGGATGATCGATTACTGGTAGCGACCCGCAAGGGGCTGTTCACCTTTCAGCGCGGCGCCAACGGCTGGCAGGAAACCCGCCGCGACTTCCTCGGCGAACCGCTCAGCGCGGTGCTGGCCGACCCGCGCGACGAAACCCTCTACGCCGCCCTCAACCTCGGCCACTTCGGTTGCAAGCTGTGGCGCCAGCGTGTCGGCGAGGACTGGCAGGAAATCGCCGTGCCGACCTATCCGCCGCAGCCCGACCCGTTGCCGGCATCCAGCGAGGGCGAAGGTGCGCCCTGGGTGCTGCAGCAGATCTGGTGCCTGGAAACCGGTGGCGCCGCCGAGCCCGGCGTGCTCTGGGCCGGGACCATCCCCGGCGGCCTGTTCCGCAGCGACGATGGCGGCGACAGCTGGGCGTTGAACCGCCCCTTGTGGGACCGCCCCGAACGCGCGCGCTGGATGGGCGGCGGCTACGACTGGCCGGGCATCCATTCGATCAGCGTCGACCCGCGCGACAGCCAGCACCTGACGGTCGCCGTGTCCTGCGGCGGCGTGTGGCAGAGCGATGATGGCGGCGCCAGCTGGCGCGTCACCACCCGCGGCATGTATGCCGACTACATGCCGCCGGAGCTGCGCGAAGAAGGCGCCATCCAGGACCCGCACCGGCTGGTGCAGTGCCCGGCGCAGCCGCAGCGTCTGTGGGTGCAGCACCACAACGGCATCTTCACCTCCACTGATGGCGGGGAGCATTGGCGCGACGTGCCGGTGACGCCATCCAGCTTCGGCTTTGCCGTCGCCGTCCACCCGACCCAGCCGGACACCGCCTGGTTCGTTCCCGCCGTGAAGGACGGCTGCCGGGTTCCGGTGGACGGCCGCTTCGTCGTTACCCGTACCCGTGACGGCGGCGCCAGTTTCGAGGTGCTCGACAGTGGCCTGCCGCCGGGGGCGGCCTTCGACCTGGTGTACCGCCACGGCCTGGTGGTGGACGACGATGGCGCGTGCCTGGCCATGGGGTCGACCACCGGCGGCCTGTGGCTGTCCGAGAACGGCGGCGACCACTGGCAGTGCCTGTCGGCCAACCTGCCGCCGATCTACTGCCTGCGCTTTGGCTGAGCCTTGCGCCGGGCCTGCTCGCGCACCTCGCGCGGCTTCAGGCGGCGGTCGAAATAGTTGATCGCGCTGCCGAACACGACGATGGCGATGAGGATGGTCAGGCCGATGTGCGTGGCTTGCATGGGATGCTCCTTGAGAGGGATCAGAGCGCCTGGCCGCGGCGCTTGAGTTCCAGGCGGCGGACGAACTCTTCCAGCACCCGGCGGTACAGATCGTCCTTGAGGCAGGCGTCTTCGATGCCGGCGTCGAGGTTGGGGTTGTCGTTCACCTCGATCACCACCACCTCGCCGTCGACTTCCTTCAGATCGACGCCGTACAGGCCGTCGCCGATCAGGTTGGCGGTCTTCAGCGCCAGCTCCACCACGGCGGACGGCGCTTTCTCCACCGACAGCGTGCGGCATTCGCCGATCACCTCGCCGTCGGCCTTGTGCTGGACGATCTGCCAGTGCCCGCGGGACATGAAGTACTGGCAGGCGAACACCGGCTGGCGGTTGAGGATGCCGATGCGCCAGTCGTAGTCGGTGTAGAGGTATTCCTGGGCGAGCAGCAGGACCGAGTGCTCGAACAGTTCGGCGCTGACGCTGCGCAGCTGCTGGGCGTCCTCGACTTTGTACACGCCGCGGGAAAAACAGCCGTCGGGAATCTTCAGCACCAGCGGGAAGCCCAGCCGCGCGCCGACGCGCTCCAGTTCCTGGGGGTTGTCCTTGTAGAGGATTTCCGTGTCTGGCATGCCCAGGCCGTGGCTGCGCAGCAGGTCGGTGAGGTAGACCTTGTTGGTGCAGCGCAGGATCGACGCCGGGTCGTCCATCACGATCAGCCCCTCGCTCTCGGCCTTCTTGGCAAAGCGGTACGTGTGGTCGTCGACACGGGTGGTCTCGCGGATCAGCAGCGCGTCGTACTCGGCCAGGCGCGCATAGTCCTTCTTCTCGATCAGTTCGACGTCGATGCCCAACTGCCGGCCGACCCGGACGAAGTTTTCCAGGGCGCGGGCATTGGAGGGCGGCAGGGATTCCGCCGGGTTGTGCAGGATGGCCAGGTCGTAGCGCGCCAGGCGCCGTGAGTTGGGCTGGCGCCACACGCGCCGGCTGAAGCGGTCGAGGGCGTCGGCGAACTGGTCTTCCTGGTTCTCCCGCAGCTTGTGCAGCGCGCCGGGTCGCACACCGGCGATGTGCCAGGCGTCGGTGCGGCGAAAGTCCACCAGCAGGATGGGGCAGGGGAAGGCTTCGAACAGCTGGCGGGCGATGGATTGCAGCGGTTCCAGGTCCGTGTGGCCGAAATACAGGCGTAGGGTGAAGCCGTCGGTGCTGGCGCAGGGATGCTGGTCGAGGGCTTTTTCCAGGGTCTTCTCCAGGCCATCCAGGGCCAGCCCGTAGAGGGATTTCTTCGCCAGTTCGCTGATGGTGCGTACCGAAGGAATCACCTTGTGCCCGCGCGCCTCGGCCAGCAGCGAACAATAATAACCGTGCCCGAGGTATTTATAATGGCGGCACAGGTTGATCACTTGCAGGCGCTTGCCCGTGTCGAACTGACGGGAATCTTCCAGATATTCCCGCGCGGTCAGCATGTCTTCGCTGGGAAGGTAAGAGGCCCAGTCTTCCTTGCGTTCGACGATGATCAGGACTTGGCTGGAGCGGGCTGAAGGTGGCTGTGCAGAGGCGTCGGCGATTATCTGGAGGGAACTTGCGTTGAACTTTTCATGGAAGTTAGTCTGTAACGAAGACATTCTCTTTTGGCCTGTGTGAAAGTTGCCGTAAGACTATTAAGCAGCAACTTCAGCAAATGTCCCGGTTCATTACGAAAGTTTTACGGAGACCCCATGTCGTTGTTATATCGCCTTGCCACGCTCGCCGATTTGCCGCCTCTGGTGACGCTGGAAGAAGGCACCTTCAACGAGGACCGTCTCAGCGCGCGCAGCTTCCGCCACCTGATCGCCGCACCGAGCGCCGACCTGGTCGTGGCCGAGAAGGAGGGCGAGCTGCTGGGCTACGCCTTGCTGCTGTTTCGCCAGGGCAGCGGCGTGGCGCGCCTATACTCCCTGGCAGTCTCGGCGCGGGCCCGGGGCCAGGGCGTGGGGCGCGGATTGCTGGAGGAGGGCGAGCGGCGATCCGCGGCGCGGAACTGCTCGCGGCTGCGCCTGGAGGTCCGCCTGGACAACCCAGTCGCCATCGCCTTGTACGAGCGCCAGGGTTATCGCCGTTTTGCCCGCACGGCCGGCTTCTACGAAGACGGCAGTGACGCCTGGCGCTACGAGAAGACGCTTGGCCATCGGGAACCAGATAGGAGCGGGGCATGAGTGGCACCATCCAGCATTTCTTCGACCCGGACACGTCCGCGTACAGCTACGTGGTGGCGGACCACAGCACCGGGCGCTGCGCCATCATCGACCCCGTGCTGGACTACGATGCCGCCTCCGGCCGTGTCGGCAATGCCGGCGCGCGGCGCATCCTCGACTACGTGCGGGAGCAGGCGCTGACGGTGGAGTGGCTGCTGGAGACTCACCTGCATGCCGATCACCTGTCCGCTGCCGCCTGGCTCAAGGGCGAGCTGGGCGGGCGGCTGGCCATCGGTTCGAACATCACCCAGGTGCAGCGCACCTTTGCCGGCCTGCTCAACCTGGGCGAGGACTTTCCCTGCGATGGCAGCCAGTTCGACCACTTGTTCGAGGATGGCGAGCGCTTCCAGATTGGCGAGCTGCAGGCGCAGGCGTTGCACACGCCCGGCCACACGCCGGCGTGCATGACCTACCTGATCGGTGAGGTGGCGTTCGTCGGCGACACCCTGTTCATGCCCGACTACGGTACCGCCCGCTGCGACTTTCCCGGCGGCGATGCGCGGCAGTTGTATCGGTCCATCCAGCGGCTATTCGCGCTGCCGGGGGACACCCGGGTGTTCCTGTGCCACGACTACCTGGCCCCCGGCCGCGACGAGCATCGGCACGAGACCACGGTGGCGCAGGAACGGCAGGAGAACGTGCACGTGCACGAGGGCGTCAGCGAGGACGCCTTCGTCACCCTGCGCAACGAACGCGATGCGACCCTGCAGGCGCCGGCGCTCATCTGGCCGTCGATCCAGGTGAACATGCGTGCGGGTGAGCTGCCGCAGGCGGAAGCAAACGGCGTGCGCTACCTGCGGATCCCGCTGGATCGGATGTGATGGGTTCGCGAGCACGTTCGCTCCTACGACGAGCGGCGTCACCTGCAGGAGCGAGCTTGCTCGCGAACCGCGCCGCGCTATAACAACAAGCTGCGGATATCCCCCAGCACTTCCCCGAGCCGCCGGGTGAACCGCGCCGCCGCCGCGCCGTTGATCACGCGGTGGTCGTAGGACAGCGACAGCGGCAACATCAGCCGCGGCTGGAAGGCTTTGCCGTCCCACACTGGCTGGATGGTCGCCTTGCTCACCCCGAGGATCGCCACTTCCGGCGCATTGACGATCGGTGTGAAGCCGGTGCCGCCGATATGGCCGAGGCTGGAAATGGTGAAGCAGGCCCCCTGCATGGCATCGGAGGAGAGTTTCTTGGTCCGCGCCTTCTCCGCCAGCTCGGCAGCCTCGAGGGCGAGTTGCAGCAGGCCTTTCCTGTCGACGTCGCGGATCACCGGCACCAGCAGGCCGTCCGGCGTGTCCACCGCGAAGCCGATGTGCACGTACTTCTTGCGGATCAGCGCCTTGCCGCTGGGAGCCAGCGAACTGTTGAAGTCCGGCAATTCGCGCAGCAGGTGCGCGCAGGCCTTGAGCAGGATCGGCAGGATGGTCAGCTTGGTTCCGGCCTTTTCCGCGACCGCCTTCTGCGCAATGCGGAAGGCTTCCGCCTCGGTAATGTCGGCGGACTCGAACTGCGTCACGTGGGGCACGTTCAGCCAGCTGCGGTGCAGGTTGCTGGCGCCGACCCGCATCAGCCGGGTCATCGCCACTTCTTCCACGTCGCCGAACTTGCTGAAGTCGATCTCCGGAATCGGCGGAATGCCCGCGCCACCGCTCGCGCCCGCGGGCGCGCCGGCCTTGCTGCGCTGCACTTGCTCCTTCACGAACGCCTGCACGTCTTCCTTGAGGATGCGGCCCTTGGGCCCGGTGCCGGTGACCGCAGCCAGGTCGACGCCGAACTCGCGGGCGACCCTGCGCACGGCAGGGCCGGCATGCACCTTGGTGCCGTCGCGGCTTGGCGCGCCCACCGGGGCAGCCGCCGGGGCCTCGGTCTTTTCCGTCCTCGCCGGTTCGGCTGGCGTGGCCGGGGCGGCGGCGGGCTTCTCGGCAGTTGCCGTTGCAGCGACGGGAGCGGGCGCCGCACCGGCGACCTCCAGGTCGAGAATCTCGTCGCCTTCCTTGAGGGTGTCGCTGATCTTCACCTTGATGGCCTTCACCACGCCGGCCTTCGGCGCGGGGATTTCCATGCTGGCCTTGTCCGACTCCAGCGTCAGCAGACTTTGATCGGCCTCGATGGCGTCGCCGACCTTGACCATCAGTTCGATGATCTCGCCCTGGCCGTTACCGATGTCCGGCACCCTGATGGTTTCCACGCCACCCCCCGTGGCGCCCGCCGGGGCCGGTTGCGGCTCGGGGGCGGCGGCAGGCGGGGGCGCTTCGGCGGCCGGTGGGGCGGGCTCCTCCGCCTCGGGGGCGGTGGTGGCGCCCTCGGCTTCCAGCTCCAGAATCTCGTCGCCTTCCTTGAGGGTGTCGCCAATCTTCACCTTGATGGCTTTCACCACGCCGGCCTTGGGCGCGGGAATCTCCATGCTGGCCTTGTCGGACTCCAGCATCAGCAGGCTCTGGTCGGCCTCGATGCGGTCGCCGACCTTGACCAGCAGTTCGATCACTTCGCCCTGGCCATTGCCGATGTCGGGTACGCGAATAGTCTCGCTCACTCTGCCTCTCCTCAGAACCTGCTCGATGTCTGCCTGCATGGGCTCATGCGGCGTTGAGAGCAGGCTCGAAATACTCGTTTGTCGCTCGTAAACTGCGCTTTTTCGCCTGCTCTCGCCTGGCCTGAACGGCGTTCGGCAAGACCTTGAGCAGGTTCTAGCAGTCCAGCGGGTTGGTTTTTTCCGGGTCGAGGCCGAATCTCGCGATGGCCTCGGCCACCACCTTCGGCTCGATGTCGCCGCGATCGGCCAGGGCCTCCAGCGCGGCGAGCACCACCCAGTGGCGGTCCACCTCGAAGAAGTGGCGCAGCCGCGCGCGGGTGTCACTGCGGCCGAAGCCGTCGGCGCCCAGCACCTTGTATTCCTTGGTCGGCACCCACTGGCGAATCTGTTCGGCGTAGACCTTCATGTAGTCGGTGGAGGCGATCACCGGCCCCTTGCGGCCGGCCAGGCACTCCTCGACGTAGCTGCGCTTCGGCTTCTGGCCGGGATGCAGGCGGTTCCAGCGTTCCACGGCCAGCCCATCGCGGCGCAGCTCGTTGAAGCTGGGAGCCGACCAGACGTCCGCGCCGATGCCGAAGTCTTCGCGCAGGATCTTCGCCGCCGCCTCGACTTCGCGCAGGATGGTCCCGGAGCCGAGGAGCTGTACGTGGTGCGCGGCGGCGCGGCGGTCCTCGAAGAGCAGGTACAGGCCCTTGATGATGCCCTGCTCGACGCCCTTGGGCAGCGGTGGGTGAGGGTAGTTCTCGTTCATCACGGTGATGTAGTAGAAGACGTCCTGCTGCTCTTCCATCATCTGCCGCACCCCTTCCTGGATGATCACCGCCAGCTCGTAGGAGTAGGTCGGGTCGTAGGTGCGGCAGTTGGGAATGACCGAGGCCAGCACGTGGCTGTGGCCATCCTCGTGCTGCAGGCCCTCGCCATTGAGCGTGGTGCGCCCGGCCGTGCCGCCCAGCAGGAAGCCGCGCGTCAGGCTGTCGCCGGCGGCCCAGGCCAGGTCGCCGATGCGCTGGAAGCCGAACATCGAATAGAAGATGTAGAACGGCAGCATTGGCTGGCGGTAGTTGCTGTAGGCGGTGCCGGCGGCGATGAACGACGACATGGCGCCGGCCTCGGTGATGCCTTCCTCGAGGATCTGGCCCTGCTTGTCCTCGCGATAGAACATCAGCTGTTCCTTGTCGACCGGCTCGTACAGCTGGCCCACCGAGGAGTAGATGCCGAGCTGGCGGAACATGCCCTCCATGCCGAAGGTGCGCGCCTCGTCAGGGATGATCGGCACGATGCGCTGGCCCAGTTCCTTGTCCTTGACCAGCTGCGAGATGATCCGCACGAAGGCCATGGTGGTGGAAATCTCGCGGTCGCCCGAGCCATCCAGCAGCGCCTTGAGCGTCTCCAGCGGGGGCGCCGGGATGCGCTGGCTGTTGCCGTGGCGGTGGGGCATGAACCCACCCAGGGCGGCGCGGCGCTCCTTCAGGTAGCGCGCCTCGGCGCTGCCTTCCTCGGGGCGGTAGAAGGGCAGCTTGGCGAGGTCGGCATCCTTGATCGGGATGTCGAAGCGGTCGCGGAAGGCGCGCAGGCTGTCCACGTCGATCTCGTGGATGTTGTGGGCGATGTTCTTCGCCTCGCCGGTGCCGGTGCCGTAGCCCTTGATGGTCTTGGCCAGCACCACGCTGGGCTGGCCCTTGTGGTTCACCGCCGCGTGATAGGCGGCGTAGACCTTGTACGGGTCGTGCCCGCCGCGGTTGAGCTTCCAGATTTCCTCGTCGGAGAGGTCCTTGACCATCTCCAGCAATTCCGGCCGCGCACCGAAGAAGTGCTCGCGCACATAGGCGCCGTCCTTGGCCTTGTAGTTCTGGTAGTCGCCGTCGACGGCCTCGTCCATCCGCGCCTGCAGCAGGCCGGCATGGTCCTTGGCGAACAGCGGGTCCCAGAAGCGGCCCCAGATCACCTTGATCACGTTCCAGTTGGCGCCGCGGAACACGCCTTCCAGCTCCTGGATGATCTTGCCGTTGCCGCGCACCGGGCCATCCAGGCGCTGCAGGTTGCAGTTCACCACGAAGATCAGGTTGTCGAGCTTCTCCCGTCCGGCCAGGGAGATCGCGCCGAGGGATTCCGGCTCGTCGGTCTCGCCATCACCCAGGAAGCACCAGACCTTCTGCTTGCCGGTGGGAATGAAGCCGCGGCTCTCCAGGTACTTCATGAAGCGCGCCTGGTAGATCGCCTGGATCGGCCCCAGGCCCATGGACACCGTCGGGAACTGCCAGAACTGCGGCATCAGGCGCGGGTGCGGATAGGAGGAGAGGCCCTTGCCGTCGACCTCTTGGCGGAAGTTCTCCAGCTGCTCGTCGCTGAGCAGGCCCTCGATGTAGGCGCGGGCATAGAAGCCCGGCGAGGCGTGGCCCTGGAAGTAGATCAGGTCGCCGGCGTGCTCCTCGGTGGGGCCGTTGAAGAAGTAGTTGAAGCCGATGTCGTAGAGCGTCGCCGACGAGGCGAAGGTGGAGATGTGCCCGCCCAGCGACGGGTCCTTGTGGTTGGCGCGCATCACCATGGCCAGGGCGTTCCAGCGCACCAGCGAACGGATGCGCCGCTCCATGAACAGGTCGCCCGGCATGCGGGCTTCCTGCCCCACCGGGATGGTGTTGCGGTAGGGCGTGGTGATGGCGTAGGGCAGTT
The DNA here is from genome assembly GCF_048068435.1 of Pseudomonas sp. NY15437. Taxonomy (NCBI): domain Bacteria; kingdom Pseudomonadati; phylum Pseudomonadota; class Gammaproteobacteria; order Pseudomonadales; family Pseudomonadaceae; genus Pseudomonas; species Pseudomonas sp. NY15437. The sequence goes on from NZ_JBLUQC010000003.1 coordinate 63,139, forward strand.
GCGTGCCGGTTCGGCTGGCCAGCTCGCCGAGGCGAGTCATCAGGTAGTGGGCGCGTTCTTCGCCTTCTTTCTCCAGTACGGATTCCAGCGCGTCCAGCCATTCCTGGGTTTCGACGGGGTCGATGTCGTGCATGGTCAGGGGTCCTGGTTACGGGGTCGGCTCTACGCAATGCCGGCCTCCGGGCCAGGTGTTCCGCCAGTTTGACGGGAATGGCGGCAGCCCTCGTGAGGCTGCCGCGCTGCCGCCGGCACGCGCGTGTGGCATAGAGCTTAGTCAGCTCTGGCGCCGGCGCCCGCGCGATTGGTCGAGTCAGGACGTCGCAGCCGGCCGCATCAGGGAATGGCGCGCGGTGAATCGCGCCGCAGGTCGTCGCCACGGTTCCACTGGCCCGCCACCAGCCGATCACGCCCGGCCTGCTTGGCCTGGTAGAGCAGGCGGTCCACCGCCGCGACTAAGTCCAGCGGGCGGTCGCTGGCGGAGGGCACGGCGGTACCCACGCCGAGGCTGATGGTCAGCAGACCGGACACGGCGGATTGTTCGTGGCAGATGCGCTGCTCGCGCAACACGCTGCGGCAGCGCTCGGCGATCTGCCGGGCGGCCTCGCTGTCGGTTTCCGGCAGCACCAGCACGAACTCCTCGCCGCCGAAGCGGGCGATGAAGTCGCGGGGGCGGTGCAGCGCGCCGGCCAGCGCCTTGCCGACGCTGCGCAGGCAGTCGTCGCCCCGGATGTGCCCGTAGTGATCGTTGAACTGCTTGAAGTAGTCGATATCCAGCAGCACCAGCGAGAGCGGCTGGCCACTGCGCTGGGCGCTGCCCCATTCGGTTTCCAGCAGCGAGTCGAACATGCGCCGGTTGGCCACGCCGGTCAGGCCGTCCTTGTACGAATACTCCTCCAGCTGGCGCTGCAGCATGATCAGCTGCTCTTCGGCCCGCTTGCGCTCGCTGATGTCGAACATGAAGCCGATCAGCGAATCCACCTCGCCGTTATCGTCGCGCACCACGTGCACCACATCGCGAATCCACACGTAGTCCCCGGAGGCGGTGAGGGCGCGGTAATCCGCCTCGTGGTCGGTGCCCTCGCGGGACTGCGACACGCAGAAATTCACCACCCGCTCGCGATCCTCCGGGTGCATGCGTTCGGCCCAGTCGTTGGCGCTGACCCAACTGGCCTGGCTCCAGCCTAGAAGTGCTTCGATCTGCGGGCCGATGTAGGCGAAGGTCATGGCTTTCCAGTCGATCTTCCACGGGATGGCGCGGGTGGATTCGAGGAGGGTCTGGTAGACGGGATTTTCCGGCGAGGCGTCGTACGGCATGGCGGCGGCTCTCTGATGGCACTGTGCCTTGTTCTATCACAGTGCGATGACCGAAAACCGTTGAATCGCGCCCGCTGCAGGCCGGAAAGCGTCGGGACGACAAACGGTCGTATTTCACAGAGACGGATTCTTCAGCAATTCATAACGGGTTCTTCACGAAACCGGGGATAGGGTTTGATCGCCCGCCATCTGACAACCCCGCAGTGCGATGGTCATCCCAGGGAAGGGTCGGGCCTCCCTCCTTTTTCGGGGGAAACGGATGCGGAAACATTCCCTGTAGCGGCCCAAACCATGCCCATCCCGAAATTCATCAGTGTCCTCTCCCGCCGTTGGCTGGCTCTGCTGGCGATTCTTCCGGTGATCGCCCTGCTCAGCGGCTTCCTGCCGCTGGACTTCTCCCGGCCGACGCCGCTGGTGGGCGATGCCCAGCGCCAGGCCGAGTTGCGCGAGCATTGGCAGAACGGCGACCTGATCGTGCTGGTGCGCCATGCCGAACGCTGCGACCGCTCCAGCGCGCCATGCCTGGCCGACGCCAGTGGCATCACCGTGCGTGGCGGGCAGAGCGCCCATGAGATCGGCCAGGATTTCGCCGCCCTCGGCCTGGCCAACGCCGACATCCTCAGCAGCGACCAGCTGCGCGCCGTGCAGACCGCCTCGTCGATGTTCGGCCGGACGCCGCAGGAGCAGTCCTGGCTGTACAAGTGTGAAGGCTCGATGCTGGAGCAGGCGCTGCAGCACAAGGTCGCCCACCGCAACCTGATCCTGGTGACCCACAGTGAGTGCATCGAGGACCTGGAGCACTCGGTGAGCGTGAAGGATCCGGCCACGCCGGATTACGCCTCGACGCTCTTCGTGCTCAGTGAGAAGGACCAGACGCCGCGTCTGCTGGGCTACCTGGACGCCGACCAGTGGCCGCTGAACGTCAGCGGGCGCTGATCTGGCTGGGCGTTGCGCCCAGGCCGTAGCGCTGCAGTTCCTGCGGCGTCAGCACGAGCATGCGCTGGGGGTCGATGCTCTGCATGGTGTCGGCCAGTTCCAGCGGAATGTCCATGTCACGCAGATAGGCGCGGGCGTTGTAGCTGCCCGCCGCCTGCGATGAATCGCCAGCAGGGTAGTAGGGGCGGTGCAGGCCGACGTAGCCGCGCACCGTGCGCTGCTTGCCGGCGGCCAGCAGGTACACGCAGGAGCCCTGGCACACGCTGTTGGTCGGCACCAATGTCTCGAAGCCGGCTTCGCGCAGCAGGCGGCCCATCTTGATCGACTCGGCGGCGCTGCCGCCAATGCTGTCCAGCAGGGCCACCTTGCGCGCGAACTTGCCAGGGTTGGCGATCAGGCCCTTGAACAGCCGCTCGTAGTCACCCGGGGCAATGTCTTCGCTGATTCGCACCGCCAGCACTTCGCCGACCTTGGAATGCTGCACCGGCTTCACCTCGACCTGGGCGAAGGCCAGGCTGGAGCCCAGCGCAGTGGTGAAGAGCGCGGTGGTGCAGAGCAGGGCGGCGCGAAGCATGGGGCGGTGCATCCTTTCTGGGCATCTTGTAAGAAGCTTCGGAAGATACCCTGATCGGCGGAGTCCGTCAGCCAGCTTTGTTCAGACAGGTGCGCAGCAGGCGGCGCGCCGATTTGTTGACCCGGCGGCGCTCCAGCTCGTCGGGAGCGAACCAGCGGCAGTCGGCGATCTCGTTCAGCGGGGTGGGCTGCTGCGTCGGGTCCACCGGCGTTTCGAACACGTAGTGCAGCGTCTGGTACAGCTCCAGCGGCGCCACGTAGTTCATCTGCTCGATGGTCAGCCCGGTTTCCTCGATCAGCTCGCGCACGGCGGCCTGGCCGGGGCGTTCGTCGGCCTCGATGCGGCCGCCGGGGAGGTTCCACTTCGACTTGGACTTGCGCACGAAGAGGATCTTGTCGTCGAGGCGGCAGATGACCGTTGCACGCTCTTTCAGGTTCTTAGCCATACCGGCGGCTCCTCGACACGCTTTGTACAGACTTCAGGATAGACATTAACCAAAGATTCCTAACCAGATGAACTGGTTACGGCATTTATTTCGACAAATGGTAAGGAATGGCTGCTGGAAAGGTATGTCAGCGCTTTCTGAAGAAAGGCTCGTCATATTCCCGACTCGTATGTCCTTCATGGACCGGCGTCCGGGAGTGAAGTGCGAACTTTCTTTCCCGCCTGAAGGGCCCTCACCTAGGACATGTCGCTTTTCTCGAACTCCTCCCCGAGAAAATCCAGCAAGGTTCGTACCGACGGCAGCAGGCCGCGCCGCGACGGGAACACCGCGTGGACCACGCCGGTGCGCGGCGCCCAGTCCGGCAGCAGGTTCACCAGCCTGCCGTCGTTGAGGTCCTCGCACACCACCACGGCGGGCAGGTGCACCACGCCGGCGCCGGCCAATGCGGCCTGGCGCAGGGCGACCAGGTCGTCGGTGACCATGCGCGGCCGGTAGCGCACCTGGGCGCTGGCGCCCTTGGGGCCGTCGAGCTGCCAGTGATAGTCGCGTTGCACCGTGCCCCAGTGCAGCGTCGGCAGCGCCGCCACGTCCGCGGGCTTCGGCTTGGCCGGCAGGCGCTCGCGCCAGGACGGGGCGCCCACCACGCGCTGTCGGCTCTCGCCCAGCACCTTCATCACCAGATCGCTGCTTTCCAGCGGCGGAAAGCGCACCCGCAGGGCAATGTCGATGCCTTCCTGGATCAGGTCCACCTGGCGGTTGGTGCTCTGCACATGCAGTTCCACCAGCGGGTACTGCACCATGAAGCGCGCCAGCATCGGGCCGACCCAGAAATTCAGCAGCGCCGTGGGGCAGCTCAGGTTCACCACGCCGCGCGGCTCGGAGCGGTGCTGCTCGACGGCCTCGGTGGCCGCCGCCGCCTCCACCAGCATCGCCACGCAGTGGCGGTAGAACACCTGGCCGATCTCGGTCACCGAGAAGTGCCGGGTCGAGCGCTGGATCAGCCGCACGCCCAGGCGCTCTTCCAGCGCGGCGATACGCCGGCTGAGCTTCGACTTGGGCTCGTCCAGGGCGCGGCCGGCGGGGGTGAAGCCACCATGCTCCACCACCTGCGCGAAGTAATAGAGGTCGTTGAGATCGTCCATTTCGGTGTTCCTCTCATGGAACACTGATAGTAGTTTTTGCCGTCTACCGAGGCAATTGTTCCGCCCGTATCGTGGCCTCCATGCATCACAGGAGGCATCCCATGAAACAGATTCTCGGCATCTACAGCGCCGCCCGGCCGCACTGGGTCGGTGACGGCTTCCCGGTTCGCACGCTGTTTTCCTATGACAGCCTGGGTGAGCACCTCAGCCCCTTTTTGTTGCTCGACCATGCCGGCCCCCATGCGTTCGGCCCCAGCACGGTGCGCCGTGGCGTCGGCCAGCACCCGCATCGCGGTTTCGAAACGGTGACCCTGGTCTACGAAGGCGAACTGGAACACCGCGACTCCAGCGGCGGTGGCGGCCGCATCGGTCCCGGCGACGTGCAGTGGATGACCGCCGGCGACGGCATCCTCCACGAGGAATACCACGCGCCGGACTTCGCCCGCCGCGGCGGCAACCTGCACATGGCCCAGCTCTGGGTAAACCTGCCGGCGCGCCACAAGCGCACCGCGCCGGCCTACCAGACGCTGCTCGCCGGCGACATCCCGCGCGTCGAACTGGCCGATGGCGCCGGCAGCCTGCGGGTGATCGCCGGGGACTACGCCGGCCAGGCCGGCCCGGCCCATACGTTCAGCCCGCTGGATGTCTGGGACCTGCGCCTGCAGCCCGGCCGCCCGCTGGAACTGGCCGTCAAGGCCGGACGCAACACCGCCCTGGTGGTGCTGCGCGGCCACCTGCGGCTGGGCAGCGGTGAAACGCTGCGCGAAGGCCAACTGGCGCTGTTCGACCGGCGCGGCGACAGCCTGCTGCTGGAAGCCGAGAGCGACGCCCTGGTGCTGCTGCTCAGCGGCGAGCCGCTGGACGAGCCCATCGTCGGCTACGGCCCCTTCGTGATGAACAGCGAAAGCGAAATCCAGCAGGCGATCGCCGACGTCCAGAACGGACGTTTCGGACAGATGACCCGCTGATGTCATACCCCGGACTCAGGCGTCGCCTAGTCTGGATGAACGCCCGCGCAGGAGGCGCGGGCTCTGCGGGCAGGATGCCCCTTGTGGAGACCCCGACATGAGCCACTTCAACCAGGTTGCCAACTTCAACGGCCAGCGCCCGGTCATCGACCCCGACGATACCGCCATGCTGCTCATCGACCACCAGAGCGGCCTGTTCCAGACGGTCAAGGACATGCCCATGACCGAGCTGCGCAACAACGCCATCACCCTGGCACGAATCGCCACGCTGGCGAAGATCCCGGTGATCACCACCGCCTCGGTGCCGCAGGGCCCCAACGGCCCGCTGATTCCCGAGATCCACGAGGCTGCGCCCCATGCGCGGTACGTGGCGCGCAAGGGCGAGATCAATGCCTGGGACAATCCGGAATTCGTCGCCGCGGTGCAAGCCACCGGGAAGAAGACCCTGGTCATCGCCGGCACCATCACCAGCGTGTGCATGGCCTTCCCGGCGATTGCCGCGGTCGACGCCGGCTACAAGGTATTCGCCGTGATCGACGCTTCCGGCACCTATTCCAAGGCGGCCCAGGAAATCACCCTGGCCCGTGTCGTCCAGGCCGGCGTGGTGCCCATGGACACCGCCGCCGTGGCCTCGGAGATCCAGCGCACCTGGAACCGCCCCGACGCCGCGCAGTGGGCCGAGGCCTACAGCCTGATCTTCCCGCACTACCGGCTGCTGATCGAAAGCTACACCAAGGCACAGCAGGTGGTGACCGAGCACGAGGTGCTGGACTCCCAGCGCTGAACCGCCCCTTGCCCGGCTCCGGCCGGGCCTTCACTGCAACGAGGAAACGCCATGAGCAAGCCCTACGTCCGTCTCGACAAGTCCCAGGCCGCCGTACTGCTGGTCGATCACCAGGCCGGTCTGCTCTCGCTGGTACGTGACATCGAACCGGACAAGTTCAAGAATAACGTCCTGGCCCTGGCCGACCTGGCCAAGTACTTCAAGCTGCCGACCATCCTCACCACCAGTTTCGAGAGCGGCCCCAACGGCCCGCTGGTGCCCGAGCTGAAAGACCTGTTCCCGGACGCGCCCTACATCGCCCGCCCCGGCAACATCAACGCCTGGGACAACGAGGACTTCGTCAAGGCGGTGAAGGCCACCGGCAAGAAACAGCTGATCATCGCCGGCGTGGTGACCGAAGTCTGCGTGGCGTTCCCGGCGCTGTCCGCGCTGGAGGAGGGCTTCGACGTGTTCGTGGTGGCCGATGCCTCGGGAACCTTCAACGACGTCACCCGCGACGCGGCCTGGCGCCGCATGGAAGCCGCCGGCGCACAGATGATGACCTGGTTCGGCGTGGCCTGTGAGCTGCACCGCGACTGGCGCAACGACATCGAAGGCCTGGCCGCGCTGTTCTCCAACCACATCCCTGATTACCGCAACCTGATCACCAGCTACAGCACGCTGACCGCCAAGAAGTAACGGCACACGCCGGGCCGGCGCAGCCCTGCCGGCCCGGCGCGCTTCCGTTCGCGCAGGAGCGGACTTCCTCCGCGATTTCCCGGCGGCGGTCGCGGAGGTTGCCGGCGCAAGCCGGGGCACAGGCGCTCGTTCCCAAGCAACCGATTTGTCCCGGTCAACTCCGCGCCAGGGTTCGCCCCTCACCCCAGCCCTCTCCCACAGGGAGAGGGGGCAGACCGTGCCGGGCGAGGCCGAGGTCTTACCCGTCGCTCGGGTGAGCATACCCAAGCGCCATCGTTGCGCTGTAGGAGCGCGCCATGCCCGCGATCGCGCGCATGGCGCGCTCCTACAGGTCAGCACCGGCGTTCTGGTTCGCGTAGGAGCAACTGTCTTTATCTGGAACCCCGTACTGGCTATTTCCCTCTCCCTAACCCTCTCCCTTCAGGGAGAGGGACTGACCGGCATCAAGCGGAGCACTGAGCCAACCGGCGACGCCGCACGGCTCCCTCTCCCTTCGGCGCGGGGCGCGTAGCCAGGGCGGGGGAGAGGGCTGAGGCCAGCGCAGGAGTATCCGGGTAGGAGCGGACCTTGTCCGCGAAATCCACCACGCTGACGCCGAGGTTTCAGGTGTCAGCCGGCGCATACCCAAGCGCCATCGTTGCGCTGTAGGAGCGGGCCACGCCCGCGACGGCGCGCATGGCGCGCTCCTACAGGTCAGCACCGGCGTTCCGGTTCGCGTAGGAGCGACTGTCTTCATCTGAAACCCCGTACCGGCTATTTCCCCTCTCCCTAACCTTCGCCGTCGGGCGATTGGCTGAAACCTTCGTGAGCCCTGTGCGTCCACCGCCATGCCCTGACCCAACCGCTGGAGGTGAGCATGAAAGGCCACGGTGAAATCACACAACGCCCCACGGTCGCCCCGGAGCGCTGGCCCGACCGGTCCGGCCCCGGCGACAAGCGAGGGTTGCCCGGCTATCCGCAGCGCCAGGGCCCGGCGGGCGGCTCGCGCAAGGTGGACCCGGAGCTGGGTTTCGACCCGGACTCGCCGGACCTCGCCGACCCGCAGATCGACCCGCCGCATCCGCCCCATGCCCCGCAGGACGGCCCGGACCCGCAAGGTAAGCGGCGCGTGCCGGGGGACAAGTACCCACCGTATTCGCGCTGACCCTTCCCGGCTGCCCGTTTGCAGGATGGGGTCAGCCAGTGGATGAGCAGCGGGGCGGTTCCCGCTGGCGCTTTTGTAGGACGGGTGGAGCGCAGCGATACCCATGCTGACGGCGCACGGGCGTGATGGCTATCGCTGCGCTCCACGCCATCCTGCGTCGGGCTCAGCCGGTGGGTGATCAGCAGGCCTGCGGCAGCGCCTGGCGTACCGATGCCATGCACCCCTGCATGAACAATGGTTTTGCGCAGTCCGGTTCCACGCGAGGCGGTCGTAAAGCTTGCCCTGCCGGGCGGGGCGCGGGTTATCCTGCGGCCTTCGTTGTCACGAGGTCGTCATGTCGTCCGCTTCCGCGCCTGCCCTGCAGCGAGCCGACCGGGATTCGCGCAACTCCGCCCAGGTGCTGAGCCTGTGCCTGCCCAGCGACGTGTTGCTGTACCTGCTGCTGCCGATGTACGCGGCGGATTTCGGCGTCACCCTGGTGGAAGCGGGCATCCTCCTGGCGGCCAACCGGCTGGTGCGCATCGTCGGCTACGGCTGGGTGGTGCGCTTCTACGGCCGCCACGGCGACCGCGCCGCCTGCAGCCTCGCGGCCTTCGCGGCAGCGGCCTGCGCCCTGGGCAACGCGTTGCTTTCCGGCTTCGCCGCGCTGCTGGTGCTGCGCCTGGTCTGGGGCCTGTGCTTCGCCACCTTCAACCTCAGCACCCAGACCCTGGCCACCGCCGAGGCACAAGGGGCCGCACGGCGTGCCGGGCGTTCGCGGGCGACCCTTTCCATCGGCCCGATGCTGTTCCTGCCGCTGGGCGCGGTCATGGCCCAGGCGCTGGGGCCGCGCAGCATTTTCTTCGTCCTCTGCCTCAGTGCCCTGTGCGGGCTGTGGCGGGCCCGCGCGCTGCCCGACACAGGGCATCCCATCCCTGCGCACAGCGGCCGCCGTCTGCGCCTGCCGGACAGCATCGCCACCTGGTCGTTCATCGAAGGCGTGACCCTCGACGGTCTGTTCATCTTCGGCCTGTCGCTCTACGCGCAGACCCACCTGGGCGGCACCGGCGTGCTGGTGGCCGGCGTGCTGATGGCGGTGCGATACCTCAGCGAGATGCTCTTCAGCCCGTTCGGCGGGCGCCTGGCCGATCGCTTCGGCGCGCTGCGCATGCTGGTCATCCTGTCGCTGGCCACCTCGCTGGCGCTGCTGATGTTCGGCAGCTATTGGCTGTTCGTGGGGGCCTTCTTCGTCCTCGTGCTGCGCGCGCTGCAACTGCCGCTGGTGGTCACGCTGGTCGCGCAGCGCAACCCGCAGGGGCGCATCCAGGCGCTGGCGGGCAATGCGGTGTGGCGGGACATCGGCGCTGGGCTCGGGCCTATCCTGGCCGGCGTGCTGCTGCCGCAGGTGCCCGCGCTCTGGGCTTATGCGGGGGCGGCTGCGATACTGGCGCTCAGCGCGCTGGGCTGCGCCTGGCGACGCTGAGTGATCCGGGACGAATTCCCATGGCAAGGAAGCAGGCAAGTGAAAGCAGTGTTCATCGGTATGACCGGGATTCTGGCGCTGGCTCAGGGCGCGCCCGCCCTGGCGGATAACCTCAACGGCAAGAATCTCTTTACCCAGCGCTGCGCCGTTTGTCACGGCGCGGACATCAAGGCCACCGGGCCGCTGGCCCGCAAGAGCAACCCGCCCACGCCCGACCTCACGACGCCCGCGTTCAGGAAGCGGCTGAGTGATTATCCGGGCGTCATCGTGTCGTCGGTGGTGTTGCGCCCCAACGGCAGCCTGATCCCCAGGACCCTGCGCGAGAACGGCGTGAAGATACCGCCGCACGCCTGGAGCATCGATGACCTGCGCGATCTGAACCAGTACATGGTCGGCGTGATTTCGAAGAGCCGTTGAGGCGGCCGGTAAAGGCATGGAAACCGCGCGCGGTGCCGGCGCCGAATGCGCGGATTGTTCAAGCGCGACGGACAGCGCTACGGGAAAACTGGCCGCTCTTCCTGGATTGGAGCGGCCCCATGCGATACCTCTATGCCCCCGCGTTCTTCTTCGGCTTCATCGGCCTGGCTCTGTACCTGGTCGGTGAAGGCGTCTCGCTGATTGCCCTGCCGGCGCTGTTGCCGCTGGCGATCCTGCTGGCCTTTCTGGCCGAGCGACTGTGGCCCTATCGACCCGGCTGGAACGAGAGCCACGGCGATGGCGCCCGCGATCTGGTCCATGCGCTGGTCAACGAAACCTTGAACGCCCTCGGCATTGCCGCGGTTCCCCTGGTGACCCTGTGGCTGCCGCATCTCGACCTGTGGCCGACGGCATGGCCGCTGGCGCTGCAGCTGCTGGTGGCGCTGCTGATCGCCGACCTCGGCATCACCCTGGTGCACGTCGCCAGCCACCGTTCGCCGCTGTTGTGGCGCCTGCATGCGGTGCACCACAGCGTCACGCGGATGTATGGCTTCAACGGGCTGATGAAGCACCCGCTGCACCAGATGCTCGAAGCCCTGGGCGGCACGCTGCCGCTGCTGTTGCTGGGCATCCCGCTGGAGGTCGCGGCGTTGCTGGCGTTTGCCATCGCCATCCAGTTGCTGCTGCAGCACAGCAATGTCGATATGCGCATCGGCGCGCTGCGCCATCTGTTCGCCTGGGCGCCGCTGCATCGTCTGCATCACCTGAAATACGGCACGGCGGGGGACGTGAATTTCGCGCTGTTCTTCAGCGTCTGGGATCGTCTGCTGGGCACCGCGCTGCACCTGCCGGACTACGCGCTGGCGGAGGATGACCTGGGCATCGGCGACCGCCCGGACTATCCCGTGGGGTACTTTGATCAGCTTGCCGAACCGTTCCGCCGCGCCGATGTGCTGCACCCGCCGGCGCCGTTGCCGCCGGCGTTGCAGCGTGCGGGAGTCAGTGTTCGTTGATGGCGCAACGGCAGAATTGGAAGGACGCGTAGGAGCGGACTCTGTCCGCGATAGGCCCGCATCGCGCCGGAACCCATCGCGGACGAAGTCCGCTCCTACGGGACATTTCTGCGTAGGGCCGATATCCCGGAAGGTTACGGCTCCCACAAGAGTTGCTCGGTAGCGGAGCGCCGCTAGTCGAGCAACCGCAGCGTGAGCTGCCGTAGCGTCAGGTCGGCGCGTATGCCGAACTGCTTGCGCACGCTGCGGGAGAAGTGCGCGGAGTCGGCGAAGCCCGCGGCGATGGCGGCGTTTGTCAGGCTCGCACCAGCAATGGCCAGCCGCAGCGCCTGGCGCAGTCGCTGCCAGAGCACCAGGCGGCGCACCGACAGGCCCAGGCTACCGCTGAACAGCCGTTCCAGCTGGCTCAGCGAGAGCGAGGCTTGCGCGGCCAGTTCGTGGGCGGGCAGGGCGCCATCGTCCAGCGCGCGGATGCGTTGCAGGGCTTTTTCCAGGCGCGGGTCGAGCTGGCGACGCGGCAGGTGGCGCAGGTCCTGCGCCAGGCGCGGCAGGTCGGCGCCCGTGCTGCGGCAGAGGCGCTGCAGATCGGCCAGCTCGAAGGCCAGCGGCTCGGCGAACAGCGTCACGGTGTGCTGGCCGCCGTGGAGGATCGCGTGGCGCTGGTTGGAGGCGATCACCAGCAGCGCGGCCTGCTGCGGCTGGTTGTCGATCAGCGCCTTCACCTCGCCCTCACGGGCCATCAGCAACTGGTGCGCGTAATGGGCGTGGGCACGGGCGTGGCCGGTGGTACCGGCGACCAGGCAGAAATCCGCGCCGAGCCAGAGTTCGCCCCGCCAGGCCTGTTCAATCGGCTGCATGGCGCGCCAGCCACTCTTCCCGCGTCAGCTCCCAGGTTTCCCGTGGCAGCACGCCGCTGACGAAGTGACCTTCGTCGCGGCCCACCAGGCGCATGCCCTCGCGTTCGGATATACGCCGCGAACCCTGGTTGGGTACGGCCTTGGGCACCCGCAGCGCCGGCTTTTCCAGCGTCAGGAACCAGAAGCGGTTGACCGCTTCGCAGGCCTCGCTCATGTAGCCGTGGCCCTGCCAGGCGGGCGCCAGCCAGAAACCGCGATGGTTGTCTGGCTGATCGAACAGCGAGATCGTGCCGATGGCGTCGTCCGGTTCGCTGGCGAGGCGGATCATCCAGTGCCACTCCTCGCCACGCGCCATGGCCGGCAGGACCACGTCACGCACGTAGGCCAGGGCGCCGTCGTCCGGGTAGGGCCAGGGCACGCGGCTGTCCAGGTAGCGCACCACCTCCCAGTGCGGGAACCGGCGCTGGATGACCTCGGCGTCGGTCAGCTCGATCGGCGTGAGCAGCAGGCGCGCGGTGTGCAAGGTGGGGGGAGGCGGGCAATCCATGGCAGGTTCCTCGGTGCGGTGCGCACAGTCTGCCGTTTCCCGCCGGCGATTGACCAGCGCTCGCCGAACGCGCCGCGTGGCGAGCGGGGGTTCCCGCGGTGCTTGGCGAGGGAAGACGAATCAGCTGCGGCAGGTTCAGGCGATGGCGGCGCCTCAGCGCAGGATCACCCGCAGCAGTGAAACCGCCGCCGCGCCGAAGACCGGCGAGAACCAGATGCCGAACGTCTGCAGGACGAACTGGCGGAGGTAGGCGAGCAGGTTGGTCTCCACGGAGAGCCCGCCGAGGCTGTGTCGGCAGTACGCCAGGACGGCGACGATGAAGCAGGCGCCGGCCAGCACGCCAATGGATCGCCACGCCAGGCCGCGCTCGCTGGCATAGGAGAGCAATGCGCCGCAGAGGATGCCGCTGAGGGCGACGAGGATTTCGAAGCCGAACTCCGGTTCGGCGAACCAGCGGTTGCCGTGCAGGCCGATGAGGTTGCCGATCTGCCAGCCGGCGAGGCTGCCCAGGATCAGCGCCAGGGCGAGCCATGGGAGATAGCGCAAAACCGTGTGGGTCTGCATCGGGGTGTCCCCCTGTGTCCTCGGTGATGGCAAAAAACCAGTATAGCGAGCGTGCCGGCACCCGCTGGTTCACCGATGGAAGGTCAGTCGTTCACTTGCGCAGGATATAGACCCGCACGCCGTCCACGCCGGGGATCAGGTTGTAGTGGCGGATGTGCGAGAACCCGAGGCGCTGGAATTCGCGCTCCAGGGAACGGGCGTTGGCGAAGTCCGGGCCGCCGGGGTGGGGTTCGGGATCGCAGGGGCAGGGCGCGGCGGCGCCGAGCGCCTGGCTGGAGTGGTCGACTCGGGCGAACAGGATGGCGCTGTCGCGGGTCACCGGAATCCATTGGTTGAGCAGGCGGATGTTTTGCCGGTTGCAGGCGGTGCGGGGGATTTCCGGCAGCAGCAGGCAGTCCACCGAGCCCTTGCGCAGCTCGGCGTTTTCCTCTGGGGCGGGCAGCTCCCGGATGCGCCGCTTCAGCGTCTCCGGCAACTTCTGGTGGGCCTGCTCCAACGCGTCGCCGGACGGGCAGGTCGCCACGATGACGCGGTTGCCGTGCTCCAGCAACACCGGCCAGGCGGCGCCGGGAGTCTGCGCCACCTCCAGCACCAGGATCGGCTCCTCGGCCATGCGCAGCGCCAGGCGCAGCAGGCGTTTCTCCCGCCAGCGGCGAATGCGCTGGGCCATGCCGCCGCCGAGCGACCTGCCGGCAAGGGCATCGCAGTCGCGATGGGGAGGGGTGGCCAAGAGGCGTTGGGGTTCGTTCATGGGGGCGGACTCGTCAGTTACCGCCATTGTCGGTTTGCGCGATCAAGGTCTCGTCAAGGGCGTGTGAAAAAGACGTCGTGACAGCCGATAGCGGACCCGCCGCACGTTGGCTGGCGGATTTTGCCCTTCTGTCTACGGGCTGTTTGAGCCGGGCAGGGAAAATCCGCTCCTTTGACGAATTCTTTTCCTTTGCCTTTGTACAGTGCTGCCGACTGCCCGCTGCGGCACCTATCCGATTGCCTTGCTCCGCCCCAATACGCACGACTACAAGGGACACCCCATGCAACTTTTCCGCTCGGCTGCGATGCGCTTCGTGGCGCTGGTCGCCTTGCTCTGGCTGATCGTCTTCTTCCTCACCCGATCGGTCCTGCTGTTCAGCCATCTGCCCGAGGTCGGCTCGGGCCACCTGGCGGTCTTCGCCATCGGTCTGCTGTATGACCTGAGCTTCCTCGTCTATGCCCTGTTGCCGATGGGCGTGGTGCTGTTGCTGATGCCCGCGCGGGTCTGGCGCAGCCCGACCTGGCGCTGGCTGCTGACGGCCACGCTGTTCGTCAGCGTCTACGTGATGCTCTTCACCGCGGTGGCCGAATGGCTGTTCTGGGACGAGTTCGGGGTGCGCTTCAACTTCATCGCGGTCGACTACCTGGTGTACTCGGACGAGGTGCTGAACAACATCCTCGAGTCCTATCCCATCGGCCTGCTGCTGAGCATCCTCGCCGCCGTGTCGCTGGTGGTGACCCTCGCGCTGGTCAAGGTGCTCGGCCGCCTGCGTGACGCCCCGAGCGTCTCCCTGCCGCGCCGCCTGCTGGGCTGCGTCGGCCTGGTGCTGCTGGCACTGCTCGCCGGCCTGCTGGTGGACCAGGAAACCCCGCGTGGCCAGGGCGGCAACACCTATGCCCGCGAACTGGCGAGCAACGGGCCGTACCAGTTCTTCGCCGCCTTCCGCAATAACGAGCTGGACTACCCGCAGTTCTACGCCACGCTGCCGGCCGAGCAGGTGACCCAGCAGATCCGCGCCGAGCTGACCGAGCCCAACGCGCGCTTCACCGGCAGCGAGCCGATGGACATCCGCCGCCGCATCGCCAGCGCGGGCGAGCCCAAGCGCTACAACATCGTCCTGGTGACCATCGAGAGCCTGAGCGCCAAGTACCTGGGCAGCAATGGCGACGGCCGCAACCTCACCCCCAACCTCGACGAGCTGCGCCGCAACAGCCTCTACTTCAACAACTTCTACGCCACCGGCACCCGCACCGACCGTGGCCTGGAAGCCATCACCCTGTCGATCCCGCCCACGCCGGGGCGCTCCATCGTCAAGCGCGTCGGCCGCGAAAGCGGCTTCGCCAGCCTCGGCCAGCAACTGAAGAACGTGGGCTACGACGCGGTGTTCCTCTATGGCGGGCGCGGCTACTTCGACAACATGAACGCCTTCTTCGGCGGCAACGGCTACCGCATCGTCGACCAGTCCAGCGTCCAGGAGTCGGACATCCACTTCAAGAACGCCTGGGGCATGAGCGACGAAGACCTGTACGCCCAGGCCATCAAGCTGGCGGACGAAGACCATGCGCGCCAGCAGCCGTTCCTGCTGCAACTGATGACCACCTCCAACCACCGCCCGTACACCTACCCGGACGGGCGCATCGACATTCCCTCGGGCAAGGGCCGCGAAGGCGCGGTGAAGTACACCGACTACGCCATCGGCCAGTTCCTCGCGGCGGCGAAGAGCAAGCCGTGGTTCGACAACACCCTGTTCGTGTTCGTCGCCGACCACACCGCGGGCAGCGCCGGCAAGGAAGACCTGCCGGTGGAGAACTACCAGATCCCGCTGTTCATCTACGCGCCCAAGCTGCTGCCGGCAGGGGAGCGCAGCGAACTGGCGAGCCAGCTGGACCTGGCGCCGAGCCTGCTGTCGATCCTCAATCTCGGCTACACCTCGACCTTCTACGGGCGCGACCTGATGGTGCCGAACGCGCTGCCGCCGCGGGTGGTGATCGGCAACTACCAGCACCTGGGCCTGTTCGACGGCCACGACCTGGCGATCCTCAGCCCGCGCGGCGAAGTGCGCCGGCATAACCAGGCGCTGGGCGCCAGCACCGAAGTGACGGCTAAGACCGACGACCCGCTGGTGCAGCGCGCGATCAGCTACTACCAGTCGGCGAGCTACGGCTTCACCCACCACCTGCTGGACTGGAAGCCCACCGCGGCGCAGTAAGCCCGGCAAGCGCCAGGTATCGCGCCGCGCGATACCTGGCAGCGCGAAATACGCTCATCGCGAGCGCAGCGCCTGGGTATAAGTCGCCCATGCGCTATCGACGTCTGGACCTCAACCTGCTGGTCGCCCTGGATGTGCTGCTCGACGAGGGCAGCGTCAGCCGGGCGGCGCAGCGCCTCAACCTCGGCCAGTCGGCCACCAGCGCCGCGCTGGGCCGGCTGCGCGAACATTTCCAGGACCCGTTGCTGGTGCCGCTGGGCCGAGGCCTCGAGCTGACCGCGCTGGCGCGCCAGTTGGCGCCCAAGGTGCGCGAGGTACTGAACCTGGCGGGGGAGGTGGTGGAGACGTCCGCCGACTTCGACCCGGCCCGCTGCGACCGGCGCTTCACCCTGGTGGCGTCGGACTATGTCGCGGCGACCCTGTTGCCCGCGGTCAGCCGCGAGCTGGCGCGACGAGCGCCCATGGCCTCGCTGGTGCTGCGCGACCTGCCGCTGCCGCGCGACGGCGATGTGGTGGCCGAGGCGCTGGAGTATCGGCGCAGCGACCTGGTGATCGTCCCGCAACGGCGAATCAACCCGCGCTACCCCCATGAAGCCCTGCTCGACGACGAGCTGTGCTGCCTCGTCTGCGCGGCTCACCCTGCGCACCCGGCATCGCTCAGCCTCGATGCCTATTGCGCGGCCGAGCACGTGGTGCGCGAGTTCACCGACGGCCAGAACCTGTCCCTGGATACCCAGCACCTGCGCGAGATCGGCATCGAACGGCGGGTGGCGGTGGCGGTGCAGAGCTTTTCCCTGATGGCCGAGTTCATCGTCGGCACGCCTCGCATCGCCACGCTGTTCCGCCGCCAGGCCGAGGCGCTGGCGCGGCGCTATCCGCTGCGGGTGGTGCCGGCGCCGCTCGAATTTCCTGCCGCGTCGCAGGTGCTGCAATGGCATCCGCAACAGGCTTTCGACCCGGCGCTGGCCTGGCTCCGCCAGGTGCTGGCGGCGCAGGCCGCGCTGCTCGATCAGGGCGCGCTGCCCGATCAGGATTGAGGGTCGCCCGTCTCGCCGTGCAGGCCGAGTTCCGCGATGGCCAGCAGGGCGCAGCGTTCGTCGTTGTCCGAGGTGTCGCCGCTGACGCCGATGGCGCCCAGCAGCCGACCGTCCTCGTCACGCAGGAGAATGCCGCCGGCCACCGGGATCACCTCGCCGGCGGTGAGGCTGTTGATCGCATCGAAGAACGCCGGCATGGCCTGGGCGCGGCGCGCCAGTTCGCGGCCGCCGAACCCCATGCCCAGGCAGCCGCGGGCCTTGCCGGTGGCGATCTGCGGGCGCAGGAAGCTGGCCTGTTCGTCCCGCAGCACCGCCAGCGGGTGGCCGGCAACATCCAGCACGGCGGCGGCCAGCGGTCGCATGCCCAGGGCGCGGGCGTGGCGCAGGGTGGCGGCGGCGAGGTGCGCGGCCAGTTCGACGTCGAGAAGGGTCATGCTCACTGGCTCCATTTGCCCAACTGGGCGACGCGCTCGCGGGTGTAGAGGTCGGTCCACTTCAGCGAGTTGAAGTCCGACACCTGCTTGGGGTTGTACGCGGTGCGTTGCAGGCGCACCGGCTCGCCGGCCTTGTACACCGCTTGCAGGCGGCTGCGGTCCTGGAGGATACGGATGTCCTCCAGCGGTGAGCCGTCGAGGATCAGCAGGTCGGCCTGCTTGCCCGGCGCCAGCGTGCCCAGGGTGTCGCTGCGGGGCATCAGCCGCGCGCCGACGTTGGTGGCGGCGTAGAGGGCCTCGGCGGGCGTGAAGTCCAGGCGCCGCACCAGCAGCTCCAGCTCGCGGGCGTGCCATTCGCCGTAGGGCGTCACGGCGAAACCGCTGTCGCTGCCGCAGGCGAAGGGGATGCCGGCGGCCTTGGCGCGCTTGAGCACCGGCGTGCCCAGCTCCAGCGTGCGCGCGCAGTAACCGGCGTAACCGGTGCTGATGGCCGGATCGTGGGGCTGGCAGAAGTCCACGGTGTTCTGCGGGAAGGTCATGGTCGGCGCGAGCACGCTACCGGCGTCGAGCAGCGCCTCGATGCAGGCGTCGTCCATGTAGAAGGCGTGGAAGACCAGGTCGACGCCCGCCCGGGCCGCGTACATCACCGCCTCGCGGCCATAGGCATGGGTGGCCACGCGGCAACCCAGGCGGTGGGCTTCCTCGACCATCTCGCGGGTCTCCTCGGCGGTGAAGGCGGCGATGATCTCGCCATCGGGCCGGCGGTGGGTGCCGTCCATGGCGATCTTGATCAGATCGACGCCGTCCTTGGCCTGCTTGCGGATCTCGGCGATGGCCTCGGTGCGGCTGGTGACCAGCGCGGCGGTGAAGAATTCGGGCGCGCCCACGCGGCTGGGAAACCAGTCGTTGAGGCTCTGCCGGTTGGTGATCACACGGCTGCTGGCGGCGATGCGCGGGCCTTCGAAGAGCCCGGCGTTGACCGTGTTGCGTACCGCGATGCTGAGCTGGCCGCTGTCGCCGGGGCAGACCATGGAGGTGACGCCGGCGGCCAGAACGTGCTGGGCGAAGAACAGCCCGCGCAGGGCGCGAAATTCGTCGCTGGTCCAGATATCGATGTCTTCCTCGCTCTGGGCGTTGCCGAAGGCCAGGTGGGTGTGCACGTCCACCAGGCCGGGCATGACGAAGTCGCCATGGACTTCGCGATCGCCCGCGGCCGGACGCGGCGCCTCGCTCGTC
Organism: Pseudomonas sp. NY15437; assembly: GCF_048068435.1. Lineage (NCBI taxonomy): Bacteria > Pseudomonadati > Pseudomonadota > Gammaproteobacteria > Pseudomonadales > Pseudomonadaceae > Pseudomonas > Pseudomonas sp. NY15437. The sequence goes on from NZ_JBLUQC010000003.1 coordinate 81,651, forward strand.
GGGCCGACATGGCGGATCAGGCCATTGTCGATGATCAGCGTCTGCCGCTGGCGCGTTTCCAGGCCGGTGCCATCGAACAGGGTGGAGCAGTGCAGGTGCAGGGCGCCCATGGTCGGACTCTCCTCGTCTTGTTGTTTGCCGGCAGGCTAGGGCGGCGCGGCGGCGGGGACCATCAGATGTTGTCGATGGGCAGGCATCGATGCCGTCGATAGGCGGGGACGCCGCGCGGTGCGTGGCGTTGCCGGTGCCGGTCCGATGGAGCCGGGGGTATCGGGAGTGGCGATGCCTGGCATGGCGATCGGCGATTTTTCCCCGGCCGTGGGTGAGGGCGAGGATGCGACCGCTCAACAACCACCAAGGCCCAACAACCACCGAGGCCTCACAACCACCAAGGAAAGCCCCCATGAACGATATTCGTGATCTTTTGCTGAACCTGGAAGCCGAACGCCAGCGAGCGCTGGTCGAGGAGGATCATGCGCGGCTGGATGAGCTGTTCGCTGACGATCTGCTCTACGTGCACACCACCGGCCTTGTGCAGGACAAGGCGCAGTATCTCGACTATGCCCGTGCTGCCGTGCGCTACCTGGCGGTGGAGCGCGGCGAACTGAGGGTGCGCCTGTTCGGCGAAAGCCTGGCGCTGATGAGCGGGCCGCAATGCAACCTGCTGCAGAAGCGCGGCGGCGGCGAGCCGGTGCGTGCCGAGGGCTTTGCCACGCAGCTGTGGGTGAACGGCGAGAAGGGTTGGCGCATCGCGTCGTTCCACGGCACCCGCGCACCGGTCTGACCCGACCTGAACCTGTAGGAGCGGGCCATGCCCGCGACCCGCGGACAGGGTCCGCGCCCGGAAGCGCTCGAATGCCTTGCCTGGCGCCGCTTCTGCCGGTCAGCCATCGCGGACGGAGTCCGCTCCTACGTCCATGGCCTGGGTGGCGTGGGGCGAAGGCGGACTGCCTCTGCGATGGTTCGGTGCCAGGGCCGTCGCAGGCGTGGCCAGCTCCTACAGGGCAGCGTCGGCGCCAACTGTAGGAGCGGGCCATGCCCGCGATCCGCGGACAGCGTCCGCGCCCGGAACCGCTCGAGTGCCTTGCCTGGCGCCGCTTCTGCCGGTCAGCCATCGCGGAAGGAGTCCGCTCCTACGCCCATGGCCTGGGTGGCGTGGGGCGAAGGCGGGCTGCGTCCGTGATGCTCCGGCGCAAGGGCCGTCGCAGGCGTGGCCAGCTCCTACAGGGCAGCTTCGGCGCCCACTGTAGGAGCGGGCCATGCCCGCGATCCGCGGACAGGGTCCGCGCCCGGAAGCACTCGATGCCTTGCCTCGCGCCGCTTCTGCCGGTCAGCCATCGCGGACGGAGTCCGCTCCTACGCCTATGGCCTGAGTTCGGCGCAAGGGCCGTCGCAGGCGTGGCCAGCTCCTACAGGGTAGCGTCGGCGATAACTGTAGGAGCGGGCCATGCCCGCGATCGCGCCCATGGGAGCGCTCCTGCAGGGGAGCGAGCAGCAAGAAAACGGCGCCGGTGGGCGCCGTGGGAGGGCGGGGCCGACACCCCGCGGGAGCAGCGCCGCTTGCAGCGGCGCAAGGGATGTCAGGCGGTACGGCCGCCCAGGGTTTCGGCGACCCAGTCGGCGATGTAGTGGCCGGCGTTGATGCTGTTGTCGAAGCTCGAATGCTGCACGCCGCCCTCGCGCTCGGTGAAGATCTTCAGCTCGCGCCTGGGGCTGTTCACCAGCTGTTCGTAGGTGCGCTGCGCCCATTTGAGCGGGATCTGCGAGTCCTTCTCGCCGTGGGTGACCAGGAAGGGCACGCGGATGCGGTCCAGCACGCCATCCAGGTGCACGTTCTCGGCGATCGCCATGAACTCGTCCATGTCCTTCGCCCCCCAGACCCACTGCACGTGAGCCCAGTAGTGCGGCACCGGGAAGTTGCCTTCCTTCTCCAGGCGGCGCTTCTGCACGTCGCGCCAGTCGTGGTTGGCGCCCCACACCACACCGCAGGCGAAGCGTGGCTCGAAGGCCACCGCGCGCGGGCAGTAGTAGCCGCCGAGGGACACGCCTTCCAGGCCGATGCGCTTGGGGTCGACGTCCGCGCGGCTCTCCAGCCAGTCCACCACGCGGCTGGCCCAGTGTTCGCTGTCGTAGCGCGCGGTCAGGCCGTGCAGGCGCAGCGCCTCGCCGGTGCCGGGCTGGTCGATGATCAGCGAGGACACGCCGCGCCTGGCCAGCCAGGCCGGCAGGCCGACGCGGTATTTCATCTCCTTGGTCGAGTCCAGGCCGTTGACCTGCACCAGCAGCGGCGCCGGGCCGTCGACGCCCTCGGCGCGCACCAGCAGGCCGGAGAGGTGCTTGCCCTCGTAGGGGATTTCCACCCGCTCGCAGTTTTCCTTGGCCAGGTCGATGCCACGGGCGAAGGTCTCGAGGAAGCGCCGGTACAGCGCCTCGCGGCCCGGCGCGCCGTGGGCCTGCAGGCGTTCGCAGGTGAGGTAGTAGGTGGCGGCGCGGTTGTACTTCTCGCCAGCGGAAAGGCGGCGGCCGGCGGCTTCGTCTTCCTCGGCGAGGCCGCAGAGCTTGTCGGCCATTGTCGCCCAGGTCTCGCGGAAGGCCCGGGTGCCGGCGGCGTCGGGCTGCTTGGCGGCCTCCTGCAGCGGGGCGCACATTTCCTCGATCTCGCCCAGGCGGGCGCCCATCTCGATGGCCAGGTCCACCGAGAGATTCCAGACGTAATTGGTGGGGAAGTAACGGAACATTCTTCTTGTCCTTCTGCGGTCGTTGAGGCCGGCGCCCGGAAACAGCGGCAGGCACGCAGGGCGCGGTTCGCAGGGAAGGTACGCAGGCCGGGCGGGGCGCGGCCAATCGCGAGTGGGGATGCGAGGTATCGTGAAACGCGATGCCCCGGCGCCGTTGCGGCGGCCGGGGCGATGGCCGGCTCAGGCGGAGGCGCGCAGGGTGTCCGGCTGCTGGTCGACGCTCTGGATGAAGGCGCGGATGCGCTCGCGCAGCCAGCGGTGCATCGGGTCGCCCTCCATGCTGCGGTGCCAGAGCATGAACTCGCGCATCACCGGGATTTTCACCGGCGGCGGCAGGATGCGCAGGGGCAGGTAGTGGGCGTACAGCTCGGCGAGGCGGCGGTGCATGGTGGCCACGCGCTGGGTGCCCACCAGCAGTTGCGGCAGGGTGTTGAAGTCGTTGGTGATCACTTCCAGGCGGCGGTTGAAGCCGTACTGGCTCATGAACCAGTCCTCGATGCTCAGGTGCCGGTTGCGCCCGAAGCCCACCGAGATGTGACCCATCTGCATGTACTGCTCCAGGGTCAGGGCATCGCCCACCGCGGGGTTGTCGCGCCAGACCACGCAGACGTGGTCCTCCTCGAACAGCAGCTGCGCCGGATGGCCGTCGATGATGTAACGCTCGGGCACGATCATCATGTCCACCTCGCCGCGCATCAGCAGCTCGGCGCTGTTGTCGCCGGGGCTGACCATCTCGAAGGTGATGTGCGGCGCCTCCTGGTGGATCTTCTGGATGACCTGGGCGAACAGCACGCTGATCAGGTAGTCCGAGGTCACCAGGCGGAAGTGGCGCTTGCTGGTGGATGGGTCGAACACCGGCTTGGCGGTGATCGAGGAGCGGATCGTCAGCAGCACTTCGCGCACCGGGGTGGCCAGTTCCAGGGCGTAGGGCGTGGGCTGCATCTTGCGCCCGACCTGCACCAGCAGTTCGTCCTCGAAGAAGGTGCGCAGGCGCCCCAGCACGCCGCTGGTGGCCGACTGGGTCATGTGCAGGCGTTCGGCGGCACGGGTGATGTTCTGCTCTTCGAGCAGCACATCCAGCGCCACCAGCAGGTTCAGGTCCAGGTGGTGAAAACGCATGGCGATGGCTCACGGTTCTTGTAGTTATTTTCGCGATACCTTCCCGCTGCATTCCCGCTACGTCAATACCACTTCGCCGCCGCTGTGCGGCTAACGCCCCGCGTCATGGGCCGCCGGGCAGGTATCGCGATTGCCGATGCCTCGCATCCCCACATGCGATTGGTCAGCGCGCCGGGCGTGCCCTCAACCTGCGCTCCAGTCGAGCGGCCGACGAGCCGCGGCGACCCACCACCGGCGACCCCCTGCCTGGCGCCGAATCATAATTTCAATGGAGTGGTAGCCATGAACATTCTTGGACTCGACGCGCTGGTGTTCGGCGTCGACGATATCCAGGCCTGTGCCGATTGCCTGCGTGACTACGGCCTCACGGCCGCCCAACTGGACGCCGACGGCGGCCGCTTCGAGGCCCTGGACGGCACCGCCATCGTCATCCGCCGTGGCGACGACCCGAGCCTGCCGCCGCCGCTCGGGCCGACCCCGTCGCTGCGCGAGACCGTCTACGGCGTGGCCTCGACCGCGGACCTGGAAGCCATCGCCGACGAACTGGGACGCGACCGCGCGGTGCATCGCGACGACAACGGCACCCTGCACACTGTCGATGACCTGGGCTTCGCCATTGCCTTCCAGGTCTCCTGGCGCCGCGCCTTCGAGGCCCCGGCCGACCTCACCAACGCCCCCGGCAGCGCGCCGCAGCGCCCGCTCAACCAGCTGGGCATCACACCGGACATGCCGGCGTTGCCGCGCACCCTGTCCCACGTCGTGTACTTCGTGCCCGACGCCGCCAAGGGCGAGGCCTTCTACCGCGACCGCCTGGGCTTCGTCACCACCGACCGCTTCGTCGGCGTCGGCCCCTTCATGCGCAGCGCCGGCATGGACGACCACCACTGCCTCTTCATGATCCAGACCCCGCCGCACATGCAGGGCTGCGAGCACTTCACCTTCCACCTGGGCAGCGGCACCGAGGTACTGCTGGCCGGCACGCGCTTCCAGCACAAGGGCTGGACCAGCTTCTGGGGCCCTGGCCGCCACCTGCTGGGTTCCAACTGGTTCTGGTACTTCAACAGCCCGCTGGGCTGCCACATCGAGTACGACGCCGACATGGACAAGCACGACGACGCCTGGGCCGAGCGCCAGGCGCCGATGTCGGCGGACAACTCGCAGCTGTTCCTCTTCACCTCGCGGGAGAAGTGGGCGCCGAGCGGCCCGCCGCCCAAGCAGGGCTGAGCCGTGGAGTGCGTGGCGCTGTGCCGGCTCGACGAGCTGGGCGAGGGGCAGTCGCGCGGCTTCGACCCGCAGGGCAGGGGCGCGGACAGCCTGTTCGCCCTCCGCCACCAGGGGCGGGTGCGCGTGTATCGCAATCGCTGCCCGCACCTGTCGGTGCCGCTGGAGTACCGCAAGGACCGCTTCCTCAGCGCCGATGGCCAGTGGGTCATCTGCTACGCCCACGGCGCGCGTTTCCGGCCGGAGGACGGCGCCTGCGTACACGGCCCCTGCCGCGGCGAGGTGCTGCCGGCGCTGCAACACCACGAAGCGGACGGCTGGCTGCTATTGCCGCTGGCGCAACTGGACGCCTGAGGTATCGCGCCGCGCGATAGGTCGCATCCGCGGACTCGATTAGTCAAAGCCCGGCACCGCCGGGAAGCTGTGCCACGGGCACACACAACGGCCGCCGCGCAGCGCGGGGCGGACAACAAGAACAAGACGTGAGAGATGCCATGAATACTGTGAGCAACGTGCTGATCGTCGGCGGCGGGATTGGTGGGCTGTGCGCCGCCATCGCCCTGCGCCGCAAGGGAATCGCGGTCGACCTGGTCGAGCTGAAGACGCAGTGGACGGTCTACGGCGTCGGCATCATCCAGCAGAGCAACGTGGTGCGCGAGATGCACCGCCTCGGCCTGCTCGACGCCTACCTGGATGCCGCCTACGCCTTCGAGGACGTCGCCATCTACACCACCCACGGTGAACAGCTGGCGCGCATTCCCGGCCAGCGCCTGGCCGGCCCGCAGTATCCGGCCAACGTCGGCATCTCCCGCCGTGCGCTGCACAAGGTGCTGAGCGAAACCGCCATCGAGCTGGGCACCCAGGTACGCCTGGGCACCTCGGTGGAAAGCCTCGAGCAGGACGCCAGCGGCGTCGACGTGCTGTTCAGCGATGGCAGCCAGGGCCGCTACGCGCTGGTGGTCGGCGCCGACGGCCTGTTCTCGCGGGTCCGTGGCCTGCTCTTCGGCGATAAATACCAGCCGCGTTTCACCGGCCAGTCGGTGTGGCGCCACAACTTCCCGCGCGCCGCCGGCATCGACCACCTGGCCAACTACCAGGGGCCGGCCGGCAACGCCGGGCTGGTGCCGCTGGCCGATGACCTGATGTACCTCTTCACCACCTCGCACGAACCGGGCAACCCCTGGATGGACCCGGCCAGCCTGGCTGACGGCCTGCGCGAGCGCCTGGCCGGTTTCGGCGGGCTGATCGGCGAGCTGCGCGGGCAGATCGGCGACAGCGCCGAGGTCGTCTACAAGCCGCTGGAAGCGGTGTTCGTCGACGAACCCTGGTACCGCGGCCGCGTGCTGCTGATCGGCGACGCCGCCCACGCCACCACGCCGCACCTGGGGCAGGGCGCCGGCATGGCCATCGAGGATGCCGTGGTGCTGGCCGAGGAACTGACCGCCGGCGGCGATCTCGACGACCAGCTGCAGCGCTTCATGGGCCGTCGCTTCGAGCGCTGCAGATACATCAGCGAGATGTCCCTGCTGGCCGGCGAGAAGGAGATCCAGCGCGACCCGACCTTCGACCGCATCGGCCTGGTCAAGCAGATGCTGGAGGTCACCGCGCGCCCCATCTGATCCCGTGCCCGGCGCGCCCTGCCTTGACGGCGCGCCACGGCTCACCACCGCCAACACCGACGCACAAGAACAAGAAAGAGGAAACCCCGATGTTGACTCGCACGCGTGCAACCGCGCGGCCGCTGCCGCCGCTCAAGCCCCTCACCCTGGCGCTATTCGCCCTGGCCGCCAGCCACGCCCAGGCCTTCGAATTCGACACCGGCAACCCCGAGCTGCGGGCGCGCTGGGACAACACCCTGAAGTACAGCGCCGCCTGGCGCACCCAGGACCCCAGCAGCAAGCTCACCGAAGGCTCGACCGCGCTGAACCTGGACGATGGCGACCGCAACTTCGACAAGGGCCTGATCTCCAACCGCCTGGACCTGCTCTCCGAGCTGGACATCACCTACGGCAACGTCGGTGCGCGGGTCAGCGGCGCGGCCTGGTACGACGATGTCTACAACCGCGGCACCGACAACAACGACCCCAGCCGCGCCAACAGCTACTCGGTGGACTACGACGAGTTCACCGACGACACCCGCACCCTGCACGGGCGCAAGGGCGAGTTGCTGGATGCCTTCGTCTTCGGCAAGACCGAGATCGGCGAGATGCCGGTGTCCGGGCGCCTGGGCCGCTACGCCATGCAGTGGGGCGAGAGCCTGTTCTACGGCATGAACGGCATCGCCGGCGGCATGGCGCCGGTCGACGTGGTCAAGGGCCTGTCGGTGCCCAACACCCAGTTCAAGGAACTGATCCGCCCGGTGCAGCAGGTCTCCGGTCAGCTGCAGCTGACCCCGGACGTCTCCCTGGGCGCCTACTACCAGTTCGAGTGGGAAGCCAACCGCCTGCCGGCCGCCGGCAGCTACTTCTCCAACGACGACTTCTTCGGCGACGGCGGCGAGCGCATGTTCGTCGGCGCTCCGGTGATGCCCGGTGGCCAGCCGCTGGCCTTCTACCGCGGCAACGACAAGGAGGCCAAGGACTCGGGGCAGGGCGGCGTGCAACTGCGCTGGCGCACCGAGACGGTGGACTGGGGCGTCTACGCCATCCGCTTCCACGACAAGAGCCCGCAACTCAACGTGCGCCCGGACTTCGCCAACCTCAATCCGGTCACCGGCAAGGCCGGCGAGTACTACTGGGTCTACCCCGAGGGCATCGAGGCGCTGGGGGCGAGCTTCTCCACCACGCTGGGCAACTTCAACGTGGCGGGCGAGCTGTCCACCCGCTGGAACCAGCCGCTGGCCTCCACCAGCCAGCACGCGCTGGCGCCGGGCGAGGCGATCGACAACGACGATGACCCGGTCTACGCCACCGGCCGCACGCTGCACGCCAACTTCTCCTGGCTGGCGAGCCTGGAGCCGAACTTCGTCGCCGCCGAATCCAGCTTCCTCGGCGAGATCGCCTGGAACCGCGTGATGAGCGTGAGCCAGAACGCCGATGCCGTGGACCCCAACGCCGACCGCGACGCCACCAGCCTGCGCCTGGTGTTCGAACCGATGTACCGGCAGATCTACCCCGGCCTCGACCTCTCGGTGCCCATCGGCGCGAGCTACACCAACGGCGCGTCGGAAGCGCTGGGCACCGGCTTTGGCACCGACCACGGCGGCGACCTGAACATCGGCCTGAAGGGCAACTACCTCAACACCTGGAACCTGGGCCTGACCTACACGCATTACTACGGCCCGGAGAACACCTTCCTCGACGCCGACAACCACTACACCTACGAACAGTCGCTGAAAGACCGCGACTTCATCGCCTTCACCGTCAGCCGCACCTTCTGACCGAGGACTGCCCGATGAAACACAACAAGAAAGTCGTTTCCCTGCTCACCGCCCTGAGTGTCTCCCTGCTGTTTGCCCATGGCGCCTTCGGCGCAGTGTCCGCCGAGGAGGCGGGCAAGCTGAAAACCAGCCTGACCCCGCTGGGCGGCGAGCGCGCCGGCAACGCCGACGGCAGCATCCCGGCCTGGACCGGCGGCTACACCCAGGTCGACCCGGCCTACCAGGACGGCGGCAAGCGCGGCGACCCCTTCGCCAGCGAGAAGCCGCAGTTGACCATCACCGCGCAGAACATGGCGCAGTACGCCGACAAGCTGACTCCCGGCATCCAGGCGATGCTGAAGAAGTACCCCGACAGCTACCGCCTGCAGGTCTACCCGACCCACCGCAGCGCCGCCGCGCCGCAGTCGGTGTACGACGCCACCTTCGCCAACGCCACCAGCGGCAAGCTGGTGGACGGCCCCGCCGGGCCGATGCCCGAGGGCGCCGCCGGGGGCATCCCGTTCCCGATTCCGGCCAATGGCGTGGAAGCCATGTGGAACCACCTGCTGCGCTGGCGCGGCGCTTCCTGGCACGCCAGCTTCAACCAGTACCTGACCACCGCCGACGGCAAGCACGTGCTGACCAACGACTCCCGCGCCGACCTGCAGATGCCCTGGTACCTGCCGGGCGGCACCGGCGACAAGGGCGTGTTCTGGTCCATCCGCATGACCAACGACGGCCCGCCGCTGCGCGCCGGCGAAGCCATCACCGGCCTGGAAAACCTCAACGCCGACAAGGCCGCGGTGTGGACCTACCTGCCCGGTCAGCGTCGCGTGCGTCGCCTGCCCAATGCCTGCTGCGACACCCCGACGCCGGCCACCGCCGGAGTCATGAGCTTCGACGAGCTGTACGTGTTCAACGGCCGCGTCGACCGCTTCGACTGGAAGCTGGTGGGCAAGAAGGAGATGTACATCCCCTACAACGTCAACAAGGTCTTCACCGCCGAAAACGGCGAGGCGCTGCTCGATGCGCACCACCTGAAGTCCGACGCCATCCGCTGGGAGCTGCACCGCGTCTGGGTGGTGGAGGCGACCCTGAAGAACGGCCAGCGCCATGTCATGCCCAGGAGCACCTACTACCTCGATGAGGACACCTGGGCCGCCGTGCTCGGCGAGCGCTACGACGCCCGCAACCAGCTGGCCAAGGTGGTCTGGACATCGCCGGTGGTACTGCCCGACCTGCCCGGCGTGGTGACCCTCACCAACGGCTTCTACGACCTGCTCTCCGGGGCCTGGTTCGCCGGCGACCTGTTCGCCGGCAAGAGCGAGCAGTACCGCATCGTGCCGCCCTACAAGGACTCGGTGTTCACCGCCGACGCCATGGCGGGCGAGGGCGTGCGCTGAGGGGCACCTGTAGGAGCGAGCTTGCTCGCGAACCCGCCGCGGCTCGGCCCGGCTCCGGCGCATGGCTGTTGTAGGAGCGAGCCATGCTCGCGATTCGCGGGCACGGCCCGCTCCTACAGGGAAGCTCCGTAGCGAAACCGTTGTAGCGATGACAAAAAAAGGTTGCGTGCGATGAAGAAGACTCTCTCCGCCTGTCTGTTGGCAGCCTGCTGCGCCGTGCCGGCGGCCCTTGCCGGTAACGGCCCGGATACCCTGGCGCAGCCCGCCGTGCACGGCCCGCAGGCCCTGCGTGCGGTGCTGCAGGATGTGGCCCGCGCCGGCGAGCGCCTGGTGGCGGTGGGCGAGCGTGGCGTGGTGCTGCTCTCTGACGACAACGGCGCCACCTGGCGACAGGCCACGGCGGTGCCGGTGAGCGCCGGTCTGACGGCCGTGCAGTTCATCGATGCGCAACAGGGCTGGGCCATCGGCCACGCCGGCGTGGTGCTGCACAGCGAGGACGGCGGCGAGCATTGGGCCTTGCAGCTCGACGGCCGGCGCGCCGCGGACCTGGAGCAGCAGGCCGCCGGGGCCTCCGGCGACGCCGCGCGTATCGCCGCTGCACAGCGCCTGGTCGCTGATGGCGCCGACAAACCGCTGCTGGCCCTGAGCTTCGCCGATGCCCGCCACGGCCTGGTGGTCGGCGCCTACGGCCTGGCGCTGAGCACGGCAGACGGCGGGCGCAGCTGGCAATCCGCGATGGAGCGCCTGCCGAATCGGCGCGGGCTGCACCTGTATGCCCTGGCCCGTCACGGCAGCGACCTGTATGTCGCCGGCGAGCAGGGCCTGCTGCTGCGCTCCCGCGATGACGGCGCCCACTTCGATGCCCTGCAGAGTCCCTACGACGGCAGCTACTTCGCCGCCGCCGTGCTGCCCGGCGGACGCCTGCTGCTGGGCGGCCTGCGCGGCACCCTGTACGCCTCCGACGATGCCGGCGAAAGCTTCCAGCCGCTGGTCAACCCGATTCCCGCTTCGGTCAACGGCATCCGCGTGGCCGGCGACCAGCTGCTGCTCGCCAACCAGGCCGGGATGCTGCTGCGCAGCGACCTGGCGCACTTCGCCGCGCAGCCGCTGCCGGTCTCCGACGGCCTGCCGCTGGCCGCCGCCACCGTTACCGCCGATGGCGCCCTGGTCGCCGTCGGCATGGCCGGTGCGCGCCGCCTGGCGCCTTCCTCCCAACCTTCTCGCGCGGACTGAGCCATGCACGCCACCACTTCCCCTGCGCCGTCCAGCGGCCGCCTCGACGACTTCGACAGCACCTCCGGCTCGCTGCTGGAACGCGCGCTGTTCAACCACCGCGCGCTGGTCCTGCTGCTGTGCCTGGCGGCGACCTTGCTGCTGGGCTGGCAGGCCACCCGCCTGACGCTCAACGCCAGCTTCGAGAAGACGATCCCGCGCGAGCACCCCTTCATCCACCATTATCTGGAGCACCGCCAGGAGCTGGCCGGGCTGGGCAACGCCGTGCGCATCGCGGTGGCCAACCCGCGCGGCAGCCTTTACGACAAGGACTACCTGCACAGCCTGCAGCAGCTCAACGATGCGGTGTACCTGCTGCCCGGCGTCGACCGTGCGGCGATGAAGTCGCTGTGGACACCCTCGACCCGCTGGACCGGCGTGACCGAGGACGGCCTGGAAGGCGGCCCGGTGATTCCCGACGGCTACGATGGCAGCGCCGCGAAACTGGAAGAACTCAAGCGCAACGTCGAGCGCTCCAACGAGATCGGCCAGCTGGTGGCCTTCGACCAGCGTTCGAGCATCGTCTACGTGCCGCTGCTGGAGAAGACCCCGGACGGCCAGGCGCTGGACTACAGCGCCTTCGCCCGGGAGCTGGAAAACCTGCGCGCGCGCTTCCAGGGGCAGGGCGTGGAGATCCACATCACCGGCTTCGCCAAGGTGGTGGGCGACCTGATCGACGGGCTGAAGCAGATCCTGCTGTTCTTCGCCGCCGCCATCGCCATCACCGCCGTGGTGCTCTACTGGTACACCCGCTGCGTGCGCAGCACCGCGCTGGTGGTGATCTGCTCGCTGGTGGCGGTGATCTGGCAGCTCGGCCTGCTGCCGCTGCTGGGCTACGAGCTGGACCCGTACTCGGTGCTGGTGCCGTTCCTGGTGTTCGCCATCGGCATGAGCCACGGCGCGCAGAAGATGAACGGCATCATGCAGGACATCGGCCGCGGCATGCATCGCCTGGTGGCGGCGCGCTTCACCTTCCGCCGGCTGTTCCTCGCCGGGCTCACCGCGCTGCTGTGCGACGCCGTGGGTTTCGCCGTGCTGATGATCATCCGTATCCAGGTGATCCAGGACCTGGCGGTGATTGCCAGCCTGGGCGTCGCGGTACTGATCTTCACCAACCTGATCCTGCTGCCGGTGCTGCTCTCCTACCTGGGCGTCAGCGCCCGCGCGGCGCGCCGCAGCCTGCGCGCCGAAGAGGCCGAGGCGAGCGGGGCGGACAAGCATGCGCTGTGGCGCTTCCTCGACCTGTTCACCCGGCGCCGCTGGGCCGCCGCCTGCATTGCCGTGGCCGCGCTGATGGCCGCTGGCGGCTACGCGGTGAGCCTGCACCTGAAGGTCGGCGACCTCGATGCCGGCGCTCCCGAGCTGCGCCCGGATTCGCGCTACAACCGCGACAACGCCTTCGTCACCGCCCACTACGGCGCCAGCAGCGACGTCTTCGCGGTGATGGTGCAGACCCCGCCCGGCGCCTGCTCGGCCTACGACACCCTCAAGCGCGTGGATGACCTGGACTGGCAACTGCGTGGCCTGCCGGGCGTGGACTCGACCAACTCGCTGGCGCTGCTCAACCGCCGCGTGCTGGTGGGCCTCTCCGAAGGCAGCCCGAAGTGGTACGAGCTGGTGAACAACCAGGCGACCCTGAACATGGTCACCGCCAACGCGCCCCGTGGCCTGTACAACGACGATTGCAGCCTGCTGACGCTCTACGCCTTCCTCACCGACCACAAGGCCGACACCCTCGCGCAGGTCGTGGACAGCGTGCAGGCCTTCGCCCGCGACAACGACAGCGAACAAGCGACCTTCCTCCTCGCCGCCGGTAGTGCGGGCATCGAGGCGGCCACCAACCAGGTGGTCAAGCAGGCCAACCGCGACATGCTCTGGTGGGTCTACGGCGCGGTGATCCTGCTCTGCCTGGTGACCTTCCGCTCCTGGCGCGCGGTGCTCTGCGCGGTGCTGCCGCTGGTGCTGACCTCGATCCTCTGCGAGGCGCTGATGGTGGCGCTGGGCATCGGTGTGAAGGTCGCGACCCTGCCGGTGATCGCCCTGGGCGTGGGCATCGGCGTGGACTACGCGCTGTACGTCATGAGCATCGTGCTGGCGCAGCTGCGCCAGGGCGCCAGCCTGTCCGAAGCGTATTACCGCGCGCTGCTGTTCACCGGCAAGGTGGTGATGCTCACCGGCGTGACCCTCGCCATCGGCGTCGGCACCTGGATCTTCTCGCCCATCAAGTTCCAGGCCGACATGGGCGTGCTGCTGGCCTTCATGTTCGTCTGGAACATGGTCGGCGCGCTGATCCTGCTGCCGGCTCTGGCGTATTTCCTTTTGCCGCAGCGCCAGGCACAGCGCGCCAAGCCGGCGCACCACCTGGAGGAAATCCACCACAACAGCGATGGCTGCGAATCCAACAACAACCAGAGGACCGCCCGATGCCTTGCCTGATCATTCCATGGCGCTGTCCCCGCGCGCCTGCGATGCGGGAATTCGCCAGCCGCGCCGAGCTGCTTTTCGTAGGAGCGAGCTTGCTCGCGAACCAACCCCGCCGCGAAGCATGTTCGCGAGCAAGCTCGCTCCTACAGGCGCGGTCATACGCATCCGCGATTTACATGAAGAGCCGGTGTGGAGGTGCGCAATGACCACTGAACGCCAAGCCTCCAGCGCACAAGCCCTGTTGCTGCTGTTCGGCAGCTGCCTGCCGGTGCTCGGCGCGGTGCTCATCGCGCCGGTGTTGCCGCGCATGCAGGCACATTTTGCCGACACCCCCGGCGCCGCCGTGCTGGTGCCGGTGGCGCTGACCCTGCCGGCGCTGGTGATCGCCTTCCTCGCGCCGCTGGCCGGCGTGCTGGCGGACCGCGTCGGCCGGCGCTCGCTGCTGCTGGCCAGCATGCTGCTCTACAGCCTGTGCGGGGTGCTGCCATTGTGGCTGGATTCGCTCGGGCTGATCGTCGCCAGCCGCGCCGGCATCGGCCTGGCCGAAGCGGGGATCATGACCTGCTGCACCACGCTGATGGGCGATTACTTCGACGGCCAGCGCCGCGAGCGCCTGTTCGCCCTGCAGATGGTCGCCACCTCGTTGTCCGCGGCCTTGTTCATGGGAGTGGGCGGCGCGCTGGGGGAGAGCGGCTGGCGCACGCCGTTCACGCTCTACGCCGTGGGCGTGCTGTGCCTGCCGCTGATGGCTGCGCTGCTGTGGGAGCCGCAGGCGCGTCGCGTCGAGCAGGCGGCGCCGGGCGCTGGGGCATTCCCGTGGGCCGCGCTGGCGCCGTTGTACCTGCTCACCGTGCTGGCCGGCGTCAGCCTGTTCATCGTGCCGGTACAGGCGGGCTACCTGCTGCAGCTGCTGCACGTCGATGGCCCGCAGCAGATCGGCCTGACCATGGGCGCCAACCAGCTGGGCGTGCTCGCCGGCGCGCTGACCTTCCGCCTGCTCGCCAGCCTGCCGGCGCGCCGTCTGCTGGCGCTGGGCTTTGCCACGGCGGGGCTGGGCGGCGCGCTGATGGCGCTCTCGCCCAGCCATGCGCCGGTAGTCCTCGCCGTGCTGCTGAACGGGGTCGGCGTCGGACTGTTGTTGCCGACGCTGATCACCCAGGTGATGCAGCAGGTCGGTTTCGAGCAGCGTGGGCGCGCCACCGGCGGCTTCACCGCGGCGATCTTCGCCGGCGAGTTCGTCAGCCCGTTGCTGGTGCTGGCGCTCACCGGCGGGGTCGCCGAGCAACTCCCCCATGCCCTGTTGCGGGTGGCGGTGGTCCAGCTGGTGCTGGCGCCGCTGTGCCTGTTGCTGCTGCGCGGTCGCCGCGTGGCATCGGTGGCGGGGGCGCTATGAACGAACTGTTTTCCCTGGCCGGCAAGACCGCGCTGATCACCGGCGCCACCCGTGGCATCGGCCTGGCCATCGCCCGCGCATACGGCCGCTGCGGCGCGCGCCTGGCGATCAGCAGCGAGAGCGCCGAGGACTGTGCGCGAACCGTGCAGGCGCTGGCGCAGGAGGGCATCGATGCCCTCGCCGTGCCCGCCGACCTGCGTGATGGCCAGGCCGTGCAGGCCATGGCTCGGCAGGCCCTGGCGCATCTGGGCCGCGTCGATGCGCTGGTCTGCAACGCCGGCGTGGCGCCGCACATGGGGCCCCTGGGCACGGCCAGCGAGGCCGACTGGGAGCTGACCTTCACCGTCAACCTGCGCAGTGCGCTGTGGCTGACCACGGCGCTGCTGCCGTCCATGGCCGAACACGGCGGCGGCAGCGTCGTGCTGATGGCCAGCATCGCCGGGGTGCGCGGCAACAAGGGTCTGGGCCTGTACGGGCTGTCCAAGGCGGGCCTGGCGCAACTGGCGCGCAACCTGGCGGTGGAGTGGGGGCCGGCGAACATCCGCGTCAACGCCATCAGCCCCGGCGTGATCCACACCGACTTCGCCCGCCCGCTGACCGACAACCCCGAGGTGATGCAGCGCCGCCTCGCCCTCACGCCGCTGCGCCGGGTCGGCCGACCCGAGGAAGTCGCAGCCCTGGCCCTGCTGCTGGCAGCCCCCGGCGGCGCGTTCATCAGCGGACAGAACCTCATCGTCGACGGTGGCACGACCATCGGCGACGGCAATTGAAAGGAGACACCATGCAACAGCTTCCCCCCTTCAAACGTGTGGTCACCGGCCACGATGCCCAGGGCCAGGCGGTGGTCGCCAGTTGTGGCCCGACGCCGAACAACTTCCCGCTCAAGGCGGTGCCCGGCACGCTGTTCTACGAGGTCTGGAACAGCCTCGGCAGCCCGGCGCCGCTGGACAACGGCGACGACCCCACCGCGCAGCCGCTGCAGCTCAGCCCCGGCCCCCTGGGCAGCGTCATCCGCGTGGTGGACATCCCGCCGGACAGCGTGCAGAACCAGGTCAGCGACGAAGACGCCGCGGCGGTCTTCGCCGAAATTGGCCAATCCCATGCCGGCACCGGCAAGGCCGATTCGAAGCACAAGCTGATGCACCGCACCCAGACCCTGGACTACGGCATCGTCACCGAAGGCGAGGTCTGGCTGGTGCTGGACGATGGCGAGGTGCACTTGAAGCGCGGCGACATCGTGGTGCAGCGCGGCACCAACCACGCCTGGAGCAACCGCACCGAGCAGATGGCGCGGATGGCCTTCATCCTCCTCGACGGCCGTTACGCCGATGCGCTGAAGGAGCTGCTGCCATGAAGCTCGCCACCCTCGACGACGGCAGCCGCGACGGCCGCCTGCTGGTGGTGTCCCGCGACCTTTCCCAGGCGGTGGATGCCAGCGGTATCGCCGCCACCCTGCAGGCCGCGCTGGACAACTGGCCGCTGCTGGTGGATGACCTGCAGCGCCTGTACCGGCGGCTCAACGACCACGCCGTGGCCGGCGCCTTCGAGCTGGACCTGGCGCAGCTCGCCGCGCCCCTGCCGCGCGCCTGGCAATGGCTGGACGGCTCGTGCTTCCTCAGCCACGGCGAGCTGATGCAGAAGGCCTTCCACCTGGAACCCATCGAAGGCGTCGAGCGCATCCCGCTGATCTACCAGGGCGCCGGTGACGACTTCCTCGGCCCGCGCGCGGACATCCCGTTGCCCAGCGAGGCCCATGGCATCGACTTCGAAGGCGAGTTCGCCGTGCTGCTCGACGAGGTGCCCATGGGCTGCCCGGCCGAGCGCGCGCTGGAGCACGTGCGCCTGGTGCTGCAGCTCAACGATGTGAGCCTGCGCGCACTGGCGCCACGGGAGATGAAGACCGGCTTCGGTTTCCTCCAGGCCAAGCCCGCCAGCAGCTTCGCCCCGGTGGCGGTGACCCCGGACGAGCTGGGCGACGCCTGGCGTGACGGCCGCGTGCACCTGCCGCTGACGGTGGAGTGGAATGGCGACTGGTTCGGCCACCCCCACGGTGGCGCCATGCACTTCGGCTTCCACGAGCTGATCGCCCACGCCGCCCTGACGCGCCGGCTCAGTGCCGGCACGCTGATCGGCTCGGGCACCGTGTCCAACGCCGATCGCTCCGTCGGCTCGGCCTGCATCGCCGAGCGCCGCGCCATCGAGACCATCGCCCACGGCGCGCCGCGCACCGGCTTCATGCGCTTCGGCGACCGCGTGCGCATGGAGGCGCGCGGCGAGCGGGGCGAGGTGCTCTTCGGCGCCATCGACCAGCGCGTGGTGCAAGGGGGCTGGCCATGCGCGTGATGGTCAGCGGGGCCAATGGCTTCGTCGGCCGCCTGCTGGTGCGCCGCCTGATGGAGGCGGGCGAGCTGCGCGGGCGGCGCATCGAGGCGTTGCTGCTGCTGGACCAGTCCCTCGATGGCCTGCCGGACGATGCGCGCCTGCGCCGGCACTACGGCAGCGTCACCGACCCGGCCTTGCTGCGGCGGGTGCTGGCCGATGGCGTGGACGTGGTGTTCCACCTGGTGAGCGTGCCCGGTGGCGCCGCCGAGGCGCAGTACGAGTTGGGCTACCAGGTCAACCTGCAGGCCAGCCTGGAACTGCTGCATCAGCTGCGCCATACCGCGCGACCGCCGGTGCTGGTGTACGCCAGCAGCGTGGCGGTGTACGGCGGCGGGCTGCCGGCGCGGATGGACGAGCAGCAGGCGGCGGCGCCGCAGCTGTCCTATGCGGCGCACAAGCGCATGGTGGAAATCGCCCTGCAGGACCTGGCCCGCCGTGGCGAAGTGGACGGCCGCGCCCTGCGCCTGCCCGGCATCGTCGCCCGCCCGCGCGAGCCCAACGGCCTGCGCTCGGCGTTCATGAGCGACCTGCTGCACGCCTTCGCGGCGGGGGAGAGCTACACCTGCCCGGTATCGCCGGCGGCCAGCGCCTGGTGGATGTCGGCGCGCTGCTGCGTGGACAACCTGCTGCATGCCGCCGAATTGAAGGACCCCGGCAGCCAGCGTGTCTGGCAGCTGCCGGTGCTGCAGCTGACCATCGCCCAGGTGCTCGACGGGCTGACCGCCTGCTTCGGCCAGGCCAACCGCGCGCGCATCGCCTTCGACCCCGATCCGCAGCTGGAAGCGCTGTTCGGCGCCTATCCGCCGCTGCGCACGCCGCTCGCCCGCGAGCTGGGCTTCTGCCACGACGGTTCGGTGGCCGGCCTGCTGCGCAACGCCCTCGACCTGCCGCCGCGTCGCAATCGCGCGGCCGCCCGCAAAGGAATCTCCGCATGAGCCTCAACCAGCGCCGCCTGCTCGACCTCTCCGTGACCCTGGACAACAACCCCTACACCGACCCGCCGCCGCTGCTGCCCAGGATCGACTACATGGACCACCAGCAGGGCTGGCCGGAGATGGCCGCGATGTTCCCCGGCCTGCGCAAGCAGGACCTGCCCGGTGACGAATCCTGGGCCGCCGAGCGCCTGCAGATCACCACCCACAGCGGCACCCACATGGATGCGCCGTGGCATTACGCGTCCACCACCGATGGCGGCAAGCCGGCCTTCGGCATCGACGAACTGCCGCTGGAATGGTGCCTGCAACCGGGCGTCAAGCTGGACTTCCGCCACCTGCCGGACGGCCACGTGGTCACCGCCGCCGAGGTCGAAGCGGAGCTGGCGCGCATCGGCCATGCTCTGCAGCCGCTGGACATCGTGCTGGTGAATACCCGTGCCGGCAGCCTGTTCGGCCAGCCGGGCTACCTGGAGGCGGGCATCGGCATGGGCCGCGAGGCCACGCTCTACCTGCTGGAGCGCGGCGTGCGGGTGGTGGGCACCGATGCCTGGAGCTGGGACGCGCCGTTCAAATACACCCGCGAGCGCTTCGCCGCCTCCGGCGATGCGTCGATCATCTGGGAAGGCCACAAGGCCGGGCGCGACATCGGCTACGGGCAGATGGAGAAGCTCGCCAACCTGGAGCAACTGCCCGACCACGGCTTCCTGGTCAGCTGCTTCCCCTACAAGATCCGCCACGCCTCCGCCGGCTTCGTGCGCGCCGTGGCGATCCTCGACCCGCTGCCGGCGACGGGCTGAAACGACCCTTTGTCGCCTCGCTTCGAATCGCTCGATCCAGCGTCTTTACTGGCACAGAGAGGCAGTCGCACAGCGAGGCGCGCGTGATGAACAGCCAAGAGGTGGCACCCGAAACCCGGGGCGTGACGGTGGAGCTGCTGTCCTCGGTCGACCTCGGTCCGGAGATCGACGGCATGGCCGGCCGGCAGTTGCGCATGCGCCGGGTGACCATCGAGCCCGGCGGCGTGTTCGGGCCGGTGCATGACCACGTGGACCGGCCCGGCACGGTGTTCATCCTGCAGGGCACCATCACCGACCATCGCAACGGCATCGCCACCGACTACGGACCGGGGGTGGGCTGGCCGGAGGACCACGCCACCGTGCACTGGCTGGAGAACCGAGGCACGCTGACTGCGGTGGAGATTTCGGTGGATATCGTCCGCCTGGGATGACCGGCGATTCGACCTGAACCGTGCGCAAAGCCGCCTGGAGGCAAGCGATGGACAACGTGGAGAAGGGCACCTGGCAGCGGGTGCTGGAACCGGTGGACCGCATTACCGAAGTGATCTTCGGGCTGCTGATGGCCATGACCTTCATCGGTTCGCTGAGCGTGGCGACCTCGGGGCGGGAGGAGGCGCGCACCATGCTGATCGCCGCGCTGGGCTGCAACCTGGCCTGGGGCCTGGCCGACGCGGTGATCTTTCTGATGCGCACCTGGACCGAGCGCACCCGCAGCCGCACGCTTCTGCAGCGACTGCAGGGCGGCGCCGACCCGCGCAACGGGCACGACCTCATCGCCGCCGCGCTGCCGCCGCGCATCGCCACGGCGGCCGGCGCGGAGGGGCTGGAAATGCTCCGCGTGCGCCTGCTGGGTACCGTGGGAACGCCGGTGCAGGCGCGGATCGGCTGGGCGGACCTGAAGGGCGCGCTGGCGACCTTCCTGCTGGTGGTGCTGGCGACCTTTCCGCTGGTGATTCCCTTCCTGCTGATCCCGCAGACCGGGCCGGCGATCCGCGCCTCGAACGCGGTGGCGCTGGTGATGCTGTTCCTCTCCGGCTGGATGCTCGCGCGCTACTCCGGCGGCTCCCCGTGGGCCGGCGGCCTGGCCCTGGCGGTGGTGGGCACGGCGCTGCTGTTCGCGATCATCGCGCTGGGTGGCTGAGCCAGCGCGACCCTGGCCGATGGGCGCGTTCACTCGGCCCGTTCGGCGTACCCGATGGCCATCGCCATGATCGCGATGCCGCCCAACTGCAGCGGGCCGAGGTGCTGGCCGTAGACCAGCCAGTCGATGACGATGGCCACCGCCGGGTAGATGAACTGGTAGACGGCGATCCGGTCGGTGTTCAGCCGCGCCATGCCGGCGTAGAGCAGGGCGTAGGCCAGCCCGGTGTGCAGCAGCCCCAGCCCGGCCAGCCAGCCCCAGGCCGCGCCGAGCGGCGGCCAGCCGTGCAGGATAGGCCAGGCGAGCAGCACCAGCGTCCCCATCGCGCATTGCCACCAGGCCAGGATGCCCGCGGGCACCTGCTGCAGCGTGCGCGCCACCAGCGTCACGCACGCCGTGCACAAGGCGCCGACGAGACAGAAGCCCACGCCCCACCAGTAGCTCGCCGGGTAGGCCTGCTGCGCGCCGAACAGCGACAGGTGCTCGAGGATGCCGGTCGCCAGTACCAGGCCGAACATGGCGACGGCCACGCAGGCCATGCGCCGCCGGGCGATGGGCTCCTTCAGGCAGAGGCCGCCGAGCAACAGCACCCACAGCGGCTGGACGTGGAACAGCACCGTCGCCACGCCGGCCGAGGTGCGTTCGATGGCGGCGAAGAACAGACCCCAGGCCAACACCATCAGCGCGCCTGCGACCAGCACGGCAAGCAGCGTCTTGCGGGCAGGGAACAGGCTGCCCAGCTGGCGGCGGCAGATCGCCCAGAGGCTCAGGCCCAGCAGGCCGAAGGCGCAGCGGAACCAGGTGGCGGTCAGCGGATCGGCGCCGGACTGGTGCAGGAAGATGCCAATCGTGCCCAGCACCACGCTGCCCAGGACGAAGGGCAGCGTTCCGCCGGCGCGGGCGCTGGGCGCGGTGGTGCGGGGCAGGCTGGCGGCGGTTGCCGTCGATTCATGTGTGCTCATGGCGCCAGTGTGGCGCTGGCGGTTGAACACGAGAAGCGCATAATACTGGCACGTAGTATTCGATAATCGAAAGTGGAAGAGGGCCGGCGTGACTCCCCATGACCTGCAGCTGGACTGGTTGAAATGCTTCGTCAGCGTGGTCGATGCCGGCTCGCTGTCCAGCGCCGCCGGCGAGATTCATCGCTCGCAGTCGGCGGTCAGCATGCAGTTGAAGAAGCTGGAAGGCGCCTTGGGTCGCCAACTGCTGGTGCGCGGCCCGCGCAGCCTGGAACTGACCGCCGATGGCCAGACCCTGCTGGGTTACGCGCGGCGCATGCTCGACCTGCAGGCGCAGGCCCAGGCCGCGTTCCACGGCGAAGCCCTCACCGGCAGGGTGCGCCTGGGGGTGCCCGATGACTATGCCGCGAAGTACCTCACGCCGGTGCTCAAGCGCTTCGCCCAGCGCTATTCCGGAGTGGAGATCGAGCTGAACTGCGAGCAGTCCACCTCGCTGATCCCGCGGGTCGCCAGCGGCGACCTGGACCTGGCGCTGGTCTCCCGCGATCACGGGCGACGCGGCACGCTGTTGTTCCATGAACCCATGGTCTGGGTGGGCTCCCCGCATTTCGAACTGTGGCGCCGCGAACCGCTGCCCATCGCGGTCTACGAGGACACCAGCCTGGCGCGGCGCAGTGCGATCAACTGCCTGGCCCTGCAGGGGCGGGACTACAAGGTGGTGTACAACAGTTCCAGCCTGGCGGGACAGATCGCCGCCGTGGAAAGCGGCCTGGCGGTGGCGGTGCTGACCCAGTGCAGCGTGCCGGAGCACTTCCAGGTGCTGGGCGCGGAGCACGGGCTGGGGCCGCTGGAGCCGATGCAGGTGGCCGTCTACCGCAGCCGTGCGTCGCAGGGCTCGCGGGCGGTCGACAGCTTGCGCAGCCTGCTGCTGCAGACCTTGCGGCAGGTGCCGGGCGAGTAGCGGCGCCGGCGGCCGATCAGCCCTGGCGCAATTGCCGTGGGCTGGCGTTGAGCAGGCGGCGCATCAGGCGGCGCAGGGCCGTGGCGTCCTGGTAGCCCACCTGCGCCGCGACGGCTTCCACCGAGCAGCCGCCGGCTTCGAGCAGCGCCCGCGCCTTGTTCACCTGCACCCGCTGGATCAGGTGCCGGGTGGAGTGCCCGGTGGCCTTGTGCACGTGGCGCGAGAGGGTGCGCTCGGACATGCCGACGCTGGCCGCCAGCGCCCTCACGCCGGGCAGCGCCGGCAGCGCCGCTTCGATCAGTGCGGTCAGGCGCGAGACCAGGGCATTGTCCTGCACCAGCATGGCCGGGATGACGAAGGGGGACTGCAATCGGCGGCGGTCGAGCAGCAGGGCCTTGCCCACCGCATCGGCGAGGTCCGGCGACAGGCGCCGGCGCAGCAGGTGCAGCATGAGATCGGTCTGCGCGAAGGCCGCGCCGGCGGTGGTCAGCGGGGGATCGGCCAGCACCATGAAATCCGGGTCCACCCGGCAGTGCGGCGCCACGGCCTGCAGGTGCGGCGCCAGCCACCAGGAGGTCGTCACCCGCCGCCCGTCCAGCAGCCCGGCTGCCTGCAGGAGGAACACCGCGGAACAGGACGCGGCGATTTCCCGGCCGCTGGCCAGGTGCGTGCGCAACGCCGCGAGGAGGGGCGCCGCCCACGGCTCCCCGAGGCGCTGCGGGAGCAGGGCGGCGTCGCTCACGCCGATTCCGGGGATGACCCAGCACGAATGGTCACCGGCGCTGTGCTCCAGCGCCTCGACGTGCAGCTGCAGGCCATGCCCCAGCGGCACGGCGCCGGGCTGCGGGCCGCAGACGCGCCAGCGTGGCGCAGCCAGGCCGCGGCGTTGCGCGACGGTAGCGGCGGTGGCGAGGATGTCCAGGGTGGCGGTCACGCTGGAGGCGAAGGCCCCCGGAACGACCAACAGGGTGAAATCATGCATTGTCCGATTATGCGCGAAAGAAGACGGATCGGTCACTGTCGCGCCGATGGCGGGAGCTGGCCCAATAGCGCCTCCTTTCATCGACGAGTGATCCAACATGCCCAACATCCTGATCAAGGTCCCCACCGGAGCGTTCCCCGAGCCGCAGCGCGAGCGCCTGCTGGCGGCGGTCAGCGAGGCCGCCATCGCCTGCGAGCGGATCGGCCCCGACCCGCGCCAGCGCAGCCTGTGCTGGGTGCTCGTCGAGGAGGTGCGCGCAGCCGACTGGCTTTGCGGCGGCGGGAACCTGCACGCCCAGGCCATCCCCTGCATCGTCACGGTCAAGGTGCCGGCCGGCGTGCTCGACGAGCCGTTGCGCAGGGACTATGTGCAGGCCCTGCACCAGGCCATCGCGCAATGCGTGGAGCCGCAGGACGAGCGTCTGCTGATGACCTCGATCCAGCTGGAGGAGGTCGCCGACGGGACCTGGGGCGCGAACGGCAGCCTCTGGCACCTGGCCGATTTCACCCGCGCGGCGGGGTATGGGCATCTGCTGGCGCGCGGCTGAAGCGGCGCGTCGAGTGGCCAGCCCTGAACGGCTGGCCGGTTCCCCGGCGCTTCATGAGCTGAAGTAGCGCCCGATCAGGGCCACGCCGCTGGCCAGCACCAACCAGGTCACCAGCCGGATGAAGGCATCGCGGGACAGACGCTGCGTCAGGCGCCGGCCCACCCACAAGCCCGCTGCCATCACCGGCAGCAGCACCAACGCGAGCAGCAGCAACGCGCGGTCGGCATACACGCCCGCCAGCAGGAACAGCCCCAGGCGCACCACCGTGCTGCAACTGATCAACGCGCTCTGGGTGGCGCGGGCCTGCTCGGTAGAGGCCAGCCGGGCATTCAGGTACAGCGCGTAGAGAAACCCGCCGCTGCCGAACAGGGCGCCGAACAGCCCGCCCACCGTGCCCGCCGGGAGCGCCCACGCGGCGCCCAGGCGATCGGGCCGTACCTTCACGGCCAGGCTGTAGAGCGCATAGCTGGTGACGAACAGCCCCATCAGCAACAGCAGGACGTCGGATTTGAGCTGCAACAGGAACACCACGCCCAGGGTGCAGCCCACGGCCATGCACGGCAGCAGCCGCAGCAGCTCATTGCGCACCACCGCCTTGCGCGCCGGCAGCCAGTTGCCGAAGGCGGCGACGAAATCCAGCAGGACCAGCAGCGGGATGATCCGCGACAACGGCATGAAGTGGATCAGCACCGGCCCGGCGACCAGCGCCGTGCCGAAACCGGCGATGCCGAACACCACGTAGGCCGCCGCGATACCGGCCAGCACCAGCAACCATTCGAGGGCGGAAAAGGGCAATAGCGCGACGGCGGACTCCAGCATGGCGAACCCGGAACGAAGGACGTGGGCACAGGTTAGCCAAGACCCAGCCATGCTGACTAATATGGAAAATCGCCTTGACCCATCTCGAAACGAGATCGCACGCATGACCTCCGTTCGCCAGTTGCGTTACTTCGTCGACATTGCCGACTGCGGGAGCTTCACCGCCGCCGCCGATAACCTGTTCATCGCGCAGTCGGCCCTGAGCCGGCAGATCAAGGAGCTGGAGCAGCACCTGGGCACGCCGCTGTTCGAGCGCACCGCGCGCCAGCCCCGGCTGACCGCCGCCGGCCAGGCCTTCTACCAGCGCGCGCGCAAACTGCTGGCCGACCTCGACAAAGCCGAGCGCCTGGCCCAGGACATCGGCCGCGGCCAGCGCGGCAGTGTGCGTCTGAACCATTCCAGCACCGTGCCCCTGGCCGGCCTGCTGCTGGAACGCATCGGCGCCTACCTGCGCGACAACGCCGACGTTTCGCTGGAGATCGCCCAGCAATCGTCCGAAGCCCAGCTGCAGGACATCGCCGAAGGCAATCTGGATGTGGGCCTGCTGCGGTTACCGGTGCTGCGCCAGCACGACGAGGTGGACGTTCACCCGCTGTTCGACGAGCCGCTGTACCTCGCCGTGGCAGCGCAACACCCGCGTGCGCAGGCGGCCTGCGTGCACCTGGCCGAGCTTCGCGACGAGCGCTTCATTTCCATTCCCCACGGCCAGCGCGGTGGCCTGAGTTACCAGTCCGCCGCCCTGTGCATGCAGGCCGGCTTCTTCCCCCGCGCCGCCCAGGTGGTGTCACGCAAGACCACGCAGCTGCAACTGATCCAGGCCGGCTTCGGCGTGGCGTTGTTGCCGGAAAGCATGCGGGCCCTGGCCCCGGGATCGGTGGTCTTCGTGCCGCTGGCCGATGAGGGCTGCAGCACCACGGTGGCGCTGGCCTGCGGGCGCGGGCAGGGGGAAATGCTGCAGCGCTTCGTGGCGGCATTGCGGGGGAGTGCGGTCGGCTGCGGCTCGCTCGATCAGGAGCAGCCGGCAGGTTAGCGCACCGCTGCCGGGCGGCAGGCCGTTTGCGCAGAAGCGGCAGAAGCAACGGTCTTCTTCTGTGAGTCCGTGCCTGTATTCCCCTCTCCCGGAAGGGAGAGGGGGGCCTGGATCCGGCTGAAGCCGTACAGGACTATCCAGGTAGAAGCATGCGGGCCCGGTAGTGCAGGCGCGGGACGGCCGCTCACGCAGAGGGGCGCGGCAGCGGCTCAGTCCTCGGCCGGCTGCACCGTCGCATCGGCAGCGGGGGTTGCCGCCTCAGCCTGCGCTTTCGACTTGGCTCGCAGGCGTCGCTCCTGGCTGCGCTGGCGCGCCGCCTGTTGCTTGGCGTGCAGTGCCTGGGCGGCGGTCACGGTGCCGGCGACCTGGCCGTTCAAGTCCAGGCGTGGCGCATTCTCCACCATGCAGCCCCAGTAACGCGCACCCTTGCACCAGGTGCCGATGCCCAGCTTGAGCTGTTCGCTGGTGAGGCCAAGCTGCTCCAGGTGCTGCTCGGCATCCTTGAGAATGCCTTCCTTGAGCGGAACCTTGGGCGCCGGATTGACCGGGAAGGCCAGGGGGAAGTGCTTCTGCAGTTTCCAGATCGCTTCCACCGCAGGGTCCTGGTCGCGAGGCTTTGCCTTTGGCGTGGACTTGCGTTGAGGGCGCTTTGCGTTGTCAGCCTTTGCCTGCTCTTTTTCAGCCCGGAGGCGGTCACGGAGCACCGCTAGTTGTTCAAAACCCATCGTTCAATTCACAGCTTCTTGGTTGATTGCCTGGCCCAAGGGTATTCGAAGTCGCCTTCTGGAGCACCTGAATCCGTGCAAATCCCTGCGGATTCTCTCGCTTCTCGATGGCCGGTTCGGCCGGCGACAGGCGCTGGCGCGGGGCGTCATGCCGAAGAATCCGGCCACCGCGGCCTTCCTTCATGTCGCATCGGTGAGGCTGGCGTGGCTCGTCAGCACCTGGCGCGCATCCCGGCGTACCGCCTGTGGCGGCACGCCGAAGCCGCGCAGGAAGGCTTCGCGCAGGTGGCGGCGGTCGCGGAAGCCCGTCTCCCGTGCCACCACGTCGAGGGAGTGGCGGCTCTGTTCGATCATCAGGCGGGCGGCCTCCAGCCGCAGCCCCTCGATGGCCTTGGCCGGCGACTGCCCGGTCTCGGCGGTGAACACGCGGGTGAACTGGCGCGGACTGAGGTGCGCCACCGCGGCCAGGTCTTCCACGCCCAGCGGCTGCTTGAGGTGCTGCCGGGCGTAGTTCAGGGAGCTCTGGATGCGGTCGGACTTGGGAGCGAGGTCGAGCATTTCGGAGTGCTGCGATTGGCCGCCGGATCGATGCTGGTGCATGACCAGCTTGTGCGCCACCGAGCGCGCGACGTCTGCGCCCAGGTCCTTCTCCACCATGCCGACGGCGAGGTCGAGGCCGGCGGTCATTCCGGCCGAGGTCCAGAAGGGGCCATCGACGATGTAGATGCGATCCGCCTCCACCGTGACCTCCGGGTGGCGGTTCTGCAGCGCCTGGGCGTAGGCCCAGTGCGTCGTGGCGCGGCGCCCGGCGAGCAATCCGGCCTCGGCAAGGACGAAACCGCCGGTGCAGATGCCGACGGTGCGGCGCGCCTGGTGGCCAGCCTTGCGGACGAAATCGAGCACGGCGGGGGCGGTTTCGCTCGCCACCGGATCGTTCACGCCCACCACTATCCAGGTGTCGGCCAGTCCCGGCGCCTGCAGCGCACGGGTGTCCATGGCAAGCCCGAGCGAGGAGCGCACGAGCCCGCCGGACGGCGAGTAGTAGCCGATGCTGTAGACGGGTTCGCCGGCGACCAGGTTGGCGAACTCGAAGACCGTCTGGGTGGCCAGGGAGAGCACCTGGAATCCGTCCGTGACCACATAGCCGATGCGATGCATGCGGGCGTCTCGTATGTCCTGAATCACTACCTTATACGTCATTTGAGATACAGCCAAGCGGCGGCATGCTGATTCCCAGTTCCTCCCCAACCCCCCTGGAGCATCGACATGACTCAATCCCGTCTCGGTACCGCACTGA
The DNA here is from genome assembly GCF_048068435.1 of Pseudomonas sp. NY15437. Lineage (NCBI taxonomy): Bacteria > Pseudomonadati > Pseudomonadota > Gammaproteobacteria > Pseudomonadales > Pseudomonadaceae > Pseudomonas > Pseudomonas sp. NY15437. Next base: position 109,154 of record NZ_JBLUQC010000003.1, read on the forward strand.
TCACTGGCGCTTCTTCCGGCATCGGCGCCATCTACGCGGAACGTCTGGCCCGTCGCGGCCACGACCTGATCCTGGTGGCCCGCAATCGCAGTCGCCTGGATGCCCTGGCCAAGCGCCTGAGCGACGAAACCGGGCGCTCGGTGGAAGTCCTCGTCGCCGACCTGGCCGACAGGGCCGACCTGGCCAAGGTCGAGGACGTGCTGCGATCCGACGCGAGTATTTCCCTGCTGGTGAACAACGCCGGCGTCGGTGCGACGCGACCGTTGCTCGAATCGAACGTCGACGCGCTGGAAGATCTGCTGACGCTCAACGTGAATGTGCTGACGCGCCTGACCTATGCCGCCGTGCCGGGCTTCGTGGCGCGCGGCGGCGGCACCCTGATCAACATTGCCTCCATCGTTGCTATCGCCCCGGAGGTGCTGAACGGCGTCTACGGCGGTTCCAAGGCATTCGTGCTCGCCTTCAGCCAATCGCTGCGCCATGAGCTTGCGGAGAAAAACGTCACGGTCCAGGTAGTGCTGCCGGGGGCGACCGCCACCGACTTCTGGGGCATCGCCGGCACGCCGCTGGAGCACCTGCCGGGCGCCATCGTGATGTCGGCGGAGGACATGGTGGACGCCGCCCTGGCCGGCCTCGACCAGGGCGAGTTCGTCACCATTCCGGCGCTACCGGAGATCGCCGATTTCAACGAGTACGAAGCCGCGCGCCAGCGGCTGCTCCCCAACCTGTCGCGCAGTGAGCCGGCCGCGCGTTACCAGGGGTGAGGCGCCTGTAGGCGTGGTTGTCACCCGGCGAGGGGGCGAGGTGATCGCCCCCTGCGCCGCGCACCGTAACCCCCGAGTGGCCACCGCCGCCTGGCGGGCTGGTCGCCGGTGGGCGAAACGAAATGGATGTCGACCGGGCGCTGTAGCAGGTTCATTGAACCTGCCGGTGTAGCGCATGGGTATGTAAGCTCAGCTAACAAGATTCTTTAGAAATTATCGGTATTTAAAGACCGATCATCACGATAGTGTGAGTTTTGTTTACAGATCATTGCGCGGGCCAGCAAGGGTTCCTCCGCGTCTTTCTATTCCTTCGGCAAAGCATTCCATGTACACACTTCACTTCGCGCCCACGGCGAACGGATTCAAGATATTGATCATGCTGGAAGCCCTCGGCGTGCCTTTTCAGATTCAACGCGTGAATCTTTCTCACGGTGAACAGCATCGACCGGAGTTCGCGAGGCTGACTCCCTTCCAGAAGATTCCAGTGCTGGTGGATCATCGGCAGTCGGTAGCACTTCCAGAGTCAGGCGCGATCCTTCAGTACCTGGCCGAAACCCACGGCAGATTTTTGCCGCCATCGGGTTCCGAGCGCTACGAAGTGCTGCAGTGGCTGGCGTGGCAGATCAGCAGTCTTGGCCCGATGGCGGGGCAGTGGCATCACTTCATGCATCGTGAAAACACGGCGGATGACTACGCGAAAGAGCGCTACCGAACAGAAACGTCCCGATTGTTCCACATCGTGGAGCAAGCGTTGGCGGGACGGGACTTCATCTGCTCGGCGTATTCAATCGCCGACATGGCGATTTATCCCTGGCTGCGAATCCATGAACTGCTGGACATCGACCTTCAAGCGCTTCCCAGAGTACGGCGTTATCTGAAGCGGATTGGAGCACGAGAGGAGGTGGTCACCGCCTACCGGAGGGGCGCTGGACAGGAGATCGCCGCGATGAGCGCTAGTAAATAACCATTGGGTGACTCATCGAGCTGCGAGAGGCGGCTACCGACCCATAGCGGACGCCTAATGAGTGCTTTCAGATCAATGCCGTAAGATATGATTTCTATTTTCGCGTGTATGGAAGGGCAGGAAAATGGAGGGATTTTCAAACCTGTTATGGCAATGGTACGGCGCTGAGCAGGAGGGGAAAATTGCCGCAATTTCCAGGCTCGTTGGTGCGCTTGAGTTTCTTGCAGCAGACGCAGCGGTGCAGAGAGATATTGTTCCCGATTGTCCCATATGTGAGGCATGGTCGTCGCACATGTTGCTGGTTCATGATGCGATCAGTATCTGTGGAGCTGCTTTGCCCGATGAGATCAGGATTCAACTCGATCGAGTCTGGGAGCTATGCTCCGCGATAAACGAGTTAAACCTTCCTTGCCATGATCGAGATGTCTTTGAGCAGCAGCCATGGCAGCCGTTACGTGCGGCGGCCAGTTACATGCTTCTCCGGATGGGAGTGGTAGAAGTAAAAACATGTCTGGCCGAGTTGTCCCCGTGATTTTTCGGTGGATTGGGGGATGATTGTGCGTTTAGACATCCGCTTCTGGCCGGGTACCGAGTCAGTGGGGGCTTGCGGCAGTGAACCTGGCAAAGCGTGGGCGCTCACCATCCATAGTCATCCATGATGTTCTTGAACTGATTTGCCAGCTTCACTCGACATTCTGACTCGTGGGCACTGGACCAAGCCCCACCATAGGTGTCGCTCATGGAGCGGCAGAAATCAGCGCGGAACCGTTCCCACTGATCTTTTGCCGATGCAAGCCGGCTGGCCGAGTCTTTTTTTGGCTCCTGTTCAGCTTCTTTCATGAGTTGTTTGTATCTCTTATCCATATCCTCATTAGCCTTTTTCCAGGCTGGATAGCTTTCGTTGGCGTACTCAACCATGGCGGGTTCTGCTGTCGAGTAAAGAGGTAGCGTTGCGACCAAGAGCAGCGGTATTCGGCGAACCGCTGCCGAGAAGGTGGGGCCAGTCGAGAAGCGACTAGCGCGAGCGCGTGGTGCAAGCATCTTTGTTCATCCTTGAGCAGCGGGCCTGGCATTGAGCATAGATGAGAGTCCGCTAATGGCCCTAACCCGACTCTTCCGGGAACTGCACTAGCCCGTCGCCAGCGCATTACCTGTCGGTGCGAACCGTTCCGTCGTGTCCATCCGGACGTTGCGAAGCGCCGCGGTGGCCAGGTGTGTCGCATGGAGCTGTTCCGAGCGATAGCTGATCAGCATGGAGCGTCGTCGGGCACCGCTGGCGTTCAAGCTGCCCCCATGCACGAGGTCGACGTCGAACACCAGTATGTCTCCGGCGCGACCTTGCAGGTGCACGGCTCGGGACTCGTCGTTGAGGTCTTCAGGTGGCGCGTCCGGCTGGGGGCGATGGCTGCCGGGGATGATCCGTGTGGCGCCGTTGTGCGCAGCGAAATCGTCGAGAAAGACCAGGGCGTTCACCATGTCCCCCGGGCGCCGGGCGGAGAGATCGCGGTGCAGTTGCTGGTGCCCACCGCCCGGCAGGGGTTCCCGGCCTTCGGCCTGGGCAATGAAGAAGCGTTCGCCGATCAGTTCACCGACGACCGCCAGTAACGCAGGCAGGCGGCATGTCGCCTGTACCACAGGCGCCAGGTCGAGCTGCGCATGGCGCCAATCCTGCCCGCGGGGAACGGGCCATTGGTCGGAAGGCAGGACGTTGGCATCGAAGATGGCGCGAAGCGCTTCCACCGTGTCGGGTCCGATCGCGCTGCGCAGCATCGCGTAGCCGTTTGCATGGAGTTCGCGGCGGTCGGGCATGGTGTCCTTCTTGTCCTTGGTTGGCAGTCACCGGGTGGCGTCGGTCGCCGGCTCCGGTGGCGAATGCTTGCCCGCGAGCCGAGATGGTCGAGTGAATGAAGGAAATCTTGGGTAGCCAATTTCCGACAACGATCGACTCCCGTAGACTTTGACGATCTGCCAGGAGAAGAACAATGCATAAAGGGATTTGGCTGGGGTTGGGCGTGTTGCTGTGCATGGCAGGAGCGGTGCAGGCCGCCGAGCCCGCTCTGGACGACCCATTGCTGTCTAACCCGTCTTCTTCCAACGGGCATGCCGGGGATGTTCGCGGCATCCTGCGGGCGCGGGACCAGGCAATGCTGTCCAGCGAACTGGCCGGGCGCATCCTGGAGATGCCGTTCGCGGACGGGCAGTCCTTCCGCAAGGGCGATGTGCTGGTGCGTTTCGATTGCTCGGCCTACCAGGCCCAGCTCAACGCGGCCCAGGCCGGCGCCCGTGCGGCCGGCGAGCAACTGGGGCACAACCGCCAGTTGGCAGCGCTCAACTCGGTGGGGCGCTTCGAGGTCGCACTGGCCGAGGCCAAGCTTTCCGAAGCCCAGGCCCAGGTGCAGGTCTACAAGGTTCAGGTCGGCCGCTGCGTGGTCGCCGCACCCTTCGATGGCCAGGTGGTGCAGCGCAAGGCGCAACCCTTCGAGAGTGTGTCCGGTGGCGCGCCGCTGCTGGAGATCGTCGACAACCGCAGCCTGGAAATCCGCCTGCTGGTGCCGTCGCGCTGGGTGTCCCGGCTGAAGGTGGGGCAGTCTTTCAGCTTCGTTCCCGATGAGACCGGCCAGCCGTTGACGGTGGAGATCAAGCGCCTGGGCGCGCGCATCGACGAGGGCAGCCAGATGCTGCCGTTGATTGCCTCGCTGCCGGCTGACACCAAGGGCCTTCTGGCGGGCATGAGCGGATCGGCCCGCTTTACGGAGATGCCATGAACGCACCGCAGGCCGGGCTGGCCGAGCGGGTCTTCGCGCAGTTTCTAGGGCTGGAACGCCAGGCCCGCGCGGCGCGGACGGTGGAGCAACTGGCCTATCACATCGTCAATGACGGCCAGACGCTGTTCGGCTATCGACACGCAGCGTTGCTGATCGCGGGCAAGGTCCGGGCACTCACCGGCATCAGCGTGGTGGAGCCCAATGCTCCCTTCGTGGCTTTCGTCGAACAGGCGTGCGCCCAATTGAGTGGGCTCGGCGCCCTCGACAAGCCGCAGCGCGTCGATTTCCAGAGCCTGGGCGCGCAGCAGCAGGCCGATTGGCAGGCGCTTTCCGCAGGCGACGTTTTCTGGCTGCCGCTGGCGGACCAGCAGGGAGCCCCCTTTGGCGGCCTCTGGCTCGCCCGCGAGCAGCCCTGGAGCGAAGCGGAACAGGCGTTGCTGGTGCAACTGGGGGATGCCTACGCGCATGCCTGGAAAGCCCTTCAGCCGCGCAAACCCTGGCGCGCGCGCTGGCCGCGGAAGAAGGTGGCGCTCATCGCCGCCGGGCTGTGCCTGCTGCTGCTCGTGCCCGTGCGCCAATCGGTGCTGGCACCGGCAGAAGTCGTCCCGCTTGATGGTCAGGTCATCGCCGCGCCGCTGGATGGCGTGATCCAGCAGGTGCTGGTCAAGCCTAACCAGGGTGTCAAGGCCGGTGACCTGCTGGTGCGTTTCGACGCCACCACGCTGCAGGCGCAGGCTGATGTGGCTGAGCGCTCCCTGGGCGTGGCCGAGGCCGAGCTCAAGGCCAATTCCCAACGCGCTTTCTCCGACGCCGAATCCGGTGCCCGGGTCGATCTGCTGGCGGCGCGCGTCGAGCAGAAGCGCGCCGAGCGTGACTATGCCCGCGACCTGTTGGCACGTGCCGAGGTCCGGGCGCCCCGTGACGGTATTGCGGTATTCGCCGATGCCGAGCGCTGGACCGGCAAGCCGGTGCAGACCGGCGAGCGCCTGATGGAACTGGCCGATCCCCGACAGGCCGAGCTGCGGATCGATCTGGCGGTGGCCAATGCCATCCGCCTGGCGCCGCAGGCCGAGGTGCAGCTGTTTCTGGACAGTGATCCGCTGAATCGCTATTCCGCGCGCCTGGCACGCAGCGCCTACGAGGCTCAGCCGGTCGCGGGCGGCCAACTGGCGTACCGCCTGGACGCACGTTTCGACGCGGCGCCGCCGCGGATCGGTTTGCGCGGCACCGCCAAGCTGTATGGCGAGCGAGCGCCGATCCTGCTCTACTTGCTGCGCCGGCCCCTGGCCGCTCTGCGCCAGACGGTGGGGTTCTAGATGCGTCTGCCGGCGCTGCGCGCTGATCTGCAATTATCGCCGGGCGCCGCCGCTCTGGATGGTTCGCCGCAATGGACGCTGGCCGATCCACTGCGCGGGCGCTACTTCAAGCTGGGGGTGGCGGCAATGCGCCTGCTGCGCCATTGGGCCCTGGGTGATCCGCAGCGGGTGCTGCAAGCGGCCAACGCCGAAGGCGGTGCGCACCTGGCCGAAGAGGATTTGCAGCAGTTGCTGGTATTCCTCCGCCAGCAGGACCTGATCAGCCCCGCGGACGGTGAGCAGCGCGGCAGCTACGGGCAGAAGGCCGCGTTGCAACGCCACGGCTTGTGGAAGTCGCTGCTGCATCAGTATCTGTTCTTCCGTATCCCCTTGTGGCGGCCGGATGCCTTCCTCAATCGCGCCTGGCCCTGGTTGGCCCGCCACGGGCGGCTACTGTTGCGGGTCGGCCTGCCGCTGACCCTCGGTCTCGGTCTGTTGCTGGTGGCGCGGGACTGGGATCGCTTCCTGGCGACCTTTCCGCACCTGTTCAGCGTTGGCGGCGCCCTGGCTTTCGGCGTCGCGCTGCTGTTCGCCAAGCTGTGCCACGAGTTCGGTCATGCGTTCATGGCCAAGCGCGCCGGATGCCGGGTACAGAGCATGGGCGTGGCCTTCATGGTGATGTTGCCGTTGTTCTACACCGACGTCAGCGATGCCTGGCGAGTGACCGACCGCCGCTCGCGCCTGCTGATCGGTGCCGGTGGCGTGCTGGCCGAGCTGACGCTGGCGTGCGTTGCGCTGCTGGCCTGGTCGTTGTTGCCGGACGGCCCGCTGCGCACCTCGGCCTTCCTGCTCGCCAGTGCGACCTGGGTCACCACGGTACTCGTGAACCTCAATCCGTTCATGCGCTTCGACGGCTACTTCCTCCTCAGCGATCTGTGGGGCGTCGAGAATCTGCAGGGGCGTGCCTTCGCCCTGTGCCGCTGGCGCCTGCGCGAGGCATTGTTCGGCTATGCCGATCCGATGCCCGAGCCCTGGCCGGACGACATGCGCCGACGCCTGCTGTTGTGGGGGTACGGCTCCTGGCTGTGGCGCGCGGCGCTGTTCCTGGGCATTGCGCTGACGGTCTATCACCTGTTCTTCAAGGTGCTGGGCATCTTCCTGATGCTGGTGGAGCTGGTCTGGTTCATCGGCCTGCCGATCTGGCGCGAATGGCGTGAGTGGTGGCAGCGCCGCGATCAGGCGCAGCCCGCCCGGCTCTTGCTGGGGGGCGCCGGCCTGGCGGCCTTGCTGCTGGTGCTGCTGGTGCCCTGGCGCGGCAGCGTGGAAATCCCCGCAGTGCTGGAAGCCACCCGTGCGTCGGCACTTCATGCGCCCGTGGCGGCCAGGCTCGAACGGGTCATGGTGAGCGACGGGCAACCTGTGGTCGCGGGCGAGCTGCTGCTCGAGCTGGAGTCTCCAGACCTTGACGCGCGGCAGAGCATTACCCGTCGCGACATCGATATCACCCAACTGCAGCTGCGCCGCCAGGCTGGCCGAAGCGAGACGGCTGCCGATGTCGGCGTGCTGGAACAGCGACTGGCCGAAGCCGTGGCCGAGTACCGCGGGTTGGCCGCGCAACGCGAGCGCCTGCAGATCCGCGCCCCTCACGCCGGGGTCGTGCGGGACCTGCCGGCGGAACTCGCTTCCGGCCTGTGGCTGTCGCCGCGGCAGGTGCTGGCTCGGGTCGTGGAACCGGGGGTTCGCCTGCGCGGATACGTCGCCGAGCAGGCGGTGTGGCGAGTCGAGCCCGGGGCCGTTGGCCGCTTCATCGCCGACGACCCGGCGCGCCCGGCGCTCGCGGTACGCCTGGAATCGGTGGATGCCACCGGGACGTCGCACCTTGACCTGGAGGCCTTGGCGTCCGACCGCCAGGGCCCGATCGCCGTGCAGCGTGACGACCAGGGGCGCGCCCAGCCCGTGCAGGGGCAATACGCGGTGCGGCTGAGTGCGGACCTGAAGGGGGAACTGCCGCAGCCGGTGCGCGGAGAGGTGTTGCTGGCGGCACGCGGTGAGTCGCCGCTGAGCGCCATCTGGCGGCGGCTGGCAGCCTTGGGCGTACGTGAAAGTGGCTTCTGAATTCCGCTTCCCGCCCTGCGCCCGGCTGCCGTTGCGTTTTCCGACGCAGGACCTGCAGGCCGCTGTGGCGGCGCTGCCGGCCAGCGCCTGGGTCACTCATTTCAATACGGCCTACCATAGCGGAGGCTGGAGCGGTGTCAGCCTGCTGGCGCCGGAGGCGTCGAACCACGCGCTGTCCGCCGGGCAGGGGAACGACACACGGCCGCCCTCTGCGACGCGCTGGTACGGCCCGTTCTGGCAGGCGCTGTTGCAGCGCTTCGAGACGCCTGTCGGTTGCGCCCGCCTGCTGCGCCTGGACGCGGGCAGCAGCATCCGCGAGCACTGCGACCCGGACCTGGGCGACCCCGACGGAGAGGTGCGTCTGCACATTCCCATTCTCACTGGGCCGGGCGTCGAGTTCCTGCTCGAGGGCCAGGTCGTGCCGATGGCGCCGGGGGAGTGCTGGTTCCTCGACCTGGCGCGGCCGCATCGGGTGGACAACGTCAGCGAGCAGGCGCGGGTACATCTGGTGATCGATGCCCGGCGCAACGACTGGCTGCGTCGGCAGATCGCGGCGGGCCTGACGGACACCCCGGCCTGCCAGCCGGCGCGTTCGACCCTGGCCTTCGCCGAGTTTCGTCGCCAGGTGGAGCGTCGCCCCGACCTCGCCGCAGCGCTGTGCGACCTCCAGGACCCCCGTGATTTCTGCGCTCGCGCGGTCGCCCTGGGCGACGGGATGGGGCTGCGTTTCCAGGACGACGACGTGCGGGCGGCGATGCGTCAGGGGCGTCGGGCATGGCTGGACCAGGGGAGTTACTGATGGCTGTCAGGCAAAGCCAAGGTGATTGGCGCGGCTGGCTGCCGATCCGGGTGTTCGTGGCCGGCGATCAGTGGCGCGTCGACTGGTGCTGGTTCGGCGATACGCCGTTGCGCGAACCCTTTTTCAGCGACAGCGTGCGTCGCGCGCTGCGCCTGCCGTTCAACCAGGCGATGCGCCGGGAAAGCTCGCTGGACGCCTTGGACCAATGGCACGCGGCGAGCCCCGGCGTGGCGCCGAGCCTGTTCATTCACCATGCCTCGCGCTGTGGCTCGACGCTGCTGGCGCAACTGCTTGCCAGCGACGAAAAGAACATCGTGGTGTCCGAGGCGCCGGCGCTGGACACGCTGCTGCGCGCCGGGCTGCAGGCTCCGGAGCTGGCCCTCAAAGTCGACGAAGGTCTGCGCGGATTGCTCAGCGCCTATGGTCAACGGCGCCTGGGCAGCGAGCAGGCGCTGGTGGTGAAGTTCGATGCCTGGAATGTTTTCCAGGCATCGATCCTGCGACGGCTGTACCCGGCGACGCCGAGCCTGTTTGTCTATCGCGATCCACTGGAAATCGTCGTTTCGCACCTTCGCCAGCCTGGCATGCACATGGTGCCGGGGCTGCTCGGAGAGACCTCGCTGGAGGCGACCGGTGCACCCGGTGGGGTCGACAGGGTGGCGCGGCACATCGGGCAGATTCTGCAGGGTGGCCTGCAGTTGTGCCGGGAATACGGGGCGGTGCCGGTGAACTACAGCGAGTTGCCGGGCGCGGCATGGCAGCGACTGGCGAGCCTGTTGCGCGTGGAGGCGGTGGACCGCGGGCGCCTGCAGGAGGTGGCGTGTTCGGATGCCAAGCAGCCCGGCATGGCCTTCAGCCCGGACGGCGAGCGCAAGCGCGCCGCTGCGGACGATGCGGTGCGAATGGCGGTGGAGTGCTGGGCGAGGGCGCCCTATGAGGACCTGGAGGCTCTGCGCCTGGACATGGCATGAGGGCGGGGGCGGGCTGGCCCAATCAGATTCAGACCATCGGATGAGAAAAGACCGACCATCGGCCTTCGATCCGGTGGCAACTTGCCTTCACCATCAGGTAGGCTTGTGGCAAATTGCTTGCGTGATTTAATAACAAAAGGTGTAGGCAGCTTCTTAGGTTGCCGTAGAAGGGATTCAGAGCACCATGACTTCACTCGCGTTGAGGTTTCGCCCCGCCGTGGACGCCGATCTGGCGTTCCTGCGTCGCCTCTATGCGAGCACACGCTCCGCCGAGCTGGCCCAGGTTGCCTGGGAACCGGCCGCCATCGACGCCTTTCTCGCCCAGCAATTCGACGCTCAGCACCAGTACTACCAGGCGCAGTTTCCCGACGCCGAGTTCCTGGTGATCGAGGCGGACGCCCAGTCCGTCGGTCGCGTCTATCTCCACTGGGGTAGCGCCCACCTGCAGATCATCGACCTCGCCCTGTTGCCCAGCCATTGCGGCCTGGGGATCGGCGGCCGCGTGCTCGGCCAGTTGCTCGAGCGCGCCGACGCCCAGGGCCTGAGCGTCGGCCTGCACGTGGAGCACTACAACCCGGCCCAGCGTCTCTATGCCCGCCACGGCTTCGCGGTGGTCGGCGAGAACGGCGTCTATCTCAAGCTGCGTCGACTGCCCGGTGCCCCGTCGCGGGCCAACGCGCCTGCCGCAGTCCTGTCGTGAGGAAAAGTCCCATGTATTCGATGCCCACCCAGCAAGACCTGCAGCAGGCGCAGGGAACCCTCTTCCAGTTGTGGGTCGCGCCGGACCAGGCGCTGGACGTCGAATTGATCGAGGTGCTCGTGGGGAATCCGATGAGCGCCGAGTACGAGAGCTTCAGTGCGGCGTTCGCCTTGCCCGTGCAATGGGACCTGCCCCAGGCGGTGTACCGCCTGTCCCCGCCCGGCGAAGAGGGTTGGCTCCTGCTGCTCACCCCTGTGCAGCCCGCCGCTGACCGTCGCGCGGTGCTTCAGGCGGTCTTCCATACCCGCAAGGCGGCGTAGAAACCGATTCCGGCGGCCATGATCCTGGCCGTCATTTCCAGCGATTGGCATCAAGGAGAGGCAATACGTGGAACCATTTCTCGGTGAGATCAAGATGTTCGGCGGCAACTTCGCGCCGCGTGGCTACGCTTTCTGCCAGGGACAGCTCCTGTCGATCGCACAGAACAGCGCGCTGTTCTCCCTGCTGGGCACCACCTACGGCGGCAACGGCCAGACTACCTTCGGCCTGCCGGATTTGCGCGGCCGTGTGCCTGTCGGCCAAGGCTCGGGAGGCGGCCTGTCGCCCGTCGTTCTGGGCGAAGTGGGGGGCGGCGAAAACGTCACCCTCACCCTCAACCAAATGCCGACTCACAGCCATACGGTGACCTTCGCCGGGCAGGTGACGGCCACCGGCCAGGCGGCGATTCCTGCCACCGCCAGCGCAACCGCCACCACACAGGCCGCACCGGGCACAGGTACCGTGCTCGGCCCGATCGCCGCCGGTGGTCGTCCCGGTTCCCTGTACGCCACCAGTGCCGCGGAAACCACCCTCGCACCGTTCAACATCAGCTGCAGTGGCAACGTGCCGGCCGCGACTGTCGGCCTCAGTGGCGGCAGCCAGCCGGTCCCGGTCCGCAACCCGTACCTGGGCATCAACTTCATCATTGCGCTGGAGGGGGTCTTCCCGTCGCGCAACTGATCCGCCGGGCTGGCGGAGCAGGAAACACAGCGTGGAGCGGGCAACCCCGCTCCCGACCGGAAACCGTGGGGGTGGATCATGTGGTGGAGCAAGGCGAAGCGTGCAGTTGCAGCCAAGGCAGCGGTCAAGCCGGCCCTGGCGATGGCACTGGAACCGCGCATGCTGTTCGACGGCGCCGTAGCCGCCACCGTGGCCGAGGCGGCTGACGCCAAGCCCGCCGCCGACACCGCCGCGAAGGACGCCCAGGCGCACCCGGCGCAGGACAACAGCGCTCACCAGGGCAGCCAGGACGCACTTTCCGCCGTGCCCGCCGGCACCTCGGACCACCGCCAGGAAATCGTGTTCGTCGACGCCAGCGTGAAGGGTTACCAGCAACTGGTGGCAGGCCTCAAGCCGGGCACTGAAGTGGTGGTGCTCGATGGCGGCAAGGACGGTCTCCAGCAGATCGCCGATTACCTCAAGGATCGTTCCGGCGTCGATTCGATCCATATTCTCAGCCACGGCGACGTGGGCAAGGTCCAGCTGGGCAATACCTGGCTGGATGGCTCGGGCATCGCCCTGCGCAGCGACCTGCTCACCCGCATCGGCCAGGCACTGGACAAGAACGGCGACATCCTCCTGTACGGATGCCTGGTGGGCGCCGATGGCACGGGTCGCTCCTTCGTCGACCAACTGGCCGATGCCACCGGCGCCGACGTTGCCGCCTCCAACGACATGACCGGCGCCACAGCGCTGGGCGGCAACTGGGTGCTGGAGGTCAGCCACGGTGCTGTCGAGACGGCGGCGCTCGATGTGGGCGATTTCCGCGGTCTGCTGGCGAGCTTCAATGACGACTTCAGCACCAATTCCGGACAAACCACCACGTTCACCCGGATGCTGGGCGGCGTCAGCTACACCTATACCTTCACCGCGGCCGGGGACGGTGGCGACACGGCGTGGGAAGGCGCCAATGGCGAGGCCGGCAGCGCATCGATCAACCTGCTGTCCACCGCGCTCAACACGTCCAACACCGAGGTGTTCACCATCGCCCGCAGCGATGGTGCCGATTTCACGTTCACCAGCATCTACCTGAACAATACCGACGGCGACACCATCACCGTCGCGGGGTACCTCGATGGTGTACTCGTCGGAACCGCTCAGACCGTCCTCACGGGGGCTCAGCGGACCCTCAGCTTCGGTGGCATCCGCGTCGACCAGGTGCGTATCAGCAGCGCTGATTTCTACAACACCAACATCGACAGTTTCGCCGGCGACTCCGTTCCGCCGAGCCACGCGCCGACGGTGACCGCCACCGCCGGCAACCCCAGCTTCACCGAGAACGGCACGGCCGTGGACCTGTTCAGCGGCGTCGTGGCCGCGAGCAACGATGCTGGCGAGACCTTCACCGGCATGACGCTGCGGGTAACCAACGTGAGCAACGGTGCCAGCGAAATCCTGAACATCGGCGGCGTCGACGTTGCGCTGACCAATGGCAACAGTGGTTCCATCGCCGGCATCGGCAACTACAGCGTGACGCTCTCCGGTGGTACCGCGCAGGTGGTTCTCAGCGGACTGTCGCGGGACAATACGCAGATGGCGCAACTGATCGACGCCATCACCTACCGCAACAGCAGCGATAACCCGGGTAACGCCACCCGCGCCGTGACCCTCCTGACAGTGACGGACAGCGGGCCGAACAACAACAGCGCGTCGCCGAGCATCACGTCGAACGTCGCCGTTCTCGCGGTGAATGATGCGCCGACGCTGAGCCCCGGCAACAGCACCGTCAGTTACACCGAAGGCGGCTCTGCGGTGCTGATGAGCACGCTGGTGGTGGCCGACGTCGACAGCCCGGCCCTGCAGGAGGCCACGGTCAGCATCAGCGATTTCCGCCCTGGCGATATCCTGTCGGTGGTCACATCTGCTGGCTTCTCCGCCAGCTACAACAGCAGCACCGGCGTGATGGTGGTCAGCGGCAGCGGCACGCCGGCCGAGCTGCAGGCCGTCTTGCGCTCGGTGAGCTATTCGTCTTCTTCGGACGATCCCACCTTCGGCGGTTCCGACCAGACGCGGCAGATCAACTTCAGCGTCAAGGACAGCGGCGGCCTGGCTTCCAACGTAGCCACCGCGCAGGTGTCGCTGACCGCGGTGAACGACGCCCCGACTCTGTCCGGCGGCCCCTATACCTGGGCGGCTACCGACGAAGACACCAGCTCCCAGGCGGTCACGGTCAGCAGCCTGCTGGCTGGCGTCAGCTACGGCGACGGCGACGGCCCCAGCGCCGGTATCGCCCTGACGGCCAGCAGCGGCAACGGCGCCTGGCAATACTCCACCGATGGCGTGACCTGGACCGATGTCGGCGCGCTGTCCAATTCCAGCGCGCTGCTGCTGGCGGGCAGTACGCAGCTTCGTTATGTACCCGATGGCGCCAACGGCGGGGCGGCCGCACTGACCTTCCGCGCCTGGGACCAGAGCGCTGGCACCGCCTCCATCAACGGCATTCGCTCCACCGCGGATACCAGCAGCAATGGCGGCAGCACGGCGTTCTCGGCGGGGGTTGCGCAGGCAACGATCAGCGTCAGCAGCGTCAACGATGCGCCCCTGTTGACCCCTTACAACCCGGCGCTCAACAGCATTCCCGACAGTGTTGTGAACCATGTCGGGCAGGCGGTTACCAGTCTCATCAACGGCCACGTCAGCGACGTGGACGCGGGCGCGGTGCAGGGCATTGCCATCACCGGGGTGGACCCGGGCGTTGCCGGCACCTGGCAGTACAGTCTGAACGCTGGTGCTAGCTGGCAGGACGTCGGTGCGGTTTCCACTGCCTCGGCGTTGCTACTGCGCAGCAACGACCGCGTGCGCTTCGTGCCCGATGGCGTCCACGGCACCTATGCCACCTTCACCTTCAAGGCCTGGGACCAGAGTGGTAGCACGGCCGGCCAGCAGGGCAGCAGGGTCGATGTTTCCAGCAGCGGCGGCAGCACGCCGTTCTCCGCGGCCAGCGACACCGCCAGCATTACGGTCGTCGCGGTCAACGATCCTCCGCTGGTCACCAGCAGTGGGGGGAGCGCGGCTTTCGTCGAAGGGGCGAACGTGGCTTCCACCCCGGTGGTGGTCGATAGCGGCCTGACCGTGTCGGACAGCGATTCGCCACTGCTCTCCAGTGCTGCGGTGCGTATCACTGGCAACTTCATCAGCGCCGAGGATGTGCTGGGTTTCCTCAATAATCCGGCCACCATGGGCGATATCAGTGGCAGCTACAACACCGCAACCGGCGTGCTGACGCTTTCCTCCGCCAGCGGCGCCAGCCTCGCACAATGGCAGGCCGCGCTGCGTTCGGTGACCTACAGCAACGGCTCGGAGACCCCGAACACTGCCACCCGGACCATCAGCTTCAGCGTGAACGACGGCGAGCTCGACAGCACGGCGGCCACGCGCACGGTGACGGTGACCGCCGTCAACGATGCTCCGCAACTCAGCCTGCCCGCTGTGATCAGCCTCGACGAGGACGTTTCCGGCGCCATTACCGGCATCAGCGTCTCCGACGTCGATGCGGGTGCCAGCAACGTGGAGGTCACCTTCACGCTTCCGGCGGGCAACGGCACCCTTTCAGCGGCGAGCAGCGGCGGCGTCGTCGCCACCGCGGCGGCGAACATCGTGATCCTCACCGGCCGAGTCGCCGACATCAACGCCTACCTCGCCGGGCAGAACCTGACCTACTCGCCGGCGGCGAACTTCAACGGCAACCTCACCTTGAGTGTCACCATCAGTGACCTGGGCAACAGCGGTGGGCCGGCGAGGACTGACAGCGGCACCCTGACATTGCAGGTCAATGCGGTGAACGATGCACCGAACGCCCCCGTGGTGCCGTTGTTCCCGGTGTTCGCCAGCGAGGATGTGCCGCTGGTGCTGAGTGGCATCTGCTTCAGCGATATCGATGCCGGGTCGGGCGTGGTCCAGGCGACCTTCGGCGTACCCGTCGGCAACGGAACCTTCAGCGCGTTTGCAGGCGCCGGCGTGACGCTGACGGGCTCGGGCACCAGCCAACTGGTGCTCAGCGGCACCCTGAGCGATATCAACGCCTTCGTCGCCAGCGGCGCGGTGAGCTACCTTTCCGCCGCCAATGCCTCGGGCACCGTCACCGTGACGGTGAGCCTCGATGACAATGGCAATACCGGTACTGGCGGCGCCAAGACTTCGTCGGCCACCTTCAACCTGGCCATCAGCGCGGTGAACGACGCCCCGGTGAACAGCATTCCCGCGACCCAGACCGTGCTGCGCGACGGCACCCTGGTCTTCAGCGCAGGGCAGGGCAATGCGATCTCCATCAGCGACGTGGATGCCGGTGGCGGCGTGATGCAGGTGACCCTCACCGCCCAGCACGGACTGATCTCGCTGGGCGGCATCAGCGGCCTGGTGTTTGTGGTGGGCTCCGGCACCGGCGACGCCACCATGACCTTCAGCGGCACCCTGGCCGATATCAACGCGGCCCTCAACGGCCTGACGTACCAGCCAACGGCGGGTTATTTCGGTACTGCGTCGCTGCAGATCGTCAGCAACGACCTGGGCCTGTCCGGGGCCGGCGGCGCCAAGAGCGACACCGACACCGTCCAGATTTCGGTCGAGCAGCCCAATCCCCGGGTTCTCGGCGTCGCCACCAGCTCGCCCGACGGCAGCTACAGGGTCGGCGATCAGATCCAGATCCAGGTCCAGTTCGACCAGAGCGTCTTCGTCGACACCAGCGGCGGTATACCGACTCTGCTGCTGGAGACCGGCGCTATCGATCGCAGCGCCATCTACGCCAGTGGCAGCGGCAGCAACACCCTCACGTTCCTCTATGTCGTGCAGGCCGGTGATCTGAGCGCCGACCTCAACTACGCGAGCACCAGCGCGCTGTCGCTCAATGGTTCGCAGATCCGCAACGGCACGAGCGACACGGCGTTTCTCACGCTGCCCGGCCTGGCCGACAGCGACAGCCTGGCAAGCCGTGCCGCCCTGGTCGTCGACGGCGTGGCGCCCACGGTCACCAGCGTCAGCGTGCCGGTCAATGGCACCTACGTGGCGGGGCAGAACCTCGACTTCGTCGTCAACTTCAGCGAGAACGTCACGGTGGACACCAGCGGCGGCATACCGCACCTCACCGTGACGCTGGACAACGGCGGCACTGCGCTCGCGCAGTACCTGAGCGGCAGCGGCACCAGCGCCCTGACGTTCCGCCTGGTGGTCGCCAACGGTCATCGCGATAGCGACGGCATCAGCCTCGGCTCGTCCATCCAGGCCAACGGCGGCACCCTGCGCGATGCCGCCGGCAACGATCTCGTCCCCGTTCTGAACAATGTGGGCAACACCAGCGGCGTGCTGGTCGATGCCGTGGCGCCCACGGTCAGCAGCGTCAGTGTGCCGGTGGGCGTTCCCTACAACGCCGGCGATACCCTGACCTTCGTGGTCAACACCAGCGAAGCCGTGCTGGTCAACGGTGCCCCGCGGTTGTCCCTGGATATCGGCGGCCACACGGTATTTGCCGACTTCGTCGCCGGTTCCGGCACGTCGACGCTCGTCTTCCAGTACACCGTCCAGGCTGGCGACAACGACGCCGACGGCATCAGCGTGAGCGGTCTGTCGGCCAACGGCGCCACGCTGCGCGATGCCGTCGGCAACAGCATGGACCTGACGCTGAACAATGTCGGCTCGACCAGTGGTGTCATCGTCGACACCGTGGCGCCGACGCCCAGCGCCATCGTCACCCTGGATCCGACGCCGACCAATGCTGGCACCGTGCGCTACACCGTGACCTTCAGCGAAGGCGTCAGCGGCGTCGACCTGAGCGACTTCACCCTGGTCGGCACCGGTACCGCTGCGGGTAGCCTGAGCGGCCTGCAGCAGATCGACGCGCGCACCTACCAGATCGCTGTCAGCGGCGTCTCGGGGACCGGCACCCTGGGGTTGAGCCTCAACGGCAGCGCCACCGGCATTGTCGACGGGGCGGGCAATGCTCTCAGCGGAGGCCTGGCAGGCCCCGTGTACAGCGTCGACCGCGACGCACCCACCGTTACCGCGGTCAGCGTGCCTGCGGGCAGTCTCAACAATGCGGGCGATACCCTCGACTTCGTGGTGCAAACCAGCGAAGCCGTGGTGGTCGATGGCTCGCCGACGCTGGCCATCGACATGGGCGGACGCACTGTCTACGCCGACTACGTCAGCGGCTCGGGCAGCAACAGCCTGGTGTTCCGCTACACCGTCCAGGCCGGCGACAACGACGCCGACGGCATCCAGGTCAGCGGGCTTTCCTCCAACGGTGGTTCCCTGCGCGACGCCACCGGCAACGCGCTGGATACCTCCCTGAACGGCATCGGCGACAGCCATGGCGTCCTGGTGGATACCCGCGCGCCCACCGCCACCGGCGTCGTGCGGCTGGACCCGTCGCCCACCGGCGCGAGCACGGTGAACTTCCGGGTGACCTTCGACGAGGACGTCAGCGGCGTCGATGCCGGCGACTTCTCCCTGCTCACCAGCAATTCCGCCAAGGGCAGCATTGTTTCCGTCGTGCAGCTGGACGCGCGTACCTACCAAGTGACCGTTGGCAGCGTGAGCGGGCAGGGCAGCCTGGGCCTGGCGGTCAACGCCGGCGGTATCAGTGACGCGGCGGGCAATGCGTTGGCCAACGCCTTGCGCGGCGACAGCTATGTGATCGGCTCGCTGTCCGATGGCGACCCGCAGTTCCGCGTGGAGGCTCCGGTCGTGCCCGAGCCGCCGCGCGCGCCGCTGCAGCCGGCGGTACCGGTGGTGGGACAGCCGCTGACCAGCTCGCCGGTGATCCCGCCGTCGCTGTTCCAGCCTGAAGGCGTAGGCGGCCTGCCGCCGCTGGGGCAAATCTTCATCCAGAACGGCGCACCGTCGCAGAGCTTCATCGCCCAGGTATTTGCCGATTCCAGCGTTGGCGATGGCAGCGGCAAGGGCTTCCTCGGCTTCGGCGGCGGCGATGGCGGCGTCTTCGGCAGCAGTACGCTGGCGAGCATGTTCAGCCGCGATGGCTTCGACCAGAGCCAGCCGCTGAAAGCCTTCGAGCGCCGCGGCGCAGACATCGACCAGGGTATCCGCGGCATCTTCGGCGCGCCGAGCCTGGCGCAGCAACTGCAGCAGATCCACGAATCCGAACAACAACCCGTGCGCGAGCTGGCCTGGGCGCTGGGGCAAGTCGCCCATGGCCGCGACGCATCCTGAGCACCACATCGCCCAGTAGAAGAAGCACAAGAACGAAGCCGTAACGAGGGGGACGGCCAGGGATGAAAAAACAAACGACCTTGCTAGGGATCAGCCTGTTGGCGCTTGCCGTGTCCGGCTGCGCCGTCACCACGCAACCCATCGATCGCAGCGTCAGCGAGCAGCGTGCCCGCGACGACCTGCGGGCGATGTTCAAGGATCAGGAGCCGCTCAGCGGCCCGCTGACCCTGCACGAGGCCATGGCCCGCGCGGTCAAGTACAACCTCGAGTCTCGCCTGAAGGTGATGGAGGAGGCGCTGTCGCGCCGGCAACTCGACCTCGCCACCTTCGACATGCTGCCGCGCATGGCGCTCGAGGCGGGATACGCCGGGCGCAACAACCAGAGCGCTTCCAGCAGCCAGAGTGTACTGACCAACACCCAGTCGCTGGAACCCTCCACCTCCCAGGACCGCGACCGCGACGTCGCCGACCTGACCATGGTGTGGAACGTGCTGGACTTCGGTGTCAGCTATGTCAGCGCCAAGCAGCAGGCCGACCAGCGCCTGATCGTCCAGGAGCGTCGGCGCAAGGTGGTGCAGACCATCATCCAGGACGTGCGCTCGGCATACTGGCGCGCGGTCGCTGCGCAACGTCTCCTCGACCGTATCGATGCGCTGATGGCGCGGGTCGACGGCGCGCGCAAGGACAGCCAGCAGATGAGCCAGCAGCGTATCGGCGACCCGGTCCAGGCGCTGGGCTACCAGCGTGCCCTGATCGAGGCCAGCCGCCAGCTGGAGGAACAACGTCGCGCGCTGTCGCTGGCCAAGACCGAACTGGCCACCCTGATCAACCTGCCGCTGGGCACCGAACTGACCCTGGCCGCGCCGGAAGGCTATGACGTGCCGGAGCTGAAGGTGGGCCTGGAGCAACTGGAACAGCAAGCCCTGGCCAGCCGCCCGGAACTGCGCGAGCAGGACTACCAGGCACGCATCAGCGCTGCGGAAACCCGCAAGGCCATGCTGCGCCTGCTGCCGGGCCTGGAATTCTCCGCCGGCGGGCACTACGACTCCAACAGCTTCCTGGTCAACAACCGCTGGGCCGACTACGGCGTGAAGGTCACCTGGAACCTGTTCAACGTGCTCTCCGCCCCGGCGGCCATCGATGTCGCCAAGGCTGGCGAGGACGTCAACGTGGCGCGTCGCCAGGCCATGTCCATGGCCATCCTCGCGCAGCTCTACGTGGCCAATGCCAACTACAACGAAGCGCGGCGTCAATTCGTCACGACGCAGGAGCTGGCCAGCCTGGACAACGAAATCGTCGGCCAACTGCGCAATCGCCGGCAGGCCCAGGGCATCGGTGAACTGGATCTGATTCAGGGCGAACTCAACGCGCTGCAGGCTGACCTTCGTCGAGACCTGGCCTACGCCGAACTGCGCAACAGCTACGGCCAGGTGTTCGCCTCCGCTGGCGTCGACCCTCTTCCGACCAACGCCCCCGACACCCGGCTGAGCACCCTCGCCAACGGCCTGGCCGAGAAGGAGCGCCAGCTCGATAGCGGCAAGGTGGAGTAGCAGGGGCGCATTCCGCCAGGCGCGTCAGGCTCCGGGGTCGTTGACGCGCCTGTCGCCTGTTCAGGGTCTGTACAGTGCGTCGGTTATGTCACGTCCTGGGGCCGCGTGCGCTCCAGGGCAGGCATTCAGCAGGCTATTTCCGGGTAGCGGCGAGGGTCTGCGGGCGGGTTGTCCGGTGTACCCAGCGCCAGGCGCCAGTAACCCACGTCGTGCCACTGGCCCAGCTTGAAACCGACCTGCGGGAAGGTGCCGATGTGCTGGAAGCCCAGGTGCTCATGGAGGCCAACGCTATCCGCGTTGGGCAGCGCGATGCCGGCATAGGCGGCGTTGAATCCCTGCTTGGCGAGTATGGGAAGCAGCGCGCTGTAGAGACTGCGGCCAACCCCGGCGCGGCGCGCGCTCTCCGCGATGTAGACGGTCACATCCACTGCCCAGCGGTAGGCTGCACGCGCGCGGTACTGGCTGGCGTAGGCGTAGCCAACCAGGCGGCCATCGCGCTCCGCGACAAGGTACGGGTAGCTCTGCCGGGTCGCGACGATGCGCTGCCGCATCTCCTCGACGGTCGGCGGTACCTCCTCGAAGGAGATCGCCGTGCCGGCCACGATAGGGGCATAGATCGCCTGGATCGCTGCAGCGTCCTCGGGGCGGGCTTCTCGGATTTCGATTGTCATGATGACCTCAGATCGAGCGCTGGTTCATGCGGGCGGAAAGCTGCTCGGCTTTCGGAATAACGATCTACCAGAAACTCCTGGCGGTCACGCAGCAGGATGCGCGGCGTGTGCTCGCTGCTGCGGGTTGCCGCTGGCGGCAGGTCGAACAGCGAGAGGTCGGGGTTGGGCAGTGGCTCGGACAGGGTTCCTCCTGCTCAGAGCGCGCCGATGCGATCCAGTTCGCGCCTGAGTTCGTCGCGGCCGAGGGTGTCGAAGGGGAGGGCGAAGAAGGCCCGGCAGCGCCGCTCGATGCGCCCCAGCGTGGCGCGGAAGGCGGCGTCGATGACGGCCTCGTCGCCGACCACATCGGACGGGTCTTCCAACCCCCAGTGGGATTTCAGCGCCGGGCCGAAGTACACCGGGCAGGCTTCGCCGGCGGCCTTGTCGCAGACGGTGATGACGATGTCCGGCGGGGTGCCCTCGAAGGCGTCGTTGCCCTTGCTGCTCAAGCCTGCGATGGAGATGCCGGCCTGCTGCAGGGTGGTGAGGCTGCGCGGCAGCACCTGGCCCCTGGGGAAGCTGCCGGAGCTGACCGCCTCGAAGCCTTCCGGCGCCAGGTGGTTGAACAGCGCTTCGGAGAGGATGCTGCGGCAGCTGTTGGCCGTGCACATGAACAGGACTCGCATGGAGGTCTCCCTGGCTGAATGCGGACGTCAGAGGCTCAGGCGCAGCGCCAGGGCCGAAAGGGTGATCAGCAGGACGGGCAATGTCAGCAGGACGCCCACCCTGAAGTAGTAACCCCAGGTGATGCGCATGCCCTTGCGCTCCAGCACATGCAACCAGAGCAGCGTGGCGAGACTGCCGATGGGGGTGATCTTCGGGCCGAGGTCGCAGCCGATCACGTTGGCGTAGATCATCGCCTCGCGCACCAGCCCTTCCGCGCCGCTGGCCTGGATCGACAGGGCGCCGACCAGCACGCTGGGCATGTTGTTCATCACCGAGGACAGCAGCGCCGAGAGCAGGCCGGTGCCGATGGCGGCGCTCCACAAGCCCTGTTCGGCAAGACGGTCGAGCAGGAGGGTGAGCAAGTCCGTGAGGCCGGCGTTCTTCAGGCCGTACACCACCAGGTACATGCCCAGGGAGAAGATCACCACCTGCCAGGGCGCTTCGCGCAATACGCGTCGGGTGGAGATACGGTGCCCGCGCGCGGCAACCGCGAACAGGATCGCCGCACAGGCGGCAGCCACGGCGCTCACCGGGATGCCCAACGGCCCCAGGGCGAACAGACCGACCAGCAGCACCAGCAACGTCCACCAGCCGACGATGAAGGTGGCGCGGTCGTGGATGGCCGCCTTCGGTTCCTTCAGCGCATCGACTGCGTACTCGCTCGGGATATCGCGGCGGAAGAACAGGAACAGCACCAGCAGGGTGGCGGCGACGCTGGCGAGGTTGACCGGCAGCATCACCGCGGCGTACTCGGCGAAACCCAGGCCGAAGTAGTCGGCGGAGACGATGTTCACCAGGTTGGAGACCACCAGCGGCAGGCTCGCGGTATCGGCAATGAAACCGGCGGCCATGACGAAGGCCAGCGTCGCGGCGGGGGAGAAGCGCAGGGCGAGCAGCATCGACATGACGATGGGGGTGAGGATCAGCGCCGCTCCATCGTTGGCGAACAGCGCCGAGACGGCGGCACCGAGCAGCACGCAGAAGGCGAACAGGCGACGACCGCTGCCATTCGCCCAGCGTGCCACGTGTAGCGCCGCCCACTCGAAGAAGCCGGCCTCATCCAGCAGCAGGCTGATGACGATGACGGCAATGAACGTGGCGGTGGCGTTCCACACAATCGCCCACACGGCCGGGATGTCCTGCAGTGAAACCGCGCCAGCGGCCAGGGCGATGATCGCGCCCAGTGCGGCACTCCAGCCGACGCCGAGGCCTCTCGGCTGCCAGATGACCAGTACCAGGGTGAAGACGAAGACAGCGACGGCGACCAGCATCGGAAACTCGCTCGGAAGGGATCAGCAGCAGGCGGCGTCACGGACGGGGCGACCGTCCATGTTCTGCAGGCGGAGGGTGTTGTCGGCCAGCCATTGCGCATTGGCCTGCAGGGTGAGCTGCAGCATCGCGTGTACCCAGGCGGGCAGGTCGGGGTTGAGGCGGTAATACACCCACTGGCCCTGGCGGCGATCCAGCAGCAGGCCACTGCCGCGCAGCTGCGCCAGGTGACGGCTGATCTTCGGCTGGCTGTCGTCCAGCGCACACATCAGCTCGCACACGCAGAGTTCGCCCAGGCTGGCGATGAGCAGGGTGGCGCGAGCGCGGGTCTCGTCGGCCAGGCTCTTGAAGACGTCGGGTGGGGTGATCATGGTCTGCGCCGTACATATGGAAAATCGAATATACGGATTTCCATATGTTCGGCGCAAGCGTTGCCGGATGCGGCGGCGATTCCTGTCGCGGGCTAAAGGCAACTGCCGTCCACGTCGATCCTCATTGACCGGTGCTCCGGCGGCCCTGCGAGATGTTGCGTAACAACCCGTGTTCCACGCGCCTGCGAAAATCACCCGCGCAGCAGATGCACCGCCAACCCCGCCAGGGCGCAGCCCAGCAGGACCTGGATGACGCCGCGCTTGAAGCGGAACAGGGCGATCGCCGCGGCCAGGGCGATGATCGCCGAGGGCCAGTCGAAGGCGCCGTCGAAGCCGTGCGGCCAGAGCACGTGGTAGCCGAAGAACAGCGCCAGGTTGAGGATCACCCCGACCACCGCGGCGGTGATGCCGGTCAGCGGTGCGGTGAACTTCAGCTCGTTGTGCGTCGACTCCACCAGCGGGCCGCCGGCGAGAATGAACAGGAACGAGGGCAGGAAGGTGAACCAGGTGACCAGGCTCGCCGCGACGGCGCCGGCGAGGAACGGATGTTCGCTGCCGAACATCGGGTGCACGTAGCCGCCGACGAAGCCGACGAAGGCCACCACCATGATCAGCGGGCCGGGCGTGGTCTCGCCCAGGGCGAGGCCGTCAATCATCTGCGTCGGCGTCAGCCAGCCATAGTGACCGACCGCGCCCTGGTACACGTAGGGCAGCACGGCATAGGCACCGCCGAAGGTGAGCAGCGCGGCCTTGGTGAAGAACCAGCCCATCTGCGTCAGCGTGCCGCTCCAGCCGAAGCTGGCGGTCAGCAGGCCCATGGGCAGCAGCCAGAGCGCGGCGCCGATCGCCGCCAGGCGCAGCAGGTGGGCCCAGCGAAAGCGCGCGTGCGCAGGCGTCGGCGTGTCGTCGTCGATCAGCGCCGGGCCGTAGCTGGCCTGCTTCGCGCCATGGCCGCCGCCGATGACGAACTTCTCCGGCAGCAGCCGTCCGCCGAGGTAGCCGATCACGCCGGCGGCCAGCACGATGAGAGGGAAGGGCACGTTGAGCGCGAAGATGGCGACGAAGGAGGCGGCCGCCATCGCCCACAGCCAGCCGTTCTTCAGCGCGCGCGAGCCGATGCGATGGGCCGCGTGCACGACGATGGCCGTCACCGCGGGCTTGATGCCATAGAAGATGCCGGCCACCACCGGGACCTCGCCGAAGACGAGATACACCCACGATAGAGCGATCAGGATGAACAGCGACGGCAGCACGAACAGCGCCCCGGCGATCACGCCGCCCCAGGTGCGGTGCATCAGCCAGCCGATGTAGGTGGCCAACTGCTGGGCCTCCGGCCCCGGCAGCAACATGCAGTAGTTGAGCGCGTGCAGGAAGCGCCGCTCGCTGATCCAACGGCGTCGCTCCACCAGTTCCTGGTGCATGATCGCGATCTGCCCCGCCGGCCCGCCGAAGCTGATGAAGCCCAGCTTCAGCCAGAACAGGAAGGCCTCGAACAGGCCGACGGGGGCTCTCGCGACGGGGGCGGAGTCGTGCAGGGTGGAGGCGTCAGTCATGGGTTTTCTCGTCGTCCGCGAACGCGATCAGAAGGCCATCGAAGAGGTTGTTGGTTGCCTGCAGGAGCAGGTCGTCATCGCTGATGCTTTCCCTCAGCCCCGCCAGCACGCGCTCGATGCCGGCGGCCTCGGCAGGCTGCAGCCCGCCGATGTCCAGGTAGTGCACGAGGGCGCCGATGCGTGTCAGCGCCGGGGATTCCAGCTGGAAGCTGGCCAGCAGGGTTTCGAAGGTGACGCGCTGGCCGACGTGGCTGAACGCGGCGCCCTCGAAGTCGAAGCCCAGCGCATCGGCGGGGCAGTCGGCCGGGGAGTCCAGCCAGAGGATCTGCGCCTGCGGGTCGATGAAGCGGCGGATGAGCCAGGCGCTGGCCAGGCGGTCGACCCACGGGCGCTTGCGCGTGGCCCAGCGGCGGCCCTGGTAGTCGCCGGGGGCGAGGGGTTCGATGGTCGCCTCATGGGGGCTGGGCTCGTCCACGGACAGCGCGCGGCTGATGGCGGTTTCCAGCTCCTGGAGCGCGGCGTCGGCCTGCTGCTTCGCCTCGCCGGGGAAGAAGTCGATCGCGCTGAGCTGGCCGAACGCCTTGCGCAGCTTGCGCGCCTGCCGCGCCACCCGCAGGGCGGTTTCGCCGGTCAGCTCGCCCCGGCACTGGGCGACGTCCTCACGCAGCCTGGCGTAGTCCTCGCTGCGATCGAACAGCGGCACGAAGCGCTCGTCCTCGCCCTTGACCTCCAGCAGATACGCCGTGCCGTTGATGGCGAGCACGTCCCGCTCGACCGCTTCGAGCGCCTCCCGGCCCGCGCCATGCTCGGGCAGCAGGTAGACGCCATCGCGCAGCACGGCCGAGCCGCACGCCTTGAGCGCGCGCCAGGCGCGCATGCGCTCGGTTGCGTTGGCGGTCGGCAGGCCGAGCACCAGGAGAAGCCAGTTGTTCATGTAGAGAATCAAACAATATTTGTAGTGAAAGTTACTATATTTAAGCCGGCCGGTTTTTCAACCGGCGGATTGGCGGCGCCCTGGGGTGCGGCCCCTTTCCGGCTCTGCGGAACTGGCAGCAGAGCGCTCTGGCGCGGGCCTCGGAGGGTTATTACCTCATGCGATTAAAATATTTATGGTTATAAGAAGGTGGCGATACAGTAACGGCTACATCTAAGCCAGCCGGCAAGCAGGACCTATGAGCCAATCTCCCTGGGGCGCGACGCCCGTGCTGACCTTGCCGCAGGGCGAGAAGCAGCCGCTGTCCATTCGCGCCAAGGCGCTGGTGTTCGCCGATCCGCGCTCGCGCCAGTTGCTGGAGTTCCTTGATCGCGTCGGTCCCAGCGAGGTGCCGGTGCTGATCAATGGCGAAACCGGCACGGGCAAGGAGTTGGTGGCGCGCTACATCCACAGCGCCAGCGGGCGCAAGGGCGCGTTCGTCGCGGTGAACTGCGGCGCGATCAACGAGAACCTCGCCGAGAGCGAGCTGTTCGGCCACGAGGCCGGGGCCTTCTCCGGCGCCACCGGGCGCCGCGCCGGCTGGTTCGAGGAAGCCGATGGCGGCACCCTGTTCCTCGACGAGATCGGCGACCTGCCGATGCCGCTGCAGGTCAAGCTGCTGCGCGCCTTGCAGGAGCAGGAGATCGTCCGCGTCGGTTCGCGCAAGCCGATCAAGGTGGACATCCGCCTGGTCACCGCCACCAACGTCGACCTGGAGCAGGCGGTCGACGCCGGTAATTTCCGCCTCGACCTGTTCTACCGCATCAACGTCGCCCAGGCCCGTGTGCTGCCGTTGCGCGAGCGCCCGCTGGACATCATGCCGCTGGTGGAGCACTTCCGCCGGCTCTATGCCCAGCGCCTGAAGATCGCCGAGCCGATGTTTTCCGAGGCTGCCGTCAGCGCGCTGCTGGACTACGCCTGGCCGGGCAACATCCGCGAGCTGGAGAACGTCGTGCACCTGGCCCTGCTGGTGGCGGGAGAGAAGGTGGTGCGCCCCGAGCACCTGAAGTTTTCCGCCGCGCTGTCGGGGCAGCGGATGGGCTCGGGCGCGCCGACCGGGTTGCCGCAGGAGATCATCCGCGACCAGTTGCAGCGTCTGTTCGACGTGCCGGGGGACACCCTGCTGCACGACCTCGAGGACCTCATCGTCCGCGAGTCCTTCGCCCATTGCGGCTTCAACCAGCTGCGCACCGCCGCGCTGCTGGGCATCAGCCGCAACGCCATGCGCACGCTGCTGGTCAACCACGGCCTGCTCAAGGGCCGCGCCAAGGCCTGATCAGTCGCGGCGGCGCTGCCGGGCAGTGGCGGTGGCAGCGTCGCGGCGCAGCAGTGGCAGCAACTCTTCGCCCAGGTGGATCGCCTCTTCCAGGTGCGGATAGCCGGAGAGGATGAAGGTCTCCACGCCCAGCTGGCGATACTCCTCGATGCGCTCGGCGACCTCCGCGTAGCTGCCCACCAGCGCCGTGCCCGCGCCGCCGCGCACCAGGCCGACACCCGCCCAGAGGTTCGGTGAAACCTCCAGGTCGCGCACGCCGTGCGCGCGGCCCTGGGTGAGGCTGATCTGCCGCGATTGCCCCACCGATTCGTAGGCCGCCAGCTGTTGCTGGGCCCGCTCGATGGCGTCGCGGGGAATCTCGTCGAGCAGGCGCCCGACGTGGGCCCAGGCCTGCCGTGAATCGGCGGCGGCGAACACATGCAGGCGCAGGCCGAAGCGCAGTTCACGGCCGTGAGTGGCAGCCAGTTCGCGCATGCGCAGGATGCGCGCGCGGATCATCGCCGGCGGCTCGCCCCACATCAGGTAGGTCTGCGCGTGGCTGGCGGCGATGCGCTCGGCGACGTCCGAGGCGCCGCCGAAGCAGATCGGCGGCAACGCCGCTTCCCGGGGAATCGGCACCGGGCTGCCGGTGCGGTAGTACCGTCCATGGTGCTCGCGTCCGCCCCAGGTGGCGCGGAACACGTCGAGGAATTCGGCGCTGCGGGCGTAGCGCTCGTCGTGTTCGAGGAAGTCGCCCAGGGCGCGCTGCTCGAAACGGCTGGAGCCGCTGACCAGGTGCAGCAACAGACGGTTGTCGCTGAGCTGCTGGAGGGTGGCGGCCTTGTGCGCCGTGTAGGCGGGCAGCTCGACGCCGGGGCGCAGGGTCAACAGGAACTTCAGCCGTCGCACTTCCTGGACCATCAGCGCGACGATCAGCCAGGGGTCTTCGAAGCCGCTGGCGGTGGGCACCATGATGCCGTCGAAGGCCGCCTGCTCGGCGGCGCGCACCACCTGGCGCAGGTAGTCGAGGGTCGGAGCGCGTTCGCCCTGCTGGAACAGCCCGACCTTGGGCAGGCCGCTGCTGGTGAGGTGGTGGCCGTCACCGTTGGTGGGCAGGAACCAGTCGATCTCGATGGGCTTGCGTTTGGGTTCAGCGGCCAATCCGGGTGTCCTTTTCAGCTTCGGTGCGCAGCAGCGGCAGGACCCGTTCGCCGAAGCGCAGGACCTCGCGCACCGCGTTGGGTGCATGCAGGATGATCTGGTCGAGGCCGGCACCGTGCAACTCGCGCAGGCGGCTGGCGACCTGGGCGTAGCTGCCCACCAGCACGGGCGATTCGTCGGCGGCGGGCAGCCACAGGTTGGGGTGGATCTCATGGCGTCGGGCGGGGTGCTCGGCGCGCTCGGCCAGCAATTCGACCACGGCGGCATCGCTGCGGCGCTTGCCCTTGCCGGGGGCGGCGAAGGGTTGCGCCTGGCGGGCGGCTTCATCCCAGGCCTGCTCTTCGCTGTCACGGGCGATGATGCCGAAGCTGGCGACATGGCCAAGGACACGGCCGGCGCCGCGCGCAGCCTGGTTCAGGCGGGCGATGGTAGCGCCCAGTTGCGCGACACCGGTGGCCGGCACGACGCACAGGTCCGCGCGGCTGGCGATGCGTTCGGCGCCCAGGCTCTCGTCCAGCAGCAGGGGCGTGGGCGGCAGGTCGCGCAGGCCCAGGCCGGCGTTCTCCAGGTGGAAGTAGCGACCGTTGTGGTCCAGCGGCGTGGCCGGGGCGTGCAGCAGGCGCTGCAGGATGTCGAGGAACTCGTCGATGCGTTCGTGGCGCTGGTCGCGGTTGAGCACCTCGCCGAAGGCCCGACGCAGGCTGCCGCGATCGCTGTCAGGCAGGTGCAGGCGCACCCGTCCGGCGGACAGCGATTGCAGGCTCTGCAGCGTCGCCGCCAGCGCCGCGGGGAGCATGGCCTCCGCCGGCAGGCTGAGGGTCAGCCCGAGCCGGCGGGTGTGCGCGCAGAGCGCTGCGGCGACCATCAGGCTGTCCGGCTGGTTCGGCCCGCCGGGCAGGTAGAGGTCATCGAAACCGGCGTACTCCACGGCCTGGGCCAGTTGCACCCATTCCGCCGGCTGCGCCTGCCAGTCCAGCCCGCGGCGGGTGCTGCTGGCGCAGAGTTTCCAGGCGAAGCGCAGGCTCATCCGGCCACCGCGAGCGCCTGGCCGGCGGGCGTCCAGCCCAGCGCCGGGGCGATGTCCCGCGCCAGTTGCTCCAGGCGCCGCAGCACCTGGGCCTGGGTGGAGCTTTCCGACTGCACCACGGCGATGAAGTAGTCCGCGTAGGGCAGCAGCGACGGGTCGTTGCGCACGCTGGCGATCACCTCGTCGGGGTGGCCGTGGTGGACGTTGAGCAGGCGCAGGTGGCTTTCCAGGTCGGCGGCTTCGTCGATCAGCCCCTCGCGGATCAGCCGTGGCACGTGCAGTTCGATGTCCGGCGCCAGTTCCGCGCGGGACTGGGCCTTGTCCTGCGCGGGGAACACCGCGCGCACCACGCCGATGCGCGGGCGCCGCGTGTCGTCCTGCCAGGCGCCGAGGTAGGCATCGGCCAGGGGCTTCTGCACGGTGAGCGGATCGTGGGTGGCCGTGCCCAGCAGCAGGCCGTTGCCTTGTTCGGCGGCGTACACCGCGCCAGCGGCGCTGCCGTGGGAATGCCAGAGTCGCTCGCGCAGCGCGGCGGCCGGCGGATGCAGGCGCAGCTGCGCCTCACCGGGCAGCGGCGCGCCGAGCAGGGCGGCCTGCAGGGCGCGCTGGGCCTGCTGGAAATCGTCCTGGCGGCGCTGCGCATTGCGGCCGAAGGCGTTGAACATGTCCAGGTTGGCGCCGCCGCTGCCCAGGCCCAGCTGCAGACGACCGGCGGACAGCGCGTCGAGCACGGCGGCGTCTTCGGCCAGGCGCAAGGCATCCTCCAGTGGCAGGGTGATCACCGCCGTGCCCAGTTCGATGCGCCGGGTGCGCGCGGCGATGCTGGCGAACAGCAGCAGCGGCGAGGGCAACTGGCCAAAGCCGCCGCTCAAGTGGTGCTGGGCGATCCAGCCGCCGTCGAAGCCCAGCGCCTCGGCGAATTCGAACTGTTCCTGCAGGTCGCGGTAGACCTGGCGGGGGTCGCTGCCGAAGGCGTGGGTGAGAAAGCCGAGCTTGAACGGCTGTCGCGGTTTCAGGGCGCTCATGCCGGGACCTCCTTTGCTGGGGTGCGCTGCGGGCGTGGTTGCCAGCCTAACGCGGGGGCGATGTCGCGGGCGACGATTTCCAGATGACGCAGGGCTTCGGCAAATCCGGTGGAGGTCGTCTGCACCTGGACGACCAACTGGTCATCGGCGCCCAGCGGCGCATCCGCGCGCAGCTGTTCGGCGATCTTCGCCGGGTCGCCATGGAGCACGCCGAGGGCGTCGAGCACCGTCTCGAAGCCCTGCGCCGGGTCGGCGTGGCCAATGCCGATGCGCCGTTGGCGTTCGACGTAGGTGAGGATGTCCTGGCGCAGGGTCGAACCCTGCGCCGCGGCATCGGCGCCGGGGAACACGGCACGCACCAGGGCGACGCGGGGTGTGCCGGAATGGTCGGGATTCCAGGCCTGGCGATAGCGCTCGATCACGTGCGAACGCGGTTCGGCGCCGGCGGTGGGGTTGGGCGCGAGGATCAACCCGTTGCCGCGCGCGGCGACCTGCTCGACGCGCGAGGTGGCCTCCCACAGGCGGCGGTCCAGCCCGTTGGCGGCCGGGCGCAACACGCGGCCGTCGGCGTTCAGCGGCTCGCCGGCCAGGGCCTGGCGCAGGCGCTCCAGGCGCTGGTCGTACTGGGCATGGCGGCCTTCCAGGCTCTGGCCGAAGGCGGCGAAGCTGTCCGGGTCGAAGCCGGCGCCCAGGCCCAGTTGCAGGCGGCCCTGGCTGAGCAGGTCGAGCACCGAGGCGTCCTCGGCCAGGCGCAGGGCGTTTTCCTGGTTGAGCACGACGATGCCGGTGCCCAGCTGGATGTGCCGGGTGCGCTCGGCGGCAGCGCTGAGCAGCACCAGCGGCGAGGGCAGGCGGCCGTTCTCGCTGGCGAAATGGTGCTGGGCCAGCCAGCCGCTGTCGAAACCCAGTGCCTCGGCGGCCTCGAACAGCTCCAGGGTCTGCTGGTACAGGCGCGGCTCGAACTGCGGGGCATACACGCGGTTGAGAAAGCCCAGGCGGAAGGTGCGATGCCGGGTGGGGTGGCTCATGGTTGGCGCTCCTGGTCGATCTGCCCGAGCAGTGGCGTCAGCGCGGCGCCGAGGCCGTCGCTCGCGGCCGGCGCGCCGGGCAGGGCGTTGAACGGGCTGAGGGTGAGGTAGCCCTTGGCGACCCACACCGCTTCGTCCTCGGCGTTGCTCGCGTCCGCCGGTGGCGACCAGGCGAAGCCGATGCCCGGCTTGCCGGCCAGCTTCGCGTCGAGCTTGCCGAGGTCGTCGGTGTAGATGGCGTGGAAGGGCACGTAGCTGCCGATGCGGGTCAGGCGCGCGCCCTGGAGCTTTTCCAGCGGCGGCAGGTTGAGGTTCAGGCCGACGCCTTTGGGCAGCAGCGCGCCGTCGGCTTGTCGGTGCTGGGCCAGCGCGTCCACCAGGCGGGTGACGATGGCGGCGATGCGCGGGCTGTCCTGTTCCTTCAGGTCGGCGCTGACCGCCAGCGCGGGGACGCCGGCGAGCACCGCGACGCTGGCGGCGTTGAAGGTGCCCGAGGCGCTGTTGAGGGCGCCGAGGTTGTTGCCGGGGTTGGGCCCGACGATGACCAGGTCGGGGTGCGGCAGGACCTTCTCCAACCCCAGCAGCAGCGCCATGACCGGCGTGCCGCTGATGCGGATGTCCACCTGCTGGCCGGCACAGCTGGCGCTTTCGCACTGGCCCTTTTCGGTGGTGGTGAGGTAGTAGCTGTCCGGATAGGCCGGGTCGTCGTCGCGCCCGATTTGCGTCTCGCGGCCGAAGAAGAACGCGCCGCCGCGCGCACTCTGGTCGCTGTAGGGCGCGGCGATGCGCACAGTGTGCCCGTCGGCCTTCAGCGCGGTGTACAGCGCACGGATGTTCGGGTGACGGTAGCCGTCGTCGTTGCTGAGCAGGATGTTCAGCGCGAACGCCGGCGGCGCCAGGGTGCAGCCGGCGGCCAGCAGCAGCGGCGCGAACCTCATGCCGCACTCCCGGCGAAGCGGTTGGCCGGGCGCGCCAGGCCGAGGTTCTCGCGCAGGGTCGCGCCCTCGTATTCGCGGCGCAGCAGGCCGCGTTCCTGCAGCAGCGGCACCACCTCGTCGACGAACACCTCGATGCCGCCGGGCAGGTACGGGAAGAACACGTTGAAGCCGTCGCAGGCGCGGGCCTGGAACCAGGCGTCGAAGGTGTCGGCGATGTCCTCGGCGGTGCCGATCACCGGGTTGCCGCCGGCCAGGCGCAGGTACAGCTGGCGGATCGTCAGGCCCTCGTTGCGCGCCAGTTCCAGCACCTTGTCGCGGCGGCTGCCGCGCTGGCCGACCGGGGTGTCCGGCAGCGGGCCGTCGAGGTCGTGGGCGGAGAGGTCGATGTCCTCGCCGAGGGTATCGGCCAGCAGGCGCAGGCCGAGCACCGGGTCCACCAGGCTCTGGAATTCCTCGAACAGCTCGCGGGCTTCTTCGCGGGTGCGGCCGATGAAGGGCGTGACGCCGGGGAGAATCTTGATGCCGTCCGGATCGCGGCCGAGCGCGGCGGCGCGTTGCTTCACGTCGGTGTAGAAGGCCTGGGCGGCGGGGATGGTCTCGGCCATGGCGAAGATGACTTCCGCCACGCGCGCAGCCAACGCCTTGCCGGCATCCGAGGCGCCGGCCTGCACCAATACCGGGTGGCCCTGGGGTGGGCGCGCCACGTTGAGCGGGCCGCGCACCGAGAAGTACTCGCCCTTGTGGTCGAGCACGTGGAGCTTGGCCGGGTCGAAGTACTGCCCGCTGGCCTTGTCGCGCAGGAAGGCGTCGTCTTCCCAGCTGTCCCACAGGCCCTTGACCACGTCGTGGAATTCCTCGGCGCGGCGGTAGCGTTCGGCGTGGTCGATGTGTGCCTCGCGGCCGAAGTTCCAGGCTTCGTCGGAGACCACCGAGGTCACCAGGTTCCACGCAGCGCGACCCTTGGACAGGTAGTCCAGCGAGGCGAACTTGCGGGCGATGTGGTACGGCTCGTTGTAGCTGGTGGTGGCGGTGGCGATCAGGCCGATGCGGCTGGTGACGGCGGCAAGCGCGGCCATCAGGGTCAGCGGCTCGAAGTGCTCGCCGCGCGCGGTGCGGCTCAGGGCATCGAGGTGGTGGCCCCAGAGGGCGACCACGTCGGCGACGAACAGCGCATCGAAACGGCCGCGCTCGGCGGTTTGCGCGACCTGCCTGAAGTAGTCGAAGTCCAGGCTGGCGTCGGCCTGGGCCTTGGGGTGGCGCCAGGCGGCGACGTGGTGGCCGCTGTTGGCGAGGAAGGCGCCGAGCTTGAGCTGGTCGGTACGGCGGGTCATGTCGTGTCTCCCGTTCGGGCGGGCGCCGCCGGGGCGCCCGCTGGCTTGCGCCGGGTCAGAAGTTGTAGGCCAGGCCCGTGTACCAGTAGCCGCCGGTGGTGCCGTAGGGCGAGAAGTTGCCGTACGGGAAGGCGCCGGAGGTGCTGGGCAGGTGGGTGCGGTCGGGGTAGACGTTGAACAGGTTGTTCGCCCCGGCGGTGAGCGTCAGGCTGCGGGTCAGGTGGTAGTCGACGTTGAGGTCGGTGATCCACTGCGGGTCGAAGGTGCGGTCGTAGACCTCGGCCGTGCCGTACTGGGTGTACTCGCCGTAGCGGGTCAGGTTCAGGCTCACGTCGAACTGGCCGATGCTCCAGTCGGCGCCCAGCAGCAGGCGCGATTCCGGCTGGCCGTGCTTGAGGTTGCCCTGGCGCTGGCGGTCGTAGCCGCCGTCCGGGCCGAGGGCGGACTGGGCCACGGAGGAGGCGTGGATCTTGTCGATCTCGGTCGTGTTCCAGTTGAAGCCGGCGTTGTAGCGGATGCTGCCGTAGGCGCCCAGCTCCTGGCGGAAGTCGCCGACGATGTCGACGCCGCGGGTGGTGGTGTCCAGCGCGTTGGTGAAGTAGGTGACGTACTGGTTGGGGTTGAGCCCGGCGTCGGCGAGGATGTCCTGGATGGCCGGCGTGCCGCCCAGGTAGCCGGTCTGGGCGATGCGGTCGCGGATCTTGATCTGGTAGGCGTCGATGGTCAGGCTGCTGGCCGGGGTCGGCTGCAGGGTCAGGCCGATGCTGTAGTTGGTGGATTTCTCCGGCTTGAGGGTGGAGGCGCCCAGGGCCTTGGCCACGTCCGAATCCACCGCCACGTTGCGGTAGTCGATCAGGTTGCCGTTGACGCTGCTCTGCGAGGTCGAGCTGTAGATCTGCTGGGCCAGCGAGGGCGCACGGAACCCGGTGCTGGCGGTGCCGCGCACGGCCAGGATCGGGGTCAGCTGGTAGCGGGTGGAGAGCTTGCCGTTGGTGGTCACGCCCGAGCCGTCGTTGTAGTGCTCGTAGCGCCCGGCGAGGTCGACGTGCCACTTGTCGGTGAAGTCCTGGCCGATCTCGCCGTAGCCGGCGTAGCTGGTGCGGCCCTTGGAGGCGGCGTCCGCCGGGGTGGTGCCGGCGCCGGAGATGGTGCCGGGGGCGATCAGCGCACCGTTGGCGCCGTACTGGTAGTCGCCGTAGCCGTAGGAGGCGTACTCGCCCTTGCCGATCTTGTAGTTCTCGTAGCGGTGCTCCAGGCCCCAGGAAATCTGCGTGGGCTTGGCCAGGCCGAGGTCGAAGGCGCGGGTCAGGTCCAGGTTGCTGGTCCACTGGCTGAAGGTCTTCACGCCGGTGTCGACGTTGGTCGGCGAGTCCGGACCGTAGCTGAGGTTGTAGGTGTCGGTCAGCGTGGCGCGGGCATGGTCCTGGCCGTAGGTGGTGGACAGGTCGTAGTCCCAGCCGGCTGCCTCGCCCTTGCCGCCGAAGGCGAACTGGAAGTCGTTCTCGATGAACCGCAGGTTGTCCTCGATGCCTTCGGGGTACGGCGTGGGGATGCCGTTGAAGCTGGCCGGCTGGTGGAACGCCAGCGGCTTGGACGATTCGCGGTTGGTGTAGGTGGAGAAGGAGTACAGGGTCAGCGCGTCGTTCACCGGCAGCTCGGCGTTGTAGCCGAGGCTGAAGTTCTCCACCTTCGGCAGGCCGGTGCCGTAGTAGGTGTGCTCCAGGCTGGTGTGGCCGGCGGAGTCGGTGTAGGGCGCGTTGTCGGAGCGGTCGGAGACGTTCTGGTGCTTGTAGTCCAGGGCGAAATTGACGAAGCCCTCGTTGCCCAGTTCGAAGCCGATGTTGCCGCTCTGGCGAGCGGTCTCGCCGTCGCCGTTCTCGTAGTTCTGCCCATAGGTGGTGGCCAGCCGGCCGCCGTGGTCGGTCTGCTTGAGCACCACGTTGATCACCCCGCCGATGGCGTCGGAGCCGTACTGGGCGGAGGCGCCGTCACGCAGCACTTCGACGTGGTCCACCAGGGCGGTGGGGATCATGTCCAGGTCCACCGGCTGCGAGCCGGAGTTCAGGTAGGTGCCGTTGTTGAGCAGGGCGCTGTTGTGCCGGCGCTTGCCGTTGACCAGCACCAGCACCTGGTCGCCGTTGAGGCCGCGCAGGCTGATCGGGCGCACCACCGAGGTGGAGCCGAAGCCGGAGGAGGCCGGCAGGTTCAGCGAGGGCAGCACGCGGCTCAGGGCGCGGGTCAGGTCGCCCTGGCCGGTGGCCTCCAGCTGCTTGCTGGAGATGACGTCCACCGGCGCCGGGCTGTCGGCCAGGGTGCGCGCCTGGCCGCGGTTGCCGACCACCACCACGGTGCTCAGACGGTTGTCGGCGGTGGTCTTGCTGCTATCGACGTCAGCGTCAGCGGCGAGCGCCGGCAGGGCCTGGCCGATGGCGAGGAACAGAAGGCTGTGGGTGAACAGCGTGCGGGCGGTCGATGCGCTCCGGGCACGGGTGACTCGGTTCATGGTTACGCTCCAAGGTTTGCTCCCGGCTGGCGCCCGTGTGGGTGGCCGCTGCGGGTTATCGTGTCGACGGCATCGGGGCCGCGTTGGCGAACGGCTTGTTGCTGGGAGGGACTGGTCGCGTTCAGTCGGAAGGCAGGCTCAAGCTCATGGCGCTGACAAGGCAAGCGCTGTGCCAGCCCGGAAAGGCCTTGTGTTTCATGGGCTTGCACAGGGTGGCGGAAATTCCCTGCTGGGTTTGCAGCAGCGCGGTTCCAGGCTGTTGCTTTTCTCCCAGCCGGTGGCGAGGGGGCGGTGCGCGAGGGGGCAATGCTGCATTTGCAGCAACCGGCGTGCGGGCGGGCTCGGCCGCCCGGCTGCGCACTGGCACAGGCCTTGCTCGGAGGCTGCTTTCCCTTGCTGCCTGGAGAGACGCATGCCAAGACCTGGCCCGCGCAACCTGATCACCGATATCCCCGGCCTGCTGGTCGGCCACGCCACCGATGAGCGCGTGCGCACCGGGGTCACCGTGTTGCGCCCGGACGGCGTGTGGACCGCCAGCGTCGACATTCGCGGCGGCGGCCCGGGCGGGCGCGATTCCGCCGCGCTGGAGCCGCAGAACATGGTGGGGCAGCTGCATGCGCTGGTGTTTTCCGGCGGCTCGGTGTTCGGCCTCGGCGCGGCGGATGGGGTGAGCGCGGAGCTCTCTGCGCGCGATGTCGGCCTGCACCTGAAGGCCGGCGCGCCGGCCATTCCCATCGTGCCGGCAGCGGTGCTGCACGACCTCGCCAATGGCGGCGACAAGGGCTGGGGCATCGACCCGCCGTACCGCGAGCTGGGCCGCGAGGCGCTGGCCAACCTGGATGTGGAGTTCGCCCTCGGCGCGGTGGGCGCCGGGCGCGGCGCCATGGCCGGCGTGCTGCCGGGCGGGCTGGGTTCGGCCTCGCTGGATTTGGGCGACGGCCTGGTGGTGGGCGCGCTGGTGGTGGCCAATCCCATCGGCAGCGTCTACATGCCCGACGGCGAAACCTTCTGGGCCTGGCCCTGGGAGCAGGGCGGCGAATTCGGCGGACGCGTGCCGACCCAGCGCATGGATTGCAGCGAGCCGATGCCGGAGCTGTCGCGGCTGGACTCCATGGGCCGCCTGCAGGCCGGCGCCAACACCACGCTGGCGGTGGTGGCGTGCAACGCGCGGCTGACCACGGCCGAGTGCAAGCGCCTGGCGATCATGGCCCAGGACGGCATCGCCCGCGCGGTGCGCCCGGCGCACCTACCGTTCGATGGCGACAGCCTGTTCGCCATGGCTTCCGGCGCGGTCGAACTGGTGGACGGCCAGCGCCGCCAGGTGGAGCTGTCGCGCATCGGCTCGGCCGCCGCCGACTGCGTGGCGCGGGCGATTGCGCGGGGTGTGTACCTGGCCCGCACCCTGTAGGACCGAGGGGGACGCCGAGTCCTTGCGCGCGAACAGGCCGGTCGCGGTGCCAAGCGGTTCGCGAGTAAGCTCGCTCCTGCAGGTCAACGCCGGCGCTGCAGGGGCAGAGCGTAGGAGCGGACCTTGTCCGCGAAATCCGTCGCGGCGGCACTGTCACGTTTCGGCATGCACCGGGCATGGCGCCCGTTCCGTTTGGGGCGTTCATCCTTGAATGCTGGCGTGAAGGGGGATACTTCGCGGATAAGGTCCGCTCCTACCCGCAAATGTCGGCGCTTTCCTGCTGCAGGGCGGTTCGCGAGCAAGCTCGCTCCTGCAGGTCAACGCCGGCGCTGCAGGGGCAGAGTGTAGGAGCGGACCTTGTCCGCGAAATCCGTCGCGGCGGCACTGTTACGTTTCGGCATGCACCGGGCATGGCGCCCGTTCCGTTTGGGGCGTGCATCCTTGAATGCTGGCGTGAAGGGTGAGACTTCGCGGACAAGGTCCGCTCCTACCCGGAAATGTCGGCGCTCTCCTGCTGCAGGGCGCTTCGCGAGCAAGCTCGCTCCTACACGATCAACAGCCCCTCACCCTGACTCTCTCCCGCGCGCGGGAGAGGGGACGGTGCGGTGCAGGATGAAACCGCAGCACCCGCCGGCACGATCTGCTCCCTCTCCCACGGGGAGAGGGCTGGGGTGAGGGGAACGCGCAAACACAGGCCTATCCGGGGGAAACTGTGGCCCCACAGCGGATTTCAGCGAGCGCTCAGATACGGATTCTCCGCCAGCGCACGCTTTACCCGGCGGGCGGCGCGGGCGGCTTCCTGGGGGAGGCCGAGGGCGTCGTAGACCCGTTGCAGATAGCGGTTGCCCGGCACGTCCTGGGCGTCGTAGCGGCGGCGCAGTTCCAGCGTCTGTTGCGCCGCCAGCCAGTGCCCGGCGCGCAGTTGCGCGTCCAGCTCGATGAGCGCGAAGAGGTCGCGCTGGGCATGGCTACCGCCGATCTCGCCCAGGCGCGGCAAGGCCTGGCCCAGGCGTCGTGCGGCCAGCGCATAGTCGCCACGGGCATGGGCGTACAGGCCTTCGGCGGCGGGCAGGGTGACCTCGGCCCAGGCGGCGCGGCTGAACTCCGGCGCCTGCCGCGCCTGGTGCCTGAGCGCATCGAGCAGTTCGCCGGCTTCGTCCTGCCCGGCGCGGGCCAGGCCGTAGAGGTACTGCAGGCTGAGGAAGGGCTGCACGACATCCGCCCGGCGTTCGCGCAGGTAGGGCAGCAGGGCCTCCCAGCGCGGGCCGACGTCGATGCCGGCGAACTCCAGGCGGGCCAGCAGCGAGACCGCGCCGATCTGGTCCTGGGAGTACTCGGGGAAGATGCCCCAGACGTGCCGGTCGTAGATCTCCAGCACGCGCTGCTGGTGGCCGCGCGCCAGGTGGAACAGCGCCAGGTGCCACCAGTTGTGGGTGTACATGAAGGAGTTGAGCCCCTGCCAGCCGGCGCTGGCCTCCTCGAGGAACTGCGTGCCTTCCTCGATGCGGCCGCGGGTCAGCAGCACGTGGGCGAGGGCGTGTTGCGCCCAGGGTTCGCTCGGCAGCAGTTGCAGGGCGTAGCGCGCGGTGGCTTCGGCTTCCTCCAGCAGGTGGCACTGTTCGTAGGCGAAGGCCAGCATGCCGTAGGCCTGGGGTACATCCTCGGCCCCTTTCACGGCTTTCAGGGCGATGCGCAGCATGGCCGGCGCGTTGCCGCGGTTGAACTCGAAGTACTGGTTGAGCTTGGCCGCCAGCAGGTCGCGCGGGTGCTCGTCGAGCAACAGCTCGCTCAGGCGCAGCGCCTCGGGCAGGTCGTCCGCGCTCCAGGCTGCGAGCAGCGCGGTATAGCGCTCGGCGCGGGGAATGCCGGGGCCGGCCGCCCAGGCCCGCTGCAGGTAGCGCGCGGCGAGGCTGGGTGCCTGCGGCGATTCGGCGAACATCATCAGCAGACCGGCGAAGGCGTTGGCCAGTACCGAGGCCGGGTCGGCCTCGGCGCCGGCGAGGATGTTTTCCGCGCGGGTCTGGTAGGCCAGCACGCCGCCGGTGAAGTCATCGATGGCCTGGCGGGTATCCGCGCGCTCGCTGTCGATGGGGTTGCCGAGATAGTCCTGGGTCATGCGCTGCCGCTCCACGTAGAAGATGCAGACTAGTCGCAAACCCTGTGCCAGTCGCCCTGGTCGCGCGCTCCGGTTCGCCACAGCGCCCGCTTTTCGTAGGACCGAGGGGGCGCCTAGTCTTGCTCGCGAAGCGCTTCTTGCCAGCTCGCAGAAAACCGAGAGCGCCCTGCATGCCGCTGTTCACCCGGCCAGGTTGCTGCTTTTCAGGCAATGCGCCGCCCGCACTGTGTGATTTGCACCAGCGGCCCTTCGCAGGC
The DNA here is from genome assembly GCF_048068435.1 of Pseudomonas sp. NY15437. Lineage (NCBI taxonomy): Bacteria > Pseudomonadati > Pseudomonadota > Gammaproteobacteria > Pseudomonadales > Pseudomonadaceae > Pseudomonas > Pseudomonas sp. NY15437. The sequence goes on from NZ_JBLUQC010000003.1 coordinate 148,867, forward strand.
GTGCCGCAAAGCCCGCAGCGAAGGGCCTGCGGGCCCATGGCACAGCGCTTGCTCAAGCCCCTGCAAAGCCGATTCGCGGCGCTGATCCTGCAGGAGCTTCCATGTCCAGTCCCACCTTCCGCCGCGCGCCCCGACGCCCTCGCCATGCCCGGCTGCTCGCCGGCCTGCTGGCGGCCGGCCTGGCCATGGCAGGCGCCGCCGTGGCGGAGCCGACCCGCGGCGGCCAGCTCGACCTGGTGGCGCAACCGGAACCGCCGTCGCTGTCCCACGCGGTGGTCAGCCATGTCGCCACCCAGTACGTCGGCGGCAAGATCCTCGAAGGGCTGATCACCTTCGACACCGACCTGAAGCCGCAACCGGTGTTGGCCCGCCGCTGGACGGTGTCGGCGGACGGCCTGACCTACACCTTCGAGCTGCAACCGGGCGTGAAATGGCACGACGGCCAGCCCTTCAGCGCCGATGACGTGGTGTTCAGCTTCCAGGACTTCTATCCGGAGGTGGACAAGCGCATGGCGAGTCTCTTCGCCGAGTACGTGCAGAGCGTGCAGGCCAAGGGCACCGACCAGGTGGTGTTCCAGCTGAAGAAACCCTTCTCGCCGCTGCTCTCGGCCCTGGGCAGCGGGCTGCGGCCCATCGTGCCCAAGCACCTGTATGCCGGCACCGACTACCGCAGCAACCCGTACAACCTCAAGCCGGTGGGCACCGGGCCGTTCGTCTTCCAGGAGTGGAAGCGCGGCGCCTACATCCGCCTGGCGCGCAACCCGGCGTACTGGCACCAGGGCCTGCCGTACCTGGACGGCATCGTCTACCACGTCATCCCCGACGCCGCCGCCCGCGCCGCGGCCTTCGAGCGCGGCGAGGTGCAGGTGCTGCGCAGCGGCGACGCCGACTACGCCGACCTCAAGCGCCTGTCGCAGCTGCCGGGCGTCGAGGCCTCGGAGAAGGGCTACGAGCTGTACCCAGGGTTGGCTTTCCTGCAGATCAACACCCGCAAGCCGGGCCTGGACAACCCCAAGGTGCGCCAGGCGATCCTCTATTCGCTGAACCGCCAGTTCATCGTCGACAACATCTTCTTCGGCACCGGCCGCGTGGCGGCCGGGCCGTTCCTCGGCGCCTTCCACGATCCGAAGCTGCCGCAGTACGGCTATGACCCGGCCCGGGCCAAGGCGCTGATCGCCGAATCCGGCGTGGACGTCAGCACGCTGCGGGTGCGCCTGCTCAATGGCGAGAAGGGCGGTGCCTGGGAGCGCCTGGCCGAGTACACCAAGCAGGCGCTGCAGCCGCTGGGCATCAAGGTGCAGGTGGCGACCTCCGACGCCGCCACCTGGTACCAGCGCGCCAGCGACTGGGACTTCGACCTGACCTACAACTTCATCTTCCAGGTTGGCGACCCGTACCTGACCACGGCCTACCTGTACCGCACCGACTACATCCTCAAGACCTCGCCGTTTGCCAACATCACCGGCTACAGCGACGCCGCCGCCGACGCGCTCTGGCAGCGCGTCGCCAACACGCCCGAAGGCCCGCAGCGCCAGGCCGTGTATGGCGAACTGGAGCGCAAGCTCAACGATGACCTGCCGATCGCGCCGATCTTCGAGATGCGCTTCCCCACGCTCTACCAGCAGCGCGTGCACAACCTGATCCGCAGCGCCACCAGCCTCAACGACAGCTACGCCGAGGTCTACCTGGAGCCTGCCAAGCAATGAATGTGCTGCTGTACGCCGGCGCGCGCCTGGGGCGTGCGCTGGCCCTGATCGTCGCGGTGCTGGTGGGCGCCTTCCTGCTGCTGCGCCTGGCACCGGGCGACCCGGCGCTGCTGATGGCGGGCGAGGCGGGCAGCGACGATGCCGACTACATCGCCCGGCTGCGCGGCCAGATGGGCCTGGACCTGCCGCTGCCGGTGCAGCTGTGGCGCTACCTCGCGCAGATCGCCCACCTCGACCTGGGCTACTCCTACCGCAACCAGGAAGGCGTCTGGCAACTGATCGCCGAGCGCCTGCCCGCCACGCTGCTGCTGATGGGGTCGGCCTTTGCCGTGTCGCTCACCCTCGGCGTGACCCTGGGCGTGCTCGCCGCGCGCAGCCAGCAGGGCAGCGGCCGGCTGGACCGCTTCATCGGCCGCGCGGTCTGGGTGTTGTTCGCCACGCCACCCTTCTGGCTCGCGCTGCTGCTGGTGCTGCTGTTCTCCGTGCAGCTGGGCTGGCTGCCGGCGTTCGGCATGCAGAGCGTCGGCGCCGACCTGCGCGGCTGGGCCTGGTGGACGGACCGCCTCGGCCACCTGCTGCTGCCGTGCCTGTCGCTGAGCTTCCTGTCGCTGGCGATGTACGTGCACCTGACGCGCAGCGCCATGCTCGACATCCTGCCCCAGGAACACGTGCGCCTGGCCCGCGCCAAGGGGCTGGGCGAGGGGCGCATCCTGCTGGCCCACGTGCTGCGCAATGCGCTGGTGCCGGTGGTGACCTTCGCCGGTCTGCAGCTCGGCCAACTGGCCAGCGGCGCCCTGCTGATCGAGGTGGTCTATGCCTGGCCGGGCATCGGCCGGCTGCTCTACGACGCGCTCAGCCAGCGCGACTATGCGTTGCTGCTGGGGGTGTTCCTGGTGATCTCCTGCCTGGTGGTGGCGTTCAACTTCCTCGCCGACCTGCTGTGCCGCCTGCTGGACCCGCGCATCGGCGCGGCGGGGGAGGTGCGATGAGCCTGCGTCATGCGTTTGCCCGACCCGGCGCGCTGTTCGCCGCCGGGTTCCTGGTCCTGCTGGCCGCCTCGGCGCTGCTGGCGCCCTGGCTGTGCTCGGCCTCGCCCTGGGAGATGCTGGCGCGGCCGCTGGTGCCGCCGTTCAGCGATGCCAGCCACTGGCTGGGCACCGACATGCTCGGCCGCGACATCGCCACCGGCTTGCTCTATGGCGCGCGCACCTCGCTGACCGTGGGGCTGCTGGCGACCCTGGCGACCCTGCTGCCGGCGCTGCTGATCGGCGCCACCGCCGGCTATTTCGGCGGCTGGGTCGATGAGTTGCTGATGCGCATCGCCGAGTGCTTCCAGATCATCCCGCAGCTCGTGCTGGCGGTGGTGCTGGTGGCGCTGATGGAACCCTCGGTGGGCTCGGTGGTGCTGGCCCTGGCGCTGGTGGCCTGGCCGCCGGTGGCGCGGCTGGTGCGCAGCGAATTCCTCAGCCTGCGCCAGCGCGAGTTCGTCCAGGCGGCGCTGGTGCTGGGCCAGCGGCCGGTGCGCATCGTCTTCGTGCAGATCCTGCCCAACGCGCTGTCGCCGCTGCTGGTCAGCCTCACCTTCATCCTCGCCGCCGCCATCCTCACCGAAGCCGCGCTGGCCTTCCTTGGCCTGGGCGACCCGGAGGCGATGAGCTGGGGCTACATGATCAATGCCTCGCGCAACCTGCTGCGCGAGGCGCCGTCGATGAGCCTGCTGCCGGGCGTGGCGATCCTGCTCACGGTGCTCTCGGTGCAGCGTGTCGGCGAGGCGCTGCGCGAAGCGGTGCAGACAACCGGCAGCCAGGGAGGCCGCCCATGAGCGAGAAACTGCTGGAAGTACACGACCTGCGCATCGACCTGCCGGCCGGCGGCGACCGTGCCTGCGCGGTGAACGGGTTGTCCGTCGACCTGTCGGCTGGCGAGGTGCTCTGCGTGGTCGGCGAATCCGGCTCGGGCAAGTCGATGCTGGCCAACGCCATCCTGCGCCTCTTGCCGGCGCATCTGACGCCGGTGGCCGGCAGCATCCGCTTTCGCGGCGAGGACCTGGCCGGGCGCAGCGAGGCGGGCATGCGCGAGCTGCGTGGCAAGGACATCGCCATGGTGTTCCAGGAGCCCATGAGTGCGCTCAACCCGCTGATGAGCGTCGGCCGGCAGGTGGACGAGAGCCTGCGCGCCCACGGCGTGGCGTCGGCGGCCAAGCGCCGCGAGCGGGTGCTCGACCTGCTCGGCTACGTCGGCCTGCCCGAGCCGCACAGCCTCTACCACGCCTATCCCTTCCAGCTCTCCGGCGGCCAGCGCCAGCGGGTGGTGATCGCCATCGCCCTGGCGCTGGAGCCGGCCCTGCTGATCGCCGACGAACCGACCTCGGCGCTGGACGTCAGCACCCAGGCCCAGGTGCTCGACCTGCTGCGGCGCATCCGCCGCGAGAAGGGCATGGCGGTGCTGCTGATCACCCATGACTTCGCCGTGGTGGAGGCCATCGCCGACCGCGTGCTGGTGATGCAAAAGGGCCGCGCGGTGGAGCAGGGTGCGTTGCGCCAGGTGCTGGACGCGCCGCAGCATCCCTACACGCGCCAGCTGCTGGCGGCGCTCGCGCCCGGCCAGCGCCGCCCTCGGCGCTTCGAGGCGGACGTCGCGCCGCTGCTGGAGGTGAGCGGCCTGCACAAGCACTACGACAGTCGCCAGGGCCTGTGGCGCCGACGCCGCGTCACCGCCCTGGCCGACGCCTCGTTCAACCTGCGCCCCGGCGAATGCCTGGGCATCGTCGGCGAATCCGGTTCGGGCAAGACCACCCTTGGGCGGGCGCTGGTGCGCCTGTTGCGCCCGGACGGCGGGCAGATCCTGCTGCGTGGCGAGGACCTGGCGTCCCTCTCGCAGCGCCGCCTGCGCCCGCTGCGCCAGCAGGTGCAGATGGTCTTCCAGGACCCCTTCGCCTCGCTCAATCCGCGCCAGCGCGTTGGCCGGCAGATCATGGCCGGGCCGCTGGCGCATGGGGTTTCCGCCAGCGAGGCGGAGCGCCGCGCGCGGGAGCTGCTGCAGCAGGTCGGCCTGCCCGACGCCGCCTTCGAGCGCTACCCGCGGGACTTCTCTGGCGGACAGCGGCAGCGCATCGGCATCGCCCGCGCCCTGGCCCTGCAGCCCAAGGTGCTGGTGGCCGACGAGTGCGTGTCGGCGCTGGACGCCCTGGTGCAGCAGCAGGTGCTGGAACTGCTGGAACGGCTGCAGCGCGACCTGGGCCTGAGCCTGGTGTTCATCACCCACGACCTGCAGGTGGCGGCGCGCCTGTGCGACCGTATCGCGGTGATGCAGGGCGGGCGCATCGTCGAACTGGGCGAGGCGCAACAGGTGCTGCGCGCGCCGCGCCACGACTACACGCGCCGGCTGCTCGCCGCGCATCCGCTGCGCGACGTGGAGGAGCCCGCATGACGGCGCCACGGCAGATGGCGCTGGGCGCTTTCCTCATGGCCACCGGGCATCACCTGGCGGGCTGGCGACACCCCGGCGCGCACGCCGCTGGCGGGCTGGACGTGGAGCACTACCGGGCGCTGGCGCGCACCGCCGAGCGCGGCTGCTTCGATGCGATCTTCCTCTCAGACACCCTGGCCATGCTGCCGGGGCGCCTGGACGCGCTGAGCCGCATGGCGCGCACCGAGCACTTCGAGCCGCTGACGCTGCTGGCGAATCTGGCGGTGAGCACCCGGCACATCGGGCTGGTGGCCACCGTCACGTCGTCCTACAACGACGCGGCGAACGTGGCGGACACCTTCGCCACCCTGGAGTCCCTCAGCGGCGGCCGCAGCGGCTGGAACCTGGTGACCTCGAGCAACGCCGAGGAGGCCGGCAACTTCGGCCGCGACCGCCACTACGAGCACGCCTGCCGCTACCGCATGGCCGAGGACTTCCTCCAGCGCGTGCGCGAGCGCTGGGCGGCCCGCGGCGTGGCGCCGGTGCAGGTGCTGGCCGGCGCGTCGGAAGCCGGCCGGGAACTGGCGGCGCGGCAGGCGGAGGTGCTGTTCACCGCGCAGCCGGAACTGGCCGGCGCCCAGGCGTTCTACCGCGATATCAAGCAGCGGGTGGCGCGCCACGGCCGCGACCCGGACGCGCTGAAGGTGATGCCCGGGGTGCTGCCGATCCTCGGCGCCAGCCGCGCGCAGGCCGACGAGCGCCGCGCCCAGTTGCAGGAGCTGGTGCAGCCGGTGGTGGGGCTGTCGCTGCTGTCGGACGTGGCCGGCGGCTTCGACCTGTCGCCATGGCCGCTGGACGGCCCGCTGCCGGAACTGCCGCCCACCGAGTCCGGCGTCAGTCGCCAGCACCTGTTGCTGGACCTGGCGCGGCGCGAGGGCCTGAGCATCCGCCAGCTGTACCAGCGGATCGCCGCCGCGCGCGGCCATCGCGTGGTCGCCGGCACCGCCGCGGACATCGCCGACCAGTTGCAGGCGTGGTTCGAGTCCGGTGCGGCGGACGGTTTCAACATCATGCCGCCGTACCTGCCCGGCGGCCTCGACGATTTCGTTGCCCAGGTGGTGCCGCAGTTGCAGCGGCGCGGTGTGTTCCGCCGACGCTACAGCGGCACCACGCTGCGTGATCACCTGGGCCTGGCCCATTCGAAGGAGGTTGCCCTGCATGGCTGAACACTGGACCCAGGAACTGCCCCGCGTACGCGGCGAGCCGATCGAAATCCGCCCCGGCCGGCGCATCAGCCTGGCGTACAGCCAGGGGCACAGCCACCCGCACACCGTGGTGTTCTTCGCCCACGGCGGTGGCGGCAACAAGGACCAGTGGCGCGAGCAGTGGCGCGAACTGCAGGCCGCCGGCTACAGCCTGGTGGCCTGGGACCTGCTGGGCCACGGCGCCAGCGACAAGCCCCGGCGCGCGGCGGACTACGCCTGGGACGAACTGGTGGCCGACCAGGTGGCGGTGCTGCGGCGCCATGCCGGCGAGCGCAACATCCTCGCCGCGCATTCGTTCGGCACCGGGCTGAGCATCAGCAGCCTGCTCCGGCTGCAGGCCGAAGGGCAGGGGCAACTGATCGACGCGGCGCTGCTGCTGGGCACCCAGCTCGCGCGGCCGCTGGGACGCGGCGGGCTGTTGTCGCTGCCGGCGTGGCTGCTGGAGTGGCTGCGGCCGGTCCTGGCGAAGGGCTTTCGCGAGCGCGCCTGGCACGCCGACGCCGACCCGGAGCTGGTGGAATACGAGGAGCGCCTGACGCGCCACAACCGCCTGGACGTGTTCAAGGCGCTGGTCAGCCAGGCGTCCTGGCTGCCGGAGGGGGAACTGGAGCGCCTGCTGCTGCCGGTGCGGATCGTCTCCGGCGACAGCGACGGTCTGACGCCGGCCGAGCGCGCCCGGGCGCTGCACGAGCGGCTGCCGAACTCGCATTTCGAGGTGCTGGAGCACTGCGGTCACCAGCTGATGCTGGAAAAGCCCCAGGCCATCAACCGGCACCTGCGCGAGTTGCTGGCGAGCTGAGGCGAAGGGCGACTGTCTGGCTCGCCCGCCCGCGAACGGGCAGGCGAGCGCTGGCGCATCAGATCACGTAGAAACCGTGGGTGCCGTCGCGGCCCAGTTGCTCCACCAGGCCGAACTCCCAGTCGAGGTAGCCCTGCATGGCCTCGCGCGGGTTGTCGGTGCCTTCGTAGGGGCGGCGGTAGCGGTCGATGCGGGGCGCCGCCAGCAGGCTTTCGCCTTCCTCGGTCGGCTGGCCGGCGGCGACCCAGGCGCTGGTGCCGCCCTCGAGCAGGAACACCGGCTTGTCGGTCAGCGCCGCCACGTCCGGCACCGCGAAGCGCGCCAGCAGGCTGGTGCCGCAGGTGAGCACGTAGCGGTCGGCATCACCCAGCGCGGCCAGTGCCTGGCGCAGTTGGCTGCGCAGGGCCCAGGCGGCGCCGGGGATGTGGCGCTTCACGTAGTTGGCGCTGGCGGTGAAGTCGAGCACGGCGGTGCCCGGCGCCCGCAGCCAGTCGGCCAGGGTCTGCGGGGTGATGGTCTCGGCCTGCGGCTTCGCCGGCAGCGGGGCGCTCCAGGCGCCTGTCTCGCTGAAATCGGCAGCGCCTGCGCCGTCGAGCACCGCCACTTCCCAACCCATCTGCGCGAGCCAGGAGGCGCTCATGTTGGCGCGCACGCCATCGTCGTCCACCAGCACCAGGCGCGCACCGCGCACGCTGGCGACGTGGTCGGTTTCCTGCACCAGCTGGCCGCCGGGGGTGGAGCGCGAGCCCGGCAGGTGGCCGGCTTCGTACTCCTCCGGGGTGCGCACGTCGAACAGGTAGGTGGTGCGGGCGGCGTCCGCCTGCCACTGGCGCAGGCCGGCGCGGTCGATGCGCGCCACCTGCGCCCGGTCGGCCACGGCACGGGCGCGCAGGGCGGCGGCCTGGCGGGTGTCGGCCGATACCTCGGCGAAGCGCCGCGCCTGGCCATGCTCCAGCTGTTGCCCGGCGAGGGTCCAGCCGATGGTGCCGTTACGCAGCGCCGAGACCGGGTTGGGGATGCCGGCATTCACCAGCGACTGGGTGCCGATGATGCTGCGGGTACGCCCGGCGCAGTTGACGATGACGCGGGTGGCCGGGTCCGGCGCCAGTTCGGCCACGCGCAGCACCAGTTCGGCGCCCGGCACGCTGATGCCGCCGGGGATGCTCATGGTCTGGTATTCGTCGAAGCGGCGGGCGTCCAGCACCACCACGTCGGCCTGCTGGTCGAGCAGCGCTTTCACTTCCTCCGCCGCGAGCGACGGCGTGTGGCGCTCGGCTTCCACCAGCTCGCCGAAGGATTTGCTCGGCACGTTGACGTCCTTGAACAGCTCGCCGCCGGCCGCGCGCCAGCCGGCGAGGCCGCCTTCGAGCAGGGCGGCGTCGCTGTAGCCCAGGGCGAGCAGGCGTTGCGCGGCGACCTCGGCCAGGCCCTCGCCATCGTCATAGACGGTGATCGGCGTGTCGCGGCGCGGCACGCGGGCGTAGACCTCCAGCTCCAGCTTGGACAGCGGGATGTTGGCGGCGAACAGCGGGTGCTCCTGGGCGAACGGGTCTTCCTCGCGCACATCCAGCAGCGCCAATTCCTGGCGGGCGAGGAGGGCGGCGCGGATGTCGTGGAAGGAGCGGCGGGTGATCTGACTCATGCGGGGTTCTCTTTCGACAGGTCCCAGATATTGGGCAACTGGCTGTTGGAATAGCCGGAGATGAAGGGTTTCTCTTCACCGTCGGCGCTGAATACGGCACGTCGCACCGCGCCGATGTTGGCGCCGTAGACGTGGATGCTGATGGAGGCGCGGTCGCTGAAGGCATTGCTCACCTGGTGGATGTCGCCGATGCGCGGCGATACCGCTTCCACCTCGCCCGGCTCCAGGCGATGCGCCTCGCCGGCCGCCTGCAGGCTGCCGTCCGCGGCGAAGGCGAAGGGCTGCGAATACTCGGCGCCGCGCAGCATGCCGATCAGGCCCCAGACGCGGTGGTCGTGCACCGGCGTGCGCTGGCCCGGGCCCCAGACGAAGCTGACCACGGAAAAGCGCTGCCGCGAGTCGGCGTGCAGCAGGTATTGCTGGTAGCGCTGCGGATCGGGACGGGCGTAGTCCTCGGGCAGCCAGTCGTCGTGGCGCACCAGGTCGGCCAGCAGCGGGGTCGCCTGGGCGAGCAGCGCGGCTTCGTCGGGTTGGCTGTCGATGAGGGCCGCGAGGTCGCCGATGAACTGGCGCAGGCGGTCGAGGCGCAGAGGGGCTGGCATGCGCAAAGATTCACTCCGGTCGGGTTTGGCGCTACGGTATCAAACGGTTTTTTATTCCTGAAATGCATTTTGAATCTAAGCTAATATGCAAGAAATGCAATTGGTGCCCGTTTCATGAAGATCGATGACATCGACGCCTTCGTCGCCGTGATCCGCAACGCCTCCCTCAGCCAGGCCGCCGAAAGCCTCGGCTTGACGCAGTCGGCCATCACCCGCCGGGTGCAGAGCCTGGAGGAGTCCCTGGCGGTGGAACTGCTTGACCGCAACACCAAGCCGCTCAAGCCCACCGCCGCCGGGCGCCGGGTGTTCGAGCAGTGCCTGCGGGTGCTGCGCGAGGTGGACGGCCTGCGCGAGCTGGTGGCCAGCGACAGCGCCCCCAGCGGCGTGCTGCGCCTGGGCGTGCCGCAGAGCATCGGCGAAGTCGTGCTGCTCGACGCCCTGCGCCGCCTGGCCGAGGAGTACCCGGAACTGCGCGCGCAGGTCAGCAGCGGCTGGGGCAGCCACCTGCTGGCGCGGCTGGAGAATGCCGAGCTGGACGCGGCGGTGGTGCTGTTCCCGCCGAGCAAGGTATTCCCCGATGACCTGGGCGCCACGCCGCTGGGCCGCGTCGAACTGTGCGTGGTGGTGGCGAAGGACAGCGACGTGCAGGCCCGCCGCCTGCTCGATTGCTACCAGCATGGCTGGGTGCTCAACCCGGACGGGTGCGGCTTTCGCGCCGGCCTGCAGCGCGCCCTGGCCGACCAGGGCCTGGGGCTGCAACTGAACCTGGAAACCTTCGGCAGCGAACTGCAGCTCGGGCTGGTGGCGGAGGGCCGCGGCCTGGGCCTGGTGCCCGCGCCGGCCCTGGGGCGCAGCCGTTATCGCGAGCAGTTGCGGGTGTTGCAACTGGAGGACTTCCAGCCGCTGATCCAGCTCTGGCTGGTGCGCCCGCGCCTGCTCGGCAACCTGGAAACGCCGGCGCAGCTGTTCGGCGCGGCAGTGGCCAGCGGGCTGGATATTTCGCCGGCCTGAATCCGCCCATCACCTCGCGGCGGATAATGCTGGCGCGTTATCCGCCCGACGGGCCTGGGCGCGTTGTGCGCCCGACGCCGCTACGATTCTCGCGAACCGCCCCCGCTCGGTGTGTGGCCGGATGCGCCGTGGCGGCCCTGTTCGCGAGCAAGGACTAGGCGTCCCCCTCGGTCCTACGAAGAGCCCCTTAGGGCGCCTGCAGGTGTGTAGGAGCGGACTCCGTCCGCGAGGGTGTCCGGCGCGACGCGAACCCATCGCGGACAAAGTCCGCTCCTACGCCAAGGTGAAAGACGTGGCGATCCGCCGATTGCCTGTGGCGGATAACGCTGGGGCGTGATGCGCCCTACGGGTCTGACGCCACAGTTTCAGCCGGCACCGATCCAGTTCCCTCTCCCTTCAGGGAGAGGGAAACACAGGCACGGACCGACGACAGTTGTTCCTTCGCCAAGGAGAAGGGCGCGGCGATCCGCACGTAGGGCGGATAACCCGGAACGGGTTATCCGCCGATTGCCTTGTGGCGGATAACGCTGGTGCGTTATGCGCCCTACGGGTTTGACGCCACAGTTTCAGCCGGCACCGATCCAGTCCCCTCTCCCTTCAGGGAGAGGGTTAGGGAGAGGGAAACACAGGCACGGACCGAAGACAGTTGCTCCTTCGCCAAGGAGAAGGGCGCGGCGATCCGCACGTAGGGCGCATAGCCCGGGACGGGTTATCCGCCGATTGCCTTGTGGCGGAGAACGCTGGCGCGTTATGCGCCCTACGGTCTGCGGTCAGGTGACGCCGCGGGTGGGCCTGTAGGAGCGAGCTTGCTCGCGAACTCCGTTCGCTCGCTGGTTCACCCGGATGGTGTCGTCGCGGCCCCGTTCGCGAGCAAGCTCGCTCCTGCAAACAGCGAAAAGCTCGGCGCGCAAGTTGGTGGCATCAAAATATGCGCAATTAGCATATTAGGATATGACAAAAATGAATTTCCATCATGAAGAACTTGCCTATAGCTTCTAAGAACGACGCCACACAGGGCGTTTTTCTTATAACGCAAGCCGCCGGTGCGATGCCGCGGCCCAGGCGAGGGCAACACAGTGAGCGTGGAAATTCTCGGCATGATCACCGCCACCCCGAGTTCCGAGGTGGATCAGCCGTTGGGGGAGGCGGTGGATGCCGGGTTCGTCCGGCGGTTCGCCCAGGCCCATGAGGACGCCGGCTTCGACCGCGTGCTGGTGGGCTATTTCAGCAATGCCGCCGAGGGCGCGGTGGTCAGCTCCTTCGTCGCCGCCGCTACGAGCCGGCTGGGCATCCTGCTGGCCTACCGGCCGGGCGTGATCGCACCGCCCCTGGCCGCCCGCCAACTCGCCACCCTCGACCAGTTCAGCGATGGCCGCCTGGCCCTCAACGTGGTCAGCGGTGGCAACGACGAAGACCTGGCGCGCGACGGCGACTACCTCGACCACGACCGCCGCTACGCCCGCACCGACGAATACCTGCAGGCCCTGCGGCAGATCTGGACCGCCGAGTCCCCGGTGGATTTCAGCGGCGAGTTCTACCGCTTCCAGGGCGCCTCGCCCGCGGTGCGCCCACGGCAGAAGCCGCACATCCCGATCTACTTCAGCGGCTCTTCGGACGCTGCCATCGAGGTCGCCGCGCGGCACGCCGACACCTACATGCTGTGGGGCGAGCCGCTGGCGGCCGTCGACGGGCACATCCGCCGCGTGCGCGCCGCCGCCCGGGCGCAGGGGCGCGACCCGCGCTTCTCGGTGTCCTTCCGGCCCATCGTCGCGGACACCGAAGAGGCGGCCTGGAAGCGCGCCGCCGACATCCTCGAACAGGTGCGCGAGAACCGCACGCGCCTGGGCCTGCCGCTCAACGACCACCAGCCGGAGAACGTCGGTTCCCAGCGCCTGCTGGCCGCTGCCCAGCAGGGCGACGTGCTCGACACCCGCCTGTGGACCGGCGTGGCCCGCCTCACCGGCGCCCGCTGGAACTCCACCGCCCTGGTCGGCACGCCCGAACAGGTCGCCGCCGCGCTGGGCGAGTACTACCGCCTGGGCGTTTCCACCTTCCTGATCCGTGGCTTCGACCCGCTCGGCGATGCCGTGCGCTACGGCCAGGGCCTGATTCCCGCCATCCATGAACAGATCGCCCGCCTGCCGCAACTGCGGCGCGCCGGCTGAGGAGCCTTTCGATGAACCTGAAGCAACGCCTGCGCGCCACGTTCGCCGCGCTGATCCTGGGCGCGCCGCTGGCCCAGGCCGCCGACCTGCCGACCCTGCGGGTGGGCGACCAGAACTACTACAACGTGCGCGCCTCGATGGAGGCGTCCGGCGTGCTCGAAGGCGCGCCCTATACCGTCGACTGGAAGCATTTCCAGTCCGCCGCGCCGGTGGCCGAGGGCCTGCAGGCCGGTGCGCTGGACCTGGGCTTTCTCGGTGACTCGGGGTTCATCTTCCTCGCCGCCAAGGGCGCGCCGGTGAAGCTCATCGGCATCTCCCGGCAGAACCCCGACACCATCGCGCTGCTGGTGCCCAAGGACTCGCCGGTGAAGACCATCGCCGACCTCAAGGGCAAGAAGGTCGCCTACTGGCCTGGCGCCTGGAGCCAGCAGCTGACCCTGCGCGCGCTGGAAAAGGCCGGCCTGCCCAGCGACTACGTGGAGTTCGTCAAGCTGATGCCCATCGACGCCGCCGCCGCGTTGCCGCGGGGCAGTATCGACGCCTTCCCGGTGTGGGAGCCGTACATCTCGCAGCAGATCGTGTTCTCCGGCGCGCGCCCGATCCTCACCGCCCGCAACCTGATGCCGGGTCTGTCGAGCATCGCCGCCAACGCCGACTCCATCGAGCCCAAGCGCGCGCAGATCGCCGACTTCCTCGGCCGCCTGCAGAAGGCCCGTGCCTGGGTCGAGGCGCACAAGGAGCAGTACGCAGACATCTGGGCGAAGAAGGCCAACCTCGACCAGTCCGTCTCGCGTCACTGGATCGGCCAGGCAGCGATGAGCGTCGGCCCGGTGGACCCGCCGGCGGCCGCCGATTACCAGGGCACCGCCGACTTCCTCCTGCAGACCGGGGCGCTGCCCAAGGCCTTCGATACCTCCAGCGTGATCGACACCTCGTTCGCCGGTTCCTTCCACTAACGGGCGAAATCACCCACCATCAGCGACCCGCGCGCAGGGGGCATGGCCCCTCCTGCCGCGGGTTGCGTGCTGGCCGGGCGCTGCCGACGCCGGCATTACTTAAGAACCAGAAATTATTTATTCGTTGTTTTTTATAGCTGTAATCTCAGCCGACCGGACCACCGGAGTCATCTCGCCTTACCTGACCTGTCCTGTGGTCCGCCCTCGCTCAGCGAGCGGCCACTCCGTCTCCGAGGAGCCGTATCCATGTCCCGCCCCCTGTTCCTGCGCCGTTTCGCCATTGGCCTGAGCGCCTCCGTCGCCCTGTTCGGTGCCCTGACCGCGCAGGCCGAAGAGACCCTGCGCATCGGCTTCCAGAAATCCTCCACGCTGCTCACCGTCGTCAAGGCGCAGGGCAGCCTGGAGCGCGAGCTGGGCAAGCAGGGCATCAAGGTCACCTGGCATGAATTCCCCAGCGGCCTGCCGCTGCTGGAATCGCTCAACGTGGGCAACGTCGACCTGTCCGCCGACGTCGCCGATACCGTCCCGGTGTTCGCCCAGGCCGCCGGCGCGCAACTGACCTACTTCGCCCGCGAAACCCCGTCGCCCACGGCGCAGTCGATCCTCGTCCCGCAGGATTCGCCGCTGAAGTCACTGGCCGACCTCAAGGGCAAGCGCGTGGCCGTGACCAAGGCCGCCGGCAGCCACTACCTGCTGATCGCCGCGCTGCAGAAGGCCGGGCTGAAGTTTTCCGATATCCAGCCGGCGTACCTGACGCCCGCCGACGGCCGCGCCGCCTTCGAGAACCACAAGGTCGATGCCTGGGTGACCTGGGACCCGTACGTCGCCAGCGCCCAGCGCCAGCAGAACGCCCGCGTGCTCGCCGACGGGAAAGGCCTGGCCAGCTACCAGCGTTATTACCTGGCCTCCACCGCCTACGCCAAGGCGCACCCGGAAGTGCTCAAGCAGGTCTTCGCGCAGCTGCAGAAAACCGGCCGCTGGGTGAAGGAACACCCGACCGATGCCGCCAAGGTACTCGGCCCGCTGTGGGGCAACCTGGACGTCGCCACCGTCGAGCAGGCCAACGCCCGCCGCAGCTACGACGTGCAGCCGGTGCGCGCCGACGGCCTCGACGAGCAGCAGCGCATCGCCGACGCCTTCTTCGCCGAAGGCCTGCTGCCCAAGCCGGTGGACGCCCGCGCGGTGCCGGTGTGGCGGCCGGACGTGGCGAGCAACTGACCTCTTTTTTGACCGCACCTTTGACCGAGCCATCCTCCGGCAGTCCTGCGTGACGACCGCCGGAGGAATCCTTCCCGGGGCCCGCTAGCGGGCCGCCCGTCCGTATCCCTGGGTCACCCGGTCGATCACCACGGCCAGCGCGACGATCGCCAGGCCCGCCTCCACGCCGCGCCCGACATCCAGGGTCTGGATGCCCACCAGCACATCCTCGCCCAGGCCGCGCGCGCCGATCATCGAGGCGACCACTACCATCGACAGCGCCATCATCACCGTCTGGTTCAGCCCGGCCATCAGGCTCGGCAGCGCCAGCGGCAGCTCCACGTGGCGCAGCCGCTGCCAGCGGCTGGCGCCCAGGCAGCGCGCGGCTTCGCGCACCGACGGGTCGACCTGGCGCAGGCCCAGGTCGGTCAGGCGCACCAGCGGCGGCAGGGCGTAGATCAGCGTGGCGAAGATCGCCGGCACCTTGCCCAGGCCGAAGAGCATCAGCACCGGGATCAGGTAGACGAAGCTGGGCAGCGTCTGCATGACGTCCAGCAGCGGCATCAGCATGTGGCGGGCGAGGGGCCGGTACGCCAGCAGCACGCCCAGCGGCACGCCGATGAGCACGCACAGGCCGGTGGCCACCAGCACCAGGGCGCAGGTCTGCAACAGCTTGTCCCAGAGCCCGACCACGCCGATCAGGAACAGCAGCGCCACCAGCAGCAGGGCGCGCTTCCAGCTGCGCCCGGCGTGCCAGGCGAGCAACCCGAGCAGCGTGAGCAGCAACCACCACGGCGGCAGGCGCAGCAGGTTCTCCAGCAGCGTGACCAGCTGCAGCAGGCTGTCGGACAGCTGCCGCAACTGGTCGCCGTAGTTCAGTACCAGGCTGTCCACCCACTGGTTCACCGGCGCGGCGATGGAGTGGTGCAGCCCCTGGGGAAAGCTCGAACTCACAGCGCGGCCTCGACCTTGCTGCGCACGTCGTCGCTGACCCAGGGGTGCCAGACCTGCGGGTTGGCCCGGAGGAAGTCACGGGCGGCTTCGCGCGGCGGCTGGCGCGTCTCGCTCATCTTCGCCAGGGAGGCGTTGAGCAGACCGATGGGGAAGTCGACCTTCTCGAACACCGCGACCAGCTCCGGGTAGTCCCGGTGGAAGGCGGCCGAGACGCCCACCGACAGCCGCGCCGGCATCGAACGGGTGCCGCGCGGGTTGGGATTCTTCGCATCGCTCAGGGTCTTCCAGGCCTCGGCGTCGAATGGCGGTTCTTCCAGGCGCACCAGCTTGTAGCGGCCCATCAGCGGGGTGGGCGACCAGTAGTAGAACAGCACTGGCTTGCCACGGCGGATCGACGAGGCGATCTCGGCGTCCAGGGCCGCGCCGGAGCCGGTGCGGAAGTTCGTGAAGCTGTCCGTCAGGCCGTAGGCCTTGAGCTTCTGCGAGTTGACGATTTCCGAGGTCCAGCCGGTGGGACTGTTGAGGAAGCGGCCCTTGTCCGGCGCTTCGGGGTCGCGGAACACCTCGTGGTAGCGCGGCAGGTCGGCCACCGAGCGCAGGTCCGGCGCCAGGGGCGCGATGCCGCGCGCGGCGTCGCCCTTGATCACGTATTCGGGCACCCACCAGCCTTCGTCGGCGTGCTTCACCGTGTCGCCCAGGCCGAACACCTTGCCCTCGGCCTGCGCCTTGACCCAGGCGGGGCTGCGCCCGGCCCATTCCTCGCCGATGACCTGGACGTCGTTGCGCGCCAGGGCCGCTTCCAGGCTGACGGTGCTGCCGGGCAGGGTGTCGGTGGGGTAGCCGTAGCCCTGTTCCACCAGCACGCGCAGCACCTCGGTGATCAGGCTGCCGCTTTCCCAGGTGAGTTCGCCGAAATGAATGGGGGCTCTCTCGTCGGCGGCCTGGGCCCCGGCGGCCAGCAGGCCGAGGGCGAGGGCGGCGCCGCCGAACCAGCGTTTGAACGATTGCATGCAGGGTTTCCTCGTGCAGGTGATGGTGCGGGCGTGCCAGGGCACGCCCGTTGCGGTCAGAAGTCGTAGGTGAGCTTGGTGTAGTAGAAGGTGCCTTCCGGCGCGGCCGGCGACAGGTAGCTGTATTGCTGGGCCGGGGTCTGGCGCAGCTGGTCGTTGTACTTGTCCGGGCGGCTGTCGAAGAGGTTGTTGGCGCCCACCGAGACCTTCAGGCTGCGGTTGAACGCATAGTTCAGGTCGAGGTCGGTGACCCACTGCGCGGAGAAGGTCTGGTCGTACTGCGACGCGCTGGCGTCGGCGGCGTACTTGCGGTAGCGGCCGAAGCGGGTCTCGTAGAGGCTGAAGGTCCAGGGGCCGACGCTGTGCACGGCGCCCAGCACCAGCTTGTCCTCGGGGTAGCCGTGTTCCAGGTAGCCCTCGGATTCGCGGGTGACGGTGACGAAGCCGTTGGGGTTCTCGTGGATCTTCTGCACCCGCGTGCGGGTCTTGGTGTAGCCGGCGGAGAGCGCCAGGTTGCCGTAGGCGCCCAGCTCCAGGTTGTACTTGCCGACCACGTCCACGCCGCGGGTGCGGGTGTCGGCGGCGTTGGTCATGAACTGCGCCCAGCTGTACTGGCCGTAGCCCGCTTCGGTGAGGATGCGCTCGGCCTCGGGGCCGAAGATGCCGCCGCTGTAGAGGATGCGGTCGCGGATATCGATCTGGTAGGCGTCCACGGTCAGCGACGCCTGCTCGCTGGGCCGCCACACCACGCCCAGGGAGTAGTTGTCGGACTTCTCCGGCTTGAGTGGCTGCGCGCCGAGGGCGCGCGCCGCCGGGTTGTCCACCGGCAGCATGCGGGTCAGCACCGGGTTGCCGTCGGCGCCGACGTTGGTGGTGGTGGTCCAGGAGGTGCCGATCTGCCCGAGGGTGGGCGCGCGGTAGGCGTTGTTGATGGTGGCGCGCAGGCCCAGTTGCGGGGTCAGTTCGTAGCGCGCGGAGAGCTTGCCGGTGGTGGTGTCGCCGAAGTCCGAGTAGTGCTCGGTACGGGCGGCGAGGCCGAACTGGAAGCGCTCGGTCAGCTGGTTCTCCAGGCCCAGGTACAGGCCGCGGACCTGCCGGGTATAGGTGGCGGCGTCGTCCGGGGTCAGCCCCGAGGCCTGCACCGCGCCGACCTGCACGCCATCGATGCCGCCGAAGGAGTAGGAGGCGAAGTCGCCGTCCTCCAGGCGATAGCGCTCGTCGCGCCAGGCCAGGCCGGCGGACAGCGTCAGCGGCTTGAACGCCCAGTCCACGGGGACGTCGCGGCTGTAGTCGAAGTTGAGGTTGGTCTGCTCGTTGGTCAGCGTGGCGACGTCGAAGCTGGTCGGGCTGGCCACGCCGTAGCTCGGGTTGACGGTGTCCGAGGCGCGCTCGGTGTGCCGGTCGCGGCCATAGGTGGCGGACAGATCGAAGCGCCCGAGGGCTTCGTCGTCGTAGCGCGAGCCTAAGGTCAGCGAGGCGTCCTCGTAGTGGTAGCGGTACTGCGGGATGGTGCCGTTGGGGTAGATCTGCGGCACGTTGTTGGGGCTGCTGGCGAGCAGCGGCGGGGTGTTGTTGTACGAGGTGTCGCGGCCGAAGGTGCCGAAGCTGTAGAGGCGCCAGGCATCGCTCAGGCCGACCTCGCCGTTGGCCGCCAGGTTGAACTTCTCCCGGCTCGCGCCGCCCCAGCGCGGGTCCTGCCGCTGGCCGTCGGCGTAGTACGTCTCGCCGATGTCGTCGGGCTTGTTGTTCAGCCCGTTGAAGCTCAGGGTGAGGAAGCCGTCCCCGGGCAGCGCCAGGCCGTACCAGCCGTCGGCGGACTTGCCGAAGCCGTCGCCCTGGCTGTACTTGCCCAGTTGCGCGTTGGCCTGGCCGCCGCTGTCGCGCTCCTTCAGGACGATGTTGATGACCCCGGCGATGGCGTCGGAACCATACTGCGCCGACGCGCCGTCGCGCAGCACTTCGACGTGGTCGATGGCGCTGATGGGGATCATGTCCAGGTCCACCGATTGCGCGCCGATGAAGGGCACGCCGCCGGAGATGTTCACCACCGCCGAGGCATGCCGGCGCTTGCCGTTGACCAGCACCAGGGTCTGGTCCGGCGACAGCCCGCGCAGCGATGCGCCCTTGGGGTCCTGGCCGCGGGTGGCGCTCTGGTTCTGCGGGAAGTTGAACGAGGGCAGCAACTGGAACAGCGCCTGGTTGAGGCTGGTGGCGCCGGTCTGCACCAGCTCGCTGGCGTCGATCACGTCCACCGGCGCGCTGCTGGTCAGCGCGGTGGCGTCCTGGCGACGGGTGCCGATGGCGACCACGCGGTCCAGCGTCGGCACGGCCGATTCCGCCGCCGCGCCGCTGGCCCGTTGAGCGCCGCCCGCCGCCTTGCGGATGACGAAGGCGCCGTCCTCGCTGACCTGCAGCTGCAGGCCGGTGCCGCGCAGCGCCGCGTCCACCGCCTGTTGCGCGGAGTAGGTGCCATCGACCGCCGCCGAGGAATAGCGGCCTACGTCCGGGGTGAAGGAAATCACCTGGCCGCTCTGCCGGCTGATCGACAGCAGCACTTCATCCAGCGGCCCGGCGGCGATGTGGTAGGCCTGCGACGGCCCGGCGGCCAGCGCCGAGCCGAGGAACAGGGCGGCGAGCGAACCCAGGGCGAAGGCCCCGGCCTTGCGAGTGAACTTCAAATGACGCGACATGACTCCCCCAGAGGATGCGCCGCAAAGGGCGGCGCTTACGTCATCTCTGTGCAACGGCCCGCGGGAACCTTGCAGATCGATTGGTTATGTCGTTAGAACCGCTCGGGCAGGGCGCTGTCAGGCCGGCCCGACGCTGACCCACAGGTCCGTGCGCCGCGCGACGCGGATCGGCAGGGTGCGGGCGAGGACATCCAGCGCCTGGTCGCTGTCGTCCAGGCGGAACAGCCCGCTGACGCGCAGCCCGGCCACCGCCGGATCGACGCGCAGCACGCCGCTGCGGTAGGCGCGCAGTGCATCGAGTACCTCCGCCAGGGGCTGGTTGCGCACCTCCAGCAGGCCGTCCACCCAGGCGCCTTCGCCACCCAGCAGGGGCGTGGGTCGGGCGAAGGCGTAGCGGTCGAAACTCACCTGCTGGCGGCGCGGCAGTTGCAGGCGCTCGCCGGCCAGGGTGGCCAGGTCCAGCGTGCCGTCCAGGGCCAGGGCGGTGCAGCGCTCGTCGCCGAGGCGCATCTGCAGCCGGCCGCCCTGGCTGAGCACCTGGCCGAAGGGGCTGGTGACCAGCATCGGACGGCGGTCGCCGGCCACCCGCAGCTGGATTTCCCCGCGCCGCAAACGCAGCACGCGGCGCTGGGCGGTGAAGTCGACGTCCACGGCGCTGCGTGCGTTGAGCACCAGCTCGCTGCCGTCGTCGAGGCTGACGCGCTGGCGCCGGCCGGTGGCGGTGTGCAGGTCGGCGCTCAGCTCGTCCAGGGGCAGTTGCCGCTGGGCGAGCAAGCCGGCGCCAAGCATCACGCCCGCGCCGACCAGCGCGCCACGCAGCAGACGCCGGCGGCTGGCCCCGGCGGCGCTGAGGGTGCGCTGCAATTGCTCGCCGCGCACCCCCTGGGCCTGGGCCACGCGGAAGGCGCCGAGGGTCTGCTCCAGCCGTTCGCAGAGCTGCTGGTGACGCGGGTCGCGTTCGCGCCAGGCGCTGAAGGCTTCCCAGTCTTCGCGGCTGGCCTGGCCCGAGCGCAGCAGCACCAACCAGCGGGTGGCCTGCTCGATCAGCAGGGCCTGGTGTTCTTCCGGGCTCATGACAGGCTGGCCTTGAGGCAGCGTTGCAGGGCCCGGGTCATGTAGTCGCTCACCGAGCGCTGGGAGATGCCCAGGGTGCGGGCGATTTCCGGGTAGGTCAGGCCGTCGATCTGCGACAGCAGGAAGGTCGCCTTGACCTTGGCGGGCAGGCCGTCGAGCAACTGGTCGATGCGTTGCAGCGCCTCCAGCAGTTCGGCGATCTGCTCCGGCGAACGCTCGTCGGCGGCCTCGGGGTCGAGAGTCTGCAGGTAGGCGCGCTCCAGGTCGCGGCGCCGCCAGAGCTGGAACAGCAGGCGGCGGGCGATGGTGGTGAGCAGCGCGCGGGGCTCGCGGATCGGCGCCAGTACGGGGCTTGCGAGCAGCTGGACGAAGGTTTCCGCCGCCAGGTCCTCGGCGCTGGCGCCGGACTCCAGGTGCCGGCGCAGGCGACCTTGCAGCCAGTCGTAATGCTGGCGGAACAGCAGGCCAACATACTGGCCATGGGAATTGTCAGCACCGGACATGACGGCTCCAGAAGCGTGAGTGATGCGGGGGAGTCCGGTGTTCCGGTGGAGCCATCCTAGCAAGGCCTCTTATTCTTTAAAAATAGCTTTGTAATAGATATTTATAACCAAAACTCGGCTGCTGCGCAGCGGCCTTCACTGGCCGGGATGCAGCGCCGCCAGGCCCCGTTCGGCCGCCTCGCGCTCGTAGTCCAGCAGCACCTCGTAGTCCGCCTCGGCAGCGGGCAGAACGCGGCGGATGCGCAGCGCGGCGCGCACTTCGGGCTGCTGCTCCAGGGCCAGGCTCAGGGCCTCGCGGATCTCCCCCGCCTGCGCCTCGCCGGCGCCGGTGATGTAGGGCAGGGCAGGGCTCGGCGCGCTGCGTTGCAGCAGGCGGACGCCGCTGGTTTCCCCGGGTGAATACAGGGCCAGATAGGCGAAGGTGACGCTGTCGATCGCGACCAGATCGACCCGGCCTTCGCGCAGCCACGCCAGGCTCTGGCGATGGCTGCCGCTCCAGTGCAACTCGCCGAAGTAGCGGCTGCCGCGCTGCCAGGGGGCCAGGGCGTGGCGCAGCAGGTTCATGCCGGTGTTGGAGTCGGGGCTGTTGGCCGCGCCGCGGCAGCCGCGCAGGGCGTCGAGGTGGTGGCGCGGGTCGTCTTCGCGCACCAGCAGCAGGCTGCAATGCTCACCGCCGGCGCTGTGCGGCAGGTCGAAGTCCGGGCGGCCGACCAGCCGCACCCGGCCGCGCAGGGCGGTCATCAGGGGATAGCCGCAGGTCTGGGTGAAGAGCAGCTGCGGGTTCAGGAACAGGGCGTGCAGATCATCGCCCGACCACGGCTCGCGGTGCACGCCTAGCAGCGCCAGGGTGCGCGCGATCCAGGCGTCGCTGGCCTCGCGGACGACGTCCGGGGCCGTGTACATCGGCAGTTCGGCCAGGGCCCGGGTCATGCGCTCGGCTCCGTTGCGGCGAAGGGGTGGCGGGGGCTGTCCACCGGCCGCACGGCGTGGCGGCGGATCAGTTCACCGTAGCCGCGCACGAGGAAGCCGCCACTGCGTTGCAGCCAGTAGTCGCGGTGCGCGAGGTACAGCTGCGGCAGGCGATACCAGGGCGCCCAGGGCAGGTCGTGGTGGACCAGGTGCAGGTTGAGGTTGAGGAACAGCCAGCGCCACGGCCAGCCCGCTTCGTTGAGCACGCTGCGTTGCTCCGGCGCGGCGGCGGGGCGGTGCTCGTAGAAGGAGCGCAGCATGCCCAGGGCCAGTGCCGGCACGCTGACCCAGACAAGGTAGTGCAGCGCCGAGAGCGCGCTGAAGTGCGCTACGAAGACCAGCAGCGCCGCGCACAGCGCGCCATGGATCGACCACATACGCCACGCCTGGCGATCCCCGCATCGCAGCTTGCGGCCTTCCTCGATGGCGAGGCCGCACAGGGCGATGGGCGCGCCGATCAGCAGCCGCCCCAGCAGCGTCTTGTCCGCCCAGCGCAGCACGCGCGCCGGCGCGGGCAAGCGGTGCCAGCCGGCGTGGCCGATGTAGCGGCTTTCCGGGTCGATGCCCGGCAGCGTCAGGTGCTCGTCGCGGTGGTGCGCCAGGTGGCTGTCGCGGTACAGCGGGTAGGGGTACCAGAGTGCGTAGGGCATGAAGCCCAGCAGGGCATTCAGCCGCGGCAGGCGCGTCGGGTGGCCGTGCATCAGCTCGTGCTGCACCGACATCCACAGCGCCACCAGGGGAACCAGCAGCGCCGTGGTCGGCCACACGCCGAGCCAGGGGCTGGCCAGCAGCAGCGCGAACCAGCCGGCCTGGACGCCGACCAGCAGCAGCCAGGTGGGCCATTCGCCTGATCCCAGGCGGTCGCGTTCCAGGGCGGCGCGCAGGGGGGCCCAATCGGGCGCCGGCAGTGCGTCGGCAAGCGGGGCAGGTGGCATGGCAGCTCCAGACAATTCAGAGGGCTCGGACAGAGGTCCGCTGACGTATCTGTGGCGCGAGGCGGGGAAATCTTGCAGATCATTCGGGCATAAGGTTATGCCCGGCGCCGGGCGGCCTAGTTCGCTGCCCGGCGGAAGGCGCCCGGCTGCTGCCCGGTGGCCTTGTGGAAGGCGCGGGTGAACGCGGCGACGGACTGGTAGCCGACCGCCGCGGCGACTTCCGCCACGCTCTGGTCGGCCTTCAGCAGACGGCACGCCTGGCCCATGCGCAGGGCCAGCAGCACCTGGCCGGGCGACTGTCCGCAGGTTTCGTTGAAGCGCTTGAAAAAGGCCGAGCGCGACAGCCCGGCGCAGGCCGCCATGTCTTCCAGCGTCCAGGGCAGTTGCGGCTGCTGGATCATCTGCTCCAGCAGGCCGGCGAACTGCGGCTGGCGGGCGAGGGCGACCAGCCCGCCGAGGGACGGGTTGGCCACCACCTGCTGGCGCAGCACATAGAGGAACAGCAGGTGGCTCAGGCGTTCGAGCATCTGTTGCGACGGCGCGGGCTGCCGCCGGCACTCCTCCAGGATCAGCTCGAACAGGCTGCGCGCGGCGCGCTGGGATGGCTCCCCGGCGCGCAGCACGAGGAAGGCGGGCAGGGCGTCGATGATCAGCGCCGACAGCCCCGAATCGAAATGGAAGAACCCGCAGACCAGGCCCACGCCGTCCTCGGCCTGCCACTCCAGCGCGGTCATGCTCTGGCGCGGCTGGCAGGCCGCGTCTTCGGCGCTGGCTTCGCTGGAGAGCCGATACGGCACGTCGCGCAGGATGAACACCGCGTCGCCGCTGTCCAGCCGGCACGGCGGCTCGTTGTCCAGGTGCAGCCAGCAGTGCCCCTGCACCACCAGGTGGAAGCTCGCCCGCGCCAGCCCGTGGGTGGAGGCGTGCCAGCCGCCGCAATAGCGGCCCACGTGGAACAGGCTGGCGCTCAGTTCAAGGCTGTCTAATAACCAATCAACCAGGGGGCTGGACGAAATCATCTAATGGAAAGACTCATGAGCAAGTGATAGCGACTTTAGAATATTGAATGGATTTCTTATTACCAACAGACTTTTTCGACACCCCATTTCAACGGAGTCGAACCATGTCCCGCCTGCCCATCCAGACCCTCGACAGCGCGCCTGAAGCCGCCAAACCCTTCCTCGAGAACGCCCTCAAGGGCTCCGGCTTCATCCCCAACCTGCTGGGCGTGCTGGCCAACGCGCCGGCCGCGCTGGAAACCTACGTGACCGTCTCCGGCCTCAACGGCAAGTCCGACCTGGGCCTGGCGGAGCGCGAGGTGGTGCAGTTGATCGCCGCCACCACCCACGGCTGCGACTTCTGCGTCGCCGGGCATACCGCGGTGGCCTACAACAAGGCCAAGCTGCCTGAGGAAGTGATAGCCGCCCTGCGCGAACAGCGCGAACTCCCCGATGCCCGCCTGGAAGCTCTGGCCACCTTCGCCCGCGAGGCCATCGCCACCCGTGGCGCGGTCAGCGACGCGAGCCTGGCGGCCTTCCGCGCCGCCGGTTTCAGTGATGGCAACGCCCTGGAAGTGCTGCTGGGCATCAGCCTGGCGACCCTGTGCAACTTCGCCAACGTGCTGGCGCAGACGCCGCTGAACCCGGAGCTGGGCCGCTACCGCTGGGAAAAGGCCACCGCCTGATTTCGTGTGACCGGGCGGCC
This sequence comes from Pseudomonas sp. NY15437, assembly GCF_048068435.1. NCBI lineage: Bacteria > Pseudomonadati > Pseudomonadota > Gammaproteobacteria > Pseudomonadales > Pseudomonadaceae > Pseudomonas > Pseudomonas sp. NY15437. The sequence continues at coordinate 173,457 of NZ_JBLUQC010000003.1, forward strand.
CGCGCCGCCCCTGCAAGGAGAGCGACATGCTCGACCCGACCCTGAGCCGCTGGCTCGACGAGCACGCCGAGGGCCTCGACCTCGGCCATACCGATGCGCAGAGTGTACTGCCGCAACTCGCCGCTGCCGGCCTGTTCGCCATTGGCGTGCCGGCCGAGCGCGGTGGCAGCGGCGGTGACCTGCTCGATGCGATCGATGCCATCGCCGACGTCGCCAGCCATTCCCTGACCGCCGCCTTCGTCTTCTGGGGCCAGCGCGCCTTCATCGAATACCTGCTGCAGAGCCCCAATCGCGAACTGGGCGACCGCCTGCTGGGCGAATTGCTCGATGGCAGCCTGGCCGGCGCCACGGGGCTTTCCAATGCCATGAAGTTCCTCTCCGGCATCGAGAACCTGCAGGTGGCCGCCACGCCCGCCGGCGATGGCTGGACGCTGGACGGCCGCCTGCACTGGGTCACCAACCTGCGCAAGGGCCGCTTCGTGGTGGCGGCCGCCATCGAACGGCCGGGCGCGGCGCCGCTGGTGGCGGCCATCGCTTCCGACAGCGCCGGCCTGACCCGCTCGGGCGATCTGCAACTGCTCGGCCTGCAATCGAGCAACACCGCGGCGCTGGATTTCTCCGCCGTCGAGCTGCCCCTCGAATGGCTGCTGCACGACGATGCCCGACAGTACCTGCCGGCCGTGCGCCCGGCGTTTCTCGGCCTGCAATGCGCGATGACCATCGGCCTCACCCGCAAGGCCCTGGAAGCCGTGCGCAACCACCTGAGCGACCGTCGCTCGGTGCTGCGCGAGGAAGAACAGCGCCTGAGCGCCGAACTCGACGAACGCGTCGCGCAGCTGCGCGACGGGCTGCACAGTGGCGCCTTCCTCGGCGAGCCGGCGAGGTTGTTCCGACTGCGCATCGGCCTGGCCGAGGGGGCGGCAGCGGCCGTACAGCTGGAGCTGCAGGCCAGCGGCGGCAAGGCCTACCTCAGCGAGTACGGCGCGGCGTTCGCCCGGCGCTGGCGCGAGTCGGCCTTCGTGCCCATCGTCACGCCCAGCCTGGTGCAGCTGCGCGCCGAACTGCAGAAGCAGGCGCGCGCATGAGCGAGGTGATCCTGCAGGCCAGCGACGTTGCCCTGGGTTACCCCGGCGACAACGGTTGGCGCAGTGTGCTCGAAGGCTTCGCGCTGGCGCTGGCGCCGGGGGAGGTGGTGTCCATCCTCGGCCCCAGCGGCGTCGGCAAGTCCAGCCTGCTGCGCGTGCTCGCCGGGTTGCAGAAACCTGCCGCCGGCCGCGTGCAGTTGCTCGGCCAGCCCATCGACGGCCCGCACCCGCGCGTCGCCGTGGCCTTCCAGGACCCGAGCCTGCTGCCCTGGCTGAGCCTGGTGAAGAACGTCGCCTTCGGCCTCGACTTCGCCCGCCAGCCGACACTCGACAAGGCCACGCTGGAGCAGCGCGTGGACGATGCCATCGCCGCCGTCGGCCTGAGCCACGCCCGCGATTTCATGCCGGCGCAGCTCTCCGGTGGCATGGCCCAGCGCACGGCGCTGGCGCGCTGCCTGGCGCGGCAACCGCAGGTGCTGCTGCTTGACGAACCCTTCGGTGCGCTGGACGAAGTCACCCGCGCCGACATGCAACAACTGCTGCTCGGCGTGATCCACCAGCGGCGCACCGCCGCCGTGCTGATCACCCACGACATCGACGAAGCCCTGCTGCTCTCCGACCGCATCCTGCTACTGGGCGACACCCCGGCGCGGACGTTGGGCGAGTGGTGCATCGACCTGCCGCAACCCCGTGCGGAGCTGGTCGAGGAACTGGGCGCGTTGCGGGTCGAGATCCTCCTAACCCTACGGCGGGCAAGCCGCACCCACGCAAATATCCCCTCTGCGAAGGAGCCTGCCCATGTGCCTGGACGACCCCACACACTCCCGACGTGACATCCTCAAACTCGCCGCGCTGCTGTCCGCCGCCGGCGCACTGCCACTGCTGTCCAGCCTGCAGGCGCGCGCCGCCAGCGAACCGGACGCCCCGGTGCGCATCGGCTACCTGCCGATCACCGACGCCACGCCGCTGCTGGTGGCCCATGCCAACGGCCTGTTCGACGCCGAGGGCATCAAGGCCGAACGCCCGGTACTGCTGCGCAGCTGGGCGCAGGTGATCGAGGCGTTCATCTCCGGCCAGGTCAACGTCATCCACCTGCTGTCGCCAATGACCATCTGGGCGCGCTACGGCAGCAAGGTGCCGGCCAAGGTGGTGGCCTGGAACCACGTCGGCGGCTCGGGCCTGACCGTGGCGCCGGACATCAGCGACGTGAAGCAGCTGGGCGGCAAGACGCTGGCAATCCCGTTCTGGTATTCGATCCACAACGTGGTGCTGCAATCGCTGCTGCGCGACAACGGCCTGCAGGCCGTGAGCAAGCCGGCCAACGCCGCGCTGGCCGCCAACGAGGTCAACCTGGTGGTGCTGCCGCCGTCGGACATGCCGCCGGCGCTGGCGTCCAAACGCATCGCCGGGTACATCGTCGCCGAGCCGTTCAATGCCCTGGCGGAAAACCTCAAGGTCGGGCGCATCCAGCGCTTCACTGGCGACGTCTGGCGCAACCATGCGTGCTGCGTGGTGTTCATGCACGAGCACGACCTGAACAACCGGCCGGAGTGGTCGCAGAAGGTGGTCAACGCCATCGTCAAGGCGCAGCTGTGGACGCGCGACAACCGCGCCGAAGCCGCCAGGCTGCTGTCCAAGGAGGGCGAGAACCGCTACACGCCCCATGCGCCGGACGTGCTCGGCCGCGTGCTGGCCCCGGCGGCCGGCGAGCGCCAGCAGTACCTGGCCGACGGGGCGATCCGCCATGCCGACTGGCACGAGGAGCGCATCGACTTCCAGCCGTACCCGTTCCCCAGCTACACCGAGGAACTGGTGCGCCGCCTGAAGGACACGCTGATCCAGGGCGACAAAGGCTTCCTCGCCGCGCTGGAACCTTCGCAGGTGGCGAAGGACCTGGTGGACGACCGCTTCGTGCGCCAGGCGCTGGCCGGCGTCGGCGGCCTGGGCGCCTTCGGTTACCCGGACAGCTTCGAACGCCGCGAGGAGATCACCACGTGACACCGGTTGTGCTTTCCACGCGCCGCCATTGGGCGTTGGGCCTGGCCGGGCTGCTCGCGCTGCTCGGCCTGTGGTGGCTCGGCGTGCGGTGGTTCGGCGGCGACGGCCTGGGGCAGTTGTTCTCGCCCCGGGCCACTTTCACCAGCCTGGGCGAGCTGCTGGTACGCCCGGAGCTGTACGAACACGTGCTGGTGAGCCTGAAGCGGGTGCTGCTCGGCCTGCTCCTGGCGCTGGCCGTGGGCGTGCCGCTGGGCTTGCTGGTGGGGGCGTCGCGCCAACTGGAGGCGGCCACCACGCCGGCGTTCCAGTTCCTGCGGATGATCTCGCCGCTGTCGTGGATGCCCATCGCGGTGATGCTGATGGGCGTGGGCGACTCGCCGATCTACTTCCTGCTGGCCTTCGCCGCCGTCTGGCCGATCCTGCTCAACACCGCGGCCGGAGTGCGCCAGCTCGACCCGCGCTGGCTGCAGTTGTCCAGGAGCCTGAGCGCCACACCGTACGAAACGCTGCGCAAGGTCATCCTGCCCGGCGTCCTCGGCCACGTGCTGACCGGCGTGCGGCTCGCCATCGGCATCCTCTGGATCGTCCTGGTGCCGTGCGAAATGCTCGGCGTCAGCGCCGGGCTCGGCTACTACATCCTCGACACGCGGGACCGCCTGGCCTACTCGGAGCTGATGGCCATGGTGCTGCTGATCGGCGTGCTGGGCTTCGCGCTGGATGCACTGGCACGCAGCCTGTACCGGCGACGGGGGTAACCCTCGCCGTTTGCCCGGCGGGCAGCGCATGGCCGTGCGACAGGCGCGTTGCCCAAGGCTCAGGCCAGGCCCTGGAGTCGGCCGCTGACCTGGGTGTGGGTCCTGCCGCCGACCCACACCTGGCCGGTACTGTCGCGCGATACGTGAACGCGCCCGTGCAGGCCGAGCCGGGTTCCCTGGGCGGCGACATAGTCTCCCTCGACCACGCCGGTGGAGAACAGCCACTGGGCCAGGGAGGCGTTGAGGCTTCCGGTCACGGGGTCTTCGACGATGGTGCCCAGGTGATTGTTGAAGAACGCGCGAACCTCGATCGCCGCCTCGCCAGCCGAATGCGGCCCGACCACGCCGATGTCGATCCTGCGCGGCCAGCTGCGTTGCGGGGCCAGCGCCAACACCTTCTGCGCCGACGCCAGGCGGATGCCCAGCCAGCCCGGACCGTTGTCGACCCAGGCGGCATCGACGATATCGCCCGGCGCTATCCGCAGGAAGGCAATCGCTTCGCTCAACTCTGCCGGCGAGGGCGGCCCGCTGCGCATGAGCGGTGGCGCGGCAAAGGAGAGCAGGCCGGGCTCACGGCGAATGGTCACCAGGCCAACGCCGCACTCCTGGACGATCTCCGTCGCTTTGCTCGCCGCGCGCCCGGTGGAGAGCCAGGCATGGCAACTGCCCAGGGTGGGGTGCCCGGCAAAGGGCAGCTCCCTGTCCAGCGAGAATATCCGCACCCGGTAGTCCGCCTCCGGATGGGTGGGCGGCAGCAGGAACGTGGTCTCTGACAGGTTGAGCCAGCGCGCCAGGCGCTGCATCTCCCCGGTGGTCAGCCCATCGGCGCCGAGCACGACCGCCAGCGGATTGCCGGACAGCGGCCGGCTGCCAAACACGTCGATCATCTGGAATTCATGGGACACGACAGCGCTCCTGGCTTGGGTGAGTGTTGGATGGCGACTCAAACGGGCGCGACCAGAAGCTTCACCCCGGCGACGGTGAACAGCGTGGCGAAGAGTCCCTGAATCCAGCGGCCGAGCCTGGCGTAGACAGCGATCATCCGGGCGGTGGAGAACAGCAGGGCGTAGCCGCCGAATATGCCGATGCCGAGCAGGGCGCAGCCGCCGATGATGGTCGCCAAGGTGCCGCTGGGAGCGCCCTGCTGCAGGCCCAGCGACATGATCGCCACCCAGGACATGATCGCCTTGGGGTTGCTGATGTGCATGAGCACGCCCTGGCGGTACAGGGGCAGGTAGCGCGGTGGCGTGCGTGCCGCCTCGGTGCGGGCGGGCGCCGGGATCGGCTGCAGGGCGGACCTGCCGGCCCGCGCCGCCAGGTAGAGCAGGTAGAGGCCGCCCACCACCTTGATGACGATGAGCGCCTCGGCAAAGGTGGCCAGCAGGGTGGAGAGACCGGTTGCCGCCAGCCCTGCCCAGGTGAGCGAGCCCGTCATGACCCCGCCCGCGAGGGCGAGGGCGGGGAGGCGGCCGTCGCGCATGGCCGTGGCCATGATCGCCATGTTGCTCGGCCCCGGACTGGCCGCCGCCAGGAAGTAGGAGCCGAAGGCGAGGGCGATGGTGCTGTTGAACATCGAGCACTCCAGTGCCCGCGGTGGCGGCGGGCTGTGGCGAAACGGTTGGATGTCGCCAGTCACCCTAATGCACGTTACACTTTTGATCTATTTAAATAGTGTCACGCTACACTATTCCTCACTCGGGACGCTCCGCATGCTGCTTCAATCGCCCTGGACACCGCGCCTCGCGGAACTCGACGCAAGCGCCGCCGAGCGGCTGGTACGGGCACTGGCCGACGACATCGTCGAGGGGCGCCTGCAGGGCGGCGACCGCCTGCCGGCCCATCGCGATCTCGCCTGGCAGCTGGGGATCGGCCTGGGCACGGTGACGAAGGCCTATGCGGCCCTGGAGCGTCGAGGGCTGGTGCGCAGCGTCAAGGGCCGCGGCATGTTCGTGGCGATCCGCCAGGCCCATGAGGACCGGGTGATCGATCTGTCCTCCAACGTGCCGCCGGCGATGCTGTCGGCACGCCTGCTGGCGCGCACCCTGGCCGGCGTCGCACGGACGATCGACGCCGATCACCTCACGCTCTACTCGCCACCCGCCGGCCATCTGGAGCATCGGCGCCTGTTGGCCCGCTGGCTGCAGTCGCTGGGTATCGAGGTCGACCCCGAGAATCTGGCGCTGACCAGCAACGCCCGCCAGGCGATTTCACTGGCCTTCGATCTGGCCTGCGGGCCTGGCGGGGTGATTCTGACCGAGCGGGTCACCTACCCCGGCGCCATCGCACTGGCGCGGCGCAAGGGCTACCGGATGCAGGGCGTCGCGATGGACGCCGAGGGCATGTTGCCGGAGGCGCTCGCCCAGGCGCTGGAACGTGTCGCGGGCGGCGCCAGCACCGCGGTGTACCTCACGCCGACGCTGCACAACCCCACCACCGCCACCATGGGCCTGGCGCGCCGGCAGGCGATTGTCGAGGTGTGTCGGCAGGCGGGAGCCTGGATCATCGAGGACGGCGTCTACGCGCTGGGGCCGTCCACCGCGCCGGCGCTGGTGACCCTGGCGCCCGAGCGCGTGCTGCACGTCAATGGCTTGTCCAAGTCCATCGGCCCCGGCTTGCGCATCGGCCTGCTCACGCTGCCCGCGGCGATGACCGAGCTGGCCCGGGACTTCCTGCAGGACATCCCGATGGCGCCGTCGCCGCTGTCCTGTGCCGTGGTCGAGGAGTGGTTGTCCAGCGGTGTCATCGCCTCCATCCCGCAGGACCTGCGCCACGAAGCGCGCCGGCGGTCGAGCCTGGCGGTTTCGCTGCTCGGCGCGGCCGAGCTCGTCGCGCACCCGGACGCCTATCACCTGTGGCTGCCGATGCCCCGCGAGGCTGCCGATCAGTTGGCCTCGGCGGCCGCCTCGGTGGGCATCCGGGTGACGCCGCCCGAATCGGTCATGGTGGACCCGGGCGACCCGGCGTCAGGCATTCGCCTGTGTCTGGGCGGCCCGTCGCTGGAGGAGGTGAGGGAAGGGCTGGCGCTTCTGGGGAGACTCATCAGCGGCAGCCCGCCCTCGGCCCCGTGAATGGACGTCCAGGCGGCACGCCCTGTGCCGCCTGGTCCTCCGCTGTCAGCCGGCGAGGAAGGCGCGGTGCTGCGCCTCGTCCTGCTGGGCCTGGCGCTCCAGGCCGATGAAGCGCATCACCCGCTCGCCGCAGTCGCCGTTGCGGATGCGCGCCGGCGCGGCATCGACCTGCACCTGACCGTGCTCCATGAAGATCACCCGGTCGGAAATCGACAGGGCGAAATCCATTTCGTGGGTGACGATCACCATGGTCATGCCTTCCTTCGCCAGGTCGCGGATCACGTTGAGCACATCGCCCACCAGCTCCGGGTCCAGCGCCGAGGTCGGCTCGTCGAACAGCATGATCGCCGGCGCCATGGCCAGCGCGCGGGCAATGGCCACGCGCTGCTGCTGGCCGCCGGAGAGCTGGTGCGGGTACTTGTTGGCGTGGGCCAGCAGGCCGACCTTGTCCAGCAGCGCGAGGGCCTTCTGCTCGCAGATGTCGCGCCCGGCCAGGCCGTGGAAGCGCGGCGCCAGGGTGACGTTGTCGAGGATGGTGCGGTGCGGGAACAGGTTGAAGTTCTGGAACACCATGCCGATGTGCTGCACGCCGTCGCGCAGGCGCGCCGGGTCGGGCTTGCCGGCTTCGATGTAGGGCTTGCCGAATAGCGCGGTGGCGCCGCCGTCGATGCCTTCCAGGCCGTTGACGGTGCGGATCAGCGAGGTCTTGCCGGAGCCGGACGGGCCGATGATCGACACCACCTCGCCGTTGCCCACGCTCAGGTCGACGCCCTTGAGCACTTCGTGAGAGCCGTAGCGCTTGCGGATGCCCTTGAGTTGCAGCGCGGGCGGGGCACCGGCCGGGCCGGCCTCGCGGCTGGCCACCGGGGTGGCCGGAAGGCTCCTGCGCAGGCTGTCCAGGTGCTCGTCGGAAAGGGTTTCCGGTTTGCGCGCGTTGAGGTCCAGGCGGTGCTCGAGGTACTGCAGGCCCCAGCCGAACAGGGTGACGATCAGCACGTAGTAGATGGCGACCGCCGAGAGGGTTTCCATCACCAGGAAGTTCTGCGCATAGAGGCGCTCGCCGACCTGCAGCAGCTCGGTGAGGGAGATCACCGAGACCAGCGAGGTCAGCTTGACCACGGTGACGTACTCGTTGATCAGCGTCGGCAGCGAGATGCGGAACGCCTGCGGAATGACGATCAGCCGCTGGATGCCGATGCTGCCCATGGCCAGGGCGCGGCCGGCTTCCTTCTGGCCCTTGGCGACGGAGATCAGGCCGCCGCGATGGATCTCGGCCATGTACGCCGCTTCGGTCAGCACCAGGGCGAGCAGGCCGGAAATGAACGGGTTGGACAGCAGGGCGCCGCTGGCCGGGAACAGCTGCGGCAGGTTGTAGACGAAGACCACCAGCACCAGCAGCGGCACGCTGCGGAAGAACCAGATGTACAGCCCCGTCGGCACGCGCAGCCAGCGCGAGCCGGAGAGCTTGGCGCAGGCGAGGAAGAAGCCCAGGACCATGCCGATCAGCCAGGTCAGGGCGCTCAGCTCGATCACCGTGACGCAGGCCTTCCAGAAATCCGGCAAGGAGAAGAGGGAGAAGAAGTAGGACCAGTCGAACTGCATGGGCACCTCGGCGAGCGGGGTCTGGCGCGAGGCCAGCCCCGTCTTTCATGTTGCGTTAACGCGGAATCACTCGGTCGCCGGGGCTTCTTCGAGAGCGTACTTCTTCAGCAGGGCAGCGAATTCGCCGCTGTCCTTGGTCTTCTGGAAGGCGGTCTTGAGTGCGTCGTACAGCTCCTGATTGCCCTTCTTCACATACATGCCCAGGGTCTGCTTGTAGATCAGCTCGCTGGAGCTGACGACCACGCGGCCCTTGGAACGCTCGGCGATCATGTGTGCCGCGCCGGAGATCTCCACCTGGGCCTGGACGTTCTTCGACAGCAGCGCCTGGGTCACTTCCGGGGCGGACGGGTATTCGCTCACGCTGATGGCGCCCTTGCCATTGGGAACGCAGTAGGTCTTGGACAGCTCCTCGAACTTCGGCACCCAGGTGGTGCCTTTCTCCAGGCCGATCTTCTTGCCGCAGAGGTCTTCGGGCTTGGCCGGGCGCTCGGCGCTGTCGGCCGGCACCATGATGGCGGCGCCCGTCTGCGCGTAGGGGATGGCCAGGGCCTGGGCGGTACGCTCGGGAGTGACGTACATGCCGGAGATCACCGCATCGAAGTGGCCGGCGTTCAGGCCCAGGATCAGCCCGGAGAACTTGGTGTTGACGAAGCTCGTCGTAAGGCCCATGTGCTTGGCCAGCAGCTCCGCCAGCTCGGGGTCCGAGCCGACCACCTTGTCGCCGTCATAGGACTCAAAGGGCGGGTAGGTGATTTCCATGCCGACCTTGAACTGCCCCGGCGTGGCGGTCAGGGCGGCGCTGGCGGTCTGCAGGGTGCCCAGGAGGGCTGCGCCGACGACAGCGGCGGCCAGGAGGGTGCGGGTGGTTTTCATGGTGATTGCTCCAGTCTAGGGTTGCGCGCGGCTTCAGGAAGGCTGCGTCTGTTTTTTCAGGTGGCCGAAGCTGGACGGCTTGCGCGCCCGCTCCGGCAGTGCCAGCTCACCGTCGGCGACCTTGCGGCGCAGGTAGCTGTAGGTCTGCAGCGCCTGGCTCCACATGTGCTCGCCGATGGCGATGGTTTCGTAGTCCTGGCTGCCGTTGTCGAACTGCGGCAGCGGGCGGATCTGCGTGTGGTAGTCGCAGGCATAGAACAGCGGGAACGAGTAGCGCTCCTCGCGCACGGTGCGCACGCGGTGGGCGGTGGCGACGAAGGCGCCGTTGGTCATCACCTCCAGCATGTCGCCGATGTTCACCACGAAGGCACCCGGCACTGGCGGCGCGTCGATCCACTGGCCGTCTTCGTTCATCACTTCCAGGCCCGGCTGCGTGGCATGCAGGATGGTGAAGCACTCGTAGTCGGTGTGGGCGCCGATGCCCGGTGCATCCTGCGCCTCGCCATCGAAGGGGTAGTGGATCAGCCGCAGTTTCGACGGCGGCCGGCTCACCAGCGGGTCGAAGTAGCCTTCCTCCAGGCCCAGCGCCAGGGCGAAGCCGTCGAACAGCTTGCGGCCGAGGGCGAACACCGCCTGGTAGTAGGCGCTGACCTGCTGCTGGAAACCGGGCACGTCCGGCCAGCGGTTGGGCCCCAGCAACGGCGTGCCGGCCAGCACCAGCGGATCGTCGGCCGGCACTTCGAAGCCGACGTCGAAGGCTTCCTTGTGGTCCGGCTTGCCCTTGGAATAGACCTCTTCGCCTTCCGGGACGAAGCCCTTGTGGCTTTCCGAGACGCCGATGTAGTGGCGCATCTTGGCCTCCAGCGGCTGGGCGAAATAGTCCCGCGCGGCCGCCTGCAGGCCTTCGATCAGCGCAGGGTCCAGGCCGTGGTTGCGGATGTAGAGAAAGCCCACTTCGCGGGCTGCCTTGCCCAGTTCGGCCGCCACCGCCTGGCGCTCGTCCAGGCGCTCGCTGAACAGCCCGCCGATGTCGATGACGGGAATGGAGGTGAAGGCCCTGCTTGCTTGCTCCTGCATGTTCGATGGCTCCGGTTCGGATTCAGGATTGGAGGAAGCGCTGGAAGTGGCGACGCTCTTCGTCGGCGATCCAGCGGTTCAGCGCCCACAGATCGGCGATCGGGGCATTGGTGAAGGGCAGGTGATGCAAGTAGCCGTCCGGGCCGAATTCCGGCGTCAGGGTGGTGATCTGCTGGCCGCGAGCCTGCTGGGCGCGCCAGACGGCTTCCCAGTGCTTCTGGTGGAAGGCCAGTGCGTTGGCGTATTCCGGCGCGCCGGGGTGCGGCACCTGCGGCCCCTGGTCGTAGCCGACGCGGGCCTGGATGTGCTGCACGCGCTCGACGAAGGGCGAGAGGTCGTCGGCGGGGTCGTCGAGCAGGCGCTCGCAGACCACCACCCAATGGCTGATGTCGGTGGTGAAGCGCAGCTGCGGCACCTGGCGAATCAGCTCCAGGGTGACCCAGGGGCTATACAGCGAGCGGGCGCGATGAATCTCGAAGAGGCAGGTCAGCTCCTGCGCGGCGGCGAGCTCCAGGGCGCGGCCGAAGAAGTCGACCTGCGCAGCCAGCGGCCAGCGGTCGTTGCCGGCCAGGGTGTTGACCAGGCGCGGCGACAGCTCGGCGGCGCCGCCCAGCTTGCGCTGCAGGTCGTCCAGGTGCACCTGCGGGCTGGCCGACTGGTCGGGCAGCACGTCATGGGCGGTGAACAGGGTGGCGATGTAGGGCACGCCCTCGGCGGCCAGCAGCCGTGCGTACTCCGCACGCAGGGCCGGATCCTGGGGCACGCGCGCTTCCAGGCCGTCGAAACCGGCCTCGCGCAGTTCGGCGATGGCCTGCGGCCAGCCATGGGTGTAGCCCCACAGGGTGCGGAAGATCTCGAGTCGCATGAACGAACTCCGGACAGGGTGAACCGCGCCGTCGGGCACGGCGAAGGATTCGGCTGGAGGTTCAGCGCACGGGCGCGGCGACTGAGAACGTCAGGCGGCGAAACGAATCGGCGGACGTGGGGGAGGGTGTCGAAGGGGAGAACTGCACACGCGTGGACATGGTGGTATTCCTCTGACAGACCGCTGCTGCGCGGGCCTGTACTCGCCGATTGTTGTTGTGCGCCTGGCGTGTTGTCGCCGGCTTTGGCAGTAAGGAACAACAGTGCGGCCGGAGCTTTTCAGGCGCTCCGGTCCGCGTAGACCAAGACCTCTGTGGCTTGGTGTGAATGCAGTTGTCGCAGCTTGATGCGATGGAAAAAATAGTCCGGCGCAAATAATTACTTCAGATTTTTCGAAAGTAATTTTTCCCTGAAAGCAGGAGGCACACGCACCGTCGAAGGCCCTGCGGGTGACGCCATCGCGTCGTCGCAGGCGGCCTCAGGCGGCCGGCGGCTCGGCCGCCTGGCGCAACAGCCAGTCCATCAGTTCGCGCAATTGCGGCGAGGTCTCGCGGCGTTCGGGGTAGACCAGGTAGTAGGCCGCTCCGGTGCGCACCTTCAGCTCGAAGGGCGCGACCAGGCGCCCGGCGCGAAGATCGTCGCCGATCAGCGCCCAGTCGCCCATCGCCACGCCGGCGCCCTGGGTAGCCACCGACACGGCCAGGTCGAGGGTATCGAAGTGCTGCCCCTTGCCCATGTTGCTGACCCGTGTGCCGGCCGCGGACAGCCACGCCTCCCAGTCGCGCTGGTCGCGGGTCGGGTGCAGCAGCATGTGGCGCTCCAGGTCCTCCAGCGCGCCCAGGGGCAGCGGGCCGTCGAGCAGTTGCGGGGCGCACACCGGGGTCAGTTGCTCGTCGAACAGCCGGTGGCAGGCGGGGCCTTCCTTCTTCTGCAGGCTGTAGACCACGGCGGCATCGAACTCCTCGCTGCGAAAATCCACCGAGTGCTGCACGGTGGTGGTCAGCTCCACGGGCACGTCGGGTCGCTCGGCCTGCCATTGCAACAGCCGCGGCAACAGCCAGCGCATGATGCAGGTCGGCGCCTTGAGCTGCAGCGCGTCGCGCTTGCCGCCGACTTCCTCCACCGCTTCTTCGATCAAGGCGAACACCTGCTGGATGCGCGGCAGCAGATCGCGACCCTGGGGCGTGAGGGTCAGGCCGCGCGCCTGGCGCTGGAACAACGGATAGCCCAGATGCCCCTCCAGGCCGGCGATCTGCCGGCTCACCGCACCCTGGGTGATATGCAGCAGACCGGCCGCACGGGTGAAGTTGCAGCATTGCGCGGTGATCAGAAAGGTGTGCAGGGCGGGCAGGGGCGGTAGGCGCTTCATCGTGGCTCAGGCATGAGGTGAAGACATGCCTAGTATGACAAATTTTGGTTTGTCAGCGCCCTCGGCCGGCAGGTCCAATGCCGACTCCCTGCACGCGCCTCGCCTCTTCATGCCTGGCCTGGGTTTCCCTGCGGAAACACCCGACGGCGCGCCAGATCGACGATCAACAATAAGGATGAAGTCCATGGCCACATGCGGCGAAGTACTGGTGAAATTGCTCGAGGGCTACGGCGTCGAGCAGGTGTTCGGCATCCCCGGCGTGCACACCGTGGAGCTCTATCGCGGGCTCGCCCGCTCGACGATCCGCCACGTCACGCCGCGCCACGAACAGGGCGCCGGCTTCATGGCCGACGGCTACGCGCGCACCAGTGGCAAGCCGGGCGTGTGCTTCATCATCACCGGCCCGGGCATGACCAACATCGCCACGGCCATGGCCCAGGCCTACGCGGACTCGATTCCCATGCTGGTGATCTCCAGCGTGCAGGCGCGCAGCCAGCTCGGCGGCGGCCGCGGCAAGCTGCACGAGCTGCCGTCGCAGAGCAGCCTGGTGGCCGGTTGCAGCGCCTTCTCCCACACACTGATGTCGGCCGCCGAACTGCCGGCGGTGCTGGCCCGCGCCTTCGCCTTGTTCCAGGCCGGGCGGCCGCGCCCGGTGCACATCGAGATTCCCCTCGACGTGCTGGTGGAGGACGCCGACGCGCTGCTGTCGAGCCAGCCGGTTCGTGTCGCCCGCGCCGGCGCCGCACCGACGGCAGTGGCCGAGATGGCCGGCCTGCTGGCCAGTGCGCGGCGCCCGTTGATCCTCGCCGGCGGCGGCGCCGTCGACGCCGGGGCGGCTCTGCAGCGGCTGGCCGAGCGCCTGCAGGCGCCGGTGGCGCTGACGATCAACGCCAAGGGCCTGCTGCCCTCGAAGCATCCGCTGCTGATCGGCTCGACGCAGTCCACCGACGCCGCCCGCGAACTGGTCAACGAGGCCGACGTGGTGCTCGCGGTCGGCACCGAACTGGGCGAAACAGACTACGACGTGACCTTCGCCGGTGGCTTCAAGATTCCTGGCGCGCTGCTGCGCATCGACATCGACCCCGACCAGACCGTGCGCAACTATCCGCCGCGCGCCGCCCTGGTGGCCGACGCCGGGCTGGCGCTGGAAGCCCTGCTGGAGGCGCTGGAAGACCAGAGCCTCGCGACCGATGCAGTGCAGTGGGGCAGCCGCCGCGCCGCCCGGGTGCGCGAAGGCGTGCTGGCGACCCTGGACGACAACCTGCGCGCCCAGACCCGCTTCCTGCAGGTGGCGCTGGAGGAGTTGCCCGACGCGGTACTGGTGGGCGACTCCACACAACCGGTGTACACCGGCAACCTGACACTGGACCTGGAGAAGCCGCGCCGCTGGTTCAACTCCTCCACCGGCTACGGCACCCTCGGCTATGCGCTGCCGGCGGCCATCGGCGCCTGGCTGGGCGACGACACGCGACGCCCGGTGCTGTGCCTGATCGGCGACGGCGGCCTGCAGTTCACCCTGCCGGAACTGGCCAGCGCGGTGGAGGCGCACGTCCCGCTGATCGTGCTGCTGTGGAACAACCACGGCTACGAGGAAATCAAGCGCTACATGGTCAACCGCGACATCGAGCCGGTGGGCGTCGACATCTACACCCCCGACTTCGTCGGCGCGGCCCGGGCGCTGGGCTGCAAGGCCCATCGAGCGAGCGACGAGGCCGCCCTGCGCGCTGCGTTGCGCGAAGCCAGCGCCAGCTCGCTGCCGACCCTGATCGAGATCGACCAGGCGACCTGGCTGAACAGCCAGCGCTGATCCGTCCCTTTCCCTGACGCACCCGGGCGGCAGGGATTTTTCCGGGGAGCATTTCCCCTCACGCGCCGGACTCCCGGCGCGTCTTTTTTTCTCGAACCGCTCTAGTGCGGGCCTTCCGGAGAAGGTCTGCGGCCTGCTCATGGGCGCACGCCAGCCATGCATGCAGGACATGGCTTCGATGACATTTTTTCGATTGTTGGCACCCCGCCGAGGTCGCAGGATGACCCCGCCGAACAGCCTGATCCCCCCGGATTCCGGGGCCGCCAGGCGGATCCGGCAGGCGGGGGCGACAGCCCCGACCTCCCGCCAGACACCCGTGACCTTCCTAAACAAAAGCGATAAGAGCAAAGGAGTCCCCGATGGGCGAGCGTGATTTCAGCAGAAGGCAATTCATCAAAACGGTCGGCGCGGCCTCGGTAGCCGCGGCTGCCCTGTCCATGCCGTTCATCCGGGCCAGCGCCAGCGACAACCGCTTCCAGGGCAAGACCCTGCGGCTGCTCACCTGGTCCGACGACACCGGCCTTGCGGCGCTGCGCAACATCGCCGCCACCTTCGAGGCCAAGACCGGCGCCAAGGTGATCGCCGACCGCACCGGCAGCACCTCGGAAATGGTCGCCAAGCTCAAGGCCGGCGGCGACCGCCCGCAGTACGACGTCATCACCCTGGCCGGCGTCGGCGCCGAGGGCCTGGCCAGCGCCGGGCTGCTGGAGAAACCCGACCTCAACCGCCTGCCCAATCTCAAGGACGTACCGGCCAAGTACCAGACCGGCGCCGACGGCCACGGCATCGGTTACCTGCTGTGGTGCAACAGCCTGGTGTACAGCACCCGCACGGTGAAGGATGTGCCCGACAGCTACGCGGCGCTCTGGGACGAGGACTACGCCGGGCGCCTGTTCCTGCCGCCGCCGAACTGGACCGAGGCCATGGACCTGATCATCATCGCCGCCAAGCTGGCCGGCGGTGACGAACACAATATCGAGCCGGGCTTCAAGAAACTCGAAGAGCTCAAGGACCGGGTAATGACCTTGGGCGAGAACCCCAACCAGATCGCCGAGCTGTTCCGCACCGGCTCGCTGGATATCGGCGGCCTCTATGCGCCGGCGTTCTTCCCCAAGCAGATCCGCGATCCCAACTACGGCCTGGGCGCCACCTTCGGCATGAAGGAAGGCTTCTACACCGA
This sequence comes from Pseudomonas sp. NY15437, assembly GCF_048068435.1. NCBI lineage: Bacteria > Pseudomonadati > Pseudomonadota > Gammaproteobacteria > Pseudomonadales > Pseudomonadaceae > Pseudomonas > Pseudomonas sp. NY15437. The sequence goes on from NZ_JBLUQC010000003.1 coordinate 189,135, forward strand.
CCTGATGCTCTCGGTGCTGCCCAAGAACCGTCCGGGCGACATCGACCTGGCCCACGCCTTCATCGACCACTCCCTGGACCCCCACGTGCAGGGCAAGATGGCCGAGGACATCTTCAACGGCCCGGTCAACGCCAAGGCGATCATTTCCGCCGAGGCGCGCAAGAGCCCGTACATCCTCACCCCCGAGCAGATCGCAGAGAAGGCGATCATGCACGACAGCGCCTTCCTCGCCACCGTTCACGACCAGTGGATCCGCCGCTACACGGAAATCTTCTCTTCCTGATGCAGCCGTGGCCGCCACGGCGGTCATGAACAGTCGTGCGCAGGCTGCCAGCCCCGCCTGCGCGCGACGCGGACATTCTCCGTTCTGACGAGACACGCACTATGCAATCGAGCAATCCGACCCGCCCGGTCGGCGTGGCGCCCGTGCGCCCGGCCCGGGCGATTTCACCGACGGCGCGTGCCTGGCTTTTCCTCACGCCGTCGCTGTGCTTCCTCATCGTGCTCATCGCCGCCAGCCTGCTGGTCGTGCGCATGAGCGTCGGCGAGAAGGGCGCCGAATGGTCCGGCTTCAGCCTGGCCAGCTATGCCCAGCTGCTGCAGCCGTACTACCTCAAATCGCTGTTGCTGACGCTGCGCCTGGCCTTCGTCAGCGCACTGATCGCCGTGCTGCTGGCGATCCCCGTCGGCTACAGCATGTCGCGCCTGCAATCGCCGTTGCTGCGGCGGATCTTCCTCGCTGCCGTGCTGCTGCCGCTGCTGGTCAACCTGCTCCTGCAAAGCTATGGCTGGCTGGTGATCCTCGGCCCCGCGGGCATGCTCAACAAGGCCTTGCTGGCCCTGGGCCTGATCAAGCGCCCGGTGATGCTGCTGTACAACCAGAACGGCGTGCTCATGGGGCTGGTGCAGACTGCCTTCCCGCTCGCCGTGCTGCCCATCGCCAGCGCCATGCGCGGCATCTCGCGCAGCTACGAGGAGGCCGCGGCGACCCTGGGCGCCAGCCGCTTCCAGGTGTTCCGCCAGGTGGTGCTGCCGATGAGCCTGCCGGGCATCCTCACCGGCGCCACCCTGGTGTTCGCCTACAACGCCAGCAGCTTCGTGGTTCCGCTGCTGCTGGGCGGCCGCCGCGTGCCGATGCTCGCGGTGATGGTCCATGACCAGATCGCCCCGCTGATGAACTGGCCGGCCGCCTCCGCCGCCGGCGTGGTGCTGATCGTCACCACCCTTGCCATCATGACCCTGTCGGAAGTCGTCACCGGCCGCCGCCGGCGCATCCTGGAGGCCTCGCAATGACCCGCCGCCAACCCACCTTGCCGGGCGACACCGGGCGCTTCGCCCTGATGCTCTCCGGCGTCATCCTGCTGCTCGCCGTGCTGCCGATCCTGAGCATGATCGTGATGTCCTTCAGCGGCGCCGCGAACCTCGATTTTCCGCCCAGCAGCTACAGCCTGCAGTGGTACCGCGCGGCCTGGCAGACCTTCGTCTCGCCCGATGCCAGCGACGTGCTCAGCCTGGGCAAGGCGCTGACCACCAGCCTGCTGGTGTCCTGCCTGACCATGGTCCTCGCCACCCTGGTCGCGGTCCCCGCCGCCTACGCGCTGACCCGTTGCGAGTTCCGCGGCAAGGCCGTCGCCCTGCAACTGATGTCGCTGCCGCTGGTGTTCCCCATGGTCGTGCTGGGCCTGGCGCTGCTGCTGGTGTTCGACAGCCTGCCGCTGCACCTGGACACCTCGCGCCTGGTCATCGCCCACGTGATCCTCGCGTTGCCGTTCGTGGTGAAGAACTGCACGGCGGCGATGGTCGCCATCGGCAGCGAGGTGGAGGAGGCCGCACAGATGCTCGGCGCCGCGCCGCTGCGCGCCATCGTCGACGTGGTCGTGCCGCTGATGCGCTCGGGCATTCTCGCCGGGATGCTGCTGGCCTTCATCGTCTCGTTCAACGAATTCACCGTGACCTACTTCCTCTACAACATCGACGTGATGACCGTGCCGATCTGGATGTACAGCCGCACCGTGTCCTCGCTGGATCCCACCGTTTTCTCGTTCGCCGTGCTGATCGTGCTGATCGACTTCGTCCTCATCTGGGCGCTGGAGAAGCTGGTCGGCGAAGGTGGCGTGTCGTTCTGATTCGAGGTGAAACATGAATGGACTGAAACTGCATAACGTCGAGAAACACTACGGCAGCGCCTGCGCCGTGAAAGACGTGAACCTGCATCTGCCGCAGGGCAAGCTGGTCTGCTTCCTCGGCCCCTCCGGCTGCGGCAAGACCACGCTGCTGCGCATGATCGCCGGCCTGGAAAGCCTCAGCGGCGGCGAAATCCTCCTGGACGGCGAAGACATCAGCCGCATCCCGGCGCACCAGCGCAACTTCGGCATGGTGTTCCAGTCGCTTGCGCTGTTCCCGCACATGACCGTCGGCGAGAACATCGCCTATCCGCTGAAGCTGCGCGGCGTCGGCAAGGCCGACCAGCAGGCGCGCGTTGCCGAGCTGCTGCAGATGATCCAGCTGCAGCAGATGGTCGACCGGCCGGTGGCCAAGCTGTCCGGCGGCCAGCGCCAGCGCGTGGCGATTGCCCGCGCCATCGCCTCGCACCCCAAGCTGCTGCTGCTCGACGAACCGCTGTCGGCGCTGGACGCCAAGCTGCGCGAGTCGATGCAGGTGGAGATCCGCCAGCTGCAGCAACGCCTGAACATCACCACCATCATGGTCACCCACGACCAGCGCGAGGCCATGACCATGGCCGATGTCGTGGTGGTGCTGGGCGAACATCGCATCCAGCAGGTGGGCACGCCGATCGAGATCTACCGCAATCCGGCCAACGCCTTCGTCGCCGACTTCATCGGCTCGGGCAACATCTTCCCGGCCACCGTGCTGGGCCAGGGTCGGGTCGAATTGCCGGGCGGCGCGGCGTTGCGCGCCAACCATTGCCCCAGCATCCAGCCGGGCGCCAGCGTGCGCATGCTGGTGCGCCCGGAAGACCTGCAACTCTCGACGCCGCAGGCACCGGCGGCGAATCGCCTGGACGGAACCGTCACCTTCATCCGTGACATCGGCGCCACCGTCGAGACCACCGTCCAGTGCTCCGGCATCTCGCTGACGGCCCTCAGCATGCCCTGCCACGACATGGGGCTGCGCGTGGGGCAGGCCGTGTCAGTAACCATCCCCGAGCAAGCCTGCCGCGTCTTGGGCGCATGACGCCACCGCGCCGGCGGCCGTAGGGCTGCCGGCGCATTTCCTTGGTGGGAATTCTTCCTGGAAGAACTACGGTGTCTGGGGCCTAGTTCGGGGGGGGGGGGCGCCGGGGTGGCTTGTGTCAGTTGCTGGGGAGAGGCAGTTGCAGACCGGAGGCGGACGTTCAAGAAGCAAGGCTGAATATCCAGATTAGCCGAGCGAACAGGCTACCGAGCAGTCACTTTTTATTTGTTATGCAGGTGAAAGTCTTCGTACGATTTTGGGAGGTATCCCCAGACTCTTAGTACATCAGCGCGAACTTCAAACTCGAATCCAATCCGTGCGATGACCTCCGAAATTTCGTCCGTATGGTCAACGGTGGTCGGTGGCAGCAGACGTCCGCCAGACGGAGCGACCTCCGACAAGCCAATATCGAACCATTCGACCGACGCAAATGGAAACGGTAGGTGATAGATCCACTCGACATCCCACCCTGAGACATACCCAGTGACAGACTTGAACCGATAGGATGGACGCCAGCCTTGGCGTTCGCGGAAATGATCAATCAACTCATTCCACTTGGTATTGTTCGAAGCACTGGCCAAGTTTCTCGCAATGACCGCGGCATGAATTTTCTTACGAGTCGCGTCATCATGGCCCGCGCCGGCCCCAGGCAATTCATTCATATTCAGCTCTTCGATTTCTGATATCCAAGATTAAGTCAGCGCTCTTTGCCGATGTGCGCCGGTCATGACCGATTTTTCGGTTGGACAGTGTGTCCTAACGAGCGTGCCATGTCCGTTGCTGGTCGATTGCTGGCTCTGGTGATAGGCAGCTAGTCAGCCCTAGTGCCCCCGGTGACGCGGTAAAATGCAATGCCCTTCCACGGGGCGCCGTTATTGGCGAGATTGAGTGTTACCGCTCGAGTACTGACGATGCGGCCTGGAAGGTGGATATGGAAAGGGAAAACGGCCCGAACCCTGTGTTTGACGCAGCTGTAGAGCTTGCAGAACGGCATCTGCTCGGATGCCTGATGAACGACCACGACGCCTGGTGGGAAGCTGCCAAGGAGCTGAATCCGAGTGACTTCTTAGGGTACCTCCATTGCCGAATCTACCTCGCCATGGAAGATCTGATAAGCACAGGCTCTCCCATCGACGTGGTTACTTTGGCTGAATGCCTGGAAGACGACGAACGCTATCAGGAGGCTGGTGGCTTGCGCTTGATTGCTGAAATGGCCGCCAGCACTCCTATCCGTTGTATCCAAGTGCCTGCACTGGCTGGAGTGCTTCATCGGTTCGGGCAGCTTCGATCGCTCGCAGCCCCACCGCAGCAACGCCGAACCGTGTGCAGTCTACTGGCAGCCAAAGCCAATGGCTGGGCCCATGGTCGATCCTGGGTCGCTACCGTAGATGACATCGCCCGCAGCAACCAGAGGTTTCCTGGCGAGCTTTTGGGGCAGCGGGTCTGCTACGTCTACGGAGAGGAGGCCGTTGCCACGTTATCAGAGTGAGCCGAATTGAATCCTCGTCGCGGCATATACGAGAAGCGCTGCAGTGATCCGGCCGGCTATTGGTCGGAGATCAGCCGGCTCTTGAGGCTTGATGCAATGATGCGCGAAAGGCTGGTCTGGTTTCGGTTCGTAGCTGCGGACGCGCGGCCGCATTCAGGAGCCCCCCGCAAGTGCGGATCAATCAAAGGCGCGAAAATGCCCTTACCTGACGTCGTGGCTCCCGTCTACACTTGCGGCAGTGACTCATCAGAGTCGCGGCGGTAAGCCAGCTGTAATTGCAGTTACGTAACAGACCGGTAAAGGCGGCAAATAGAACAGGTACCCCGCGTAACTTGAGTCAGCAATCGGCGATACCCCGGGTTTACGCTTGGCCATTCAGTCCACGGGGTCTAAGAGTGGCAATTTTCACACTTAGTATCGAGAGGACGCGGTAATGAGCGAAATAGACAACGTGACCAGGGAAAGGATTCGGGAATGGCAGATCCGTCGCTTAGAGATCAAGGACCAGATGCATTTACATCCTGAGAAGACTCTGGCGCTTTCGAAGGTATTGGACCTCATGGATTCGGAGCATGCCGACATCCTTAGTGGATCGAAGAGTAGCCAAACAGTAAGTGCGCAGCAAGGCGCGACGCTTGAACTAACAGCACCTGCTGTACAACCGAGCCCAGCTTTGGGAAGGTTTGATTTGCAGCTACATATATCTGCACGCGATTCTGGAGACCTGCGCAGACTGCTCGAAATGGCAGTTTATGAGTTACAGGAGAAAATCAATACGAATGGAACTGTGGTAATGAACGAGCACAGGAAATACCCTGGAGGTATGTCGGGAACCCTGGGTAACTACCAGTTCGAGCTTAGCATTATCGGCGAGGCCAGCCATGAGTGACTCAAATGAAGCTAAGATTGCGAATTGGATGGAGAAGGAAACGCTGGCTGAGCATCTGGAGCCTCTGCTTGAACGTTACGATGTAAAATACCGTGGGCATGGGGTCATCTATGTCGACCACGAACAATACAATATTGTGACCATTCAGCAAATTCTTGCGGACTTGAGTTCCTACCTAGGCGTTTCAAAAGAACTGATTCGCTCTAGGTTGATAGAGTTGGGTTGGCTCATCGATGTCCGTAGAGTCTTGCATGTCCGGGACGGTGCTGCGCGTGTCATTCATAATCTGGAATCCTGCGCGGTGGATGAGCCAGGGGAGGATGACCCCGAAATGGACGAGCAATATGACGGAGATTAACCCCAGGTCGCGTCTTCCCTTGGCTGCGAGATCGTATGCACCCAGAACACTTTGATTTATCTAGCTCTCCATTCCTACCGGTCGCGGCTGAAACCTGCTTAAGTTTGCTAGGTGCTAATGGCGCAAAAAATCTTCCCGCTCTGACGGATCCAGAGTTGGCTGCGATTTTGGTTATCCAGAGCTTGGCGGGCGAGGCAGAAGAGCAACTCACTTCTCATTGGGCAGAGAGTGTTCTGGCCAAGCTCATTGCTTGGGCAGTTGACGCTCGAAAATCAGAATCCTCAGGATTATTGTTGGAGGCACAACGACTTTTTGAGCCGGGTAAGTTCTACTCTGGCTGCAAGGTTGCTAAACGTTTGAATCTGCGGTTTCTCCTCCCTGATGAAGTTTCAGCACGGGATTACTTGTTACCAAATGGAAAATGGGATGTCGCATTCAAGGCACGTCACTACAGAAATAAAAGCCCGTTTAGCGAGCAGGTAGTTACGCCCTGGCACCGCGAGCGATGGTTGACCCCTGCGCAGGATAAGTTGATCAGGACCTTCCGCGCTAATCTGGATGAACACCTGCATATTCAAGGTTATGCAGGGATAGGCAAGAGCCATCTGTTAGGTGCCCTGAGAGAGTGCCTGCGCCCCGAAAACACGTTGGTGCTGGCACACACAGAGGGAAAGCTGGAAGCTCTTCGCAAGCGCATGGGTGGAGCGCACGCCAAGGAAACGGGCTTTACCTTCATGAGGTTCGCAAAGAGCCTTCTGCCCGGATACAGACCTCAATCCGGGAGCGCGCCGGCCAGGAACCCAAGCAAGTTAGCATTGTCGCAGGAGCTGAGCATCCTCGGTCTTTCTGGATACGATAAGCTTGCGACGCTGAATATCTGTTTGAAAGTGGTCGAGCGCTATTGCCAGTCGAGAGACGTCTTGCTATCAGCCAAGCATCTACCTAAGTTCCAGACCCCCCTGTCTAACTTAGATGCCAGGGTACTTCTGCAATATTCAAGTCGCCTATGGATGTACGTTGAGGCAAATCCAACTTTGGACAAACTGGTTGGGCTCGAGGCGTTACTGCCGATAAAGCGCGCAAGTCTGGCGGGCTGTGTGATTCCGGCGCGTTATTCCCACGTCCTCATCGACGAAAGCCAGGACCTCCCTGGATCGCTGCTTCAAATCATTGAGCGTGGCCGACAGGTACTAATTACCCTTGGTGATGAGTATCAACAAGCCGGTGGCGCAATGGTTAATAGAAAGCGTGAAGTTAGGCGAAGCGATATTAGCTATTCCGTTCGTTCAGGTCGCAGCGTCGAGAGTCTGGTCAATCCACTAATCTACCGACACTCGAAGAAAGGCAAAATTCCCTTCGAAGGCGCTAGTGAAGATGACGTCGCTATCAGATATTACCCCCAGGACTTTCTGCCCTCAGACGGTTGCGTAGTACTGACTGCGTCATACTGGGATACGATGAGGTGGATCATCCAGATGAACGCCGTCGATCGACCGCTAAGTCTATGGAATGCAGAAGCGCTGAGGGATTTTAAGCAGTTTATGGCCACCGCCATAGCACTGTTCAAACCGGACTTCTACAGGGTCGATCAAATTAGTGATGGACCGCATCTGTATTTTAGTGAGATGTCTAACTGGCAGCAGGTGCGTGAGGCGAACAAGTATGACGGGGCGTTTCTTTGGGTGGAGGCTGAACTGGAAAAAGGCTTCAATATTGCCGATATGAACCAGCTCAAATGGATGCTCGGCCAGCAAGGCAAAAGCTGCACTGTAATGATGGCGAGAGAGGCCGGAGGGATGGAGTTCGACGGAGTCTTTCTGACCCCTGAGCTACTCACAAACGAAAAATTCAAAAATTCGGATGAGTTCGATGAACAAATCTGCGCTGTATACATTGCGATATCTCGTGCAAAACGGAAGCTCTACCTTCCTTGCGACGTGATCGAGTGGGTCGAACTCCACAACCGCCAGCAATTCCGCGAGTTGAGTGGCTACTAATTGAGTTTGCCCTCACTCCAATGGCTTTGGATCAAAAAGCGAGGATGAGATCCTTCAGCTTTTGGCCGTTCTAAGTCGGTCGTGAGAGGCAGAAAGCGATCCAAAGGAGACTTTGATTGCCCCAGCGGTGCCTCTCTAGGCACTATTCTTCGGTATGTGAACTGCTAAATTTTGAACATAAATACGGGAAGATGAGGGATGGAGGACGAGGCATTTAGTATCTGGACGCCGCACCAGGCGTTCTACATTCAGTCGATGCTCTTCAATACGACCTCTGCCTTCCAGTCGTGCAGCATTGCAGAAAAAATCATCAAGAAGATCTCAGATGGGGAGATTGATCCACAAGAGAAGAAGGACGTATTACTGGACTGTTTGCAGAACGTCGTCAACCAGTCTGGAGCTATATCGCGATACTTTTTCCCGTCGCGTGATGGTGTGAAGGGAACGTACAAGAAGACCGTTCACAAGGATCGCGGACAGTATCTATCAAAGGTCTTTGGTGTAAAGGACGACAGCCCCCTGATGAATAGGGCGTTAAGAAATTCGATTGAACACTTTGACGAGCGGCTTGATCTTTATCTTCAAGACGGAATAGTCGGATACATCTTTCCTAGTCTCATTCTTCATGAACCTGAAGACTCGGATGTGCCTCATCACATTTTCAGGGCTTACTACTTGAAGGAAGGTATATTTCAAGTGCTAGGTGAGCGATACGAGATCCAGCCAATTGTTGATGAGGTAATCAGAATTCATTATCTCTTAGTCAAATTTGACGGCAATGGTGGAGTCTTTCGCTCGTAAAAAAGGAGTAAAACCCCTTTTTAATTGTGCTGACGTGTAGATATCGTCCAAGACGAAGTTCGCCCCCTTGGCTATCTCTGGAATCTCTGACGAATGTCCACTTTTGGCCGTTTGCTGCCTCTGGTGAGAGGCAGCTACCGAACCTTTTCTGCCATTCACCACGCATAAAAAACTGCTGCCGCCAGCCATTTTGACGTCTGTAAACGAGAAATTTAGATCATTGAATTTTTGGAATTGCCATGAATGGGCCGCCTGCTCCCATCTGAATTTCGATACGGTGCCGGATGTACTGACCTGTATGTCTCCGAGCAATTTCAATTGCCTCGGAAATTAGCTGGCGGTCTTCAATTGCATAGGCAGATGTATCAAGGTTCAGCAGCGGAGCTATGCGTTGCCGGACCGACAGATCTTCGTTGCGTACGAATTCACGAAGGAGTGCGCTGCGAATTAATGCATTCAGTGAGGCAGTGTCTTCGTCACGTGGGTTTCCGCGCGCCCAGTAAAAAGCGCTTGCGGCTCCCGCCTTTTCTTCGTTTGATCCAGTCTCTAGATACCGCAGTAGTCTTTGGTTTACCTCTCTGTCGCCCCATGATCGTATGCATGGTTCGATATACAGGCGATTACGAGAGGGATCGTGATCCATCACCGCCGCGTGCAGAAAAGGAGCGAGGAGTCGTTTTGGCACTGGCTGCCTTTTGAAAACCAGTGCGACAAATACCTTTTGCTTCGGGTGTGCCAGCGACTTTGCGAGCCATTGCCAGTCTTCAGAAGTATTCGTACGGACACGCTTGCGCGCAGCCTCCATCCGCAAATGGGCGTCTGATTCAGGCTTTCCAATTGCCTCCTGCCAACCATTAAAGTGCTCGGTCCATTCCATGTGCGCGCAACCTGTTAATTAATAGACACCGTGGATTGAAAGCCATTTCTGTCTCATCCCTTTCGGCATCCGGTCAATCATAGCCACTAATCAGTCATCATTTCATTCACCGGCAGCCTCTGACCGATTGCAGCCCAAGAAGAGACTGCAATCCGCCGGGTACTGCAGCAGCCAAGCCATAGAAGATGGGAGCACCGTGGGTGAATCCCGCTCCCACGATGTGATGTAGCTCCCCGAGAAGTCGGCCTGCAGACCTTCCGTGAACAGGCGATGGCCGTCACTCGCTCCGAAGCCGGGCGTGTGGTCCGCGAGTGATTGCCAGCGCACGATCAGGGTGAAGTGCGGTGGCGTTTCGATAGGTGCCCGCTAGCCTTTGTCCGGCAGAGCAGAGAGGCGACCTCGGCGAAGGCCTGCGAGAGGCGGCCGATGGGCTGCGCATGAACGGCGCCCACGTGCGGTCGCAGTTGCCTCGGCATTTACCGATGTGGCAATGCGCGCAAGCTCGCAGCCAGCGTGGAAAAAACGTCATGGTTGGGGGAGGGCAGAAGGGAACGATCGAGCCAACCGCCGTTCAGCCCGAGCTGAGCTTGCTGCGTTTGACCATCCCCAGGAGGGTGTGCCGCAGCTCTTCTTTTGCATGCTCCGCCGTGATGTCTCCCACCACCGCGGCATCCGACAACGCGTCGGCGGCGCCCAGCAGCGCCCAGAGACTGGCGCTCGATAGACCCGGCGCCCCGGTGAAGGGTGCAAATATCTCCGCACACTTTTTGATCAGCGCCTTCTGGTACTGGCGCTTGACGGCCGCCAGCTCCGGCGAGCCGCTCAGGGCTGCCAGGACGCCCTGGATCTCGCGACCCTGCGTCAGCACGCAGTCGACATACGCAGCGGCGAAGACGCGCGTCTTGTCCGCCAGGGTCGGCTTGGCGCCTTCGATGGCGGCATCGAACAGCGCTGTTTGCCGGACGTCGTAGTCTTCGTACAAGGCTGCGAGCAGGCCGTTGCGCGTGCCGAAGTGGTCGTACACGACGGGCTTGGTGATGCCGGCGACATCGGCCAGGCGCCCCAGCGTGAGGGCGTCCGTCCCCTCATCGCTGATCAGCGCCCAGGACGCATCCAGCAATTGGCGAGTGCGTGCCTCTCGGGTCAGGCGTCGACGCGAAGGCACAGGCGTAGGTGAGGTCATGCAGGGGATTGTCCCACTCCGCCTCAGTGCTGGGAAGCCGACACGTTAGTGCCTATTCCGAATGCGGTGTCCAGGTGAGCGGCCGGATAGCCTTCATCCGATGCGAGGAGAAACGCGGAGCTGTGCACGCGGGCGCCGCAGTAATCGAATATCCCGTGGTCGATCTGGGTCTTCATGGCAGGCGCGTAGCCGTGGCGAGTGAAGGTGCCTTCATCGGCTCCCCCCACCGCCACCAGGTGGACATTCAGACGCTGCAGCTTCTTCACGACCTTGCCGTTGCCGCTGTCCTCGTAGGCCCAGCCGATCGAAAACACACGATCGATCCAGCCTTTGAGCAAGGCAGGGAATGACCACCAGTAGATCGGGTAGACGATCACCAAGGCATCGGCGCGATCCAGGCGCTCCTGTTCGAACGCCACATCGGCGGGAACGCCTCCCTGGCCGGTGAAGAGCGCCTGATCCGCCTGGTTGAAGCGCGGATCGAAGCCTTCGGCCGCCAGGTCGGCGATCTCGGTGGTGTGCTGCGAGTTCGCAGCGGCGATGCCCAGCGCGACCTGTTGGGCGATGGCGTGCGTCAGGGAATGGGGGTTGGGGTGGGCGACAACAATCAGGCTGTGCATGGTGGAAGCTCCAGTGACGTGGCGAGCGGCCGTGAGGCCTCAGGTGAGAGCGAGTTGCTACTTACCGAAAGTAACTTACCATTGGTAACTTGTCGAGCATCACGGAAAGCGGCTCAGCACGAAGTGATGTCGCCCAAGGGCAATCAGAGTGTTCTCGGCTGCCGGGTGACGAGGCGCACCAGCGCGCGTGCTACCTCACGGCAGAGTCGGCCGGCAAAACTGAAATCACGCACACCGGTTTCATCGACATAGTCTTGCCAGTGTTGCTTCAGCGCTTGCAGCCGCGCGGGTTCCGCTTGCGCCAGATCGTGGATCTCGCCGGGGTCGCGGGTCAGGTCGTAGAGCTGCCAGCGCCCGGGGCCATCCGGCTTGGGGATGTACAACGCCTTCCAGTTGCCCTGGCGAATGGCGCGGGCGCGGAATAGTTCCCAGCCGGTGGTTTCGTCGGCGGCGTGCGGCGCCTGCGACTTGCCCTGGAGATAACTCAGCAGCGAGCGGCCACGGATCGGCAGTATTTCGCGGCCCTGGTAGTGGCTGCCTGGGTGGGCGGTTCCGGCCAGCTCCAGCAGTGTCGGTACGATGTCCATCACGGTGGCGAAGTCGTGGCTGATGTCGCCTTGCCGATGCAAGCCTGGCCAGGTGATGAATGCGGGTACGCGAATCCCTCCCTGGCTGGTGAACAGCTTGTACTGGCGCGACGGCGCAGTGGCCGCCTGCGCCCAGCGCGGCCCGTACCAGACATAGGAGTTGGCGCGGCCGATATTCTCGACACGGTTGTCGTAGTGCTTGCCAATGAAGCGCTGGGCGCGTTTGCCGACGATGGGCAGCGCTTCGAGCGCGGCGCCCTCGGCACCGTTGTCCGAAAGGAAGATGACCACGGTGTTTTCCAGCACGCCCGTCGCGCGCAGATGGCTGACGACGCGGCCGACGTTCCAGTCCAGTCGTTCCACCATCGCCGCGTAGACTTCCATCGCTTTTGCGGATTGCCGCCTACCGTCGTCGTCCAGCTCCTGCCAGTTCGGGGTGTCGGCGATGACAGGATGGGCCTCGACGTCCTCGCCGATCAGGCCCAGTTCCTTCAGGCGTCGCAGGCGCTGCTCGCGCAACGCATCCGGGCCGCTGTCGTAGCGCCCCTGGTATCGGTCGATCAGTTCGTCCGGCGCCTGCAGCGGGAAGTGCGGAGCGGAGAAGGGCAGGTAGGCGAAGAAGGGGCGGTTGTCGTCCGGCTGGCGTTCGCGCAGATAGTCGAGCAGGCGGTCGGTGAAGGCATCGGACGAGTAGAAGTCCTCGGGCAACGCAGTCAGCGGCTCGAACCCCTCCCGGTAGGTGCCTTCTACGGTGTGCAGCAGGCGCGGCATCTTGTGCGCGGGCACCTCGGGCGACCAGCCATAGTGGTTGTGCGCGGCGCCTTCCAGGATGAAGGACCGCTCGAAGCCACGGGCCGCCGCCGAGGTCTCTGCGGTGCGCCCCAGGTGCCACTTTCCCGAGATCAGCGTGCGGTAGCCGGCATCGCGCAAGAGTTCGGCGAGGGTGACTACCCGCTGGTTCAGGTGACCTTCGTAGCCTGGGTGCTGGCGGATGGTTTCGTCGCTGAACTCCGCCATGGCCCCGATGCCGGCCAGGTGATGATCCGTGCCGGTGAGCAACATCGCGCGGGTGGGTGAGCAGGCGGATGCGGCGTGGAAGTCGGTCAGGCGCAGGCCGGCGAAGGCCAGTTCGTCGAGGTGGGGCGTGTGGATCTCGCCGCCGAAGGCGCCGAGGTCGGAAAACCCCAGGTCATCGGCAACGATCAGCAGGAAGTTCGGGCGTTTGCTCATGGCGACTCGCGAAGAAAAGGGGATGGCCGGTGCTGGTGGGAAGCACATTAAGACCATTGCCGTACCGGCATGCCATTGCCTTCGGAGAATACTTTTCATGCCTTTGCGGCATGGCAACTGCGCTCAAACCTGGGGCCTGCCGATGGTTTTCTTCGGAGTGCGAAAGCCGATTCGCGGCGCCCGGCGGATCACCTTGTGCTGCAGCGCAACCGAAGGTGTCGCGATGGGGGCGCCGACCACCGCTCCTGCGGTTGCTGACCTTTGGTACGCCGCGAGCGCTTTGTCGACCGGCCGTCCCGATGCCCACTCGGGCGCCGCTGGAATGCCGGGGGCTCAGTTCACTGGCAGCGGATGACGGTGAATCGTGCTCCGGATAGGGCAGGTTCCGGAGCACGCTTGCGCGTCAGGCGTGAAGCAACACATCGAGCCTGCCCTGGTGATCGAGACTGGCCAGGTCATCGAAACCGCCGACGTGCACATCGCCCACAAAAATCTGCGGGACCGTCCTGCGCCGGGATCGCTGCAGCATGTCCGCCAGATGTTCGGGCGACGCTTCGACATCGATTTCGACGGGCGTGACCCCTTTGCTCGCGAGCAGGCGCTTGGCATTCACGCAGTAGGGGCAGTGCTGGGTGGTGTAGATCGTCACCGGGTTCATGGTGGTGTCCTCTTCAGTGGGCCGACGGAGGAAAGTCGATGTCGGTCGTGGCGACGTTGTTCAGGTAGTTGGTCAGGGTCAACAACGTGACCTGGGCCACCACCTCCACGATCTTGCTGTCGCTCAGGCCGGCTTCGCGCGCCGCTGCGATCTCCTCGTCGCGCAACTGGCCGCGGCTTTCGGTGATCTGGCGCGCCAATGCGGCAACCGCACTCAGTGTGCCCTGACGGGCCTGGCTGATGGCCTCGTCGCTCAGGCCCGCCTTGGCGCCGAAGTAGCTGTGTGCGGCCAAGCAGTAGTCGCAGCCATTGATTTGCGACGTGGCGAGGGCAACCACTTCACGCTCGGCGGCGCTCAGCGAGCTTTTACCCAGGGCCTGGGCAAGGCCCAGGTAGCCGTTGAGTGCGGCCGGGGAGTGGGCCAGCGTCCCGAATGCGTTGGGGATGAAGCCGAGGCCTTTCCGGAGGCCTTCGAGGGCCGCGCGTGAGGCAGCGGGGGCTTGGTCCAGCGAGAGAGCGGCAATGCGAGTCATGGTGATTCTCCAGTAGGTTGACCAACGGGTTTGTCGATCAGGTGTGGAGTTCATACTAGGGAGGCAGGCTTTCCTTTCGGCTTCAGATCGTCGAAGTTATGCAACAGATCGTCTAAACCTGAGCGCACCATGGACCGACTGTCGACACTGCTCAAACACTTCAACCTGCACGCTTCCACGTTCCACCAGGGCGGGTTCTGTGGCACCGCCAGCCTCCAGGGGCAACACCGCGTCGGCCACGCGCATCTGCTGCGCTCGGGACGCCTGAGCGTCAAGGACAAGCGCGGCCAGCTCACCGAGCTGACCGAGCCCAGCCTGATCCTGGCCGTGCGTCCGCAGGAACATCAACTGGTGGCGAGCGAGGCCGATGCCGCGGAGCTGGTGTGCGCCACGCTGCAATTCGACGGCGGCGCCAACAATCCGCTGACCCTGGCGTTGCCGGATTTCATCATCAAGCCGCTGCGTGAACTGAATGGCCTGGATGGCACCCTCGACTGGCTGTTCAAGGAAGCCTTCGGCGACGAGTGCGGGCGGGACGTCGTCCTCAATCGCCTGTTCGAGCTGATGGTGATCCAGCTGCTGCGCCACCTCCTCGCCAGCCGCAGCATCGCCTCCGGGATGATGGCGGGGTTGGCCAACGCTCAGCTGTCCCGCGCGCTCGTGGGGATGCACAACGAACCGCAGCGCAATTGGTCCGTGGCGGAACTGGCGGATCGTTCGGGCATGTCGCGGGCGAGCTTTGCCGCGCATTTTCGCCAGACGGTGGGGGTCACGCCGGCGGACTACCTGGCGAACTGGCGCATCAGCCTGACGCAGAAGCGTCTGCGCGAAGGCCGCCCCATCGCCCTGATCGCCGACGAGGTCGGATATGAAAGCCCGTCCGCGCTGGCCCGCACCTTCCGCCGCAAGGTCGGCGCAAGTCCCAAGCAATGGCTGCAGCAGAATGCGGGATAAGGCCCCGTCGACAGAGGCGCCGATGCGGGATGTTCGAGGAGGTTACTGCTCCTTGCTTTCTTTCAACTGCCGCCTGCGCTCGACGGGAGGCATTCCGAACCATCGATGGTGAGCGCGGCAGAACGAGGTCGTTCTCCTGTAACCCAACTCGTGGGCAATCTGCCCAATGCTGAGTGCCGACTCACCCAGCAACTCCTCAGCCCGGCGGCGGCGTATCTCATCCACATGCTCCTCGAAGTCGATGCCGTCGTTGGACAGTCGCCTCTGTAACGTCCTGGGGTTGAGATCCAGCAGCCTGGCCACCTGCTCGAGGCTGCAGGCCTGCTTGGGCAGCAGTGCTTGAATATGCCGCTCCACTTCGAACCCGAGCTTCTCATCGGGATTCGTATGGGCTTCGAGGTAGAAGCGAACGATGGCGTGGAGCATGGCGTCGTGCCGGGCGCAGGGCTTCTGCATGTCACGTTGGCTGATCGCAATTGCGTTGTGATCCTGGCCGAACAGCACTTGGCAGCCGAAATATCGCTGGTAGACCTCGAGGCTGGATTGCGGCTGATGACGCAGCAGTACCAGGGTCGGCTTGAGTGGTGCTCCCAGCAGTTCCGACATCAACAGGCGACCGTGGAGCAACGACTTTTCAACGATCTGTGGAATGTCCTGGATACAGGGCAAGGCGTTGTCGAAACAAAGCAATGTGCAGCCGGGACGACGCTCCAGGTGAAAGAGGATCGAGGGGCTGTAAACCCGCATGTATCGCACGACGGCGATCAACCCTTCCCCGGCAGTCGGCGCCGTCTGGGCCAGATGCTGAAGCGGCCCGAGCAACGTTGATTTCTGCCGGGTCGCCAACTCCAGGCCCAGCTCAGGCATCTGCAGAGCGTGAGCACTACCTTCGAATATCTGTACGAGACTCCTGTAGGAGAATTTTTTCTCGTAATCCCCCACCACATCCAGTCCGATACGGTGAGGTGAAAGATGCGTGCGCAACGAGCCGCCGCGCTCGGCGAGCAGTTCACCAAATTGCAGGAATGCCGTGCCGCGAACCGTGTCCATAGTTGATCACTCCCTTTGGCAACCCTGGCGTACCCAGAGCCCTCGAAAAAAGCGGCAAGCCGTCAGTAAAAACTGGCGGCTTGCCGACGATACCGTTAGGCATCGGAAGGAGCATCAGGGGGTGACGATGTTGAACCAGAAGTCGAAGTTGTCCATGTAGCTCATCAGCTCTTCGAGCTTGGCCTGGTCACCGTTGACTTTGATATCGCCCGAGGCCTCGGCATCCTTGAGCGTCGCCTGCTTGAGCATCAGCTTATTGAGGGTATCGCGGGTCAAGGTGATGGTGGCGTCGGCGTCCTTGGCCTGTAGGCCTTCGGTGTGGTTGAGCACACCGTTTTCCATCTGCAGCAGGTACTTCTGCTTGAGGTCGGTGAAGTCGAGGTTCAGGGTGATCTTCTTGTCCTCCACTTCCGGGCCTTTCAGGCGCATGGCCAGGTAGTCGAAGAACAGGTCGAGGTCCATCGCCTTAACGGTGTCGGGACTGGCGGTGTCCGGCGTCGGCAGTTTCTGCACACCGTTGCGCAGCTCCTGCGCGCCGGTCAGGTAGAAGTTGCGCCATGGGCCGCTCTCGGCCTGATAGCCCATCTGTTCAAGGGCATCTGCCTGCAGGTTCTTCGCCGCCTGGTTGTTCGGGTCGGCAAAGACGACGTGATTGACCACCTCAGCTACCCAGCGGTAATCCCCCTTGTCGTAGTACTCCTTGGCTTTCTTGAGCACCGCGTCGGCGCCGCCCATCATATCGACGTAGCGCTTGCCTTCCTCATCCGGCGGCAGCTCGTGCAGGGTCGCCGGGTTGCCGTTGAACCAGCCGAGGTAGAGCACGTAGGTCGCCTTGACGTTGTGGTTCAGCGAGCCGTAGTAGCCACGGTTGGAGAACTTCGTGGCGATCGCCTTGGGCAGTTTCACCTGCTCGGCGATCTCGGTCATGGTCAGGCCCTTGTTGGCCAGGCGCAGGGTTTCGTCGTTGATGTAGCGGTACATGTCGCGCTGCAGGCCGAGGTGTTCGTTAACTTCCTTGTTGCCCCACACCGGCCAGTGGTGCATGGCGTACATCACCTGCACGTCGTCGCCCCACATCTTCAGCGCCTCGTTGAGGTACTTCGACCACGGCAGCGGCTCGCGGATCTTCGCGCCGCGCAGCGAGTAGGTGTTGTGCAGGGTGTGGGTGGAGTCCTCGGCTGTGTTGAGAGCCTTCATCTCCTTGATGTAGTACATCATCTCGGCCGGCGCCTCGCTGCCCGGCGCGTAGAGGAACTCGTAGTGCAGGCCGTCGATGACGTGCTTCTCGCCGGTCTGGGAAATGATGTCGGTGGGCGGAATCAGCGTCACGGTGCCGGCGGAGGTGGTGGTGCCCAGGCCGGCGCCGAGCTGGCCGGTTTCGCTGGGCGGCAGCAGGTTGCCGTACATGTAGCTGGCGCGGCGGCTCATGGCGGTACCGGCCATCACGTTCTCGGCCACGGCATGTTCGAGGAAGCCCTTGGGCGCGTAAATCTTCACCTTGCCGGCCTTGACGTCTTCCTCTTTCACCACGCCCTTCACGCCGCCGTAGTGGTCGACGTGGCTGTGGGTATAGATCACCGCCACTACCGGCTTCTTCGGCCGGTGCTGGTAGTACAGCTCCAGCGCCGCGCGGGCGGTTTCCTCGGAGATCAGCGGGTCGAAGATGGTGATGCCGGTCTTGCCTTCGACGATGGTCATGTTCGACAGGTCGTAGTTGCGCACCTGGTAGAGGCCCTTGGTGACCTCGAACAGACCGGAGATGTTGATCAGCTGCGACTGCCGCCACAGGCTGGGGTTGGTAGAGGCGGGTGCGGCTTCGCCTTCCTTGATGAAGTTGTACTTGGCCGGGTCCCAGATCAGGTTGCCTTTCTCGCCCTTGATCGGCTCGGACGGCAGCGGCGCGATGAAGCCCTTGTGCGCCTGCTCGAACGAGGTCTTGTCGTCGAACGGCAGCTCCTTGAGCAGCGCGTCGTTGGCGGTTTTGGTTGCCTCCGACGCGGCCTTGGGCGTTTCCGCGGCCCAGGCCTGGGTGGTCATGGAGATGGCGGCGGCCAGGGCGAACGAGGCACTGAATTTCCAGAGGCCATGGCCTGGCAGTTGGCTAGTTGGCTTCGTGGATCGGGCAATCGCTTTCATTTCAAGCTCCTTCTTGCGGAATGCGCTGTACCTGCGGGGGGCAACTGCCAGCGTTGTTTTTCGATGACGTTCTCAGTGCATGAGGTGGTAAGTCGAGACCTCGGGCACGTGGTCTGCCGGCTGGCAGACCACGTCCGGAATCACTTGTGTTTGAGCTGTTCGTAGGACTTGAGCATGTCCCGCGCCCAACCATCGAGCACGGCCTTGGCGTCGTTGGCGGTCATGACCTGGGAGGAGTTTTCCAGGTCCGTGCCGGCGCCCTTGCGCACGACCTCGGCGACCACCTTGCCGTCGCTTCCATCAAGGAACGCCGCTTCGGTAGCGATATTGGTGTCTTGGTCGCGAATACCGGTGGCGGTGCTCACCCCGGCGGCGATCAGGGCGATGGGGATTACTTCGTAGGGCGCCAGTCCCTTGGTGGAGGCACTGACGGCGGTGATCGCCGGACGCACGACCAGCACGCCCGGGCCGGGGCCTGTGGCCAGCGGCAGGGCTTTAGCGAATTGCGTCTGCAGCGCCTGGTCGTAGTACTTGGTGATGCCGTCCAGGGTACTCTGCGGGATCTTCTCGCTGGGTTGCGGCCGCGGGTAAAGCTGGCTCGGTTCGACATACACGCTGGTGAACTGGCTGACGTCGATGCCGGGTTTGATCCAGCGCATCACCGGTGCGCCGGAGGGTGATTTCTCTTCCTTCAGGACGCTGTAGTCCTTCAAGAAGCCGGAGTAGTTTTCGGGCTCCACGTACTTGCTGGCGCAGCCGGCGAGGGTGAAGGAAGCCAGGCACAGGGCCAGGAGTTTGACGTGCATGGAAGTGCTCCTTGTGGGTGTTGCTGTCGGGCGCGCTCTTGTCGTCGCGTGGTTGTTTGAAAACGGCTCAGAATCGCCAGGTCGCGCCGCCACCGATGATGTGCAGGGCGGCGTTGTGGTAGGTACCGGAAAGGGTTTCCCCGGAGCGCGACTTGGTTTGCTCGATGTCCATGTCGCCCAGCCAGACCAGGGTGTAGGCCAGGTGCAGGTCCAGGCCTTCCTCGACCTGGTAGTTCACCCCGGTTGCCAGGCGCCAGTTCTCGGCCATGGGGTTGTCCACGGTGCGATCCTTGTCGTCCACCGCCGAGCTGTCGTAGCCCAGGCCCAGGCTCCAGCGCCATTGCCGGGTGGCCTGGTACTGGGCGCCGACGGAGGCGTGCCAGGTGTCCTTGTACTGGCGGTCGACGGTGCGGCTGACACCGCCCGCGTTGGCGTCCACGTCCACACCGACCTCGCCGAACTCGCTCCAGTCCTGCCAGCCGAGGCTGCCCAGCAGCTTCCATTGCGGGTCGAGCTGGTGGGCGATGCTCAGGGTTGCCGTCTGCGGGATGTTCACGTCCAGCTCCAGCGAGCTGACGTCCAGGCGATTGAGCGCGGCGTTGATGATCGGGTTGCTGACCTTGCTCACGTCCGGGCTGTCTTCGAATTCCAGCTTCACCTTGCTGGTGTAAGCGAGGCCTACCTGCGTGCTGTCGCTCAGGCGGTAGAGCAGGCCGAGATTGACGCCGACACCGACGTCGGTGTCCTTGTATTCCAGCTGGCCGTCGGGGTTGTCGCGCAGGCCCAGCAGGTTGTTGTTGATGGCCATCTCGGTGCGGTAGTAGCCGTAGACGATGCGCGGGCCGATGCCGACCGTGAGGTCGTCGGTGAACCTGTGCGCGATGGTGGGCTGGAAGGACACGCCGATGATCGCCGTCTCCTGGCTGAAGTAGCGGCCGGCCCAATCGTCGTCGTAATTCAGCGCCAGGCCGAAGTTGCCGTACATGCCAAAGCCGATGGCCGAGCGCTCGTCGATCTGCTGGCTGACGAAAACGCTGGCACCGGGCAGCCATTGCAGGGCGTTGCCGCCTTCGTTGCCGTCGAACTGGTTGTCGGCGTCGCGGGAGAAACGGATGTCGCCGAGGATGACCTGGGCATTGGCGCTGACCTGCGTGCCCTTGAGCTGGGCGATGCCGGCGGGATTGCTCATCAGCACGCTGGGGTCGCTGGCCAGGGCGGCGGAACCCGCGTTGGCCAGGCCCATGCCTTCCTGGCCGGCCTCGTAGATCATGATGCCGCCGGCGAAGGCGTAGCCGCTCAAAAGCGTGCAGAGCGCAGCCGAAACTGCCGATGCCGAAACGTATTGTGCCCCTGCGCGAACCCAAGCCATCAAGCGTCCCCTGCTTATTGCTCAACATGCCGCCGCGCAAGCTCATTGCGCGACAGACCTTGGCTCCGACTGCGCTCTGGAGACGACTGCTGACGCTCCCCCCAGGGGATCGACGACTGTGAGAACCAGCCTAGATAGCCAATCGCGATGTGCAAGCTCACGTTCGGCTTAATAATCGATCAAGACGTATCAGGTGACAGGCGGGGAAGCGTGAAGAGTGCATCCGTAAAAAAGCCTGCCTTGCGCAAGAGCCCCAGGAGCAGGGCTCTGCTGACAGGATTGGAACTCTGCTCTGCCGATCGGCTGTCATGAAATGAGAGGGATGATGGGCGAGCGGTGAGGTTCGCTGCTGTCGTTTGCCGCCCCTGATCAAGCGAACCCCTACTCCACTTGCGCAGCGTGCCGGTCTCGCCTGCCCATAGCGCGAGCGGCGTTATCCCCTCACTGACTGGCAATCACGGCCGCGGCGCGTCTTTTGCCCTTGCGCGCGTTGATCAGGGGTACGCATTGCCGGTCGTCCCGGTAGATCACTTCGCATTCGTAACACTGGATGCACTCGCGGTAGTTGATGCGTCCGTCCGGTTCGATCGCGCCGATGCCGCAGCGGCGCGTGCAGAGCTGGCAGGGACTGCCGCACTCGGCGCGACGCGGCAGCCAGCGCAGCAGGTGAAAGTGGCCCAGCACCGCGAAGCAGGCACCCAGCGGGCACAGGTAGCGGCAGAAGAACTTGTGCACGAACAGCCCGGCGAGCAGAAGCGCCGAGGCATAGAGCACGAACGGCCAGTCCCGCACGAAGCCGAGGGTGATCGCGGTCTTGAAGGGCTCCACCTCGGCGGCGCGCTCGGCGCCACTGATCGACCAGAAACTGGTCGCGACCAGCCCGGCGAGGATCAGGTATTTGAGGCCCTGGAGCCTGCGGTGCAGGCGGAACGGAATTCGCCGCTGGCGAATCTTCAACAGGCGCGCCAGTTCGGCCGACAGTTCCTGCAGTACGCCGAACGGGCAGAGCCAACCACAGAAGTAACCGCGCCCCCAGAGCACCAGCGTGAGCAGCACGTAGCACCAGAGGATGCAGATCACCGGGTCGAGCAGCAGCACCGATGCGCTGACGTCGCCCGCCATCACCTGCAGGATGGCGAAGACGTTGGTGATCGATAACTGCCCCTGGGTGATGTAGCCAATGAAGATCAGCGTGTAGAGCAAGTACCCCCAGCGGATCAGCCGGAAGCGGCGGGCGTTCTGCGTCACCCGGCGGTGCGCCAGGATGATGGTCGTCAGCAGCGCCAGGCCCAGCAGCAACACCGCGATGCGGCCGAGATTCTCCTGCCATATCTGCAGCCACAGGGGCGCCTTGGGTTCGTCGTGGTTCGCCTCGATACTGAACAGGCGCGCGGGCAGCCGGTAATCCTGGCCGAAGCGACGAATCTCGTCGGGCCGCAGATAGCCTTGCGGGCGGGCCACCACCAGCGACAGTATCCAGCCCGACGCCGGGTCGAAGCCGGCGCCGGCCTTCACGCGGAACAGCACGAACTCGTTGAAGCGGGGCATGCCAGCATGCTGCAGCGAGTCGAGCTCGTCCTGCTCCAGGGCGTTGAAGAAGTCCATGTCGCGCAGCTCGATTTGCACACCGCCCTGATCCAGCGCGAGTCGGTCCGAAGGCGTGCCGCGGGTGAAGTCATCGCCCAGCACGGAGTAGGGGCCCTGGTTCATCACGGCGATCACCTGGTCGCCCGGTTCCAGGTTCTCCATCAGGCGCTGGTAGAGGCGATCGCCGAGCAGATAGCGGCCGATGGTCGGCACATTCAGATAGGCGAACTGCAGGTTGGCGAAATACGCCCCGGCTTCGTATCGGTGCGGGATCGGGGTGTCGCCGGCATTGCCCTTGAAGGCCGCCTCCACGCTTGCTTCCGGGATCTGCACTGAGCCCACCCAGTGCTGTTCGAGCAGTTGCTGCCAGTCCGTCGTTTCGAACAGATCCTCGCGCACCCGCGCCGGCGGTTTGCGTCTGGCGATGATCCCGGTTTCCTGCGCCACCTGCAGGGCCGATTGGATGACCGTCTCGTTCAACACCACCGCCGACACCGTGGCCTTGCTGATGCCATCGATATAGACGTTACTGCCGCTATGCTTGTCGTGCACGGCGGCGCTGGTGAGTTTGATCGAGTGGCGCAGGTCCAGCCCCAGGTACTGGCGGGTGAATTCGTGCATCGGCCCGGTTCCCAGCCCGTGCAGGAAGATCGGTTCATGTTGTTCGAGCACCTGCACGCCGCGGAACCGACCCTCACGATCGATACCCACCAGCAACTGGAACGGGGCACCGGAGAAGCCGGGCAGCTGCACGTAGTCGCCGGACAGGAAGGCATAACCCACCAGCTCCGTGACCTGGTACACCGGCCACACGCGGGGATGCTCCAGCTGCGGCATGATGTCGGTCGCTTCCGGGAAGATCGACTGGATCAGCGCCGGGAGGTCCTGCTCCGCACCTTCGATGTCGCTGGCCCCGGCGAGGCCGGAGACCAGCACTATCCACACCAGCGCCAGCAATGACGTCCTGAGTGACTTGAACATTCGTCCTGTCTCGGTTTGTCGTTCCGGATCGATCGATCCTGACACCAAGCCGAGACGCTGACCAAGGGTCGATAGTCGTGGTCGGACTGCTACTTTCGAGCGAGGCGTGGGCCACCAACAGTCGGCCAGTTTCGCTCGCCACCAGGCGAGCCGCCCGGCCTCTAGAACAGGTGCCTGCCGAGGGAGGCGCCTCCATCCACATAGAGCGTCTGCCCGGTGATGAAGGCACTGCGCTCATCCTGCAGAAAGGCCACTGCCGGCCCACCTCCTGCGGTTGCCCCAGCCTGCGTGGCCGATGCCGATCACACGGCCCGGTCGGGCGCCGATGCGTAGAGCGCCAGCAGTGCGGCCAGGCCAAGGCTCAGGGCGATGCCCAGCAGCGCGGCGATAAAGCCGTGGGCGAGCGTGGCCGGGTTGAGGGCCGGCGCGGCGACGGCATAGAACAGGCCGCCGAGCACCGCCACACCAAGGGCGGCGCTGATCTGCAAGGCCGAGTTGACCAGGCCGGAAACCATGCCGGAGCTACCGGCCGGGGCGCGGTCGATCACGCTGCGGATCAGGGTGGGCAACGCCCAGCCTTGGCCAAACCCCAGCAGGCCGACGCCCAGGACCAGCGGCACCAGCGCAGGGCGCTCACCCGACGCGGCGCCGCCCACCGCTGCGCTCAGGACCAGGCAGCCCAGCACCTCCAGCAGCATTCCCAGCGCCGGCACCCAGCGGCCGACACAGCGGATGGCCAGGGGAGTGGTCAGCGGGCCGATCAGAAAGCCCACGCCAAAGGGCACGAACATCAGGCCGGTGGCCACCGGTGTCGCGCCCAGAGCACCTTGCAGGTACACCGAAAAGCTCAGGAAGAACGCCGATACCACGTAGAAAAACAGCGCGCTGAGCAGGCCCGCCAGCACGCGCGGCGACCGCGCCAGCCGGGGGCTGAGCAGCGGTGTGCCGCCGCGCCGCTCAAGGGCCGCTTCATGACGCCAGAAGCCCACGGCGACCAGGGGCGCGCCCAGCAGCATCAGGCACAGCCACCACGGCCAGCCCAGCTCGCGGCCCTGTACCAGCGGCACCACCAGCAAACCCAGCGTCAGGGCGCAGAGCAGTACGCCGAGGCGATCCAGCGACGCCGGCGTCGCGCTGCGGGTGTCCGGCAAGAAGGGCATGCCGACGAGGAAAACGGCGGCCACGATGGGAAGATTGATCAGAAAGATCGCCCGCCACTGCAGCCCGAACAGGTCGGTTGCAATCAGCACGCCGCCCAGTACCTGGGCGAGCACGGCGGCAAAGCCCAGTGCCGCTCCATAGACCGCCAGCGCCCGTGAGCGCTCCTGCTCGGGAAACAGGGCATGGATGGATGCCAACCCCTGCGGCGCCATGGCGGCGGCGCTCAGCCCCTGCAGCACCCGCCCCACGATCAGCACCGCTGGCGAGGCCGCCAGCCCACAGATCAGCGACGCCATCCCGAAGCCTGCCATGCCCGCCAGAAACACCCGGCGGCGACCGAACAGGTCGCCCAGGCGCCCACCCGTAATCAGAAACACCGCATAGGTGGCCGCATAGCCGGAGATCACCCACTCGATCTGCGCCGGCGTCGCCTGCAGCCCCTGGGCCATGGACGGCAGGGCGACATTGACGATGAAGAAATCCAGCGGCGGAAGGAACGCACCGGCCAGCAGGACGGCAAAAGCCAGCCAGCGTCGCGACGACGGGGCAGTGGCTGTGGCGGCGATGGAAAGGGTCATGGCAACACCTCCGGGAAACGACACGTGGCCGCCAGGTTCGAACAGCCCCTGGCCGGGTCAGCGCAACGCTACGTACACTATTGAACGGTGTGGAATTGGCCTGGCGACGCTGCCAGGCTGGACTGAGCGCAGTTTGAAAGCCGGAAGGCGTGGGCGGGACTGCCATCGCTGCACATTGCACGTTCATTTTTGTAAGGGGGTGGCGGGGTGGATTGGGACGACTTGCGGTTCTTCCTGGCGATCGCCCGCGCCGGCTCCCTGGGCGCGGCGGCACGGCAGCTGGGCGTCAGCCACCCCACCGTGGGCAGGCGATTGCAGGCGCTGGAGCAGGCCAGCGGCCAGGCATTTTTCCGGCGCACCAGCCAGGGCCTGGTGCCGACCGCGATGGGCGAGGGCATCCTCAACCTTGCCGAGGAAATGGAGAGCAGCGCCCTCGCCATTGCCCGGCGCATCGATGGCAGTGAGCAGCCCGAAGGCATCCTGCGCATCTCGTCCGCCGACTGGTTTGCCGGCTACGTGCTGGCGCCGGTGCTCAGCGAGCTGGTGCGTCGCTACCCGGCCGTGGTGCCCGAGGTGATGGCCGGGCAGCGCCTATCGGATCTCACCCGCCGCGAAGCGGATATCGCCTTTCGCATCGTGCCCTTCGACCAGCCCGACATCGTGCAGCGCCGCCTGATGACCATGCCCTACGGCCTGTACACCAGCGCCGCCGTGCCCTTCGAGCCGGGACGGGAGGGCGCGGGCTGCAAGCTGATCCTGATGAATACCGCGCAGGCCTACTACCCCGATGTGCTGTGGCTGCAGCGCATGCTGCCCGCCGCGCCCACGGCGTTCACCAGCAGCAGCCGCACCGTGCAGGCGCAGATGTGCGCGCGGGGTTTGGGGGTGGCGGTTCTGCCGCGTCCGCTGGGCGACCAGCTGCCGGCCCTTGTCCGCATCGAACTGAGCGAAGCGCCGCCCTCGCGGGATATCTGGATGGGCTACCACCAGGACATGCGGCGCCTGGACCGCCTGCGCGCGCTGGCAGAACTGGCCGGCGACATGCTCGGCAGCGATTGAGCCGCGCCCCCACGGCGATCCGCCAGGGCGAGCCACATTCATCGTCCTTATTCCTGCCCACCGCGCCGTGAATAAGCCTCGGTCCTTGTTGACCTTGAAGCTAACTTTAACCTTAGGGTTCCGCACAGACACCGCCCCCTGATTCGGTGTGCAGACGCTGTTCCCCCACGCGGGGCCAGCCCACGACGCGGAGACCCTCGATATGAAACTCGCTTCACTTGCTCTTGCTTCCGGCCTTTTCCTGGGCGCAGCCGTTGTGCCGTCCTGGGCTTCCGAGCCCGCCGAGCCGACCACTGCCCAGGCCACCACGACCATCGCCGGGCAAGTGATCCCTGTCGTGGCGGGCGGGTTGTACGCCCGCTACCACTCCAATCCGCCGCTCTCGGTGATCGCCCAGGAAGCCCCGCAAATCGACCTGAGCTGGTTCAGGACGCTGACCAAGACCCGGGTCGACATGGGCTTCGAATCCTATTCGCCGAATTTCTACTACAACAACAGTCGGGTCACGGCGGTTTTCACGGCCGACCTGGACAGGCTCCGGGCGCTGATGCCGGCCAAGGTGCTGGAACAGGTGCAACCGCTGCAGATCTGGCCGGGGCGCGGTGTGGTCGCCCTGACGGCCTATGCCTATCACTACTGCGACAACGACAGTTACAACGAGATCGCCCTGTCGATCGTCACCAACAAGCCGGGCGCCAGCAACCTGGGCCCCATCAGCCTGATCAGCCAGTCGATGAGCAAGGACCTGTGGGGGTACGTATTGAAACTGCCGGTGAACACCGAACTGGCCCGGGTGCGCGGCGTGGTGGGCTACAACCTGCCCAAGTGGCTGACCCCTATCGACTACCGTGAGACTGACACGTCGGTGGTCGTGAGCATCAGCGATAGCCAGACCGGCAAGGTCGACGTGACCCTGGAGACGGCAAAGCTCGACGACCTGTCCCAGGACGTGGAGCTGGTCACCAACAGCTTCACCAACCTCGACCACCAGGCCGAGCTCAGCTACGGCTACGCCGTTTCCCGGCAGTTGCGCCACGCCTCCACGACGCGCTCGGACGCCGTCAAGCTGACCCTGGGCGACGGCAGTCTGTCGACCTATATCCAGTCGCTGAAACTGGGTTCGCTGCTGAAATACGAGTACGTGCCGCAGTTCCAGAGTGCGCTGTATGCGCCGGCGCCGCTGCAGACGATGCTGGTGCGCGAGTGAGCGGGGCCGGCCCGGCCGAATGAGGAGAACGCATGCAAACCATCTTGGGCGCCACCGGCCAGATTGCGGTGGAACTGGCGCGGGAGCTGAACCGTGCCTACACGACCGACCTGCGCCTGGTGAGTCGCAACCCCCGCAAGGTCAACGACGCCGACGCCCTGGTGACGGCCGACCTGCTCGATGCCGGCCAGACCGCCAGGGCGGTGGAGGGCAGCAGTATCGTCTACTTCACGGCGGGCCTGCCGCCCGATACGCAGCTGTGGGAGCAGCAGTTCCCGACCATGCTGAGGAATGCCCTGGAGGCGACCCGGGCAGCGAAGGCCAGGTTCGTCTACTTCGACAATACCTACATGTACCCGCAGGATGATCGCCTGTTGACCGAGGCCACCGAGTTCGCCCCCGTTGGGCGCAAGGGCAGGGTGCGTGCGGCGATGGCATCGATGGTGCTGGAGGAGATGGCGCGGGGCGAGATCCCCGTGCTCATCGGTCGCGCGCCGGAATTCTACGGTCCCGGCAAGACGCAGAGCATTACCAACACCCTGGTCATCGACCGGATCAACGCCGGCCAGACGGCCCGCGTACCGGTGCGCGACGACACCCGCCGCACGCTCATCTGGACGCCGGATGCCAGCCGTGCGCTGGCGGCGCTGGGCAACGCGGCGGACGCCTTCGGGCAGACCTGGCACCTGCCCTGCGACGACGCTCGCCTGACCTACCGGGAGCTCGTCGCGCTGGCCTGCGAACAGGTTGGCCGTGAACCGTCCCACCAGGTGCTCGGCAAGTGGACGTTGGTGGCCCTGGGCCTCGTCTCCCGCCAGGTACGCGAACTTCGAGAGCTGCTGCCGCGCTATGCCCACGACAACCTGTTCGACTCGGGCAAGTTCAAGCAGCGCTTCCCGCAGTTCCAGGTGACCACCTATCGCCAAGGGCTCGAGCAGATGTTGGCCGAGTCCCGCCGCCATCACGTTTGAAAGGGAGGCCGCCATGCCCCGTCGTATTCTCCATGTCGTCTCCAACGTGGCTCACTTCGATAACCCCGCCGAGCCCACCGGGCTGTGGCTATCGGAGCTGTCGCACGCCTACGATCTTTTCGCTGCCCAGGGCTACGAGCAGCAGCTGGTCAGCCCAAAGGGCGGGGAAGTCCCGCTGGAGCCCCGCTCCCTGAAATGGCCGAACGCCGATGCATCGGCCAAGGGCTGGTTGGCCGACCCGGCCCGCATGGCCCTGCTCGCCAACACGGCTTCGCCGCAGGCGCTCCACGGCAGGGATTTCGATGCCATCTACTTCACCGGCGGCCATGCCGTGATGTACGACTACCCCGATGACGCGGGCCTGCAGCGACTCACCCGCGAGGTCTACGAGCACGGCGGCGTCGTCGCCTCCGTGTGCCACGGCTACTGCGGCCTCCTGAACACCCGCCTGTCTGACGGCGCCTTGCTCGTCGCAGGGCGACGCGTCACCGGCTTTACCTGGATGGAGGAGATCCTGGCCGGCGTGGCCAAGCAGGTGCCCTACAACGCCGAGGACGAAATGAAACGACGTGGCGCCCGGTTCGAAAAAGCGCTGGTGCCCTTCACGCCCAAGGCGGTGGTCGACGGTCGCCTGGTGACGGGGCAGAACCCCCAGTCCGCCAAGGTCACGGCCAAACGGGTCATTTCGGTTTTGAGCGCCTGACGCCTGCCGACGTGCTGGCCGACGTGCTGGCCGTGCGGCCATGATTGAAGGTTCGGTTGCCGGTCAACCCGAGGCAACCGAACAGCTGGCGTCCATGCCCCTTCGAAGGTGTGAACGCTGCCGTTGCCTTCGCGTGGCGCCTTCAGCGCAGCCGAATCCGAACGATGTTGACCGAGAGCAGCGGCAGGTCCGTGTTGCCCACGTAGCTCCTGATCCAACGCTGGGTCCGCTCGACGTCCACGCACGCGCCGGCGGCGAACAGCTGGATCGAACCCTGCGAAATCCGGTACGGACCGCAGCGGGCGCAGACCACCCGCAGCAGGTGGCCGGCTGGAAAGCAGGTGGCCGGCGCTCTGCAGACGTAACACTCCATCATACTTCTCCCACGGCTCGGTACGCCCGCTGGCGTCGCCTGCCAACGCGGGCAGAGCGCACCCTGCCCACGTATCGCCGGCGACGCCGGATCAGCGAATCCCGGCATTGCGAAGGGCGGTCGGCGTGTAGTCGACGCTGCTCGCCTTCACGCCGAATTCCACCTGGGACTTTTCCTGGTTCGTCAGGCCTGACACCAGGTAGCGGCCATTGATGAGGTCGTAGATCGCTTCCACGCCCAGCCAGGGGATCTGCTTGTCGTACAGCGGCGTCATGAAGCTTTCGCCGACGCGCCAGAGGGTGCCACGGCCGTCGTAATGGTCGACGAGCACGGCCTGCCAGGTGTCCTCGTCGAGGAACAGCACGCGGCGTGCGTAGATGTGCCGCTCGCCGGCGCGCAGGGTGCCTTCCACTTGCCAGACGCGGTGCTTCTCGTAACGCACCAGGTCCTGGTTGAGGTGGCCGGGCTTGATCAGGTCGTCGTAGCGGTGGGTGGTGGAGTCGAGCGCGAAGGTGTTGTACGGCACGTAGATTTCCTTCTTGCCCAGCAGCTTCCACTCGTAGCGGTCCGGCGCACCGTTGAACATGTCCAGGTTGTCCGCCACGCGCAGGCCGTCCGAGGCCGGGTAGGGGCCGTCGTAGGCGATCTGCGGGGCGCGCCGCACGCGTCGCTGGCCGGCGTTGTAGATCCAGGCCATGCGCGGCTCGCGGACCTGGTCGAGGGTCTCGTGGACCAGCACCACATCGCCCGCCAGGCGCGCCGGCGCGGTGACCAGTTGCTTGAAGTAGAAGAGGACGTTGTTGTCCTTGTCCGGGCTGTAGTCGGTGAGCTGGTCGCGGTAGCTGAACTGCTGCCGGAAGTAGGTGGGCGTGTAGGTGCCGTTGGCGGTGGGCGTCGCCTGCACGTGCAGGCGCTGGGCGCTGCCGCCGCGGTAGCGGGTGATGTGGTTCCACAGGGCCTCGATGCCACTCTGCGGGATGGGGAAGGGGATCGCCGTCTGGAAGTCCTTCAGGCCATTGCCGCCCTCCACGAGGCTGGCGCGCCGCGCATTGCCGGCCACCGCCTGCAGCACGCTGGCGGGGTAGGTCGCCGAACGGTGCGTCGGGTAGACGGTGAGGTGGTAGTCCGGGTAGCGCTGGAGCATCGCCTGCTGGCCGGGGGTGAGGTTCGCCGCGTACTGCGCCCTGTTCTGCGCGGTGATGGTGAACAGCGGCTTGTCGGCAGCGAAGGGGTCGCTCAGGCGGCCGTCGGCGCCGCGGCTACCGGCGTTGGTGGGTAGGCCGCCGTCCCAGGCGGGGATGCTGCCGTCGGCGTTGCCGGCGCGTTCCGCGCCCAGGGGGGTGAGGCTGCTGCCCAGTTTCGCCGCTTCGGACTCCGGAACGGCGGCTTGCAGGCTGAAGGGCAGGGCGAGGAGCAGCAGGGATGCGCACGCAAGTTTCTGGTTCATGGGTTTTCTCCGCTTAGAACGACACGCCAAGGCTCAGGGCCACGAAGTCCCGGTCGGTGTTCACGTTGTAATCGCCACCGAAGAAGTTCGTGTAGGAAAGGCTCATGTTGTAGGTGTTGAGGTAGGTGCCATCGACGCCGACGCTGATTGCCCGCGCGCCCTGGTTGAACCCCGGCTCCGGGGCGTAGCCGTGGACGTCGTGGGACCAGGCCAGGTTGGGGCGCACGGTGGCGCCGTCGATGAGGTCGGCGTACTCCCAGATGGCGCGCGCCTGGTAACCCCAGGCGTTGCTGGTGACGAAGCCGGAATCGTTGCAGTACTGCGGCGTCGCGCTGTTGCCGGTACACAGGCTGTTGTCCGGGTACAGCGCCCCCTGGCCGAACACCGGGCTGCGGCCGTAGCGCAGCTCATCCTTCCCGCCCAGGCCACCGACGTGGGTCAGGCCGACCTCGCCGATCAGGGTCAGGCGGTCGGCGCCCATCACCTGGTCGAAGAAGTGCGTGGCGGTGACCTGCGCCTGGGTCACCTCCTTGCGCCGATAGCCCTTGAGGATCGCGTCGTTGGCCGGGGCCGGCGCATCGCCGTACACCGGGGTGAGCGCAGGAATGCCCAGGGTGGCGGTGACCACGTCCACCGGGTTGATCTGCACCGGCATGTTCGGCCGGTAGCTGATCTCCCCGGCCAGGGTGGTGCCGGTGGGCAGGCTGGTGCTGAAGCTCAGGCCGTAGAGCTGGATATCCTCGGGGTAGTCGGCGAAGTACTGCGCGCTGCCCAGGCGGTAGGCCTGGGTGAGCTGCTGGCCGGCGCTGCTGCCCATCACTGCGCCGCAGAGGCCGTTGGGCAGGCCGAGGTTGCCGCACAGCTGCGGGGCGAAGCCGAGGTCGGCGATGTGCGGCCCGCCGCGTACGCTGAGGTAGGGTTGGCGGCTGTGGTAGTTGATGAAGTAGCCGGCGAATTCGCTGTCCAGCTCCGGGGCGAACCAGCGCAGCGCCGTCCCCCACTGGCCGCCGTCGCGCGCCTCGCGGTCCTTGCCGCGGGGAATGACGATGCCCTCGTCGGTGAGGTTCACCCCCAGCGGCGCGAGCGCCTGCACGGCCAGCGCGTTCTGGTTGATCACCGGGCCCGCCGCCAGGCCGTTGCAGCCGTCGGCCATGACATCGGTGGTGGAGAAGAAGGTGCCGCAGTTGTCGATCACCGTCTTCTGCCACTGCAACTGGTAGAAGGCCTCGGCGGAGAGGTGCTCGCTGAAGTTCTGCGAGACGTAGAACATGTTCACCGGGATCAGGCCTTCCTTGATCTCCGACCCTGGCCGGCGGAAGGCTGCGACGTCGATGGGGTTGATGGCATTGATGCCGCCCTGGATGAAGGTGCTCTCGCCCCAGCTCACCACCTGCTTGCCCAGGCGCACGGTGCCGGGCAGGTCGCCGATGCTGTAGTTGTGGTAGAGGAAGGCATCGAGGAACTCGGCGCCGGACGCCTTGGCGCCTTCCTCGCGGCCGTGGTCGTCGATGTTTCGAAAGTGCAGGTCGTCGTCCTTGAGCTTGAAGTCGTACCAGTACTTGCCGCGGACGAAGGCGCCGCTGTCGCCGTACTTCAGCTCCGGGTCGTGGATGCCCTTGAACACCTTGGAGAAGGTCTCGCCTTCGCGAAAGTTGCGCTTGCCGTCGTCGGAGCTTGCGCTGTGCAACAGGCCGGCGTCGGCGTTGCGCATGGCCCAGCTGGCGCCGACCGACAGGCTGGAGTCGAACTGTCCCTCGATCTCGCCGAGGGAGAAAGTGAACGCCTGCGCGCCGTCGCCGTACAGGGCCAGAGCGATGGCGGCGGGTAACGCGAGAAGACGCAAGGCGGGTAATCTGCGGTTCATCTGACACGACCTCTTGTTGTTGTTCTGTCGTCTGCCGGGCCTTTTTCGGGCACAGCGGGTCCCCGCTGGCCCGCGTGGCGCAGGCCAGTTGCTGAAGGTGGTGGCGTGGAGGCGCTAGAGGCTCAGGTCGAGGGCATCCTCCCCGAGCGTGATCTCGCCCGAATACTCATCGGCCATGCCGCTGACGAACAGGCGCCGGGTGAGAGCGTTGTCCGGGGCGGGAATCAGGTGGGTGAGCACCAGGTGACGCACGCCTGCTCGCTGGGCCAGGCGCGCCAGTTCGAGCGTGTCGGCGTGGTAGTCGAGCACCCGCAGCGCCTGCTCGCCGCGACCTGGCTGGCCGGTGCGGGCGAGGGCGGCGGCGCCCTGGTGGATCAGCTGCGTATTGATCGCCTCGTGCACCACCAGGTCGGCGTCCTGCAGGGCATCGAGGTAGCGCTCGCTGACGCGGGTATCGCCGCTGATGAAGAGCTTCTTGCCCTGGTAGCGCAGCACATAGCCATAGGCCGGTTCCACGGGGCGATGGTCGACCCGGTAGGCATCGATGGTGACCCCGGCCTGGTTGTAGACGCGCACCGATTCCGAGCCCTCGGCAATCTCCACCCGGCGCGGCTCGGCGAAGGCCAGCTGGCGCGACGTCGTGGGCAGGGCGTGGGCGCTGCGGTAGGTGGCGTCCGCGGCATAGGCCATGGCCAGTCCCTCGACGACCTGCTCGACACCGGACGGGCCGTAGACCAGGAAGGGAGTTTGCCGGCCATTGATCCAGCTGTGGTTGATCAGCGCGCCGAGGCCGTTGAAGTGATCCGAATGCCAGTGGGTGATGAACACCTGGGAAAGCGCCTCGACCGGCACATGGCTGTGCTCCAGGTTGCGCATGGCGTTCTCGCCGGCATCGAAGAGGAACAGCCGGCCCCCGGCGGCCACCAGGGTGCAGGCCTGCCCGCGGGTGGCATTCACCTGCGGCGAGCCGGTGCCGCAGAGGATCACGCGCAGGCCTGAACCGGCCTGCAGCAGGGAGCGGTCGGTCTGGTCGCGCACCATCGCATCCAGCGCGGCCTGCTGGATGCGTTCGCAGCCGGGCAGGGCGAGGACGAGCAGCAGGGCAAGGGCTCGTGGCAATCGGGTTCGCATGGCACTTCCTTCGTCTTATTGTTGTTTCGGGTGCGAGCGTTGTGCGTATGGCGCCAGGGGTCAGCCGTGCCAGTCCACCGCGAAGCTGTAGCGCCCCAGTGCGCGGGCCAGCGCCTCGCGTCCGGCACCGGCACGCACCTGCGCCACCAGCCCGCGGCGAGCGTCCTGCACCACCTCCACGGCGACGCCGGGCAGGCCCTGGTTGTCTGCTTCCTGGTGGATCACGCGGGCGATTTCCCGCTGTTGCAGGGCCGGCTTGAAGATCTTGCCCACCGGCGTGACGGGCAGGGCGTCGAGGATCTCGATGCGCTTGGGCACCGCGGCTCGCTCGCTGATCCGCTGGTTGGCAAAGGCCAGCAGCTCGCTGCCCTCGGCGCGCTGGCCGGCGGCGAGCTGGACATAGGCCACCGGTATCTCGCCGGCGTGCGGGTCCGGGCTGCCGACGGCCGCTACCAGCGCCACCGCCGGATGCGCCTGGAGCGCCTCCTCGATCTGTTTCGGGTCGATGTTGTGCCCGCCGCGGATGATCAGTTCCTTCTTGCGCCCGGTGAGCCAGAAGTAGCCGTCGGCGTCCTGTCGACCCAGGTCGCCGGTGTTCAGCCAGCGCTGCCCGTCGATGTCGATCCACAGGCCCTTGTTGTGGTTCTCGTCCAGGTAGCCCAGGAACACGTTCGGGCCGTGGATGGCGATCACGCCGACTTCGTCGGCCTCGGCGTCACGCAGGTATGCGCCCTGGTCGTCGAGGATCACCGCGCGCATGCCCTGGTAGGCCAGGCGCAGGCCGATGGAGCCGATGGGGCGCTCGCCGGCCGGCGGGTTGCTCGACGACACGCAGGCGCCCTCGGTGAGCCCGTAGCCCTCCAGGATGCGCACGCCCACCCTGCGCTCGAATTCGCGGAACAGCTCCACCGGCATCGGTGCCGCACCGCACAACGCATACTGCAGGCTGGACAGGTCGTGGCCCGCCGTGGGCTGTTGCAGCAGGGCGGAATAGACCGTCGGCACGCCGGAGAAGAACTGGATTCCGAAGTGCTCGACCATGGCCCAGAAGTTCGCGATCACCCCGTCGCCGCGGTACCCCTGGGGCGTGCCGATGATCACCCGGTCGCCGTGGGTCCAGGGCATCAGGCCGGTGACCAGCTGGCCGTTGACGTGGAACAGCGGCAGGCCGCAGAAGATCACCTGCCCGGCCTCGCGCGGCTGCAGGTTGGCGGCCATGGCCCAGGCGTTGAAGACTTCCGAGCCGTGGCTGCGGCGGGCGATCTTCGGCAGGCCCGTGGTGCCGCCGGTGCAGAAGTAGGAGGAGGGCTCCTCGGCGCGAATCTGCCGGCCGCTCGTCAGCCGCTCGGCGCTTTCGCGGCGCATCAGCTGGCGCAGGTCGTGAAGTCGCAGGCGCTTGTGCCGGCTGCGTTCGCGCCGCGCCATCCAGCGCAGCGCGAGACCCGGCAGGGTGCCCACATAGGGCGCCATGCTCACCCAGACCACGTCGCGCACGCTGGGCAGGCCATCGAGCTGGCTGGCGAGTTTCGGCCACAGGTCGCTGCCTGGCGTCGGCGCCAGGGTCACCACGATGCGCGCGTTGGCGGCGCGCAGCAGGTCGGCGATTTGCGGTGCTTCCAGCAGCGGGTTGATCGCCAGCACGACGCCGGCCGCCTCGCCGCCCCAGATGACGAAGTGGGTTTCCGGCAGGTTCGGCAACAGGAAGGCGACCACGTCCCTGGCACCGAGGCCCAGGCTGTGGAAGGCGTTGGCGGCGCGGGTGATGTTGGCGAACAGCTCGGCGTAGGTCCAGTCGTGGGTGTGGCGGAAGTGCTTCGCCTCGAGGAAGAAGCTCAGCGCCGTCGAGCGGCCGTGTTCGCTGGCGCAGCGGCGCAGCGCCTCGTAGGTGCTGGCCGGCAGCCCGCGCTGCGCCAGCGGCACGCCCTCGAGCGCCTGGATGTCGGCGAGGTCCTTCACGGCCATCAGGCTTGCTCCACCACGCGGTTGCGCTGCACACCCAGGTCGATCACGCCATCGGTGCTGCGGATGCTGGCTTCGACCACGTCGCCTGCCTTGAGGTATTGGCTGCGACCTTCCTGGGCCTTCATGAAGGCCTGCCACTTGACCCGTTCCGGCAGCAGCGCGGCGATGCGCTGCTTGGCCGGCGACGGAATCGATAGCGCACAGCCGGCCGGGGTGCCGGTGGCGATCAGGTCGCCGGCGGCGAAGTCCTGCACGCCGGAGAGTTCGCTCAGGGTCGCCGCCGGGCCGTGCACCAGGTTGGCGGTGCTGTCGTCCTGGCGCACCTGGCCGTTCACCGTCAGGCGCAGGCGCAGGTCCTTGAGGTAGTGCATGTCCGCCTGGCCCAGCAGGCACAGGTACGGCCCCACCGGGCCGAAGGTGCGGAAGCTCTTGCCCTTGTAGAACTGCATCTGCGGGATCTGGATATCCCGCGCGGAGTAGTCGTTGACGATGACCACGCCGGCGATGAACTCGTGCAGGTTGGCGTCGGTCACCGCGACCTTGCCGGTGATCTCGCGGCGCAGCACCAGGCCCAGCTCGATTTCGTAATCGAGGAAGCGCACCTGGCGCGGTTTGATCAGGTCGCTGTCGGCGGCCACGATGCAGCTCTGCGCCTTGGTGAAGATCATGTTGAAGTGCTTGGCATCCGGGTCCATGCCCGACTCGATCATGTGCTGCCGGTAGTTGGCGCCCTGGCAGACGAACTGCTGGTCGCGGGTGATCGGCGAGAGCAGCGTCACCTCGTCGAGGGCCAGTTCGCCGCCCTGCAGCTTGGCAAGTTCCTCGACGCGGACCTGGCGGATCAGCTCGCCGGTGCTGGCGAAGCGGCCCGGAATGAGGCTGATGCGCCCCTGGCGGAGTACGCCCCAGTGGCGGTCGTTCTGGTGTTCGAAGTGGACTACGTGGACGGGCATGGAAGCGACTCCTGGTACAGCGGTTGGCCGCGTGGGCGCGGCGATTGTCGTTGTCGGGCGAGCGGCGCCTGGGCGGGCCAGCAGCGCCCCGGCCATGAGCAGGGCGGCGCGGGCGAGCAGACGGCGGCGGTGCACGCTGGCGGCCCTAGCCGAACATCCGCGCCAGCGTGACCAGCTTGCGCAGCGTGAGGTCGGGGCTGTGGCGCAGGTTGTGCAGCAAGGCGCGCAGGTTGCGCAGGTTCATCGGCGGCTTGGTGAAGCTCCTGGGCATGCGCTGGCCCCACTGCGCCATGGCGTCGGGGCTGGCCGCGTGCAGCCCGGTGGGGCGCTCGGCGGTGAACAGGTCGCCATCGCAGTAGTGCTCGTGCTTGTCGCCCCAGGGGTCCTGCCAGTAATCGAAGATCTGGCTGCCGAGGATGTGCCGGCCCATGCCCCAGGCATGCCTCCAGCCGCGTTCGCGCAGCACCCGCTGGCCCATGCCCACGGCGTCGGCATCGACCACCTCGTAGGCGCTGTGGCTGTAGGCGGCCATGAAGCCCTGGGCGAGGGCGAGGGTGTGGTGGTCGGCCGGCGTGTCGCCCAGGTCCAGGCGCAGGAAGGCCACGGCCGGGGAGCCGTCCGGCAGCACCTGCACGTCGCTGGGGATGAAGCCGAAATGCTCGGTGTACCAGGCGCAGGTGGCCTGGTAGTCCGCCACTTCCAGCACCACGTGGCCGAGCTTGATGATGTCCGGCGGCGCCACTGGCGGGCGTTGGGTAGCGTTGATGCGCAGCGCCTCGTCGACCTGGTTCAGCGGCAATGCCGGGCGGTGCACCAGCGCGCTGGCCGGCTGCTGGCCATGGATCGCCTCGACGACGAAGCCGGAAGGGTCGCGCAGGGTCACGCTCTCGCCGCCACCTGGCGAGTCCAGAGCCCGGATCGGCGAGGCGCCCGGCAGGCCTGCCAGGCGTTGCAGGTCCTCGCGGCTTTCCACCGCCAGGCCCAGGCCGACGAAGCGCGCCTGCGCCGCCTGCTGCACCCGATAGCAATAGGGCGCCGGGCCGGTGCCGCGCAGGTACAGGCAGTCGGCATCGCGGCGCGCGAGCGTCAGGCCGAAGTCGCCGAGAAAGCGTTTGGCCTGCTCCAGGTCCGGGCGCTCGAAGATCAGGTGGGCCAGCGCGCGAGCCCTGACCGTCGGCCGCGGATGGCGCGCCGGTTGCGGCGTCGCCAGGGCAGTGGTGCGAGGGGCGGAGGTGGGCTGACGGCTCATGTTTGTTGTTCTCCGTGGCTTTCGTCAGGCAAGGCTTCGCCATCGCCCCTGAGAAGGAGCGTTGGCAGGTTCGGTTGGATCAGTCCGCTGGCGGCAGCATCGGCAGCTCGCCGGTGGACAGGCTGCGCGCTTCCTCCGGCGCCACGCCGAGGCCGCGCAGGGTCAGTTCCGCTGCGTCGCTGCCGGCCTGGCGCCAGGTCCGGTGGCCCTCCAGGACCAGGAACATGGAGCTGAGCACGGTGCCGGCGATCATCGAGATCACCGACGGCAGCTGCTCCTGGCGGAAGCTGTAGCGGCCGTTGGCGAGCCCGCTGAGCAGGTCGGCGGTGGGCGGGCCGAACCACATGCCGCGCAGCGAATCCTCGCTCATCGAGAAGCGGCTGATGAAGGCGCCCCAATGCGGTTCCTCATGGGCCCGGCGGATGAAGAAGCGGATGCCGTTGGCCAGGCGCAGGGCGGGGTCGGCGGTTTCGCCGAAGCTCTTCACCACGCGCTGGTGCATTTCCACCGAGAGGTGGCTGGCCACGTGCTGGAAGAGGTCATCGATGGACCGCAGGTTGTTGTAGACGGTGCCCCGGGCCACGCCGGCTTCCTGCGCGAGGTCGCTGATGTTCACCTGGCTGGCGCCCTTCTCGGCGAACAGGCGCAGGGCGGCCTGGTGGATGCGGCGTTGTACGGGGTTGAGGGTTTCCATGAAGAGATGGCTCCAGGGTCAAGCGTGGGGTGATTGAACACGTGCGTTCAAAATAAGTCAACAGGGTGCATGCGAGGTCAATTTGCCTGCCTTTTTCCTGGTTCGCCCCGTTTTATGGGCCTTTGCAGCCGATGCGCGCTGTCCGGGAAAGGCTCTGCGCGGCGGGTTTGGCCCAGCCGATAGATTAAAAATTGATCTCCAGTTGACTGAATTGAACACGAGTGTTCAAAATGATCCGGCGATGTCTTCCACTGGAGCAAGCAATGCAACCGTCCACCACAACAAGAACGACAACCTGTGACGTGATCATCGTCGGCCTCGGCCCCACCGGGGCGGTGCTGGCCAACCTGCTGGGCCGCTATGGCTGGTCGGTGGTCGGCCTGGAGCGCGACGAGGACCTGTACTACGTCCCGCGTGCCGTGCATTTCGACGATGAAATCATGCGCATCTTCCAGTTCGCCGGCCTGGCCGACGACATCGGCCGCACCAGCGAGTCGTTCACCGACATGGAGATCATCCTGCGCCCCGGACGCAAGCCGGTGACGCGCTCGCGCATCGGCAGCCAGGACCGCCGCTACGGCCATCCCGGCGCCTGGTGGTTCCACCAGCCGACCCTGGAGCGGCACTTCCACGACGGTCTCAAGCGCTATCCCAACGTCACCCCGGTGTATGGCTGCCGCGTCACCGGCGTCGAGCAGGACGCCGAAGGCGTGCGCGCCACGGCCGTGCAGCGCGATGGCAGCGAGCGGGTGTTCCAGGCGCGCTACCTGATCGGCTGCGATGGCGGCAAGAGCTTCGTCCGCCGCGAAGCCGGGCTGCGCCTGGAGTCGGCGGACTTCGACGAGGCCTGGGTGGTGGTGGATACCAAGACCCGTTCCGGGCAGAAGGACGCCTTGCTGCCAGCCAACCATTCCCAGGTGTGCAACCCGGCCCAGCCGGTCACCTACGTGCCGATGGCCGGCCCGTACTACGAGTGGCAGTTCATGGTCACCGGCGGCAAATCCGAGCGCGAGGCCACCGACCCTGCGCTGGTGCGCGAACAGCTGCGCGACTTCGTCGATCTCGACAAGATCGAGATCACCCGCATCGCCTACTACAAGTTCCACGGCCTGTGGGCCAACGACTGGCGCAATGGTCGGATCATCCTGGCCGGCGACTCGGCGCACCAGATGCCGCCGTTCCTCGGCCAGGGCATGTGCTCGGGCGTCCGTGACGCCCACAGCCTGTGCTGGCGCCTGGACCTGGTGCTGCGCGGCACGGCGCGGCCGGCGCTGTTCGACGACTACGTGGCCGAGCGTTCGGCCCATGTGCGCGAGATCATCAACGGCGCCATGTTCCTGGGCAACGTCATCCAGACCCGCCATCGTGGCGTGGCCTTCCTGCGCGACTGGCTGCTGTTCCGCATCGCCGGGCTGGTGCCGTTCGCCAACAAGGCGTTCACCGACAAGGCCAATCGCAAGAAGCCGCTGGCCGCCGGTTTCTGCGGTTGGGGGCACCGGCTGTCCGGTCACCTGGCGCTGCAGCCGAAGGTGACGCGAGGCGAGGAGGGCGAGCGGGTGCTGCTCGACGAAGCCCTGGGCCATGGCTTTGCCGTCCTGGCCCGGCGCGGTCGCCTGGCCAGCCACGGCGCCGTGCTGGAACGACTGGCGCAGCAGGTGGACCTGCGCGTGCTGGAGTTCGCCGAGGACCCGGACGGCCCGGTACTGGGCGACCCCACCGGCGCGTTGCAGGACTGGTTCGATGGCGCCGGCATGGACTTCGTGCTGATCCGCCCTGACCGCTACGTTTTCGATGCAGGCCGCGCCGACCAGTTCGATCGCGTCGCCGCGCGCTTCCTCGCCGGCCTGTCGCTGGTGCACCACAGCAACCAACTTCAAGGAGTGGCGGCATGATCGACGTCCCCGTACTCATCAGTGGCGCCGGCCCGGTCGGCCTGACCCTGGCGCTGGCGCTGAGCCGCCTGGGCGTGCGTTCGGTGCTGCTGAACGATCGCAAGGAGACCACCCGCCATCCCAAGCTGGACGTGGTGAACTGCCGCTCGATGGAAATCTTCCGCCAGCTCGGCCTGTCCGAGCGCATCCGAGCCGCGGGCAACCCGCTCACGGCCAACCAGTATTCGGCCATGGCGGCCTCGGCCAGCGGTCCTTTCTACACCGTCATGGCCGACCGGCACCTGATCTACCAGCCGGTGCAGCAGGCGGAAGCAATCATCCGCGCCTGCCGCGATGGCAGCCTGCCGCTGGAGTCGATGCAGCGCATCGCGCAGATGCACCTGGAACCGGTGCTGATGGCCGAGGTCGAGGCCGACCCCAACATCGAGCTGCGCATGGGCTGGCGCCTGTACGGCTTCGAACAGGGCTCCACCGGCGTGGTGGCGATGGCCCATGAGGTGAATAGCGGCGAGGCGCAGCAGTTCTTCGCCCAATACCTGATCGGCTGCGACGGCCCCAACAGCCGCGTGCGCAACTTCCTCAACATCGACTACGACGGCACCCGCGACCTGGTCGGTGAACTCTTCATCATCCACCTGCGGTCGGACGAGATCGCCAAGCTGTTCCCCGGCAACCAGCCGTACTGGCACACCTGGCTGACCCGTCCGGGCTTCGCCGGGCTGCTGGTGTCGCCCGATGCCAGCCGCAACGACTACGTGCTGCACCGGCCGTTCGCACCGCGTCCGGGCGAGGCGCTGGAAAGCGTGATCGACGCTGCACTGGGGGTGAAGCTCAACTACCAGATCGTCCAGTCCGGGCCGTGGCGTCCGCAGTTCCTGGTGGCTCGCTCATTCGGCCGGCAGCGCGTGTTCATCGCCGGCGATGCCACGCATCAGTTCATGCCCACCGGCGGCCTGGGCATGAATACCGGCGTCGCCGAAGCGCACAACCTGGCCTGGAAGCTCGCCGCCTGCCTGGCCGGCTGGGGCGGGCCGAAACTGCTGGAGAGCTACGAGGCCGAGCGCCTACCCGTCGCCCGGCGCAACCGTGACCACGTGAAGAAGTGCGCGGCGGCGACCTTCGAGGCGCAGATGCACAGCACCGATGCGTTGCTCCTCGACGGGCCGGCGGGCGAATCGGCGCGCCGGGCCATTGGTGCGGAGTTCGAGCGCAAGGTCTCGCGGTTGTACGAATCCCTGGGCATCGAGATCGGCTATCGCTACCACGGCTCGCCGGTGATCGAAGCCGACCACGCGAGCGAACCCGCCTACGACGAGATTCGCTACACGCCCACC
This sequence comes from Pseudomonas sp. NY15437, assembly GCF_048068435.1. Taxonomy (NCBI): domain Bacteria; kingdom Pseudomonadati; phylum Pseudomonadota; class Gammaproteobacteria; order Pseudomonadales; family Pseudomonadaceae; genus Pseudomonas; species Pseudomonas sp. NY15437. The sequence continues at coordinate 231,012 of NZ_JBLUQC010000003.1, forward strand.
ACCTGGTCCGGCGCGCGCCTGCCCAGTGCGTTTCGTGACGACGGCACGGCGGTGTTCGACCAGTTGCCGATGGATCGCTTCACCCTCCTGGCGTTCAACGCCGACGCCGACGATTACGCGCCGCTGCAGGCGGCCGCCGACGAATGCCGCGTGCCGCTGGCGGTGCTGCCGCTGCACGAGCGCCACCTGGCCGCGCTGTACGAGCGGCGCTTCGTCCTGGTGCGCCCGGACCAGCATGTGTGCTGGCGCGGCGACAGCCTGCCGATGGATTGCCATTCGCTGTTCAACCGCCTGCGTGGAGCCCGCTGACATGAGCGCCTTCTTCGATTCCCTGAAACTGCGGCTGCTGATGCTGGCCTCGATCCCCCTGCTGCGCCGTGCCGAGCGCCGTTCGGCGCGCTTCAAGGAACTGCTGCACGAGGAATCCTTCGTGCTGCAGGTACTCTCCGCCGACGGCGTCGGCGGCTACTACCAGCTGCGCGGCGGCGTGCTCAGCCTGCATCGCGGCGTGCATCGCCGGCCGGACTTCACCCAGCACTGGCGCAGCAGCGGCGATGCCTTGCGGGTCATGCTCAGTCGCGACGAAACGGACATGCTGCGCGCCGTCGAGGCCGGCCAGTGCCGGCTGCAGGGCCGTTTCGCGGTGGCCCTGTGGTTCAACGAAGCCATGAAGATCGCGCGGACCGCCTAGGCCCGCCCCCGGATCAGCACAAGGACAACCACCATGACGATCCAGCACGGACGAATCGACGTGCACCACCACATCATCCCGCCGGCCTTCGTCGACACCATGGCGAAGAAGGGGCTGACCATGGTCGCCGGCGCGCCACTGCCGACCTGGACGCCGCAGAAGTCCATCGAGGTGATGGACCTCAACGGCATCCAGACGGCCATCACCTCGCTGTCGGCGCCGGGCGTGCATTTCGGCGGCGGGGTGGAGCAGGCGCGCGAGCTGGCCATGCGCTGCAACGATTTCGCCGCGCAGATGCGCAGCGACCATCCCGGCCGATTCGGCAACTTCGCCGTGCTGCCGACACCCTTCACCGAGGCCGCCTGCCGCGAAGCGGTCCGGGCGCTGGACGAACTCGCGGCCGACGGCGTGGTGCTGCTGGGCAGTACCGACGGCGTGTTCCTCGGCGATGCGCGCTTCGACGAGCTGATGGCCGAGCTGGACCGCCGGGCGGCCATTGTCTTCGTGCACCCGAACATGCACGAGAGCAGCGAGAAGCTCGGCATCGCCGCACCGGGTTTTCTCGTCGAGTTCCTCTGCGACACCACCCGCGCGGCGGTCAACCTGATCCTCACCGGCACCCTGGAGAAGTACCCGCGCATCCGCTGGATCCTGGCCCACGGCGGCGGTTTCCTGCCCTACGTGGCCTGGCGCGTGTCGCTGGCCAATGCCCTGCCGCAGTTCCAGGACAAGGCGCCGCAAGGGGTGATGAACTACCTCCAGCGCTTCTATTACGACACCGCGCTGTCGCCCTCGCGCTATTCCATGGCGGCGCTGAAGGAGCTGGTGGCGCCGTCGCAGATTCTCTTCGGCAGCGATTTCCCCTTCGCCCCGGCGCCGGTCACGACCCTGACCTGCCAGACCCTGGAAGCCAACCCGTTGTGGTCGGCGGAGCAGCGCTACGGCATCAATCGCGGCCATGCCCTGCGCCTCTTTCCGCAGTACCGCGAGGCGCAGGAGCAGGTGGTCGCGGCGCCGGTCTTTCGGGGCGAATCCTTCGGCAGCCGGCTCAAGCGCAGGCTGACCCGGCCGCTGGGCGCCTACGTCGAGCGGGTACGCAGCCGTTGACCCAGGCCGTCACCACCTGCAACGCCCAGCCACCGAATCCGAAGGATTGAACCCATGAGCACCCTGTTCGAACCCTTGCACCTGCCCAACGGCCAGGTGATCCCCAACCGCATCGCCAAGGCCGCGATGGAAGAGAACCTGGCCGATGCCGACCATGCGCCGGGGGAGTCGCTGACTTGTCTCTATCGCCGCTGGGCGGAGGGCGGCGCGGGGCTGATCATCACCGGCAACGTGATGGTCGATCGCCGCGCGCTGACCGGGCCGGCCGGCGTGGTCCTGGAAAACGACCGGCTGCTGCGCCGCTTCAGCGCCTGGGCCGAAGTCTGCCGCAGCCACGGAGCCCAGGCCTGGATGCAGATCAATCATCCGGGCCGTCAGCTGATGGCGGCGCTGGGGCAGCCGGCGCTGGGGCCGTCAGCCATCGCCGTGGACATACCGGGCCTGAAGAACCTGTTCGCCCAGCCGCGGGCGCTCGCCGAGGCGGAAATCACCGGGCTGATTCAGCGCTACGTGGAGGCCGCCCGGCTGGCCGAGCGAGCCGGCTTCACCGGCGTGCAGGTGCATGCCGCGCATGGCTACCTGTTCAGCCAGTTCCTCTCGCCGCTGAGCAATCGGCGTGACGACCAATGGGGCGGCAGCCTCGACAACCGCGCGCGCATCCTGCTGCGCACGGTGGAGGCGATCAGGGCCCAGGTGGCCCCGACCTTCTGCGTGGCGGTGAAGCTCAACTCGGCGGATTTCCAGCGCGGCGGCTTCGAGGCGCACGACGCCGAGGCGGTGGTGCGCATGCTCAACGAGCGCTCCGTCGACCTGGTGGAGATCTCCGGCGGCAGCTACGAGAGCCCGGCGATGCAGGGGCAGACGCGGGACGGCAGTACCCTGGCGCGCGAGGCGTACTTCCTCGAGTTCGCTGAGCGCATCGCCGCGGCGGCCGCCATGCCGGTGATGGTCACCGGTGGCATTCGCCGACGCGAGGTGGCGGAGCAGGTGCTCCAGGGGCCGGTCTCGATGGTGGGCATGGCCACCGCGCTGGCGGTCGACCCTGCGTTGCCGCGGCGCTGGCGCAATGGCGAAGGGGCGTCGATCGAGCCGATCCGGGTGCCGTGGAAGAACAAGGCATTTGCCTCCGCCGCCACGCAGTCGATCGTCAAGAAGCAACTGACACTGCTCAGCCAGGGCCGACCGACGAATCCGCGCATCTCGCCGTTGCTGGCGCTGATCGGCAACCAGCTGAAGACGAGCCGGCAGTCGCGCCGCTATCGACGCTGGGTGGCCCAGGCCTGAAGCGTCAGTCGCCCAGCGGCAGGGGCAGGGCGGCGATTTTCTTCGCCTTTGCCGCAGTCGCGCCGAGGGCGAGGAGGATCATCTCGGTGACCCGCACGTCGTGGTCAGGAATCGCCCGGCCATCCAGGGTCGCGCGCATGGCGCCGGTGGCGGCGGACACCACCAGGTCCAGCGCGATGCCTTCGTCGGTATAGCGGAGCGTTCCTTCCGCGAGCCCCGCGCGCAGGTCGTTGAGCACATACCCGGCGAGCTTGGAATGCATGGCGCGGTCGAAGTGGATCACCCGCACCAGGGCGCTGGCCCATTGCGGGTCCGCCTGGGCCTGGCGAATGAACATCCGCACACCGATGGCCAGGCGCTGGGCGCCGCTGGAGACGCCCTCGCTGAGTTCCGTGATGGTCTCGGAAAACTCGCTGGCCAGCGCCAGGCCGACCGCCTCGGCCAACTCCTCGCGCGTGCGGAAGTAGTTGTAGATGGTGCCCGTCGACACCTCTGCCTCGGTGGCCAGTTCCTGCAACGCCGTGGCCGCCACATCCTGCCGGGAGAACAGGCGCAGTGCCGCGTCCAGCAGGCCCTGGCGCGTGCGCGCACGCTTCTTGTGGCCGCGCGTCAACGGCTCGACGGGAGACTCTGGGCGGGGCGAAGCAGGGCGATCGGTCATGGGGCGAACCTGGCAGCGGAACTGCGCCGATGATAAGGGAAGCCCGCTGCCATGGGGTACTGCTTCAGGCGCGCAGCAGCGCCTGGCAGCGCTGCAACAGGTCGTCGGCGCGGTGGGCCGGCGCCTGGTGCATGATGATGCGGTCCGGGCGCACCACCGCGAGGGTCGGCGCGGCCCAGGCGCCCAGCAGATTGCCGTCCAGTTCCTCGGCGAATTCCGCAGCGCCGCCGCTGCGTTCCAGCCCGATCTGCAGGAAGCTACCGCCCATTGCCTCCCACTGCTGCTGTTGGTGTGCGTCCAGCCAGCTGCGCGGGTTCGTGCCCAGGCCCACCAGTTGCAGGCGGTCACCCAGCAGGTCATCGCTCAGGCAGACCCGGCCCTGGTGGCGCACCCAGCCCTGCGGGAAGAGGGCGCCGTTGGCTGGGCCCTTGCGGCGTTTGTCCGGCGTGAACAGGCCACGCTTGAAGCGGTTCTTCGGCTTGATGTCGAGTTCCTCGAAATGCCGGCGCGCGGCCGGGATCAGGCGCAGCGCCTTCATCAGGCCGTGGATCGTGGCGGCTGCCCAGGCGTTGCCGGGCATCACCAGGCGGCCCATGAGCTTGGCCAGCGCGATCATCTCGCGGGCGTGAGGGCGACGTTCCTCATCGTAGGTGTCGAGAATCGCCTGCGACGCCCGGCCCTGGAGTACCCAGCTCAGCTTCCACGCCAGGTTGGCGGCATCGCGCAGACCGGCCACCAGGCCCTGGCCAACGAAGGGCGGGGTGATGTGCGCGGCATCGCCGATCAGGAAGACCCGGCCCTTCTGGAAGGAGTCGCAGCAGCGCGCGTGGAACCGGTACACGGCCTTGCGTTCGATGTGCAGCTGGCCTGCGGGAATCCAGGGTTGCAGGAGCTGGCTGATGCGCTCGTCGCTTTCCATCTCGGCGCGGGTTTCGCCCGGCTGCAGCATGAACTCCCAGCGCTCGCGGCCGCCTGGCGCGGGCATGTGCGGTGTGGGGCGACGGTGATCGCAGAGAAACTCGACGTGGTCGATCGCCTGCCCGTGGCGGGAACCGGCATCGACGATCAGCCAGTCCTCGGCGTAGCTCTGCCCTTCGAAGTCCTGGCCAATGAGCGTGCGGACCTTCGAGCTGGCGCCGTCGGCCCCGACCAGATACGCGGCGCGGACCTGGTGGACCTGGCCGCTGTCGTCTTCCAGCGAGGCGGACACGCCCGTCCCGTCCTGCGCCAGGTCCCGCAGCGTCAGGCCGCCCTGGAACTGCACGTTGGCGTAATGCGCGGCCTGCTTGCGCATCGCCTGCTCCAGGTCCGGCTGATAGAAGGTCACCAGCTTGGGGTGGCCGTCGATCCGGCCGCGGGTGTTGGCCTGGCCGAATTGCCCCACCAGCGGGCAGTGCATTTTCACCTGGCCGATGGTCAGGGTATCGAAGGCGTCTTCCGCCAGGCCGGCGAGCTGCAGGATGCGCAGCGCCTCGTTGTCCAGCGCGATGGCACGCGGCATCAGCAGGACGTCATGGACCTTGTCCACGACCAGGGCATTGACGCCGTAGCGGCCGAGCAGCGCGGCGAGTGTCGCGCCGACCGGGCCGTTGCCAATGACCAGGACATCAATCGAGCAGGGCAGTTGCTTGTTGTTGTTATGCATGGGGCGGGTCCTGAAACGGAGTGGGGCGGACCGGGGAGGTCCCGTTTCGGACTCTATCAAAATTGACGAATGTTTCAATATTGGATGTTGAGTCACAAATGCGACCTCTGCGGTCGAATCCTTCCCGCCGCCTCCCTCCTGCCATTTTGAGCCCGACGATGTGATTTCCCCGGTTCGACCTGCGTCAAGGAATCTGCCCCGCGCCGTTGTCTGGGGACTGATAACAGGGCCTGCCATGCAAACGCTGTTGAACGAGATTCTCGAAGAAGTACGCCCCTTGATCGGCAAGGGCAAAGTGGCCGACTACATCCCCGCGCTGGCGGACGTGCCGGCCCAGCAGTTGGGCATTGCCGTCTATGGCAACGACGGCAGTTATTACTGCGCCGGCGACGCGCTGGTGCCGTTCTCGGTGCAGAGTATTTCCAAGGTGTTCAGCCTGGTTCAGGCGATCGGCCATTCCGGGGAAGCCATCTGGGAACGCCTCGGCCATGAGCCCTCGGGCCAGCCGTTCAACTCCCTGGTGCAACTGGAGTTCGAACGCGGGCGTCCGCGCAATCCGTTCATCAATGCCGGTGCGCTGGTGATCTGCGATATCAACCAGTCGCGCTTTGCCGCCCCCATCCTGTCGATGCGCGATTTCGTCCGCCGCCTGTCGGGCAATCCCCACGTGACGATGGATGCCCGTGTCGCCGATTCGGAGTACCAGTTCCGCGCGCGCAACGCCGCCATGGCGTACCTGATGCAGTCCTTCGGCAACTTCCACAACGAGGTCGAGACAGTCCTGCGCAGCTATTTCAGCTACTGCGCGCTGCAGATGACCTGCCTCGACCTGGCCCGGGCGTTCTGTTTCCTGGCCAACGACGGGTTCTGCAAGCACAGCGGCGAGCAGATCCTGACCCGGCGCCAGACCCAGCAGGTCAACTCGATCATGGCCACCAGCGGGCTGTACGACGAAGCGGGCAACTTCGCCTACCGCGTGGGGCTGCCCGGCAAGAGCGGCGTCGGCGGCGGGATCGTGGCCGTCGTACCCGGGCAGTTCAGCGTCTGCGTGTGGTCGCCGGAGCTGAATGCGGCGGGCAACTCCCTCGCTGGCATGGCGGCGCTTGAACTGCTCAGCTCGCGGATCGGCTGGTCGGTGTTCTGATGCCGGGCAGGCGTGCTGCCGGGCGATTCGTCGCGCTCTGACCGCCGGGCCCGCTGCGGAGGCGGTTCGACGCCGCCGCCGCAACAAGCAGCTGGTCGTGTCGCTCTCGACCGATCTGCTCCGATATGGTTGTATCGTGCAACTACTTAGGCCGGGGAAATGCCATGACGATCGATCCATCCGTGGTGGAGCAGGTTCGCGCCGCGTCGCGCACCATGGTCCGCGAGCTGGGGTTCATGCGCACGACCCTGGCGGGTACCGATTACTCGCCCTCCGCTGTGCACACCCTGCTGGAGTTGAGCGCCCGCGGTACGCTGAGTGCCGCGCAGCTCGTGCAGGTTCTCGGACTGGAGAAATCCAGCGTCAGCCGCCTGGTGGCGAAGCTCGTTCGCTCCGGTGAGGTGCAAGAGACCGCGTCGGATGACGATGCGCGAACCAAGCGACTCAGCCTGACGGCCCAGGGAACGCGCACGGTCGGCGCCATCCATGCCTACGGTCAGCGGCAGGTGACGACCGCGCTGGCACCGCTGGACGGCGCCCAACAGCGTTCCATCGCGCAGGGGCTGGAGGCCTACGCGCAGGCCCTGACGGCACAGCGCCTCGGCGCGGAACAGCCGGCCGGTTCGGTCATCCGGGTGTCGTCGGGGTATCGTCCCGGGCTGATCGGGCGCGTGACGGAAATGCACGCGAGCTTCTACTCGCGGCACTCCGGCTTCGGGCAGTTCTTCGAAAGCCAGGTGGCAACCGGCATCGCAGCCTTCGCCGGACGCCTGAACCAGCCACGCAATGGCATCTGGGTGGCCGAGCAGGGTTCGCGAATAGTCGGCTCGGTCGCCATCGACGGCGAGGACCTGGGCAACGGCGAGGCGCACCTGCGCTGGTTCATCCTCGACGAGCACTGCCGGGGCCAGGGCGTGGGGCGCCGCCTGCTGGAGCAAGCCATGGCCTTCTGCGCCGAGCAGGGCTTCTCGGCCGTCCAGCTCTGGACATTCAAGGGCCTGGATGCGGCGCGCCGGCTCTACGAGTCGTTCGGCTTCGAACTGACCCGCGAAGCGCAGGGCGACCAATGGGGTACGAGCGTCACGGAGCAACAGTTCACACTCGAACTCACCCGTCGCAGCTGACGAACGATCGGGGCTTGTCGCTGCCTCCGTGACTGGCTTCCTTGTGGCTGGATATCAGGCAGCTTCGATGGCTGCGGTAACGATCACCTCTACCCGCAACCGAGGGTCTGCCAGTTTCGCTTCGCCGCAGGCCCGCGCCGGAGCGTGGCCGGCGGGCACCCAGGCATCCCACACGGCGTTCATCTCGGCGAAGTCGGCCATGTCGGCGAGCCAGATGATGGTCTGCAAGAGGTGCTGGCGCGTGGTGCCGGCTTCATCGAGCAGGGCGTCGACGCGCGCCAGTGCGGTGCGGGTCTGTTCCGCCACCGATTGGTGCACCTCGCCGACCTGGCCGGCGAGGTAAACGGTGTCGCGGTGGATGACGATCTGGCTCATGCGTGGGCCGGTCTGCTTGCGCTGGATACTCATGGGTGGAACTCCTCGGGTCAGAAGCGTCGTGCGGAAAAACTGTCGAGCCAGTCCGGCGCCCTGCCATCGAGGATCTGGGCGACCAGTTGCCCGGTGGCGCCAGCAAGGGTGAGGCCGAGATGCTGGTGGCCGAAGGCGTGGATCAGCCGTGGCTCATTGGGGGAAGCGCCGATCACCGGCAGCGAGTCCGGCAGCGACGGCCGGAAGCCCAGCCAGCGCCGCGCCACCGGGGCGCGCAGACCGAGCACGCGGCGCACCCGCTGTTCCAGGTAGTCGAAGCGCTGTGGGTTGGCCGCGTCGCGGATCGAGCCCAGTTCCACGGTGCCGGCCACGCGCAGGCGGCCGGCCATGGGGGTCATGTAGAAGGCGCTTTCCACCGGGCAGCAGGGTCGCTCAAGCAGGGTGTCGTCGAGGTCGAACTCCAGGTGGTAGCCCCGTTCGGTGTCCAGCGGGATGCGGTCGCCCACCTGGCGGGCGAGGGCGGCGGACCAGGCGCCGCCACAGAGCACCACGCGATCAGCGAGCAGGCGCTGGCCATCCGCGCAATCCAGTTGCAGACCGCTCCTCTGCCGGCTGAGCCGCTCCACGGCATTGAAGTGGAGGGCGCCCTCGGCCAGCAGCGGGGCAGCCAGGTCCTCGAAGAAGCGCTGTGGATCGTCCAGGTGCGACGACTCGGGGAACAGGATGCCGCCCACGCTCTTGCCCGCCAGCGCCGGTTCAAGTGCCTCAAGCTCCTCGCGGCCCAGGCGTTGCTGGGGAATGCCGAATCGCTCGCGCAGGGCGTAACCGGCATCCGCGGCGCGCAGGCTGTCCTGGCTGGCATAGGCGTAGATGCAGCCCTTGTGGCGCAGATGCCGGTTGGCAGCGGGCGCCTCATCCAGCAGTGGCGCGTAACCCTGGTAGGTGTGCTGCAGCAGTTGGGCGAGGGCGGTGGCGTTGCGCTGGAAGTTCTGCGGTCGGCACTGGTCGAGGAAGCGCAGCAGCCAGGGCATCAGCCGCGGCAGGCGCGACCAGCGGATGACGAAGGGCGAGTCAGGTGAAAACAGCAGGCGCGGAATGTCCTTGAGCAGGCCCGGTTGCGCGATGGGCATGCAGCCGTAGGGTGCGAAGGTGCCGGCATTGCCGTAGGAGGCGCCGGCGGCGACCGCGTCGCGCTCCAGCACAATCACTTGATAGCCCTGGCGGCGCAGCCAGAGGGCGGTGGCGACGCCCACCGCTCCGGCGCCGACGACGGCAACTTCACAACGTTCCGGCAATTTCATCGAGGTTTCAGACCCTGTCGTGCATGTGGAGATGGCCTTGCTGCGCGAGACGGGCGATGACGTCCAGGGCCTGGACCAGCTGCTCGCGCGACTTGGCCGCGGAAAGATTGATGCGCACCGCGTTGGGTGACTGGTCCTGGCGCAGGCTGAAGGCACCGCCGGGCAGCACGCCGACGCCCTGTTCCTGGCAGAGACGGGCAAAGCGCGAGGCATTCCAGGGCTCGGGCAGGTGCAGCCAGGCGTGGGTGCCGACGTCGCTGGCCTGGTAGCGCAGCCCCTTCAGGTGCTCGGCCAGCAGCGCCTGGCGGGCGCGCAGTTCCTCGCGCTGGTGGGCGATCAGCTCGTCGCTGACACGCTCTTCGATCAACCGGGTAGCAATCAGCGCGTTCAGCGGCGAGGTGCTCCAGCAGTCGATGCGCAAGGTAGCGGCGATGTTCTGCACCTGGGCGGGCGGTGCCACCACAAAGCCCATGCGCAGGCCGGGAGCGATGCACTTGGAAAGCGCGGTGACGTAGAACGTGCGCTGCGGACGGTGGGCGATAAAGGTGTCGTCGCGGTGTTCGAGCAACGCACGGTAGACGTCGTCTTCGATCAGCCAGAGGTCGTCGTGAGGGTCCATCACCGCCAGCAACTCCGCGCGACGTTGCGCATCGAGGGTGATGGCGGTGGGGTTGTGGATCGACGGCACGAGGAACAGCAGGCGCGGTGCGTGGGTTGCGATGGCCTCGCTGAGGGCCTGCGGACTCATGCCGCGCGCGTCGCCGTCCACGCCCACCAGGTTCAGGCCCAGCGAGCGGCACAGGGCATTGATGCCCTGGTAAGTGATGCTATCGGCCAGCACGGTGTCGCCGGCCACCGTCATCGCGCGCAGGATGCAGGCAATGCCGTGCTGCGCGCCTTCGGTGACGATCAGGTTGCCGGCCTCGGCGGGGACGTCCAGCGTCCGCAGCCAGTGCGCTGCCGCCTCGCGCGCCCAGGGCATGCCCTCGGAAGGGTGATAGTCCTTCATGCCGTTGAAGCGTGGGTCGTTGCCAAGACGCGGCAGCAGGGCGACCAGCGCCTTGTTGTAGGCGTCGGTGGCGGGGCGGTTGACGCTCAGGTCGATCAACCCCGGCGCATCGCTGGGCGCGGACTGGAACTGCACCGCGGGCTGGCGCGGATGGGCGACCTGGGTGCCACGGCCCGGGCGGCTTTCGATCAGCCCCTGCTCCTGCAGCACAGCCATGGCGCGGGTCACGGTGGTGATGTTGATGCCCAGCTCGCTGGCCAGTTCGCGGTGCGGCGGCAACCGCTCACCCGGCTGCAGGGCGCCGCTGCGGATCGCCTCGGTCAGGGCGCCGGCCAGCTGCGCATAGAGCGTCTCGGCGCCGTCGCGCTGCAGCAGGGCGTCGGTCTTGAGGGCAGTCAGAAGGGTTTCGAATGGGCTCATGGCCTGAGGGGTTCCTTGTACTTATCCTGCAGTTAACAGGATAAAAACATCACTTGTCATGCATTTTTATCCATGACAATCCATGTTGACAAGCAATATATCGCTTGTTAGCTTCGAATTGTATTGCTTGTCATGCATTACAAAAACAACGCACCTTATGGCAGGAATTCGACATGACAGAACAGCCGCTCCATCGCCGCGTGCCCGCTCCCGTCAGGGCGCCAGCGCGCTTGCTGAACTCGGCGGGTACCGGTGGGCGCCCAGAGTATCCAGCGTCGCTCTACACTCCATCAACCATTGTCTCGGCTGACGAGTCCTGGTTGTTCGCCGATACAACCCACCCGGAGGTGCACCCATGAGCCGGCCACTGAAGCTCGACGCCCCGCGCGAGCGCCGCCTGAGCGGTGCATTGCGCCAGCGCCACATCACCATGATCTCGCTGGGCGGCATCATCGGCGCGGGATTGTTCGTCGGCAGCAGCGCCACCATCGGCGCCATCGGCCCGGCAGCCTTCCTGAGTTATCTCGCCGCCGGCATCGTGGTGATGCTGGTGATGCGCATGCTGGGCGAGATGGCGGTGGCGATTCCCGGCGTCGGCTCCTTCACCGAGTACGCCCGCCTGGGCCTGGGCAACTGGGTGGGCTTCACCAGCGGTTGGTTGTACTGGTACTTCTGGGTGATTGTCGTGGCGGTGGAGGCGGTGGTCGGCGCCGACATCCTCAAGCAGTGGATCCCGCTGCCGGCCTGGGCCATCGGCCTCAGCCTGCTGGCGATCATGACCGCCATCAATTGCCTGTCGGTGAAGTCCTACGGCGAATTCGAGTACTGGTTCGCCTCGCTCAAGGTGTTCGCCATCATCGTCTTCATCGGTCTGGGCTGCGCCTACCTGTTCGGCTGGGCGCCGAGCACCAGCACGCTGCTGGGCAACCTGGTCAACGACCGCGGCTTCATGCCCTATGGCATCGGCGCGGTGCTGGCCGGCGTACCGACGGTGATTTTCGCCGTGGGCGGCGCGGAGATTGCCACCATCGCCGCGGCCGAGTCGGATGATCCGTCCAAGAGCGTCGCCGCCATGACGCGCTCGGTGATCTTCCGGGTGATCGCCTTCTACGTCGCGTCGATCCTGCTGATCGTCTGCATCGTGCCCTGGGGCAGCATCGTACCGGGGCATTCTCCCTTCGTTGCGGCCATGGAAGTGATGAAGGTGCCGGGCGCGACCCTGATCATGCAAGGAGTGGTGCTGGTGGCGGTGCTCTCGGCGCTCAACTCCGGGCTCTATGTGTCCTCGCGCATCCTCTTCGGCCTCAGCGAGCGCGGCGATGCGCCGGCCTCGCTGTCGCAACTGACCGGCCGCAAGGTCCCGCGCATGGCAGTGCTGCTCAGCAGCGTGATCGGCTATATCGCCATCGCCGCCGCCATTGCCTCGCCACAGGGGGTGTTCCTGTTCCTGGTGAACGCGTCGGGGGCGATCATGCTGTTCGTCTACCTGGCCATCGCCGTCGCCCAGGTGCGTCTGCGTCGCCAGCTGGAGCGCGAAGCGCCGCAGCGCCTGACGCTGCGCATGTGGTTGTTCCCGGGGTTGTCCTACGCGGTGATCGCCTCGATCGTCGGGGTGCTGTTGGCCATGGCCTTCCAGGATGATCTGCGCATCCAGCTGCTGGCCAGCCTGGTGAGCCTGGCGGTGGTCTCGGCGGCGCATTTGCTGGTGCGTCGGCGACGTTCGCGCCTGAAGGTCAGCGAGTCGCGCGTGGCGGTAGGGCGCGGCTGATGAGACGAAGAACCCCGGCTTGTTCCGGGGTTTTTCGTTCAATGCGGCGGTCGCATTCGGTCGTCATGTGGCACTCCCTGAAGGTCCTGATGAAGGTCCGCTCAGGGCGCAGCGCTGTCGGCGCACGCCGCCTCATTCCAGCCGCGCCGGCAAGGTGATGTCGACCACCGCGCGGCTGCCTTCGTTGCAGAACCCCACCTGCCCCCCGAAGCTTTCGCACAGCGCCTTGACGATGGGCAGCCCCAGGCCCCAGCCCTTGGTGTCGCTGCGGGTGGAGATGAAGTAGGGCGTGGCGAGGTTGTTCAGCACCTCCACCGGGAAGCTGCCGGTGTTGCTGACGCGCAGGCAGATGTGCTGCTCCTGGCGGGACAGCGCGAGGCAGATGGGCTGCTCCGGCGCGCCATGCTTGGCGGCGTTGCCCACCAGGTTCTCGAGGATGCGCAGGAAGGCGGTGGTATCCCAGATCACTTCGCCCAGCGCGCCGTCGATCTGCAGCGCCAGCGGGTTGCTGACCTGCAGGCCGAGGGTGGCGATGGCGTCGTGCATCCAGGCGCCCAGGTCGGTCGCCTCGCCGCGCAGTTGGATGCCGCCGCCGACGCTGACATGGGAGATGTCCAGCAGGTTGGCGACCATGTTGTCGACGCGGCGCAGGTTGTCCTCGACGATCTTCAGCAATTCGTCGGTGCGCCGGGTGGGGCTGCGCAGCATCAGCCCGGTGGCCATGGTGGCGGCGGCGAGCGGCGAGCGCAGGTCGTGGCTGAAGGAGCGCATGAAGCGCTCGAGCATGATCTTCTCGGTGCTGATCTGCTCGGTACGCGCCTCGGCCCAGTCGCGCTGACGTTCGACCCGCTGCAGCCGGGTGCTGCTCTTGAGCAGGCTGCCGATGGTGGCGATCAGCTCGTCGGGGTTGATCGGGTGGGTCAGGTAGGCGCGGGCGCCGACGTTCAGGCCGGTGGCCTTGTCCTTGCCGCTGACGAAGGTCGCCGAGATGTTGATGATCGCCGGCAGGCGTTTGGGCCCCAGGCGTTTCTCGGCCCGCTGGATCAGCTCGAAGCCGGTCATGTCCGGCAGGTTGATGTCCAGGATGACCACGTCCACGCCCTGCAGGATCAGCTCCAGGCCTTCGGCGCCGGTGGCCGCTTCCAGCACTTCGTATTGCGATCCGCCGGCGACGATCTTGCGCAGGATGTAGCGGTTGGCTTCGAGGTCGTCGATGACCAGGACCTTCTTAGCGCCCATGGTGGTGCTCCTCCATCAGGCGCGACACCTCGCGCAGGACCTGTTCGCCATAATCGGTCGCCGACTTCTGCACGATGGCCCGCGAATGGCGCGCCAGGTGCTGGCGGGCGGCGTCGTCCAAAGGCTTGGCGGTGTTGATCACCACGCGGGCGTGCAGGCCCCAGTCCATGTTGTCGAGCAGGTCCTCGCCGGCGATGTCCGGCAGGTCCAGGTCGAGGAAGATCAGGTCGGGGCGCACCTCGTAGAGCATCTCGATGCTGGCGGCGCCGTTGCGCGCCTCGTGGACCGAGGCCTGGTAGGGGCTCAGCAGTTTGTTCAGCAGGTAGCGGTCCGCCTCGCTGTCATCCACCACCAGCACGTTGATGCCGCTCAGGTCCAGCGGTGCATCGCTGGCGGTCGCCTCGTCGTGCCGGCGGCGCAGGCGTAGCAGGAAGCGGCTGCCGCGGCCGCGGCTGCTGTCCAGGCTGATGGAGCCGTGCAGCAGGCTCGCCAGGCGTTGCGCCAGCGGCAGGCCCAGGCCGGTGCCCTGTACCTTGGCAAGTTCCGGGTTGCGGATGCGCAGGAATTCCTCGAAGACCTTGCCCTGGTTTTCCGGGGCGATGCCGATGCCGGTGTCCTCGACGAGGAACTCGACCGTCTCGTCGTCGGGCAGGTAGGTGCGCACGCTGACGCGCCCCTGCGGCGTGTACTTGAAGGCGTTGTCGATCAGGTTGCGCATCACCTGGAACAGCAGGTGCCGGTCGGTCTGCAGGGCGACGTCGCTGGCGGGCGCCGCGACCTGCCACTGCAACTGCGGGTAACGCAGCGCGATGGCGCCGGCGCACTGGCGCAGTTGCTCGGTGAACTCGGCCAGGGTGAAGTGCGAGGGCGAGATCTCGCTGCGGCCGGACTCGGCCTTGGACAGGTCGAGCAGTTCATTGACCAGCCCCGACAGTTCGGCGGCGGCCTCGCTGATGAAGCCCACCTGGCGCTGCTGCTCGGGGTTGAGCGGGCCGTCGTGGCCGTTGAGCAGCAGCTTGCTGATGTTCTCGACGATATTGATCGGCGTGCGGATCTCGTGGGTCATGTTGGCGAAGAAGCGGCTCTTGGAGGCGCTCGCCTCGCGCACTTCCTCGTTGGCCTTCTCCAGCTCCGAATAGAGCGCCACCACGCCCTTGTTGGTGTTCTCCAGTTCGAGGTTGATGGCTTCGAGCTCCCGCTGCTTGTCCTGCAGTTCGCCGGCGGTGAGCAGCAGTTCGCTGCCGCTCAGTTGCAGCTCGACGAAGGGGTCGGCGGCGCCGCTGTGCTGCAGTTGCTGGCGGATGCTCTGGATGCGCGCCGGGGTGGGCGTGGCGCGGGCGCCGGTAATGTACTTGCAGGCGCGGATGCGCGTGCCCTCGGCGCCGGTGCGCAGGTCGAACTCGTCCATCAGCCGCCGGGCGCCGCGCAGCCCCAGGCCCATGCCAGTGTGGGAGACATAGCTGCCGTCGAGGATGCGCTCGATGTCGGCGATGCCCGGCCCGTTGTCCAGGGCTTCCAGGCACAGGCGCTCCAGCAGGCCCTGGGCGTTGCTGCTGATGTCGAAATGAAAGAGCCCTTCGCCGGCGTACTGGTAGGTGTTGCGCGCCAGTTCGGACACGGCGGTGGCGAAGCGGATCTGCTCGAGGTGCGGCAGCTCCAGCCAGCTGGCGATCTGCCGCGCGCTCTGGCGACAGGTCACCACGTCGATTTCCTCGCGGATGCGGACGGTGGCGATGCGAAAGTGGTCAGGCATGTTTGAGCACCACCAGGGTTGCGTCGTCGTTGTGCCGACGGAAGTCGCGCTGCAGAACGCCCGCGATCACCGCGGGATGGCGGGAGGCCAGGCCCGGATAGGCGCTCAGGTTGAAACGCGTGCCGATGCCATCGGAGGCCATCAGCAGCACGGTGGACGGCGACCAGGGGTAGCTGAAGCTCTTGATCCGGCCGATCCGGTACCCCACCGTGCCGTTGCCCGACACCATGCTGCGGCTGCGTCCGTCATCGAGCACGCCGAGGATGTTGCCCATGGCGCAGAAGCGCACCTCCGCCTGTTGCGGCAGGACTTCGGCCAGCGCCACGGCGCCGCCACGGGTGGAAGCCAGAGCATGGTGCATACGTTCGAGCAGTGTTTCCTGCGGCAGGTTCAGATCATGTTGCAGGAATATCTCCCGCGCCCGCGTCGCGACCAGGCTGGCGGCGTGGCCATGGCCCAGGCCGTCGCAGACCATCAGGCGGTTGCCCTTGCGCGCCCAGGCGTCGCCGCAGCTTTCTTCGCCGGGGTAGGGCGTGCTGATGCCGGCGACCTGCAGCGGGTCGTTGCGCTCGTGCAGGTCGAAGCCGGCGAATAGCACCGTGCCCTGGCCGGGCACCGAATAGAGGTCGAAGGTGTCGGCCTGCCGCCGGATCGCGCCAAGGCCGGCGCCCATGGTGCCGGCGGTGGAGAAGCTGTCGCTCAGGCAGCGCGCCACGTCCTGCATGCCCGGCCCGCGGTCCACGGCGAGCAGTTGCAGGTGGTCGTCGTCCTGGAAATAGAGCATCTCCCCGCCGCTGGCGTGCAACACCAGGTTGCGCGCCATCTCCTGCACCACCAGGGTCAGGCGGTCGAGCAGCGCCTGGCCGACGCCGGCGTCGCGCGCCAGGTTGACCGCCGCGCGGCGCGCGGCGTCGACATGCGCGCTGTGCGATACCGCGAGATTGAACTGTAGCGCCGCGTCGTTCATTTCCACTTCCATAGTTCGATGGTCGTACCTGTCCCTGGTTCGCTCTGGATGGCGAACTGATCCACCAGCCGGCGCGACCCGCTGAGCCCCAGGCCCAGGCCGTTGCCCGTGGTGTAGCCGTCCACCAGCGCCTGTTCGATGTTGGCGATGCCCGGCCCCTGGTCGCTGATCACCAGGCGGACCGCCGCGCGGCCGTCGCGCTGGGTGATTTCCACGACGCATTGCCCGCCGCCGCCGTAGAGCAGGGCGTTACGCGCGATCTCGCTGGCGGCAGTGACGATCTTGGTCTGCGAGACCAGCCCCAGCCGTATCTGCTCGGCCGCCTGGCGGACCTTCTGGCGGATGACCACGATGTCAGTTTCCTGTTTCAGAGGGAGCGTTTGTGTCGTCGTCACTCTCCGGCCCCCCGTCGTCGTCCTCTTCATCCAGGCTGTTTTCCAGCCAGCGCATGCCTTTCTCGATGTTCAGCGCCGTGGCGATGCCTTCCAGGGAGAGGCCCAGCTCCACCAGGGTGATGGCCACCGCCGGCTGCATGCCCACCACGATCACCTTGGCATCGAGAATCCGCGACACGTTGGCGATATGCGAGAGCATCCGGCCGATGAAGGAGTCGACGATTTCCAGCGCCGAAATGTCGATGAGCACGCCGCGCGCCTTGTGCCGGACGATCTGCTCGGTGAGGTCTTCCTGCAGGTCCATGGCCAGCTGGTCATGCATGTCCACCTGGATGCTCAGCAGCAGGTAGCGGCCCATCTTGAGGATCGGAATACGATCTACCATCGGGGTGTCCTCAGTGGGCCTTGGCCGGGCTGACCATGCGCACGCCCAGTTGCTTGAGCGCCAGCTTGAACGCATCCGCCAGGGAGGCCTTGGTCACCACGTCGCCGAGCTCCACGCCCAGGTGCACGATGGTCGCCGCGATCTGCGGGCGGATGCCGCTGATGATGCAACGCGCGCCCATCAGCTTGGCGGCGGTGATGGTCTTGAGCAGGTGCTGGGCGACCATGGTGTCCACGGTCGGCACGCCGGTGATGTCGATGATCGCCAGGTCCGACTCGGTCTCGACGATCTTCTGCAGCAGCGACTCCATGACGATCTGCGTGCGGTTGCTGTCCAGCGCGCCGATCAGCGGCACCGCCAGCACCCCGTCCCAGAGTTCCACCACCGGCGTGGACAGCTCCAGCAGGCTTTCCTGCTGTTCGCGGATCACCGCCTCGCGGCCGGTCATGAAATATTCCAGGCTGAACAGGCCGAGCTGGTCGATCAGCTTGCTGATCTGCCACACCGCCTCGATGGACGTATCGGGCTGCTGCTGCTGCAGCAGGGTGAACAGCGGCTCCTTCAGGGAGAAGATGAAGGTCGCCGTCTCCGACGGGCTGAAGCCCTGCCGCGCCTGGGCCAGGGACAGGCGTTCGAGCTGGGATTTCAGCGGCTTCCAGGCCGGCGAGTCGAAGTCCCGCGCGCCCTGGGCCAGCGCCATGGTGAAGGTCTTGAGCAGTTCCTGGGAGTTCTGCTGCACCGTGCGCTCGTCGATCAGGTCCAGCCGCAGCCCTACGGCGCGCTGCGCTTCCAGCCACTGGGCGAGGAGCTGTTGTTCGTTGTGTTTGAAGAGTTCTGCAAGCGAAGTGTCGGTCATGTGCGGGCGTCCTGTGGGTGAAATGGCGAAACGGCATCGCGGAACCGACTCATGGGAAAACGCCGAAGTTCAGATTATTTGCACGAAGGTGCTTGCTTCATCGCTCGTTCGGCGGGCCCGGCACCTCCCAGACGCCGCCGTCGCCCACCACGAAAATCCGCTGGTCGGCGTCAGGCTGCCAGGTCATCGCGCCGGTGAAGTGGCCGAAGGAGGGCAGCAGGCTCAGCCCGTCGCCGATCACGAAGCAGGGCAGGCGCACCTGTTGCCGGCCGCGCCCGCGCAGGACGAATGCCGGGTGCAGGTGCCCGGCCAGCACATGATGGCCGGGGCAGCGGGCGGGCTCGTGTTGCAGTGCGAAGGGGCCCAGCAGCAGCGGCTCCGCCACCACCTCGATGGCCAGCTCTCCGGGCGGGTCGCCCGCGTGCCGGTCGTGGTTGCCGCGCACCAGCGTGATGGCCAGCGACGGATGCCGGCTGCGCCACTCGGTCAGGCTGGCGAGGGTGCGCTCGGTGCGCCCCTCGCGGCTGTGCAGGAAGTCGCCGAGGAAGATCAGCCGCCGGCACGGCAGGCGCGCCAGCAGGGCGTCCAGTCGCTGCAGGTTGCCAGCGGTGGTGCCACCGGGTACCGGCTGGCCCAGTGCGCGGTAGCTGGCCGCCTTGCCGAAATGGATGTCGGCGACCATCAGCACCTGCTGCTGCGGCCACCAGATCGCCTTTTCCGCCAGCAGCCAGAGCTCGTGGCCGGCGACCTGCACGGCCCGGGAGGACGAATGCAGCGTGCTCATCGCTCAGGCCGCTGCCGGGGTGGCCGCGGCCGGCCATCCTTGGTGAGCCGGGGCCGGCGCGGCCGGGGCGGGCGGTGCTCGTTGTCCACGCTCAGCGGCACGCTCGGGTCGCCGACATAGGCACCGGGACCGGCGGCCTGTTCGAGGTCGGCGACCATCCGGCGGATGCGGTCGGCGAGCTTCTCCGAGCTCAGGCTTTCGCGGAAGCGCTCGACCAGCAACGGGAAGGCGAACGGCGTGGCGCGCCTGACGGCATGCAGATCCAGGCGCAGCGACTGCATGCGCTGCAGGGTCTGTTGCAGGCGCTGCACGTCCAGTTCCTGGCGCAGCACTTCCTGCTGGGCCTGCACCAGCAGCAGGTTGTCCGGGTCGTACTGCTTGAACACCTCGAAGAACAGGCCGCTGGAGGCCTGCAACTGGCGCGCGCTTTTCGGCGCTCCCGGGTAGCCGGTGAACACCAGCCCGGCGATCCGCGCGATCTCGCGGAAGCGCCGCCGCGCCAGCTCGCCGGCATTCAGGCTGGCGAGCACCTCCGGCAGCAGGTCCGTGCTGTCGAACAGCGCCGGGGTCAGGGCGCTGGCGAAATCCACCGGGCTGGCGCACAGCAGCTCCAGGCCGTAGTCGTTGACCGCGAGGGAGAAGCTCAGCGGCGTGTCGCGCGCCAGCCGCCAGGCGAGCAGGCTGGCCAGCCCCAGGTGCACCGAGCGCCCCGCGAACGGGTAGAGGAACAGGTGCCAGCCTTCGCGGGACTTCAGGGTTTCGGCCAGCAAGGTGGCTTTGCCTGGCAGCGCCGACCAGGCCTTCTGGGTGTCGAGCAGCGGCCGCAGCAGGCGCATCTCGGCGCTGGCGTAGCGGCCCTGGTCCGCCGCGTCGAGTTGCTCCAGCATGGCATCGGCCAGCTCGCCGGAGAGCGGCATGCGCCCGCCGTTCCAGCGCGGGATGGCGGCCTTGCGGCCGGTGGCGCGGCGCACGTAGACGGTCATGTTGTCCACCTCCACCAGCTCCAGCGTGCGGCCGGCGAAGAGGAAGGTGTCGCCGGGGCGCAGGCGGGCGATGAAGCCTTCCTCGATGCTGCCCAGCGAGCCGCCGCCGGCCTTGCCCCAGAAGCGCACCGTCAGGCTGGCGTCGCTGACGATGGTGCCGATGCTCATGCGGTGGCGCCGCGCCAGGCGCGCATCGGGCACCTGCCAGAGGCCGTCGGCGTCGGGCTCGGCGCGGCGATAGTCGGGGTAGGCGGTGAGCGAATGGCCGCCGTGGCGGATGAAGGCCAGCGCCCATTGCCATTCGCCGTCGCTCAGCGCGCGGTAGGACCAGGCGCTGCGCACCTCGGCGAGCATCGCCTCGGCGTGGAAGCCGCCGCCCAGGGCCATGCTCACCAGGTGCTGGACCAGCACGTCGAGCGGGCGCTCCGGGGCCAGCCGCGCCTCGACCTTGCCCTCGGCCACCGCCGCGCGGGCGGCGGCGGCCTCCAGCAGCTCCAGGCTGTGGGTCGGCACCAGGGTCGCCCGCGAGGCGCGCCCCGGCGCGTGGCCGGAGCGCCCGGCGCGCTGCATCAGGCGCGCCACGCCCTTGGCCGAGCCGATCTGCAGCACGCGCTCCACCGGCAGGAAGTCCACGCCCAGGTCCAGGCTGGAGGTGCACACCACCGCCTTGAGCTGGCCCTGCTTGAGCGCCAGTTCGACCCAGTCGCGCACCTCCCGCGACAGCGAGCCGTGGTGCAGGGCGAGCAGCCCGGCCCAGTCGGGGCGCGCGTCCAGCAACGCCTGGTACCAGGTTTCCGCCTGGGAGCGGGTGTTGGTGAACACCAGCGTGGTGGCGCTGCCGTCCAGCTCGTCGACCACCTGCGGCAGCATGCGCAGGCCCAGGTGCCCGGCCCAGGGGAAGCGCTCGATGCCCGGCGGCAGCAGCGTGTCGATGCGCAGGTCCTTGGCGGTCTTGCCTTGCACCAGGCGCCCGCTGGGCATCAGCACCTCGCGGGCGTGGGCCAGGTTGCCGAGGGTGGCGGACAGCCCCCACACCTGCAGTTCCGGCCGCCAGCGGCGCAGGCGGGCGAGGGCGAGCTGCAGCTGCACGCCGCGCTTGTTGCCCAGCAGTTCGTGCCATTCGTCCACCACCAGCAGGCGCAGGTGGGCGAAGGCTTCGTGTGCGTCGGCGCGGGTCAGCAGCAGGGTCAGGCTCTCGGGCGTGGTGATCAGTGCACTGGGCAGGCGGCGATCCTGGCGGGCGCGGGCGGCGCTGTCGGTGTCGCCGGTGCGCACGCCGACGCTCCAGTCGATTGCCAGGTCGTCCAGGGGCGCTTGCAGGGCACGGGCGGTGTCGGCGGCCAGCGCGCGCATGGGGGTGATCCACAGCAGCGTCAGCGGCGCCACGGCGGGCTTGCGCGACCGGGTTGCTCCGCCGGCCGGCGCCGCCTGGGCGAAGCGGTCCAGCGCGGCGAACCACACCGCATAGGTCTTGCCGGCGCCGGTGGAGGCATGCAGCAGCCCCGACTCGCCGGCCGCGACGGCGCGCCAGACCTCCTTCTGGAAAGCGAAGGGCTTCCAGCCGCGCGCGGCGAACCACTGGGCCGACGGGCGCGGCGCCATCAGAGCAGCCCCTGCAGGGTGGCCAGGGTGTCGGCGTCCTCCACCGACTTGTCGGTGCGCCAGCGCAGCATCCGCGGGAAGCGCACCGCGACGCCGCTCTTGTGGCGCTTCGACAGGGAGATGCCTTCGAAGCCCAGCTCGAACACCAGCGTGGGGGTGACGCTGCGCACCGGGCCGAACTTCTCCACCGTGGTCTTGCGGATGATCGCGTCGACCTTGCGCATCTCCTCGTCGGTCAGCCCGGAATAGGCCTTGGCGAAGGGCACCAGGACGCGCTCGCCGGGTGCGGAGTCGTCCCACACGGCGAAGGTGTAGTCGCTGTAGAGGCTGGCGCGGCGGCCATGGCCGCGCTGGGCGTAGATTAGCACGGCGTCGACGCTGAACGGGTCGATCTTCCACTTCCACCACAGGCCCAGGTCGCGGGTGCGGCCTACGCCGTAGAGGGAGTCGCGGCGCTTGAGCATCATGCCCTCGACCCCCAGCTGCCGCGACGCCTCGCGCTGGCGGGCGAGGTCCTGCCAGTCGGCGCCGTCCAGTCGCGGGGACAGGTGCAGGTGGCTGTCGCCGACCTCCGCCACCAGCTGCTCCAGGCGCGCGCGGCGCTCATCCTGGGGGCGACTGCGCCAGTCCTCGCCGCGCCACTCCAGCAGGTCGTAGGCCAGCAGGGCGGCGGGGACCTCGTCCAGCAGTTTCCTGCTCAGGGTCTTGCGGCCGATGCGTTGCTGCAGCAGGGCGAAGGGCTGGATGCCGAAGGTCGAGCCGCTGCCTGGGGCGGGTTCCTTCCACACCACCAGCTCGCCATCGAGCACGGTGCCGTCGGGCAGAGCGGCGGCCAGCGCGTCCAGTTCGGGGAAGCGCTCGGTGATCAGCTCCTCGCCGCGGGACCAGAGCCAGGCGCGGCCGTCGCGCTTGACCAGTTGGGCGCGGATGCCGTCCCACTTCCATTCCACCAGCCAGTCCTGCGCCGGGCCGAGCAGCGCGTCGAAGCGCTCCACCGGCTCCTGCAGCGGATGGGCGAGGAAGAACGGGTAGGGCTGGCCGCCGCGTTGCGCGTGCTCCTCGCCGGACTCGGCGGCGATCAGCGCCAGGTAGCGTTGCGCCGTGGGCCGGTGCGACAGGTCGGTGTAGCCGACCATGCGCTGCGCCACGCGCTTGGCTTCGACGCCCGCCAGCGCGGCGAGGGCGCGGGTCACCAGCAGCTTGGAGACGCCGACGCGGAACGCGCCGGTGAGCAGCTTGATGCTGACCATCAGGCTCTGCCGGTCCAGGCGCGCCCACAGGAGTTGCAGGCGTTCGGCCAGTTCCTCCGGCGGCAGGCCACGCAGCGGCAGCAGTTGCTCCAGCCACCAGTCCAGGCCTTCTTCGGAGGCCTGGGTGGATTCGGGCAACAGCAGCGAGATGGTTTCCGCCAGGTCGCCCACGGCCTGGTAGCTCTCCTCGAAGAGCCAGTCCGGCAGGCCCGACAGGCGCGTCGCCAGTTCGCGCAGCAGGCGCGTCGGCACCACCTGCCGGGGCCGGCCGCCGGCGAGGAAGTACGCGGCCCAGGCGGCGTCCTGCGGCGGGGCGCTGGCGAAATAGTCCTGCAGGGCGGCCAGCTTGGCGTTGCTGGAGGTCGTGGCATCGAGCCGGGCGTAGAGTTCGGCGAAGGCTTTCATGGCGCGGCCTGCTCCAGGGTGTCGTCCTCTTCGCCGTATTCGGTCTGGAAGGCGCGGGCGTTGAGGCCCTTCTCGGCCAGGTAGCGGACCAGCACGTTGACCTGGCCGTGGGTGACCATCACCCGCTCGGCGCCGCTCTGCTCGATGGCCCACAGCAGGCCCGGCCAGTCGGCGTGGTCGGAGAGCACGAAGCCGCGGTCGACGCCGCGCCGCCGGCGTGCCCCGCGCAGCAGCATCCAGCCGCTGGCGAAGGCGTCGCTGTAGTCGCCGAAGCGGCGCATCCAGGTGCTGCCGCCGGCCGAGGGCGGTGCGAGGATCAGTGCCTGGCGCAGCCGCGGATCGTTGCGCGCGATCTCCGTGGCGAACGCCGTGGGCGGGATGCGCACCCCAGCGGCGCGGTAGACCTGGTTCAACGGCTCGACCGCGCCGTGCACGAGGATCGGGCCGATGCTGGCGTCGATGCCATGGAGGATGCGCTGGGCCTTGCCGAAGGCATAGGCGAACAGCACGCTGGCGCGGCCGGCGGCGGCATTGCCGCGCCACCAGGTGTCGATGTCGGCGAACAGCTGCGCCTGGGGTTGCCAGCGGTAGATCGGCAGGCCGAAGGTCGACTCGCTGATGAAGGTGTGGCAGCGCACCGGCTCGAAGGCTGCGCAGGTGCCGTCCGGCTCGACCTTGTAGTCCCCGGAGGCGACCCACACCTGGCCGCCGTATTCCAGGCGTACCTGCGCCGAGCCGAGCACGTGGCCGGCGGGGTGGAAGCTCAGCGTCACGCCGTGGTGGTTCAGGCGCTCGCCATAGGGCAGGGTCTGCAGGTCGATGTCCTGGCCCAGCCGCGAGCGCAGGATGCCTTCGCCCGGCGCCGCCGCCAGGTAGTGGCGATTGCCCCAGCGCGCGTGGTCGCCATGGGCATGGGTGATCACCGCCCGGTCCACCGGGCGCCACGGGTCGAGGTAGAAATCGCCGGGCGGGCAGTACAGGCCCTCGGGGCGGGCGATGACCAGATCCATGCGGGCACCTTGGGCGACGAAAGGTTAATGCTGAGAGCGCCGCTGGCCAGCCGAGGTTCCTTGTTTCGCACCCGGTCGACGCCTGCCGGGCACGGGGGGACGGCACAGCGGCGGGGTTAGCGCTTCAAGGCGCGGCCGAGGGCCCTGAGCAGTTCGTTGAACGAATAGGGTTTCTTCAACAGCTCGAAGCCGTGCTGGGCCTCGCCAGCGAAGGCCTGGCTGTAGCCGCTGGTGAGCACCAGCGGCAGGTCGGGCCAGCGCTCGCCGATGATCCGCGCCAGCTCGATGCCGGTCATGCCGGGCATGACGATGTCCGACAGCACCAGGTCGATCTGCTCGCGACGCTCCTCCAGTATGCTCAGCGCCACGCCGGCGTCGCTGGCCAGGCACGCCTGGTAGCCCATGTCGTCCAGCAGGCGCACGGTGAATTCGCCGACCTGGGGATTGTCTTCCACCACCAGGATGCGCCCCTTGGACGGTTGCACCAGGGCCGTCGCCGGGTCGGCCTGGCTGGTGGCCGGGGCGCCGACCCGGGGCAGGGTGACGAGAAAGGTGCTGCCCCGGCCCGGTTCGCTGGTCACGCTCACGTCGCCGCCGGACTGACGCACGAAGCCGTAGACCTGGGACAGGCCGAGCCCCGTGCCCTTGCCGACTTCCTTGGTGGTGAAGAAGGGTTCGAAGACCCGCTCGATATCCTCCGGCGCGATGCCGTGGCCTTCGTCCGTGACCGCGATGCAGACCTGCTCGACGCTGCCGGCGCCGCCGTCTTGCAAGGGCGCCGTGGTCGCTTCCTCGAGGCTGATGGTGACCACGCCGTCGCCGTGCATGGCGTCGCGAGCATTGATGACCAGGTTCACCAGCGCGGTTTCGAACTGGTTCAGGTCCGCCTCGACGAAGTACTCGCCCGGCGGCGTGCGCACCACGATGCGAGTCCTGGGGCCCACCGTCCTGCGCAGCATGTCGGCGATCTGCTCGATGCGCTCGCCGACGGCGAACACCGCCGGCTTGAGCGCTTGCCGGCGGGCGAAGGCGAGCAGCTGGGCGGTCAGCGTGGCGGCGCGATCGGCGGTGTCGAGGATGGCATCGAGGTAGCGCTGCTGCTTGTCGGCGGGCAATGCCTTGCGCCGCAGGAGTTCCGCCGAGTTGCGGATGATCGTCAGCAGGTTGTTGAAATCGTGGGCGACGCCCCCGGTCAGTTGGCCGATGGCCTCGAGCTTCTGCATCTGCCGGACCTGCGCCTCGGCCGCCTGCAGGTCGCGGGAGCTGGCCTGGACCTTGACCTCCAGGCGCTCGTTGAAGGTGCGCAGGGTCGATTCGGCGTTGTGCCGCTCGTGCACATCCAGGGAGATGCCGTACCAGCGCAGGATGTCCCCGGTTTCCTCGTCCACGTAGGGGTTGGCCCTGGCCATGAACCAGCGGTAGTTGCCATCGCGGCCGCGCAGGCGGTGTTCGGCCTCGAAGACGCAGCCGCTGCTGCGTGCCTGGTCGAAGGCGGCCAGGGTGCTTTCCAGGTCCTCGGGGTGGATGCACGCGGCGGCGAACAGCCGGAGGTTTTCCGGCTCGCCGGCGCTGCCGAAGTACTCGCTCCAGCGCTGGTTGAAGAACACTAGGCGGCCCTCTGTGTCGGTCACCCAGACCAACTGCGGCGCAGTGTCGGCGATGGCCTTGAAGCCTGCTTCGCTTTCGCGCAGGCGTGTCACCGCGTTGTGCTTCTGGGTGACATCGGAGGCGGCGCCGAACCATTCCACGACGTTGCCGGCCGCATCGAGGATCGGCACCGCCCGCGACAGCGTCCAGCCGAGGCTGCCATCGGAGAAGCGCACCCGGTGTTCCAGCTCGAAGGTAGAGCGCTCGGCTATGGGCTTTGCAATGGCGCGCAGCACCCGGGCGCGGTCCTCCGGCTCGATGTACTTCTCGATCCAGTTCAGGTTCGGTTGCGCGGTGTCTTCGAGAAACCCCTGGCCGGTCAGCTCGCGCATTTCCTGCCAGTCCGGGCTCATGCGGTAGACCGCCGTGCTGGTGGTAGTCACCAGCGCCCGGAAGCGTACCTCGCTGTCGTGGACACTGGCGCCGGTGTCGCCGGGAAGGCGGAAGTCCACGCGGGGCGGGGCCTCCAGATTAGTCTTGGGCATGCTGATGTCCTTGCGATCTCATCGTGCCAGCAGGTGCGGGCGGACCGTTTCAAGGATGTTCAGCGTAGTTCGCTCCGCGCGGCCAGGCAGCGGCAGGTTACGAATGGATGCCGCTGCCTGCCGTGCCCCGCCTCAGCGCACCCGTTCGCGGCTCTGTACCGCCAGTTCCAGGGCCCTCTGCATGTCCAGTCGGGCGGAGCGGCCAACGTCCCGGTCATCGAGCCGGTAGTTGCGCTCCGACGGCAGGATGGGCGCGGTGAGGTCCTCGGCGTCTGTCGGTTCGAAGTCGTAGTTGTCGCCGATGCTCAGGGCGCTGCGGCGCAGCAGCATGCGCAACTGCTCGGGCTGCAGTTGCGGGTTGATCGACAGCATCGCCGCCAGCAGCCCGGCGACCATCGGCGTGGCGTAGGAGGTGCCGCAATGCACCGCGCCCGCGGCGCCGGGCTCGCGCACCGACGCATGGGTACAGGCCGACGCGGTGATGTCGACCCGCATGTCGATGTTCGACGAGCGTCGCTTGACGGCGAAACCCGGGTCGTCCACCGCCAGGCCGGCCTGCTGGCTGCGCTGGTGGCCGCCGACGACGATCAGCTGTTCGGTGATGAAGGAGGAGGGCAGGCGGTATTCGTCGGTGCCGGAAAAGGACGAGCCATTGCCCGCCGAATTCACCACCACCACGTCGGGGTGCTCTTGGCGCAGCCAGAGGAAGAACTCTTCCAGCAACTCTTCGTAGCCGCCCATGGCGATGCCCGAGCGCAGCAGCGAATCCACCTCGTCGCCCTCGACGTTCCGGGCGCCGACCCGGTGGATGCCCCAGCTCCAGTTCAGCACCCGCACGCCGTCTTCCACCAGGTTCACCGAGGCGGCGATATTGGCGGTGATACCGGCGTCGGAGTTGCGCTCGACGATGACCTCGAAGCCGCCGCCGGCCCGCTCCAGCGCCCGCAGGAAGCCGGTGTTGCCGCCATCGTCCCAGCCCGCGGCGAGAATGCCGGCCACGGTGGTGCCGTGCTGGTCGGGCCGTTCGGCGTCGCGGGCGTAGACGCAGACGCGGGGTGGCGCGCAGGCACCGGAGAAGCCGGCGAAGTCTGCCGTGTCGAAGTCGACGTCACGCTCGATCAGGCCGATGCGCACCGGTTGCGGGCGAATCGGCGCCTGGCTGGCGGGGATGCGTCGCTGGTAGTAGTTCACCGCGTCGAGGAAACGGTTGGCGGCCCATTCATCGGAGTCCTGGGCGGGTTTTTCCGGCTCGCGGCGGGCCGGCGCTTCCTCGCTCCTTTGCGCCGCCGACTCCTCGACCACCACGGCGTCCACGCTGGTTTCGCTGCCCAGGCGCAGGACGAGGGCGTCGCGCTGCACCAGGTCCTTGGCCGGCAAGCGCAGCTGGTAGAGATTCAAGGGGGCGATGCTGCCCACTACCTCGGCGCCATACTTGTGCGCCAGCCGCTGCGCTTCGCGCAGGCCGTCGTGGTTTTCCTCGATCAGCAGGCTGACCAGTTCCACGTAGGTGGTCAGGCCGTCCTGGTTCTTCGCCACCTCGTCCGGGCCCGCCGCCAGCACGTGGCTGTTGCGCAGGGTCAGCCAGGCGGCGTTGCTCGCGCGGGCGCCATCTTCCAGCCAGAGCGGGCCGCTGCGCTGCCGGGCGCTGTTCAGGCGGATGCGCAGCTGGTCGGCGTCGCGGCGGATGTCCTGGTCCGCCAGCGGGCGGCCGTCGAGCAGGACGCGCGGCAGGGCCGCGCCGAGGCCGCGCACCGTCAGGCACCAGTCCTGCTGCTGTGCATCCAGCAGGTCGCCGCAGCGCTTGAGCGATGCCAGGCGCAGGGGTTCCTCGGCGCTGGCGAGGGGGCTGGCGAGCAGTGTCGGCAGCAGCGTGGCGAGCAGAAGGGGATGTGATCGCATGGCCGGCATTCCGTGGCGGGATTCCTGCGTTTCGGACTGCCGGGCGCGCCGATTCGTTCAGGACGAATGCGCCGCCGGCCGTCCCGGCGCGCCCTGGCAGCGGGGCTGGAGCAGCGGCGGGAAACTGGACTATGTTGTTTCTGCCCACTCGATAGGCGGCCTGCTGGCCGTTCTGCTCAGGGCATGACTGTGAGGTGAGCAAGCCATCGAGGTTAGCCGTGAACGACTCGGACAAAGAGCTGAAGGAAGCAGCAGTCGCTGCCTTTCTCTTGCTGGTGCCGGCGCTGGCCCAGGAAATCGAACGCACCATCCCGCTGGGATCGACTCCCGCTGAACGGCATCTGCACCGCCAGCGCAAAGGCTGGGCGGAGCTGTGCGAGTCAGCGCAGCGGACGGACATCGACCCGCTGGAGTTCGCCCGCCAGGTGGTGGTGCTCTACCAGCAGGAGCGGCGAAGGTCACGGCTCAATTGAGGACGCGGCGGGCAACCCGTCGTCATTTCGCCTGAACATTTGCCCGGGCCCTGATTCTTAGCGGAATACGGCCTGGCCGGTGGACCTGCCGGCCAGCAACCTGCCTGTCATCGATGAGGCGCGCGATGAATCTGGAAACGCTGGACCTGGCGCGGCTGCAGTTCGCCTTCACCGTGTCCTTTCACATCCTCTTCCCGGCGATCACCATCGGCCTGGCCAGCTACCTTGCCGTGCTCGAAGGCCTGTGGCTGCGCCGCAAGGAGGAGGTCTACCGCGACCTCTATCACTTCTGGTCGAAGATCTTCGCGGTGAACTTCGGCATGGGCGTGGTCTCGGGGCTGGTGATGGCCTACCAGTTCGGTACCAACTGGAGCGGTTTCTCCGCCTTCGCCGGGA
This sequence comes from Pseudomonas sp. NY15437, assembly GCF_048068435.1. NCBI lineage: Bacteria > Pseudomonadati > Pseudomonadota > Gammaproteobacteria > Pseudomonadales > Pseudomonadaceae > Pseudomonas > Pseudomonas sp. NY15437. The sequence continues at coordinate 260,064 of NZ_JBLUQC010000003.1, forward strand.
GTATCACCGGGCCGCTGCTGACCTACGAGGTGCTCACCGCGTTCTTCCTCGAGGCGGGTTTTCTCGGCGTGATGCTGTTCGGCTGGCACAAGGTCGGGCCGGGGCTGCACTTCTTCGCCACGCTGATGGTGGCTATCGGCACGCTGGTGTCGACCTTCTGGATCCTTGCCTCCAACAGCTGGATGCACACGCCGCAGGGCCACGAGATCGTCGATGGCCGGGTGATCCCGGCCGACTGGCTGGCGGTGATCTTCAATCCGTCGTTTCCCTACCGCCTGGTGCACATGAGCATCGCGGCGTTCCTCGCCACGGCGTTCTTCGTCGGCGCCTCCGGCGCCTGGCACCTGCTGCGCGGCCGCAACACGCCGGCGGTGCGCACGATGTTCTCCATGGCGATGTGGATGGCGCTGCTGGTGGCACCGGTGCAACTGCTGGTGGGCGATGCCCATGGCCTGAACACGCTGCAGCACCAGCCCGCGAAGATCGCCGCCATCGAAGGGCACTGGGACAACGCCGAGGGCGGGCCGACGCCGCTGATCCTGGTGGGCTGGCCCGACATGCAGCGCGAGGAGACCCGCTTCAAGGTGGAGGTGCCGGTGCTGGGCAGCCTGATCCTGCGGCACAGCACCACCGAGGCGATCCCGGCGCTGAAGGAGTTCGCCGCGCAGGACCGGCCCAACTCCACGGTGATCTTCTGGACCTTCCGCCTGATGGTCGGGCTGGGCCTGCTGATGATCGTCGTCGGCCTGTGCAGCCTCTGGCTGCGCTGGCGCGGGCGGTTGTACGACAGCCGGCCGTTCCTGCACCTGGTGCTGTGGATGGGGCCGTCCGGCCTGGTGGCGCTGCTGGCGGGCTGGGTGACCACGGAGATGGGCCGCCAGCCCTGGGTCGTCTATGGGCTGATGCGTACCCGCGACGCGGTTGCGCCACACGGCGCGGCGCAGCTCACTCTTACATTGCTGTTGTTCGTGGTGGTGTACTTCACCGTGTTCGGCGTGGGCTTCGCCTACCTGCTGCGCCTGGTGCGCAAGGGCCCGCAGACCGCCGAGGGCAGGGCGCCGGCCCAGGGCGGCGCGGGCCAGCAGAGCACGGCCGCGCGGCCGCTGTCGGCGGCGGGCGATCCGGACAACGACACCTCAACCGACAACAGGGGGAGCTGAACCATGGGCATCGACCTTCCGCTGATCTGGGCCGTGATCATCATCTTCAGCGTGATGATGTACGTGGTGATGGACGGCTTCGACCTGGGGATCGGCATCCTCTATCCGTTCTTCCCCGACACCGCCGACCGCGACGTGATGATGAACACCGTCGCGCCGGTGTGGGATGGTAACGAGACCTGGCTGGTGCTGGGTGGCGCTGGGCTGTTCGGCGCCTTTCCGCTGGCCTATTCGGTGGTGCTGCCGGCGCTCTACCTGCCGCTGATCATCATGCTGGTGGGCCTGGTCTTCCGTGGGGTGGCGTTCGAGTTCCGCTTCAAGGCGCGGGCGCAGAAGCGACACCTGTGGGACCTGTCCTTCATCGTCGGCTCGGTGGTGGCGACCTTCTGCCAGGGCGTGGTGCTGGGCACCTTCATCGATGGCCTGGAAGTGCGCGACGGCCGTTTCGCCGGCGGCTCGTTCGAGTGGCTGGCCGCCTTCCCGCTGTTCTGTGGCGCGGGGCTGGTGATCGCCTATGCCTTGCTCGGCTGCACCTGGCTGATCCTCAAGACCGAAGGCCCGCTGCAGGCGCGCATGCACGACCTGGCGCGGCCGCTGGCGCTGGTGCTGCTGGCAGTGATCGGCATCGTCAGCCTGTGGACGCCGCTGACCCACCCGGCCATCGCCGCGCGCTGGTTCAGCGTGCCGAACGTGTTCTGGCTGTCGCCCGTGCCGGTGCTCGTGCTGCTGTGCTTCTGGCGGCTGCTGCGCTCGGTGGCCAACGACGACAACGCGCGGCCCTTCGTGCTCACCCTGGCGCTGATCTTCCTCGGCTATGCGGGCCTGGGCATCAGCCTCTGGCCGCACATCGTGCCGCCCTCGGTGACTCTCTGGGAGGCCTCCGCGCCGCCGCAGAGCCAGGGCTTCATGCTGGTGGGCGCGCTGTTCATCATCCCCTTCATCCTCGGCTACACCGCCTGGAGCTACTACGTGTTCCGCGGCAAGACCACGGTCGACAGCGGCTATCACTGAAACGCCAGCGCTGGGCCGCAGGGAAAGGCGGGGCCCGCAGGCCCCGTGGTGATGATGTAGGCATCAGGCGGACTCGTCGTGCGGGTCGTCACCGGACAGCAGATTGCCGTGCCCCAGGCCCACCTCCTGCTCCGGCGTCACGCCGAAGCGGCTCCAGACGCGCTCATGGAAGTAGAACGCGACGGTATTGCAGGCCGGCTCGACCAGGGCGATCAATCCGCCGGTCAGCGCTGAGCCGGTGAGCAGGTAGGCGACGCAGAAGGCGATGGAGAAGTGCAGGACCGCGAAGGTGCAGGTCTTGAGCAGGGGCGCCGGCTTCTTCGCGGGGCCACAGCACGCCGTGAACAGGCGTGAATTCATCGCTTGGCCTCGTCCGCGTCGACGTGGTCGCGCGCCAGGTACGCGCGGGTGATTTCCGGCAGGTGCTCGCGCAGCCAGTCGGCCATGGCGACCTCCTGCGGCAGGATCTGTTTCAGCGCCGCCTCGGTGGCGCTGTCGCCCACTTCCTGGGCGGCGGCGATCAGCACGGTGTAGGCGGCGATTTCCATGTTCTCGAACACGTAGCCACTCATGGCGCCTTTCACCACCTCGTCGCTCACCGTCATGCCGCCGACCGCCTGCCCGAACGCCATGAGCTTGCCGCCCAGGTCCTTGAGCGTCGACGGGCTGCTGCCCAGGCGCTCCAGGCAGCCTTCGATCAGGCGCTGCTGCCCGCGGGTTTCCTCCAGGTGCTGGTCGATGCGGGTTTTCAGCTGCGGGTAATGCTCCAGCCGGCCGGACTGCGCCTCGAGCATCTTCTCGGCCTGCTGTTCCATGGCGTGGGCGTCGCGCAGCCAGTCCAGCAGGTTGTCTTTTTTGCTTGTCATGGTGAGGTTCTCCTCGGGTGGGTTGTGCCTGCTGTGAGTGGCACGAAATCACCTCGTTCAGTTTTCCTCGCCGATGGCCAGGTAAGCGCAACGCCAAGCGCAGCGGGCGTTTGCGAGAAGTTATGAACTATCGTCGCCGGGATTTTTCCACCCATCGGGCGCCAGGAAAGGTCCCCGTTTCGCCTACCCAGGGAAGCCCGCAAGACGACTGGAGGAATCATCCATGTTCGTGCACAACAAGCGACTGCAATACACGGTCAGGGTGGCAGCGCCCGACCCTGGCCTTGCCAACCTGCTGCTGGAGCAGTTCGGCGGCCCGCAGGGAGAACTCGCCGCCGCGATGCGCTACTTCACGCAAGGCCTGGCCGAGTGCGACCCCGGTCGCAAGGACCTGCTGATGGACATCGCCACGGAGGAGCTGAGCCACCTGGAGATCATCGGCTCCATCGTCGGCATGCTGAACAAGGGCGCCAAGGGCCGCCTGGCCGAAGGCGTGGACCAGGAAGCCGAGCTGTACCGCTCCCTCACCGGGGCCGGCAACGACTCGCACATCACCTCGATCCTCTATGGCGGCGGGCCGGCGCTGGTGAATTCCGGCGGCGTGCCCTGGACGGCGGCGTACATCGACACCATCGGCGAGCCCACGGCGGACCTGCGCTCGAACATCGCCGCCGAGGCGCGGGCGAAGATGATCTACGAGCGCCTGATCAACGTCACCGACGACCCCGGCATCAAGGATGCGCTGACCTTCCTGATGACCCGCGAGCTGGCTCACCAGCAGTCCTTCGAGAAGGCGCTGCATGCCATCCAGCCGAACTTCCCGCAGGGCAAGTTGCCGGGGATGGCGGAGTTCACCAACCGCTACTTCAACCTGTCGCAGGGGGAGGGCGACACGCGAGGGCCATGGAACGAAGGCGACGACTGGGAGTACATCGAGTCGCCGGAACCTGCCGTGGACGGCGGCGATGGCAGCGCCACGGTGCAGCTGTCGGAGGAGGACAGCGAACTGCTCCAGCAGATGCAGGATCGCACCCGCTCGGACCCCATGGCCGACCCCGTCACCGGTGCCGACCTGGGGTCGGGGCTGGTGCCCAAGCAACCCTGAGCCAAGGCGGCCGCTGGTTTCCAGCGGCCGCCTGCGGAGATGACCATGTCCCCTGAACGCAACCCGACGCCGGCGCCACGCCCGGCGGAACGTCCGCAGCCGCGGAAGATGCCCGACCGCGAAGACCAATCCACCACGCCGCAGCGGCCCTTCGATGTGTCGCGGCCGCTGTCGCGCAACCTGTTGCATCCGGGCTAGCCGCCCGGTGCACCGGCTGCGCATCCCTTCACCCGGGCCGCCCAGCGGCGGCCCCGCACCGCGAGGCACCCCCATGACCACGCCCGCCTATGTCATCAGCTACATTCTCGACAACCAGCCCATGAGCACGGTGCTGCATCAGGAGGAGCTGACCCTGGACGATGCACGGCGCTACGTGCAGTCCCTGCACAGCACGCTGGACCCGTCGCGCATCACCGATATCCAGCTCAGCCGTAACCAGCGCAGCCAGGAGCGCGACACCACGCCGGGGCACTATCGTCAGCCGTGAATGTGTCAGCCGTGAAAGGCGCAGCGGGCGGCTTGTCGTCCGCTGCCTGAAAGATTCCGTCGCCGCATGGGCCAACCCGCCGCCATGATGCCGGGCAGACCCACGCGACGACGGAAACCTCTTGATCAGCTCGTCGTCCCGGGGCCGGGGGCGCGGCTGACCCTGTTATTCCGTTGCAGCGCTACTGCGGGTGGCGCAGCAGCCATTGGCGCACGGCCTCGGTGGAGACGCCGACGGCATGCACGGCCTCGCGCAGGCGCTGCTCGCTGACACCGAAGGCCTCGGCCCAGTAACGCCGCTCGTAGTCTTCGTTGAGGTTGATCCGCGACGCGTCGGCGGGGCCGCGAATGTCGGGGTTGTCCATGGTGGTGACCTCCTGAAGGCAGGCGAAACGGGGTGTCGCTACCGGCGCGTCGGGCTCGCTTCTGCGCTAGCCAACGCTACTGGAGCAATGCAGCAAGGGGCAGGCCAACCCCGGGACGCCGCAAACCCCCATCGCGTCGTTCGCCTGCAGGGACATTTGCACGCTGGGGCGCTGGATGCCGTGCATTCTGCGACGCTGGAAAACCCAAGCGAGGCAGCTAGCTCGCGGGTTGCGGCGATCCGTTCGTCGTCCTCTGGCAATCGGTTTGAACATCGGCGCCGGCCGTTTTTCAGACCCCCTGTAAGGCATCGAATTCTCGACCTTGCATCATCATTCACTGCCCAACGAGGTACTGAAAATGACGACCAACAAAAACCCCGGCAACTTTGCAAACGACAAGGAAAAGGCCAGCGAAGCAGGGAAGAAGGGTGGCCAGAACAGCGGCGGCAACTTCGCCAACGACCGTGAGAAGGCGTCCGAAGCAGGCCGCAAAGGTGGCCAGCACAGCCACGGTGGCGGCCGCAGCTAACGCTGTGCGCTGACCTCTGGGCCGGGCGTGCGCCCGGCTGCAGAGGTGCTCGCGGTGGTGCCCGGCTTGCGGCCGGGTCATCACCGCTGGCGTTTTGCTCCAGTGCGTCGTGCCAGCGATTCACTCCATGCCCAACTGCCGGCGCATTTTCGCGGTGATGGTCTGCCGGGTCTTGCCGTAGCCCGCCCAGGGGTCTTCCCCGAGTTCGTCCAGACGTTGTACGACGTTGCGCAGCGTCCATTGCGCCGCCCCCTTGATCTGCTGAACCTCCTCCCGACCGATCGGCACCGACACCGGCAGGTGCTCCCGCGCCCTGACGGCGTAGGCGCAGGCGGTCGTCGCCCCCTGGCTGTTGCGCAGGTAGTCGATGAAGATCCGCCCGATGCGATTCTTCGGCCCGGAAACCGCAGAGAAACGCTCCGGCATCAGCCGCGCCATGTGCTGCACGATGCGCTTGCTGAAGGCCTTGACGCTCTCCCAGTCATCCTTGGGCCGCAGCGGCACGACGATGTGGATGCCCTTGCCGCCGCTGGTCTTGAGGAACGCGGTCAGGCCCAGTTCGTCGAGCAGCGCGAGGGTCAGCTGGGTGGCCTCGACCATGGTCTTCCACGGCAGCGCCGGGTCCGGGTCGAGATCGAGGATGAAGCGATCCGGCCGCGCCAGGTCGGCCGCCGTGGCGTTCCAGGTGTGCAGTTCCAGCGCGCTCATCTGCACCGCGCCGATCAATGCTTCGAGGTGATTGATCAGCATCACCGGTTGCCCCGCATGCTCCTTGCCGAGGCTCTCGATGCCGGGGATGGCCAGGCTGGCGGGGTTCTTCTGGAAGAACAGCTCGCCGGCGATGCCTTCGGGCGCGCGCACCAACGCCACCGGGCGCTGCGCGAGGTGCGGCAGCAACCAGGGCGCGATCGCGGCGTAGTATTCGGCCAGCTGCATCTTGGTCGTGCCGCTGCTGGCGTCGATGACGCGGCCGGCGTGGGTGATGCGGATCTGCTCCGCGGCCGGCGCCGTTTGCCCGGGCGCGGCGACGGTCTTCGCCCGGCGGGCGGGCCGCGCCGGTCGTTCATGGACGATGGCGCTGGCCGGCTTGTCGTCCCGCAGGCCATGGAACACCGAATGGCGAATGATGCCGTCGCGGGTCATCTGCGCGTAGGCGACCTCGGCGAGCAACTGTGGCCGCAGCCACTGCACGCCCCGGGCATCCACGCCGGTGGGCGGGTTGGCCACCGGTGGCCGTTTGACCTGGAGCGGTTTCAACTGCTCGTGGATGCGGCGCAGCGAGTGCTCGTTGAAGCCGGTACCGACCTTGCCGGCGTAGCGCAGTTCGCCGCTGTCGGCGTCGTGCAGGGCCAGCAGCAGGGCGCCGAAGGCCGCGCGGCTGCCGCGCGGGGCGGAGAAACCCACCACCACGAATTCCTGGCGGTGCTGGCACTTGAGCTTGATCCAGTCGTCGCTGCGGCGTGACAGGTACAGGCTGCCGGCACGCTTGCCGATCAGCCCTTCCAGGCGCATCTGGCAGGCGCTGTGGAGGATGGCCTGGGCGGATTCGTCGAAATCCTCGGAGAAGCGCAGCGCTTCGTCCTGGTTGTTCTGCAGTACGGCGCGCAGGGCGGCGCGCCGTTGTTCGAGGGCGACCCGGCGCAGGTCCATGCCGTTGAGGTGCATCAGGTCGAAGAGGTAGTAGACGATGCTGTCGCTGCGGTTGGCGTCGAAGGCGTTCTGCAGGGCCTGGAAATCCGGGCGGCCATCCTCGCCGGGCACCACCACTTCGCCGTCCAGCCAGGCGTTGTCCAGCCCCAGCGCTTCCAGGGCGCGAACCTGGCCGGGCATGCGCTCGGTCCAGTCGTGGCCGTTGCGGGTAAACAGCCGCACCGTGCCGGCCTCCACGCGGGCGAGGATGCGGTAGCCGTCGAACTTGATTTCATAACGCCAGTCGCCGTCCGGCGCCGACTCCACCAGGCTCGCCAGTTCGGGCTTGATCAGCGCGGGCAACTCGCTCTTGCGCGCGCCCTGCAGGGGCTGCGCCGCGTTTTTTCGACGCGTAGGGGGCACGGTAGGGGCGCTCGCCGTGCCCGCTTCCGCCGTCTTCCGCCGACGCCGTGGCACGATGGTGCGCTCGCTCAGCACACTGTCGGGCAGCGCCTTGACGATGTCGTAGTCGGCTTCGTCGCGGGCGGCGGCGTCCTGGCTCTTGATCAGGAACCATTGCTCCTTGGCGCCGGCCATGTGGGTGCGCACCAGGTTCCACACGCCGCTGAGCTTTTCCCCCTGCAGCTCGAACTTCAGGCGGCCCTTGCGATAGGTCGCCGCCGCATCGCCGATGGGCAGCCAGATGCCGCGATCCCAGACGATGACATCGCCGGCGCCGTAGTGGCCTTCGGGGATGTGCCCCTCGAAGGCGGCGTAGTCCAGCGGATGGTCCTCGACGTGGACGGCCAGGCGCTTCACCTTCGGGTCCAGACAGGGGCCTTTGGGAATGGCCCAGCTCTTCAGGGTCCCGTCCAGTTCCAGGCGGAAGTCATAGTGCAGCCGCGTGGCGTCGTGCTTCTGCACGCAGAACTGCAGGGCATGTTCGAGGGGTTTGCCGGAGCGCCTGCCGCTGGGCTCCGGCGTAGCGTCGAAGTCACGCTTGCGGTTGTACTCCTGCAGCGACTTCTTCATCCGCGAGCGACCGCATCAGGGCGAGATCGGATCGCTGGCGGGAAACGTCTCCTCCAGGGCGTGGTCGATGCGCGACTCGGAAACCGACGCGTCGGCGATGCCCGGTGACGGCGCCACCGCAGCGGCGGCCGGGTGGTCCTGGTGGGACAGCACCTCGGGATCGGCCGGCGTGATCGCCGCCTTCATCGCACAGTGCCCGGTGAACCCGCGCTTGGCGGCCAGTACGCCGGCGGCCGCGCCCATCCAGCCGCTGATGCCGCCGCGGCGAATACCCATGCCGATGGCCGCCAGGCCCAGTGCGATCGAGGTGGCTCGTTCGAAGCCGCTCAGGTTTTGCTCTGCCATGTCGTTCTCCAGTGTGCTTGGGCTTTGAAGCTTGGAAACTCTGAAGTTTGGAAGCCTCGGGCACGGGAGCGTTCAACCCGTTTGCAGGGTGCGGATGGATGGCAGGGCGGGTGGCGATGAAGGGAGCGAGCGGCGTGGGTCAGTGAATCGTCGGCACGCGCTGTTTCACCAGCTCCTGCGCCTGCCAGGTCATCTGGTTGAGCAGGCGGTCGCGCTTCTTCTCCGCCTCGCGCATGGCCTTGCTGCCGTTCTGCTTGACCAGGTAGGTGTGGATCTGTCGCACCTCCTTGGACTGGTAGATCGGCGCCAGGTCCTGCACCGCGACCAGGCCATCGGAGCGGTGGTCGCGGGTGTTCAGCAGGACGTGCGGACCCTGCGCCGCCAGCACCCGGAAGCCCAGCGCCTCGAACACCGGCACCTTGCCCGCGGCGCAGGCCAGCTCGGCGTGGGGGCGGTGCTCGGTCATCCTGCGCAGCAGGGCGCGGGCGATGCCCTGGCGGCGGTGGCTGGTCTGAACGGCGAGGTAGGCCAGGGTGCAGGCCTCGGCGTCGTCAGCGCTGGGCAGGTAGAGGGCGAAGCCCAGGACGCGGGACGGGTCTTCATCGTCCAGCGCGAGGATCAGCCGCGCGCCGCTCGGCGAGGCACCGTCCATGGCCTGCAGGTACAGGTGCACCTCGTAGCCGATCACGTACTGGTATAACTGGAACAGCGGATTGCTCGGCGTCAGGGGCACCGGGCTGACGTCGCTGAAGTAGTCCACCACCATCTGCAGCACCTGGCTCTTCAGGGATTCGGGGGGCGACGTGTCGAGGGTGGCAAGGGTGAACATCTACGGCGGGCTCCGGGCTTGTCGATCCGGGCGGATCGACACGGCCGCCATTGTAACCGCTGCGGGGGGCGCGAAGGATTCCAGCACCACCCGACGCACGTACCTTGTTTTCCCGCCATCGGGGTCAATGCTCTACCGGGCTGCCAGCCATCCCGGCGGCGCCGCCGTCGGTGAGAGGCGGTCGGCAGGCCGATGCCGAGTTTCCCGGCGCTTGATATGCATCAACGGGCATTCGCCTCGGCCGAGCACACTGGATCGAATCGGCCCAGGGGCGAGCACGCGCTGTCAGCTGTGCCGCCTCCGGCCAGGTTCATCCATGGCGCACCCCAAGCAAGGAGAAAGAACGATGGCAATGATGAAAGCGGCGATCTTCGTGGAACCGGGCCGCATCGAACTGGCGGACAAACCCATCCCGGAAATCGGTCCCAACGACGCGCTGATCCGCATCACCACCACCACCATCTGCGGCACCGACGTGCACATCCTCAAGGGCGAGTACCCGGTGGCCAAGGGGCTTACCGTCGGCCACGAACCGGTCGGCGTGATCGAGAAGCTCGGCAGCGCCGTGAAGGGCTACCGCGAAGGCCAGCGGGTGATCGCCGGGGCGATCTGCCCGAACTTCAACTCCTACGCCGCGCAGGATGGCGTGCCGTCCCAGGATGGCAGCTACCTGATCGAGAGCGGCCGCTGCGCCTGCCATGGCTACAAGGCCACCGCCGGCTGGCGCTTCGGCAACCTGATCGACGGTACCCAGGCCGAGTACGTGCTGGTGCCGGATGCCGAGGGCAACCTCGCGCCGATTCCCGACAGCCTGACCGACGAGCAGGTGCTGATGTGCCCGGACATCATGTCCACCGGCTTCAAGGGCGCGGAGAACGCCAACATCCGCATCGGCGACACCGTGGTCGTCTTCGCCCAGGGCCCCATCGGCCTGTGCGCCACCGCCGGCGCCCGCCTGCTGGGCGCTTCGACCATCATCGCGGTGGATGGCAACGCGCACCGGCTGGACATCTCCCGCAGCATGGGCGCCGACGTCACGCTGGACTTCACCCAGTGCGACGTGGTGGAGGAGGTGATGAAGCTCACCGGTGGCCGTGGCGCCGATTCGTCCATCGAATGCCTGGGCCTGCCGAGTACCTTCGAGCAGGCGATGAAGGTGCTCAAGCCCGGTGGCACGCTGTCGAGCCTGGGCGTGTACTCCAGCGACGTGAAGATACCGCTGGCCGCCTTCGCCGCCGGCCTGGGCGACCACAAGATCAACACGGCACTCTGCCCCGGCGGCAAGGAGCGCATGCGCCGGCTGATGAGCATCATCGAGTCGAACCGCGCCGACTTCGGCTCGCTGGTCACGCACCACTATGCGCTGGACAACATCGTCGAGGCCTACGACCTGTTCGCCCACCAGCGCGACGGGGTGCTGAAGGTCGCCATCAAGCCGTAAGGCGGGAAGGGGACGGCCGCCTGCCTGCGGCGGTTGTCCCCGTGCTGAATTCAATGGGGGCCCGGCATGGGCCCCGCGCATCCTCTCGGTAGTCAGGCAAGAAAACCCCGGGGCATCCAGCCCATGACGCCCGCTATGCAGGGAGCGCTGCCTCCGGCCGACCGTTCGCCAGCGGCCTGATCGCTCCACTGTCCGCAATACATACCCTGGGCTGCTCGGTCGGGGCGGCCCCGTGCGCTGAATCGTTGCAGACAGATTTTTTACATCCGTTGTTATAACGTTACTGCGGTTTATGTCTGATACCTGCCGTCCGTCGAGTGACGACGCGCGACGGCGGGTGCTTCCCGGAGTGTTCATGCGAGTCGATCTAGACACCGAGGCTCCCGACCTGGATGGGTTGCCGCGTTTCCAGCGCGCCAGGATCCACACGCGCCGGCTGGTCCTGATCAGCTACCTGGCGATGGCCATCGTGATCCTGTTCGCGGTGGTCCAGGGGCTGGTCGGGGTGTTCAGCCCCGATTCCCATTGGCTCGTTCTGCTGGCCGTCAACGCTGCCGCACTGCTCCTGCTGGCCGCCACGGCACAGTCCGCCTGGCAGGTGGCAAGCTGGCGCGTGGCTGCGATGGTGCAGGAGCCCACGCCGCTGTTCTTCTGGCGCCGTGCCGCCAGCGAAACGGTCGACCCCGAGTCGCTCAGCGTGGTCGAGCGCTGGTTCGCGCAGATCGCCGGGGCCTGCCGGCGGCACCTGCACGGCCTTGGCGCCGAGACGCCCTGGCTGATCGGTCTGGCGGGCCTGGCGCTGCTCATGGTGCGCAGCGCCTGGCGCCTCGACCTGCCGTTGCCGCAGGCGGCAGGCCAGGTGACCTGGGTTGCGATTGGCGTGCTGGCGGTATTGGCGTTCGGCCTGGTCGTGGTCGAGCGCCACCTGAGCGCGGAAAGCACGACGACCTGGCCCGAGGCCGGCGCACTGGCGGCCATGCTGAGGCTGGTCATCGCCGTGCAGGTGCTGACCATCGTCTGCCTGGCGTGCGTCGATGGCGAGCGGCTGTGGCCCGCGCGCATGGCGGTGTTGATCGGGGTGCTGCCTGCCGTGGCGGCCATCGAACTGCTGTCGCGGGCGGTCCTGGCGATGTTCCGCCCCTCGCGCCCGCGCGAGGAGCCGGCGCTGGTGGCGCGCAGCCTGGTGGGCGATCTCCTGCAATGGCCGCCCCGGCCGTTGGCGATGCTGCAGAGTGAACTGCACGAGCGACTGGGCATCGACCTGCGCCAGGTATGGGCCTTCGCCTTCATGCGCCGGGCGTTTCTGCCGGTGCTGGCGCTGGTGGCGCTGGTCGGTTGGCTGCTCACGGGCATCGTCGAGGTGCCCATGGGCAATCGCGGTGTGTACGAGCGCTTCGGCAAGCCGGTGGCGGTCTATCAGCCGGGCCTGCACGTCGGCCTGCCATGGCCGTTGGGCAAGGTGCTGAGCGTGGACAACAGTGTCGTCCACGAGCTGGCGACCTCGGGGGAGGGCGTGGCGGAACCGCTGGCCCCGGCCGAAGGCGCCGCGCCGGCGTCCGCCAATCGCCTGTGGGATGCCACCCACCTGAGCGAGAATTCCCAGGTCATCGCCGGCACCGACGGCGGCCGCCAGGGCTTCCAGATCGTCAACATGGACGTGCGCTTCATCTACCGCATCGGCCTGAGCGATGCGGCGGCGCTGGCGGCGACCTACCACAGCGCCGACGTGGCGCAATTGCTGCGCAGCGTCGCCAACCGCGTGCTCGTCCACGATTTCGCCGGCCGTTCGCTGGATGGCCTGCTCGGCGCCGAGCGGGAAGCGCTTGGCCGCGACATCGGCCGCGCGGTGCAGGCTGACCTGGACCGCATGGACAGTGGCGTGGAGCTGCTGGCCACCTCCGTGGAGGCGATCCATCCGCCGGCCGGTGCGGCGAATGCCTACCACGCCGTGCAGGCCGCGCAGATCACCGCCCAGGCGCTGATCGCCCGTGATCGCGGGCTGGCCGCGCAGCAGCTCGACCAGGCCCGCCTGACCGCCACGTCGCTGACCGACAAGGCCACGGCCGGCGCCCATGAAACCGCGACCGCCGCCAGCACCGCCGCCCTGCGCTTCGATGCCGAGCGCACGGCGTGGCAGCACGCAGGCCAGGCGTTCATCCTCGAACAGTACCTGGCCCGCTTGTCCCAGGGGCTGGCGGGGGCGAACAGTCTGATCATCGATCACCGCCTGGCGGCCAGCCAGGCCCCGACCCTGGACCTGCGCAGCTATACCGCGCCGGTCGACCCTACGCCGTCCAATCCCGCAGCGGGACGCCCGCAGGAGCGTAACCATTGAGTTCCCATACCTCGCACGGCCATGACCATCACGATCATGGCCACGACCACCACGGTCATGACCATCACGACCACGACCACGACCACCACGAACAGGGTGGCGCCCATGAGCACGCGCGCCCGGTCTGGGTGCGTCTTGGCGTGGCGCTGCTGCTTGTCCTGGTGATGGCCGCGACGGCGTGCTTCGTCCAGGTCCGCGTTGGCGAAGCCACGGTGATCACGCGTTTCGGCAACCCTTCCCGCGTGCTGATCGAGCCCGGGCTGGCTTGGCGCTGGCCGGTGCCGTTCGAGACCGCGGTACCGGTCGACCTGCGCCTGCGCACGACGTCCAGCGGCCTGCAGGATGTGGGCACGCGCGATGGCCTGCGGATCATCGTGCAGGCCTACATCGCCTGGCAGGTGGCGCCGGACGCGCCGAGCATCCAGTTGTTCATGCGCGCCGTCCAGAACCAGCCCGACGAGGCCGCCCGCCAGATCCGCACCCTGGTGGGGTCGGCGCTGGAAACCACCGCCAGCGGATTCGAGCTGGCGGACCTGGTCAACGTCGATGCCAGCCGGGTGCGGATCGATGCCTTCGAGCAGCGCCTGCGCGAGCAGATCGAGAAGCAGCTGATCAACACCTACGGGGTGCGCGTGGTGCAGGTGGGAATCGAGCGCCTCACCCTGCCCAAGGTCACCCTCGACGCCACCGTCGACCGCATGCGGGCCGAGCGCGAGACCATCGCCACCGAACGCACCGCCGAAGGCAAGCGCAAGGCTGCCGAGATCCAGTCGGCTGCCGAGCGCGACGCGAGGATTCTGGAGGCCGACGCCAACGTCAAGGCGGCGCAGATCCAGGCCCAGTCCCAGGTCCAGGCGGCGGAGATCTATGGCAAGGCCTATGCCGGTGCCCCCGAGCTCTACACCTTGCTGCGCTCGCTCGACACCCTGAGTTCGGTGATCAACCCCGGCACGCGACTGGTGCTGCGGACCGATGCGGCGCCGTTCCGGGCCCTCGTCGATGGCCCAGCGCTGCCTGCCGGAGCGGCCCATGAGCAGCACTGATCAGCGGTCGAGCCGGCAGCCCGATGGCCCCTGGCTGCAGGCCGGACGCATCGGCTTCCTCGCGCTGTACGCCGTGACGCTGCTGGCGGCGGTCGGCTGGCTGTTCGGCAATGTGCGGCAGGTGGGGCCTGAAAGCCGCGCGGTCGTGCTGCGACTGGGCGCGGAGCAGCGTATCCAGAATGCCGGCCTGTTGCTCGCCTGGCCGCAGCCGTTCGAGCAGGTGGTCATGCTGCCCTCGGCGGGGCGGGTGACCGAACGCCGGGTGGAACTGCTGCTGCGCTCGGATCTTGCGCAGAAGTCTGACCGCGACGGCTCGCTGGCCAGCGATGCGACGGCGGGCTCGGGCTATCTGCTGACCGGCGATTCGGGCGCCGTGCAACTGGATGTGCGGGTGTTCTACACCGTGAACGACCCCTACGCCTTCACCCGCCAGGGCCAGCACGTGGAGCCTGCCCTGGACCGCCTGGTGGAGCGCAACGCCGTGCAGATCTGCGCGTCGCGCGACATGGACGCCATTCTCGTCGCGCGTCCCGAACTGGTCGGCGGTGACGCGCAGCTGGCCGCGCACCGCGAGCAACTGCGTGGCGACCTGCAGCAGGGCATCAATGCCAGCCTGGCGCGCCTGCGCTCGTCCGGGGTCAGCCTCGGCATCGAGGTCGTGCGGGTCGATGTGCAGTCGTCCTTGCCCTTGTCCGCGGTCAGCGCCTTCAACGCGGTGCTCACCGCCAGCCAGCAGGCGGAGCAGGCCGTGGCGAAGGCCCGTAACGAGGCCGCGCGGCAGATGCAGCAGGCCACCCAGGCGGCCGATCGCACGGTGCAGGTGGCGCAGGCGCAGGCGAGCGAACGGCTGTCCCGCGCACAGGCCGAGACCGCCACCATCGTCGGCCTGACGCAGCAGCAGGACCCGCAGCTGTTGCTGCGCCTCTACCGGGAGCGGGTACCGGCGATCCTTGCCCGCGCGGGCTCGGTCACCACCGTCGACAAGGAAGACGCCGGGCGCATGATCCTGCCGGGGCCCACGCCATGACCCGCGCATCCTGCCGACCTGTTTCGACCCACCTTCACAGCGGGAGCTGCTCGCGATGAGTACTCATCACAGCCATGGCGACCATCATCACCACGGCCATGCGCACCTGACCTCCGGCTTGCTGACGCAGGCCGAGCGACGCACGGCCGCACGCCAGTTGAGCCTGGCGATGCTGGCCCTGGGGCTCCTGAGCCTCGGGCTGGTCTGGCGCTGGCTGGTGCCGACGCAGGAGGGCGTGAGCCAGTTGCTGCTGGGCATCGCCTCGCTGCTGGTGGCCATCCCGGTCTTGCGCTCGGCCTGGTACAGCCTGATGAAACCCAGCCTGCACGGCCTCACCGACCAGCTCATCGGCCTGGCCATGCTGGGCGCCTGGGCCACCGGCGACCTGGCTACCGCGGCGCTGCTGCCGATCATCATGATCTTCGGCCACATCCTCGAGGAGCGCAGTGTGCTGGGCTCGCAGGAGGCCATCGCGGCGCTCGGGCAGTTGACCCGCAGCCAGGCGCGGCTGATCGATGCCGGCGGCCAGGTGCGCGAAGTCGATAACGCCAGCCTCAAGCCGGGTGACCAGGTCGAGGTCCGCGCGGGCGACCGCGTGCCTGCCGACGGCCGCGTCCTCGAGGGGCAGGCGAGCCTCGACACCGCGCCCATCACGGGCGAGGCGGTGCCGCGGGAAGTGTCCCCCGGCATGGATATCCATGGCGGCTCGATCAACCTGGACGGCCTGCTGCGGGTGGAGATCACCCGTGTCGGCGACGACTCCACCCTGGGCAAAGTGATTGCGCTGATGCAGCGGGCCGAGCAGGCCAAGCCGCCGATCACCCGTCTGCTCGAACGCCACGCCGGCCGTTACCTGCTGCTGGTGCTGCTGATCGCCGCGGTGACCTGGTTCGTGACCAGCGATGCCCAGGCCATGCTGGCCGTGCTGGTGGCCGCCTGCCCGTGCGCCCTGGTGCTGTCTGCGCCGGCGACGGCGGTGGCGGGCATTGCCGTGGCCGCCCGGCACGGCATCCTGATCCGCGGTTCGGCCTTCCTTGAGGAATTGGCCGACCTGTCGTCGCTGGTGATCGACAAGACCGGCACGCTGACCTACGGCGACCTGCGCCTGCACAGCGTGAGCGACACCGCGCAGGCCACTTCGCGGGCCGACATCCTGACGCTCGCCGCCAGCCTGGGCGCTGCCAGCAGCCACCCGGTCAGCCGCGCGCTGTCGGCGCTGGTGGCGCACGCCCAGCACCTGCCACTGGAGGATATCCATGAGCGCCAGGGGTTCGGCGTGGTGGCCCGCACGGCCGCCGGCGAGGCAGCGCTGGGGCGTCCGGAGCTGTTCCGCCAGCTCGGTCTGAATGTGCCTGCCGTCCCCGAGCACGATGGCCCGATTGCCGGCCTGGCGCTGAATGGACAGTTCCTCGCCTGGCTGCTGCTGGCCGACAACGTGCGTGCGGAGTCCGCCGAGGCCATGCAGCAATTGCGCGAACTCGGCCTGCAGCGGCAGTTGCTGCTGACCGGCGACCGCCGCCGGGTGGCCGACGCCATTGCGGCGCAGGTCGGCATCACGCGGGTGGTGGCCGAGGCGCTGCCCGAAGACAAGATGCGCCAGGTCAACGAGGAGCTTGAGGCCGGTTTCCGTCCACTGGTAGTGGGGGATGGCATCAACGATTCGCTGGCGCTCAAGGCCGGTGTCGTGGGGGTGGCGATTGGCGCGGGCGGTGCCGACATCGCCCTGGCGGCGGCGGATATCGTGCTGATCAACGGCGACCTGCGGCGCTTGGGCACCTGCATCCGCCTCAGCCGCCAGTGCCGCCGTACGCTCCAGGTGAACGTGCTGATCGGCCTGGGCTGGACCCTGGCTATCGTCGTCGCCGCAGCGTTCGGCCTGCTGGGCGCGGCGGGGGCAATGATCGCGGCGCTGTTGCACAACCTCAGCACGCTGCTGGTGCTGACCAACGCCGGGCGCCTGTTGCGCTATGACGAGAGGCTCGTGGAACACCGCGCCCCATTGGCGGCGCAGCCGGCGTAGCGGCTCGACGCTTCGCTGAATGGTCCGCAGGCAAGCCGTCTACGGGGCGTTCAGCGGGGTGGCGGGCAGCAGGTCGACCCCGCACCAATCCATGCAAGCGGTGGAGGGCCGCCCGCTGGCCCCGTTCAGGGCTCCTCCCGCCGGATCGGCGTCCTCGCCGCCTCGCGCAGGCTGTCGAGGAGGTCGAGCACGGCGCTGTCCGGATGCGTTTCGTCGCGCCAGCACATGCCGATCGAGCCTTCCGCCTCCAGGGCGAAATCCAGGCGGCGCAGCAGCCCGCGGCCGTGGAAGTGCTCGGCCACGCGCCCGGAGGCAATCGACAGCATGTCGCTGTTCTGCATCAACCACAGGTTGCCCATCAGCGAGGAGGACTCCACCCGGCAGGGCAACGGCTTGAGGCCGGCGTTGCTCAGCGCCGCGTCGAGGCGGTTGCGGATCGGCGTGGCCGGCGGCCAGAGCACCCAGTCGTACTGGTACAGGTCCTGCCACGTCAGGCCGCGGCGTTCGAGCAGGGGATGGCCGGGGCGGGCGACCACCTGCATGGGTTCGCGGAACAGCATTTCGCTGTTGAGTGTCTGGCTGGGCTGGTAGTTGTCCACGCGGCCGACCACGACGTCCAGCTGCCCCAGCTGCAGGCGCTCCAGCAGCACGTTCATGGTGCTTTCCTGCAGCGAGACGTGGGCGTTGGGATGCTTGCGCAGGAAGTAGAGGACCGCGTCCGGCACCAGGCTGGGCGCCGAGGCGGGCGAGGTGCCGATCGCCACGCTCGGCGTATTGCCTTCGCGCAGGGCATCGAGATTGTTCTGCGCGCGCTCCATCTCGCTGAGGATGCGCCGCGCGTGGTTGACCAGCAGCGTGCCTTCTGCGGTGGGCCGCAGGCCGCGTGCGTGTCGCTCGAAGAGCGCCGCGCCGGCGTCTTCCTCCAGCTCCTTGAGCCACTTCGACATGCCCGGCTGGGTGGTGTGGGCCTGCCGCGCGGTGTCGCTCAGGCTGCCGGTTTCGGCCAGGTTCACCAGCAGTTGCAGATGGCGTGGGCGCAGGCGGCGGGTCCAGTGCATGGGGCAGGGTTCCTATATTTGAAAGTATATGGAGCCATCTGAAAATATCATTTTTCGGGTATGCCTTGCGGGCGTTTAATCGGGGCAACCAGGGGACGCTGCCCGAGTGTGCGAACCCCTACTGCAACTTCACAGCCCGCACAGGTGAAGAGATGAATAACGACAACAACATCCGCAACGCCCGCGCCGATTTCTACCAGCGCATCGACTCCCAGGACCTGTTCCCGCTCTGGGAGCAACTGCACAACCTGGTCACGCCCACCCCCGTGACGCCCTGTGTTCCGGCGCTGTGGCGCTACCGCGAGCTGCGCCCGTACCTGATGGAGGCGGGGCAGCTGATCAGCGCGGAGGAGGCCGTGCGCCGCGTGCTGGTGCTGGAGAACCCGGCCATCCGTGGCCAGGCGGCCATCACCCAGAGCCTGTACGCCGGCCTGCAACTGATCCTGCCGGGGGAGATCGCCCCCAGCCACCGCCATAGCCAGTCGGCGCTGCGTTTCGTGGTCGAAGGGCAGGGGGCCTACACCGCGGTGGATGGCGAGCGCACCACCATGCATCCGGGCGATTTCATCATCACTCCGTCCTGGACCTGGCACGACCACGGCAACCGCACCGAGGCCGAAGGCGGCGAGCCGGTGGTCTGGCTGGATGGCCTGGACATCCCCATCGTGCGCTTCTTCGGCGCCGGTTTCGCCGAGAACTACCCGGTGCCGGTCCAGCCGATCTCCCGCGCCGAGGGCAACGCGCTGGCCCGCTACGGCGCCAACATGCTGCCGGTGCGCCACGAAGTCCGCGGCGTCACCTCGCCGATCTTCAGCTACCCCTACGAGCGCACCCGTGAGGCGCTGGCCAGCCTCGAACGGCAGGGCGATATCGACCCGTGGGACGGCGTGAAGCTGCGCTACGTCAACCCGGCCACCGGCGGCTGGGCGATGCCGACCATCGGCACCTTCATGCAGCTGCTGCCCCGTGGCTTCTCCGGCAAGACCTCGCGCGCCACCGACGCCACCGTGTACTCGGTAGTGGAAGGCCGCGGCCGGGCGATCATCGATGGGCAGGTGTTCGCCTTCGAACCCAGGGACACCTTCGTGGTGCCCAGCTGGGCCGCGGTGAGCCTGCAGGCGGACGAGGAGTGCGTGCTGTTCAGTTACTCCGACCGGCCTGTCCAGGAAGCCCTGGGCCTGCTGCGCGAAGCCCGCGACAACCACTGAAGGAAGACCCTGCCATGACGTACGTATTCCAACCCGCCGCGCCGACCAGCCTGGCCATCGCCGGCAGCGACGCGCGCTTCCCGGTTCGCCGCGTCTACTGCGTGGGCCGCAACTACGCCGCGCATGCCCGCGAGATGGGGTTCGACCCGGACCGCGAACCGCCATTCCTCTTCTGCAAGCCGGCCGATGCGGTGGTGCCGGTGGCAGACGGGCAGATATTGGAGCTGGCATACCCGGCCCAAACCACCAATTACCACTACGAGATCGAGCTGGTCGCAGCGATCGGCAAGCCCGGCAGCAACATCCCGCTGGAGCAGGCCAACGAGCATGTCTGGGGCTACGCCGTGGGCCTGGACATGACCCGCCGCGACCTGCAGATGAAGATGCGCGAAATGGGCCGCCCCTGGGAGATCGGCAAGGCGTTCGACGCCTCCGCGCCCATCGGCCCGCTGCATCCGAGCAGCCAGGTCGGCCATCCGGCGCAGGCGGGCATCTGGCTGCAGGTCAACGGCAGCGACAGGCAGCGCAGCGACATCGACAAGCTGATCTGGTCGGTCCCGGAAACCATCGCCTACCTGTCGCGCTTCTTCGAACTGCAGCCGGGCGACCTGATCATGACCGGCACCCCCGAAGGCGTCGGCCCGGTGGTGGCGGGCGACCTGATGCTGGGCGGCGTCGATGGCCTGGGCGAGCTGAGCGTCCGGGTCATCTGACCGCAGCGGGCCGGCGTTGCCGGCCCCTTCCTCTTTCTTCTGACGTGGCCCGCGCCCTGGCGCTGGCCCGGAGGATTCGTTCGTGTCCACACACAAGAACAATACGGTGGATGTACAGGCCTTCATCGATGGTCACCGCGTCGCTGGCTTCCAGTGGCGAATCCTGCTGCTGTGCTTCCTGGTCACCGCCATCGACGGGCTGGATACCGCTGCCATCGGTTTCATCGCCCCGGCCCTGCGCGAAGAATGGCACCTCACGCCCACGGATCTCGGTCCGGTGCTCGGCGCCGCGCTTATCGGCCTGATGCTCGGCGCGTTCATCGCCGGCCCGCTCGCCGACCGTTTCGGCCGCAAGTGCGTGCTGATTTTGTCGGTCGCCTGCTTCGGTGTCTTCAGCCTGGCGGCCGCCTTCGCCCCTGATCTCCACAGCCTGGCCTTGCTGCGTCTGCTCACCGGCCTGGGCCTGGGCGGAGCCATGCCCAACGCCATCACCCTGACCTCCGAGTACTGTCCGCAGCGCCGGCGCTCGCTGATGGTTACGGCGATGTTCTGCGGTTTCACCCTGGGTTCGGCCCTGGGCGGGCTGGTGGCCGCGCACATGGTGCCGACCTGGGGCTGGCGCAGCGTGCTGGTGCTGGGCGGGGTCTTGCCGCTGGCGTTGCTGCCGCTGCTGGGCCTGATGCTGCCCGAATCGGTTCGCTACCTCGTGCGCCGCAACCCGAACGACGCGCTGGCCAGCACCATCCTCCAGCGCATCGCGCCGCTGCCGGCGGGCGTGCAGGGCTTTCACATCGACGAGCCGGACTCCCAGCACTCGCCGGTGCGGCAGATCCTCGCGGCGCCGCTGCGTCGCGGCACCCTCACGCTCTGGCTGACCTTCTTCATGAGCCTGCTGATCATCTACGGCATGACCAACTGGCTGCCGCTGCTGATCAAGGACACCGGCCTGACCCTGAGCCAGGCTGCGCTGATCAGCGCGCTGTTCCAGATCGGCGGCACCCTGGGCGCCGTTTGCCTGGGCGCGGCGATGGATCGCTTCAACCCGCACCATGTGCTGGTGGCGGCTTACCTGGCGGGCGCGGGGTTCCTCTTCGCCATCGGCCAATGCCATGCCGACTACCGCCTGCTCGGGCTGAGCGTGCTGGGCATGGGCTTCTGCGTGAGCGGTTCGCAGGTCGGCGCCAACGCCCTCGCGGCCGCCTTCTACCCCACCGGCAGCCGCGCCACCGGGGTCAGCTGGGCCCATGGCGTGGGGCGTATCGGCTCGGTCTTCGGCACCTTCGGCGGTGCGTACGTGCTCGGCTTCGGGCTGTCCTTCCAGGCGCTGTTCGCCCTGCTGATGCTGCCCGCCTTCGTCGCCGCCGTGGCGATCTTCCTCAAGGGCGCGGGGCGGCCCGTCGCCCTGCACGCCAAGACCCAAGCCACCTACTGATCCTGCGGAAAGCCAGCCATGCAACTCTATAGCTTCTTCAACAGTTCCACGTCCTACCGGGTGCGTATCGCCCTGGCGCTCAAGGGGCTGGACGCGCACTACCATGGCGTCAACCTGCGCGCCGGCGAGCAGCGCACCAGCCAGCATCGCGAGCTCAGCCCGATTGGCGGCGTGCCGGTGCTGGTGGACGACAACGGCGTCAGCCTGACCCAGTCCCTGGCGATCATCGACTACCTCGATGCCCGCTACCCGCACGCGCCGCTGCTGCCCAACGAGCCGGTGCTGCGCGCGCGGGTACTGGAGGCCGCCCTGCTGGTCGCCTGCGATATCCATCCGCTGAACAACGTGCGCGTGCTGGGCTATCTGCAGCGGGTGCTGGAGGTCAGCGGCGAGGAAAAGGACCGCTGGTACGCGCACTGGGTGGCCGAGGGGCTCTCGGCCCTGGAGGTCCTCTTGCAGCGCCACGGCACCGGTCCTTACTGCTTTGGCGACACCCCGACCCTGGCCGACTGCTGCCTGGTTCCCCAGGTCGCCAACGCCCTGCGCATGGGCTGCGACCTGGACGGCTACCCGCGCATCCTCGCGGTGTATCGCCACTGCCTGGCCCAGGAAGCCTTCCAGCGCGCCGCGCCCGAGCGCCAGCCTGACTTCATCCAATAAGAACAACGGTCCGCCCGGCGCGGACCCCGAATCATTCCCGTGGAGATCCGAATCATGACTGCCCAACAACAATCGATCATCATCGTCGGCGGCGGCATCGGTGGCCTCGCCGCTGCCCAGGCACTCACCGCGCAAGGCATCCAGGTGCTGCTGCTGGAACAGGCGGAGCAGATCGGCGAGATCGGCGCCGGCATCCAGCTCGGCCCGAACGCCTACTCCGCCCTCGACGCCCTGGGCGCCGGCGAGGCGGCGCGCAATCGCTCGGTGTTCACCGACCACCTGATCATGATGGATGCCATCGACGCCCACGAAGTGGGGCGGATGGAAGTGGGCGAGAAGTTCCGCCAGCGATTCGGCAATCCCTACGGCGTCATTCACCGCGCCGACATCCACTTGTCGATCTTCGAGGCGGTGCAGAAGAACCCGCTGATCCGCTTCCAGACCTCCACCCAGATCACCGCCATGGAGATGGACGACCGCGGCGTGACCCTCACCGACAGCCGTGGCAATCGCTACCAGGCCGATGCGGTGATCGGCTGCGACGGCGGCAAGTCGCTGGTGCGCGGCAAGCTGGTGGGCGATGCGGCGCGCGTGACCGGCCAGGTCGTCTACCGCGCCGTGGTGGACGTGGAGAACATGCCGGAGGACCTGCGGGTCAATGCCCCCATGCTCTGGGCGGGCCCGCGTTGCCACCTGGTGCATTACCCGCTGCGCGGCGGCAAGCAGTACAACCTGGTGGTGACCTTCCACAGCCGCCACGAGGAACAGTGGGGCGTCACCGACGGCAGCAAGGAAGAAGTGCTGTCCTACTTCGAAGGCATCCACGAACGCCCGCGGCGCATGCTCGACCGACCGACCTCGTGGCGCCGCTGGGCCACCGCCGACCGCGACCCGGTGGAGCGCTGGGGCGAGGGCCGCGCCACCATTCTTGGCGACGCCGCGCACCCGATGACCCAGTACCTGGCCCAGGGCGCCTGCATGGCACTGGAGGATGCGGTGGTGCTCGGGCAGGCCGTGAAGGCGTGCGACCGCGACCTGGAAGCGGCCTTCCGCCTCTACGAATCGATCCGTATCCCGCGGACCGCGCGGGTGGTGTGGTCGGCGCGGGAGATGGGCCGGCTCTACCACGCCAAGGGCGTCGAGCGCCTGGTGCGCAACCAGCTCTGGGCCGGCCGCAGCCAGGACCAGTTCTATGACGCCGTTCAGTGGCTGTACGGCTGGAACATCAACAACTGCATGAGTCGCTGAGCCGCACGCTGCCTCCGGTACCTGCCGGAGGCGGCGCCGTCACGGACATTTCCGCGAACCACCCTGGGTACAACAATGACAAATGCCCTGACTTTCGCTCTGCCGGGCGGGCTGGCGCTCGCCTGTGGCCTGCTGAGCGGCGGCACTGCCGCCGCCGGTTTCCTCGACGACTCCAGCGCCACGCTGCAGGCCCGCAACTACTACTTCAGCCGCGACTACTCGGACATCGTCGGGCCGAACAGGCAATCCAAAGCCGAGGAGTGGGCCCAGGGCTTCATTCTCAATTTTGCCTCGGGCTATACGCCGGGGCCGGTCGGCTTCGGCGTCGACGCCATCGGCCTGCTCGGCCTGAAGCTCGACAGCAGCCCGGATCGCACCAACACCGGCCTGCTGCCGGTGGGCGACGATGGCCGCGCACCCGGCAACTACAGCCGCCTGGGCCTGGCCGCCAAGGCGCGGCTGTCGAACACCGAGCTGAAGTTCGGCGAGCTGCAACCCAATCTGCCGGTGCTCGCTTTCAGCGACATCCGCCTGCTGCCGCCGAGCTTCCAGGGCACCGCGCTGACCTCCCGCGAGATCGACGGCCTGACGCTGCAGGCCGGCCACCTGACCTCGACGCACCTGCGCAACGAAAGCGGCGACGAGAAGATGATCGCCATGCTCAGCTACCAGCCGCAGCGGCAGGCGCAGAGCGATGCCTTCAACTACGCCGGCGGCGACTACGACTTCAACGCCGGCAGGACCCGTGTCAGTGCCTGGTACGGCCAACTCGAAGACATCTACCAGCAGCGCTTCCTCGGCCTGAAGCACAGCCAGCCGGTCGGCGGCGAATGGGTGCTGGGCGCCAACCTCGGCTTCTACGATGCCAGCGAAAGCGGCGCGCACCTGCTGGGCAACATCGATAACCGCGCGTTCTTCTCGCTGTTATTCGCCAAGCACGGCGGCCATACCGTGTTCCTCGGCTACCAGGGCATGTACGGCGATAGCGCCTTCCCGCGGGTCTTCGCCAACATCGCGCCGCTGGGCAACGAGGTGCCGACCTACGAGTTCGCCTCCACCGACGAGCGTTCCTGGCAGGTGCGCTACGACTACGACTTCGCCGCCCTCGGCCTGCCCGGGCTGGTCAGCACCCTGCGCTACATCGACGGCGACAACGTCGATACCGGCAAGGGCTACGTAGGCCGGGATCGCGAGCGCGACATCGACCTCGGCTACACCGTGCAGAGCGGGCCGCTGGCGGGGCTCAACGTGCGCGTGCGCAATGCCATGGCGCGTTCGAACTACCGCACCGACGTCGACGAGAACCGGCTGGTATTCAATTACACCTGGACGCTGTTCTAGCGGCTGACCAACAGCGGTCCGGCGGCCCGCCTGCACCTGCCCGATGCAGGCGGGCCGTGCGCACGACAGCACCGCGTGCACCCCGCGTGACGCCATTCCAGCGGCTGCGCATCGCGCCTGTCGATGCAACCCGGCCTGGTGACGACTACAGTTTCCAGTCGAGGACGCCACTGGCGCGTGCGCCAGGCAACGGAAGTCCGCTCAGCGGCGAAGGGAATCCGAACCTTTGGCCAGAATGAAGATTCCCTCGCCGTGCATTCTTGCGAAAGCCCACTCCACTCGTCATCCCGAGCAGTCACCTCTGACGTTGGAGAACCGGCATGCCGAAGAAAATCATCATCTCCTTTGACGGGACCTGGAACACGCCGGACGCGAAGTCCGAGGTCAAGGGCAGTAAAAGCACCAACGTGTGGAAGCTGCATGCCGCCATTCTTCCCACCGACAGCAACGGTACGACCCAGGACAAGTGGTACGACAAGGGTGTCGGCACGGCGTGGTACGACCGGCTGGCCGGCGGTGCGTTCGGCGTCGGGCTGTCGGAGAACATCCTCGATGGCTATCGACAGCTGGTCACGACCTACGAGGCCGGCGACGAGGTCTACCTGTTCGGCTTCAGCCGTGGGGCCTACACGGCGCGCAGCCTGGTGGGGCTGATCCGCAACGCAGGGCTGCTCAAGCCCGAGCACATCGACCTGGCGAACGAGGCCTACAACCTCTACCGCACCCGCGACGAGGGCGCCGATTCCGAGCGCGCCAAGCTGTTCCGGGAGAGCTTTTCCCGCGTCATCTCCATCCACATGCTGGGCATCTGGGACACGGTGGGTGCCCTGGGCGTGCCGCTGGAATCGTTCGACTGGTTCAACAAGTCCTACTACGAATTCCACGACACCGAACTCAGCTCCATCGTCCACAACGCCTTCCATGCGCTGCCCATCGACGAGTGGCGCAAGAACTACCAGTGCACGCTGTGGGACCCCAGGAGCAAGCCGAACCAGCGGGTGGAGCAGGTCTGGTTCGCCGGCGCCCACGCGAATGTCGGCGGCGGCTATGCCGACAACAGCCTGTCGGATATCGCCCTGGTGTGGATGATCAACAAGGCCATCGAGTGCGGCCTGGCGGTGGATACCCGCAAGACGCCGAGCCTGCCCACCACGGCGCAGCCGATCACCAACTCCTACAAGGCATTCCTCGGCGGCGCCTACAGCCAGTTCACCCAGCCGTACTACCGGGAGATCGGCGAAACCGCCTTCGGCCAGGAGTCCATCGACGCCAGCGTGGAAGAACGCCTCAAGCACGACGCCCAGTACAAGCCCAAGAACACCGTGGGCGGCCACCTCACTGGCAACTTCATCCCGCAGGGCAGGATCAGGTGAGGGATAGAGCGGGGCGGTTCCTCAGCGCTTCACGCAGACGAACAGCGCATTGCCCGAGGTGCCGGCCCAGGGCGTGATGCGCTCGTAGTCGTGCTCGAAGGCGTGCACCTCGAAGAGCGGCTCCAGCAGTTGCCGCAGCTCGGCGAAGGTCAGCGCGACCATGGGGTGTTCGTCTTCCCAGGCCTGGGTTTCTCCGGCCGTGGTCTTCTCGATGCTCAGGCGCAGCGCCTGGCGCTCGCCCTCGCCGCTGTAGTACCAGCCCGAGCCGAAGGTGAACTGGCTGCCGTCGTGTTCCACGCCGTGGCGCACGAAGGAGCGATTGTCGATCAGCGCCTTATCGACGCTGTTGAAGCAGAACACGCCGCCCTGCGCCAGGGCAGCGTGCACGCTCGCCAGGCACGCCTGCAGTTGCTCCACGCCGGGGTTGTAGTGGATCGAGTAGAGGAAGCAGGTGATCAGGTCCAGCGGCTCGCCGACCTGGAAGCTCGCCATGTCCTGCCGGCTGAAGTGCGCCTGCGGGCAGCGCTGCCGGGCGATGTCGAGCATCGGCTGGTTGATGTCCAGGCCGGCGCTCCGGTAGCCCGCGTCGAGGAAGTGGCGCACGTGTGGCCCGGTCCCGCAGGCCAGGTCCAGATGCCGGCGGCCCTGGTTGCCGAACAACTGGTGCAGGCGGCCCACGCAGTGGCTCTGCGCCGGGTAGTCGATATCGGCGCACATCAGGTCGTAGTAAGAGGACAGGTCGGTGTACAGCGCGTTGGAGGACATAGGCAGCCAGGGCAAGGGTTCGCCGAAGGTTTCGGCGCGGCATGGTACACCAGCCCGGCGTGCTTGCCGCGGAAATCGGACTGGCGCGCGGGGCAGGCCGGGCTGGGCTCAGCACGGCCATTTTTTTCATTGGCCACGAAGATATTTTTACTAATTTTCCTCGGCGACGCGCTGAAGCACCATGCGGCCCGATTCGAACAAAAGGTCCTTCGAGACGGCCAGCAGGAGTGCCCAGGTGCAAGCATTCAACCCGTGGCGGCGGTGTCGTGCCGCGTCGATCGTCATCGGCGAAACGCCCGACGCCGCGCCGGAATCCGCCGCGCGCAAGAACGCGCCGTCGGCGCAACGCCAGCCGGTGATGCTGCCCCGCCGAGCCTGCCCGCTCGCCGCGAACGACCCACGCTGAATCCCTTGCGCAGCGGCTGCCCGACGCCCAGCCATCGCCGGGCACCCACCGCTGCGCAGGAAGCCTCGATCGGCGTCACGCCGTTCCTGTCCAACGAGCGCCCGGCGCTCGCAGCCCATGAGTCAGCCATGAAAAAAACAACAAGTGCTACCGATACCTCCTTGCCTGCCCATCAGCCCCACGGCTCGTCCTCGCGGTCCTTCCGCAAGTCGCTGGGCATCCCGGCGCTGGTGCTGTTCGGCCTGGCCTACATGGTGCCGCTGGCGGTCTTCACCACCTACGGCCTGGTCACCCGCATGAGCCAGGGCCACCTGCCGGCGGCCTACCTGTTCACCCTCGCCGCCATGCTGCTGACCGCCTACAGCTACGGGCGCATGGTGCAGGCGCACCCGTATTCCGGGTCGGTCTACAGCTACACGCGCAAGACCTTCGGCGCGGCATTCGGCTTCCTCGCCGGCTGGACGCTGCTGCTGGACTACATCTTCCTGCCGCTCCTGAGCTACCTGCTGATCGGTATCTACATGGCCGACTACTTCCCGTCCGTGCCGTTGTCGGTGTGGATCCTCGGCTCCATCGTGCTGGTGACGCTGCTCAACCTGGTCGGCATCGAATCCATCACGCGGGTCAACTGGGTGCTGATCGTCGCGCAGATGGTCTTCGTGGTGGTGTTCATCGCCCTGTCGCTGAGCCACCTGGGTACCCAGCCTGCGCCGGCGCCGCTGGTCCAGCCGTTCTATGACGAGCACTTCAGCCTGCCGCTGGTGATGTCCGGCGCGGCGGTGCTGTGCCTGTCCTTCCTCGGTTTCGACGCCGTGTCGACCATGGCCGAGGAGACCCCGGAGCCGCGCCGGCAGATTCCCGCGGCGATCATGCTGGTGACCCTGATCGGCGGGGTGCTGTTCATCGTCGTGGCCTACTTCGGCCAGCTGGTGTTCCCCGAATGGCAGGCCCTCTCCGATGCCGATTCCGCGGCGCTGGACGTGCTGCGCCGGATAGGCGGCGAGTGGCTGGTGACTTTCTTCACCGCCACCTACGTGGCCGGCTGCTTCGCCTCGGCGATGGTGTCGCAGGCCAGCGTGTCCCGCGTGCTGTTCGCCATGGGCCGCGATGGGGCGATTCCCCGGGTGTTCGGCAAGCTGGTGACGAAGAAGCGCGTGCCGGCCACGGCGATCCTGCTGATCAGCCTGCTGTCGCTGATCGCCCTGTTCGTCACCCTGGACACCGTCGCCAACATGATCAGCTTCGGCGCGCTGTTCGCCTTCTCCGCGGTGAACCTGGCGGTGGTCAAGCATTACCTGGTGGACCTGCGCCTCACCGGCAAGGGCAACTACCTGCGCTACGGCGCGCTGCCGGCGGTGGGCTTCCTCAGCACCATCTGGCTGTGGTCGAGCCTGTCGGGGATGTCCTTCCTGATCGGCTTCGGCTGGATGTGCCTGGGCTTCGTCTGCCTGCTCAGCGCGACGCGGATGTTCCAGGTGCCGCTGCCGGAACTGAACATGGCCGAGTGATCCGCGCCTGCGACGAGCACGGCGCACGGGCATAACCTGCGTCGATGCTCATAGGCAGAGAGCATTACTGCGCGGCGCCGCGTTGATGCATCCTGCCGGCCGCCCATGACCCAGGAAGCGGCCGGAGTCGCCATGCATGCATCGTCGTACTTTTCCCAGAGCTACGCCCAGGCGCGCCGCCTGTTCCTCGACACCTGCGCGAGCGCCGGCCTGCGGGTGGAATCCCACGTCCACCCGCTGACCGGCCGCGACGGCGAGACGCTGGCGCTCGATGTCGTCCGCGAAGGCCCGCCGGACGCGCAGCGCCTGCTGATCGTCAGCAGCGCTTGCCACGGTGTGGAAGGTTTCTGCGGGTCGGCCGTGCAGAGCGCCTTGCTAGCCGATGCCCACTGGCGCGAGCACGCTCGGCGCAACGGCTGCGCGGTGCTCTACCTGCACGCCGCCAACCCTTACGGCTTCTCCTGGTGGCGGCGCTGGACCCAGGAGAACGTGGACCTCAACCGCAACTTCCGCGACTTCACCCAGGCCGCGCCGGCGAACCCGGGCTACGCACGCCTGCACGGGGTGCTGGCGCCGCGGCGCTGGCCCAGTCCGCTGGGCCGCCTGCGCCTGTTGGCCTATGCGGCGCGCCATGGCCGCTGGGCGTTGCAGCAGGCGATCTCCTCCGGCCAGGCCAGCCATCCCGACGGCCTGTTCTTCTGCGGCACGCAGCCAACCTGGAGCAACCGCACCGTGCGCGAGGTGCTGCGCCAGCATGGCCGGCAATGCCGCGAAATCGCCTGGATCGACGTGCACACCGGCCTCGGCCCGTGCGGTTATGGCGAGTACATCTACTCGGGTGACCCGCGTCCGCACGCGCTGCGCCGTGCCCGCGCCTGGTGGGGCGATGAGGTGCGTTCCACGGAGGAGGGCAACAGCGTGTCGGTGAAGCTCAGCGGCAAGCTGGTGCATGCGGCGTTCGACGAATGCCCGCAGGCGCTGCTGATCTCCATGAGCCTGGAGTTCGGCACCGTGCCCGGCCCGCAGGTCCTCGAAGCCCTGCGCGCGGACCAATGGCTGCAGCGCACGGCGGATGTGCCGGCGGCCACGGTGCGGCGGATCAAGCAGCAGCTGCGCGATGCCTTCTACGTCGATACGGACGCCTGGAAGCAGGCGGTGCTGGCCCGTGCGCGAGACGCCGCCTGGCGCGCGGTGGAAGGGCTGGCCAGCGAGATCCCGGCGCAGCTGCGCTGACCTGGCTCAGCCTTCGAGCTGCGTGCGCTGCTCCTCGAACCAGTCGAGCACCGCCTGGCAGGCCGGGTGGGCGGCGCCGCTGTCCCGCAGCCAGAGGGCATAGCGGCCTCCGGTTTTCAGTGCCTCGCCAAAGGGCACGATGAGGTCGCCGCGTTGCAGGGCGTCGTGGGCCAGCATGCGGTCGGTCATCGCCACGCCCAGGCCGCGGGCGGCGGCGTCCAGGGCGAGGTCGTCGAGGTTGAACAGCATGTGCTTGAACTGCGTCGGCGGCGGGGCGGCCTGGGCGCGCAGCCACTGCGGCCATTCCAGGCGGCCGGTGGAAGCGTGGATCAGCGCGTGGCGGGCGAGTTCCTCCAGGGAGCGTGGCGGCGCCTGGCCGTCTTCCAGGCGCGGGGCGCACACCGGGATCAGGTACTCGTCGTACAGCGGCGTCAGGGCGCGGCCCTGTGGGTCGCTGCCGCTGGGCAGGTAGAGCACGTAGGCGTCGCAGTCGCCGCCATCGTCCACCACGTCGCCGCCCACCGTCTCGATGGACAGGCACAGCTCCGGGTGCCGCGAGTAGAACGAACTCAGGCGCGGCAGCAGCCAGCGCACCGCCATCGAGACGAAGATGCGGATGCGGAACGGCCGATCCGCCGACGCCGGGGCCAGGCGCTCCTCCAGGCGCAGCAGCTGCTGGAGCATCCCGTCCGCCACCGCGTACACCTCGCGGCCGGCATCGGTCAGCGCCACCTTGCGGCTGGTGCGGTCGAACAGCGCCACGCGGTAGTACTCCTCCAGTTGCTGGATTTGCCGGCTGATGGCGCTCTGGGTCAGGTGCAACTGCTGCGCGGCGGCGGTGAAGCTGCCCGCGTTGGCAACCTGCACCAGCGCTTGCAGCGCCTGCAGGGAGGGAACACGCAGCAGTTTGTCCATGACGACCCCGTTCGTGATCTATGCGTTTTGCGAATGCAAGGATGAAAAATGAGCGTTGGCGCGCCCTGCGCAACAGCCCGAAGATTGCGGGTATGACGCGCCGACGGGGCGATTCCCAGGATACGCCCGGCGCATGGAGTGTGAAGGAGTATCGGGTCATGAACAATCGCTGCGGCGGGATCGCCGCCTCCGGACTGCCCATGGGCGCCCATCTGCGGCCGCGGGTAGCGAAACGCCAATGAGCCAGCCTACGGATTCGCGCCGCCACGCGCTGGTGGTGGGTGCCGGCGTGGTCGGCCTGGCCACCGCGCTGCAACTGCAACGCCACGACTTCCGCGTGACCCTGCTGGACCGCAACCCGCCGGGCCTGGCCACGTCGTTCGGCAATGCCTGCACCTTCGCCACCTACTCGGTGGAGCCGGTGGCGACCCCCGGCATCTGGCGCAAGGCGCCGGGCATGCTGCTGCGCCCGGACAGCCCGCTGGCGATCCGCCCGCGCTACCTGCCGCGCATCGCGCCCTGGCTGTGGCGGTTCCTCCTGGCCTCGCGGCGGGACCGCGTCGACGCCATCGGCCATCACCTCAACACCTTGCTGCGCCCCTGCATGGACGCCTGGCAGGGGCTGTTCGACGCGGCCGGCGCCAACGACCTGATCCGCCATGACGGCTCGCTGTACATTTTCGAGCAACACGAGCGCGGCGACGCCCAGGCCATGGTGGATTATCACCGGCGTTTCGAAGTGCCGATCCGTTTCGTCGGAGGTGCCGAGCTGCGCGCGCTGGAACCGGCGCTCAACGCGCGCGCCAGCTGCGCCGTGGAGCTGCCCGGGGTCAGCCGCACGCTCGACCCGTATGCGCTGAGCCTGCGCCTGTTCGAGCGCTTCCTCGCCGTGGGCGGCGAGTTTCGCCGCAGCGAACTGCTGGGCCTGGAACCGGCCGGGCAGGGCAGGGATGCGGTCAGCGCGCAACTGGCAAGCGGCGAGACGCTGGCCGCCGACCGCGTGGCGCTGTGCACCGGCGCCTGGTCGCGCGCCCTCGTGGACCAGTTGGGCGATGCCGTGCCGCAGGACACCGAGCGCGGCTACCACGTGCTTTTCGGTCACGCCGGGCAGGTGCTCAACCGCCCGGTGTGCTGGGGCGCCGGCGGCTTCTACATGACGCCCATGGCGCAGGGCCTGCGCGTGGCCGGCACGGTGGAGTTCGCCGGGCTGGACGCATTGCCGAGCCCGGCGCGCTACCGCTACCTGGCCCGTGGCGCACGGCGATTCCTGCGCCTGCAGCACGAGCCGGTCTCGCCGTGGATGGGCTTCCGCTCCTCGGTGCCGGACAGCATGCCGGTGCTCGGCCCGTCCCGGCGCCTGCCGCAGGTGTTCTACAACTTCGGCCACGGCCACGTGGGCCTGACCCTCGCCGCCATCACCGGCCGCCTGCTCGCCGAGCAGGCCAGCGGCACCGACACCTGCGTGCCGGTGACGCCGTTCCTCGCCCGCCGCTTCCGTGCGCGCTGAGCGCCCAACCACGACCGAAACAGGACATCACACATGCCCCAGCTGACTCTTGCCGCCCCCCGCAGCCATGCCATGCGCAGCGTCGGGCTGATGCTGCTGTCGATGTTCTGCTTCGCCGTGGTGGATGCGCTGGCCAAGGTGGTGGCGCTGAAGTACCCCGCCAACGAGGTGACCTTCTTCCGCATGGCCTTCGGCGTGCTGCCGGCGTTTCTCCTCTGCCTGCGCGGTCGCCCCCTGGCGCAGCGCTGGCGGCAGCTGGACGTGCGTGGCCAGAGCATCCGCGCGCTAACGCTGCTGGGTGCCTCGGCGCTGTTCTTCGCCGGGCTGCCCTACGTGGCGCTCAGCGAGGCGATCTCCATCGCCTATTCCGAGGCCCTGCTGGTGATCGTGCTGGCGCCGTTGCTGCTGGGCGAACGCCTGCTGCCGCGCAACGCGCTGGCGGCCGTGCTGGGGTTCGTCGGCGTGCTGATGGTGGTCAAGCCGGACAGTCCCGACGCCAGCCTGGTCGGTCCCGCGCTGCTGCTGGCCAGCGCGTTCTTCGGCGCGCTGTCGATGATCCAGATCCGCCGCATCCGCGAGACCGACGATTCCACCACCACGGTGCTGTACTTCACCGTGGTCGGCACCCTGGTCACCGGCGCCACGCTGCCGTTCTCCTGGCAGACGCCGAGCCTGCCGGACCTCGGCTTCATGCTGGCCGTCGGGCTGCTCGCGACCCTCGGCCAGCTGCTGTTCACCATCGCCGTGCGCCGCGCCCATGCCGCCACGCTGGCGCCATACACCTACACCAGCATCATCTGGGCGAGCCTGTTCGGCTACGTGATCTGGGGCGAGGTGCTCGGCGTGCTGTCGCTGCTGGGCATCCTGCTGATCGTCGGCAGCGCCGTGGTGGTGGCGGTGCTGGAGCAGCCGGCGGAAGGGGCGGTGGTGTGATGGGTGAGGGCAAATCACCACGCGGGAATTGTAGGAGTAGGTGTCTTTGCGCCGGTTCACTTCGTGCCAGCTTTTGCCCTCACCCTAACCCTCTCCCTGAGGGAGAGGGTTAGGGTGAGGGCAGGGCCGAGCGCTGGAGTATCACTGTAGGAGCGGACTTTGTCCGCGAGGCTTCCACCGTTCTGCGCACCCATCGAGGGCGGAATCGGCTCTGCAGCCAAGGCCCCGCCACGACTACCGGTCAGAATCCGGCCGGCGAGTCTGGTACCATGCCGCGCCGGTATGCCAGCTGACGCTGATCCGCCTGTCACCGGGCGCCGCGCCGGCCTCTTTTTCCGTCTGCTGCAAACAGGCCGCATCGTCCGGAAAGCTCCCCTGCACGGCAGGGCAACACGCTTTCCGCAGGGGCGATGGGGACCTTCTGGAATCCCGATGCACGATCCGATCAAACTCAAGGACCACCAGCAGGAGTCGACGCTGGTCAACCGCCGCCTGATCGCCTGCGGCGCGCTGGTGGCCCTGATGAGCGTGACCCTGGTGGCGAGGATGTACTTCCTCCAGGTCACCGACTACGCGACCAACGCCACCGTCTCCGAGAACAACCGCATCCACGTGCTGCCGATCCCCCCGGAACGCGGGCTGATCTTCGACCGCAACGGCAAGGTGCTCGCCGAGAACCTGCCGAGCTTCAACCTCACCCTGACCCGTGAGCGCACCGGCAATTCCCAGGCGGTGCTCGACCAGGTCACGGAGATCCTCCACCTCAGCCCCGAGCAGCGCCTGCAGTGCGACAAGGCCCTGAAGAAAAGCCGCCATCCCTTCGAGCCGGTCACCCTGCTGCATGACCTGAGCGAGGAGCAGATCGCCCTCATCGAGGTCAACCGCTTCAAGCTGCCGGGGATCGACGTGGACGCCGAGTTCGTCCGCCACTACCCCTACGGCGAGCACTTCGCCCATTCGGTCGGCTTCGTCGGGCGGATCAACGAGCGCGAGGCCGCGCGCCTGGACAGCACCGAGTACCGCGGCACCGAGTACGTCGGCAAGACCGGCATCGAACACTTCTACGAGCCGCAACTGCACGGCCACGTGGGCTACGAGGAAGTCGAAACCAACGCCCAGGGCCGCGTCATGCGCGTGCTGAAGAAGGTACCGCCGGTGGCCGGCGAGAACATCGTGCTGGGCCTGGACGTGGACCTGCAGATCGCCGCCGAGAAGGCCCTGGGCGATCGCCGCGGCTCCGTGGTGGCGCTGGATCCGAACAGCGGCCAGGTGCTGGCGATGGTCAGCAACCCGAGCTTCGACCCGAACCTGTTCGTCAACGGCATCAGCTCGGCGCAGTACGCGCAGCTGCGCGACTCCATCGACCGGCCGCTGTTCAACCGGGCGCTGCGCGGGTTGTATTCGCCGGGCTCGACCATCAAGCCGGTGGTGGCCATCGCCGGGCTGGATACCGGCACCATCACGCCGTCCACGCGGGTCTTCGATCCGGGCTATTTCGAGCTGCCCAACTACGACCACAAGTACCGCAACTGGAACCACAGCGGCGACGGCTGGGTGGACCTGGACACGGCCATCAAGCGCTCCAACGACACCTACTTCTACGACGTCGCGCACAAGCTCGGCATCGACCGCATGCACGACTACCTGACGCGCTTCGGGCTGGGCAGCAAGGTCTCCATCGACATGGCCGAGGAAGCCCCCGGGCTGATGCCCTCGCGCGAATGGAAGCGCGCCACCCGGCGCCAGGCCTGGTTCCCCGGCGAGACGGTGATCCTCGGTATCGGCCAGGGCTACATGCAGGTGACGCCGCTGCAGCTCGCCGAAGCCACTTCGCTGATCGCCAGCAAGGGCGCCTGGCACCGCCCGCGCCTGGCGGAATCGGTGGGCGGCGCGGACGTCGTCGATAGCCACCCGATGCCCGACATCCGCCTGAGCAACCCCCGCGACTGGGATGCGGTGAACTACGGCATGCAACTGGTCATGCACGATCCGGGCGGCGGCGCGCGGGCCGCGGGGCAGGGCGCGCAGTACCGCATCGCCGGCAAGAGCGGCACCGCGCAGATCGTCGGCATCCGCCAGGGCGAGCGCTACGACCGCCTGAAGACCAAGGAGCGCCACCGCGACAACGCCCTGTTCGTCGGCTTCGCCCCGGCGGCCGAACCCTGCATCGTGGTTTCGGTGACCATCGAGAACGGCGAGGCCGGCGGCCGCGTCGCAGGCCCGGTGGTGCGCGAGATCATGGACGCGTGGCTGCTCGACGGGAACGGCAAGCTCAAGCCGCAGTACGCCGTGCCGGCTGACACGGCATCGGGCAAGCACGCCTGAGACCGCCGCTCCCGGCCCGGCGTGCGGGCAGGGAGCGGTGTGGTCCGCTAGGGCTGGGCCACCGCCTCGGTGAGCGCCGCCCGCACCAGCACGTGCAATTCGCCGTCCGGATGTTCGTCGAGCCAGGCCTTCAGCTCGCGGCGCATGGCCGGGGTCCAGAAGTTCTGCAGGTGCTGCTGCACGCCGTGGACCGCGAGGGCGTGGTCCGATTCGGTGGAGAAGTACTGGCCGATCTGGTTGGCCATCTTGATCAGGTTCTCGGTGCTCATCGACGGACCTCGGCTTTCTCTTCGTGGCGGCGTTCCTTGAGCAGGCGCCGTTGTTCGTCGCTGAATGCCTGGTAGCGCTTCTGCCATTCCGACGGCTGGAACACGCGCACCACTTCCACCGCGGTGACCTTGTATTCCGGGCAGTTGGTGGCCCAGTCGGAATTGTCGGTGGTGATCACGTTGGCACCCGATTCGGGGAAGTGGAAGGTCGTGTAGACCACCCCCGGCGCCACGCGCTCGCTGACCTTGGCGCGCAGCACCGTCTGCCCGGCGCGGCTGCCGATGCCGACCCAGTCGCCGTCGCCGATGCCACGGCTTTCGGCGTCGCTGGGATGGATTTCCAGGCGGTCTTCTTCGTGCCAGGCGACGTTGTCGGTGCGCCGGGTCTGCGCGCCGACGTTGTACTGGCTGAGGATGCGCCCGGTGGTGAGCAGCAGCGGATAGCGCGCGTTGACCTTCTCCTCGGTGGGCACGTAGCCGGTGAGCATGAAGCGCCCCTTGCCGCGCACGAACTGCTCGATGTGCATGGTCGGCGTGCCGTCGGGCGCGGCATCGTTGCACGGCCATTGCAGGCTGCCGTGGCGGTCCAGCTCGGCGTAGCTGACGCGGGCGAAGCTCGGCGTGAGGCGGGCGATCTCGTCCATGATCTGCGACGGATGGCTGTAGTTCATCGGGTAGCCCAGGGCATTGGCCAGGGCCACGGTGGCCTCCCAGTCGGCCTTGCCGCCCAGGGGCTCCATCACCTTGCGCACGCGGGAGATGCGCCGCTCGGCGTTGGTGAAGGTGCCGTCCTTCTCGAGGAAGGAGCTGCCCGGCAGGAACACGTGGGCGAACTTGGCGGTTTCGTTGAGGAAGATGTCCTGCACCACCACGCATTCCATGGCGGACAGGGCGGCGGTGACGTGCTGGGTGTTGGGGTCGCTCTGGGCGATGTCCTCGCCCTGGCAGTACAGCGCCTTGAAGCTGCCGCCCAGCGCCGCTTCGAACATGTTGGGGATGCGCAGGCCGGGGTCGGGCTGCAGGGTCACGCCCCAGGCCTGTTCGAACTGGTGGCGCACGGCCTCGTTGGAGATGTGCCGGTAGCCGGGCAGTTCATGGGGGAAGGAGCCCATGTCGCAGGAGCCCTGCACGTTGTTCTGCCCGCGCAGCGGGTTCACCCCGACACCTTCGCGGCCGACGTTGCCGGTGGCCATGGCGAGGTTGGCGATACCCATCACGGCGGTGCTGCCCTGGCTGTGTTCGGTCACACCCAGGCCGTAGTAGATCGCCGCGTTGCCGCCGGTGGCATAGAGGCGCGCGGCGGCGCGGATCTCCTCGGCGGGTACGCCGCACACCGGGCCGAGCACTTCCGGAGCGTTCTCCGGCAGGCTGACGAAGTCGCGCCAGCGGGCGAAGTCGGCCGCTTCGCAGCGGGCGTCGACAAAGTCCTGCTTGACCAGGCCTTCGGTGACGATGACGTGGGCCAGCGCATTGAGCATGGCGACGTTGGTGCCGGGGCGCAGTTGCAGGTACAGCTCGGCGCGGGCGTGGGGCGAATCGACCAGGTCGATGCGCCGCGGGTCGATGACGATCAGCTGCGCGCCCTGGCGCAGGCGGCGCTTGAGCTGCGAGCCGAACACCGGGTGCGCGTCGGTGGGGTTGGCGCCGATCACCAGCACCACGTCGGACTGCATCACCGAGTCGAAGCTCTGGGTGCCGGCGGATTCGCCCAGGGTCTGCTTCAGGCCATAGCCGGTGGGCGAGTGGCAGACCCGCGCGCACGTATCGACGTTGTTGTTGCCGAACGCCGCGCGCACCAGTTTCTGCACCAGGTAGGTTTCCTCGTTGGTGCAGCGGCTGGAGGTGATGCCGCCGATGGAGTCGCGCCCGTACTGGAGCTGGATGCGGCGGAATTCGCTGGCGGCGTAGGAGACGGCCTCGTCCCAGCTGACCTCCTGCCAGGGGTCGCTGATGTGCTTGCGGATCATCGGCGTGGTGATGCGGTCCGGGTGGGTCGCATAACCCCAGGCGAAGCGGCCCTTGACGCAGGAGTGGCCGTGGTTGGCCTGGCCGTTCTTGTCCGGGACCATGCGCACCAGCTGGTTGCCCTTCATCTCCGCACGGAAGGAGCAGCCCACGCCGCAGTAGGCGCAGGTGGTGATGACGGCGCGCTCCGGCTGGCCGATCTCGACCACGCTCTTTTCCATCAGCGTGGCGGTGGGGCAGGCCTGCACGCAGGCGCCGCAGGAGACGCATTCGGAGTCGAGGAAGTTGTCGCCGCCGGCGGCCGCCACGCGGGACTCGAAGCCGCGTCCGGCGATGGTCAGGGCGAAGGTGCCCTGGGTTTCTTCGCAGGCGCGCACGCAGCGGTTGCAGACGATGCACTTGCTCGGGTCGTAGTCGAAGTAGGGGTTGGAGACGTCCTTCGCATCGCTCAGGTGGTTGGCGCCGTCATAGCCGTAGCGCACCTCGCGCAGGCCGACCTGGCCGGCGACCGTCTGCAGCTCGCAATTGCCGTTGGCCGAGCAGGTCAGGCAGTCCAGCGGGTGGTCGGAGATGTACAGCTCCATGACGTTGCGGCGCAGGTCCGCCAGCTTCGAGGTCTGCGTGCGCACCACCATGCCTTCGCTGACCGGCGTGGTGCAGGAGGCCGGGTAGCCGCGCATGCCGTCGATTTCCACCAGGCACATGCGGCACGAGCCGAAGGCCTCCAGGCTGTCGGTGGCGCAGAGTTTGGGAATGGTGGTGCCGAGCATCGCGGCGGCGCGCATCACCGAGGTACCGGCGGGCACGCTGATGGTGCGGCCGTCGATGCTCAGACTGACCTGCACGTCGCTGTCGCGTTCCGGCGTGCCGAAGTCGAGGTTGCTGGTGTTGCCAGCGGACGTGGAGGGATCGAAATAGTTGATCACTGGTCGGCCTCCGAAGTCGCCAGACCGAAGTCGGCGGGGAAGTGCTTGAGGGCGCTGGCCACGGGGAAGGCGGTCATGCCGCCGAGGGCGCAGAGCGAGCCGTATTGCATCGTGTCGCAAAGGTCTGTCAGCAGCCGCGCCTGTTCTTCGCGGGCGCCGATATCGGTGGCGGCGATCAGCCGGTCCACCACCTCCACGCCGCGGGTCGAGCCGATGCGGCAGGGCGTGCACTTGCCACAGGATTCCTCGGCGCAGAACTGCAGGGCGAAACGCGCCATGCGTGCCATGTCCAGGCTGTCGTCGGCGACCACCACGCCGCCGTGGCCGAGCATGGCGCCGACGGCGGCGAAGGCTTCGTAGTCCAGCGGGGTGTCGAATTGCGACGGCGGCACCCAGGCGCCCAGCGGGCCGCCGACCTGTGCGGCCTTGAGCGGGCGGCCGCTGGCGGTGCCGCCGCCGTAGCCTTCCACCAGCTCGCGCAGGGTCAGGCCGAAGGCGCGTTCCACCAGCCCGCCATGGCGAACGTTGCCGGCCAGCTGGAAGGGCATGGTGCCCAGCGAGCGGCCCATGCCGAAGTCGCGATAGAACGGCGCGCCCTTGGCCAGGATGACCGGCACCGACGCCAGGGTGAGTACGTTGTGCACCAGCGTCGGCTGGCCGAACAGGCCTTGCAGCGCCGGCAATGGCGGCTTGGCGCGGACCACGCCGCGCTTGCCCTCCAGCGAATCCAGCAGGGCGGTTTCCTCGCCGCAGATGTAGGCACCCGCGCCGACCCGGACCTCCAGCTCGAAGGTGCGGCCGCTGCCGCAGAGGTCTTCACCGAGGTAGCCGGCGTCGCGGGCGATCTTCAGCGCCTGGTTGAGCACGGCAATGGCGTCGGGGTACTCCGAGCGCACATAGACGTAGCCCTGGGTGGCGCCGACGGCGAGGCCGGCGATGGCCATGCCTTCGATCAGCAGGAAGGGGTCGCCCTCCATCAGCATGCGGTCGGCGAAGGTGCCGGAATCGCCTTCGTCGGCATTGCACACCACGTATTTCTGCGCCGCCCGGGCGTCACGCACCGTGCGCCACTTGATGCCAGCGGGGAAGGCCGCGCCGCCGCGGCCGCGCAGGCCGGAGTCGAGCACCGCGGCAACGACCTCGGCGCCGTCCAGGCCGAGGGCGCGGGCGAGGCCTTCGAAGCCGCCGTGGGCGCGGTAGTCGTCCAGCGACAGTGGCCGGGTGATGCCGGCGCGGGCGAACAGCAGGCGCTGCTGGGTCTTCAGGTAAGGGATGTCTTCCACCGGTCCCAGGGCCAGCGGATGGCTGGCGGGGGCGCCGGCAAGGGCGTCCAGCAGGGACGGCACCTCATCGACCGTCAGCGGGCCGAAGCCGAGCCGGCCGGCGTCGCTGTCCAGCTCCAGCAGCGGCTCCAGCCAATACAGGCCACGGGAACTGGTGCGGCGGATTTCCATGGGCAGCTGGCGGCGTTCGGCTTCCGCCACCAGGGCGTCGGTCACCTCGTCGGCGCCCACCGCGCAGGTGACCGAGTCGCAGGGGATGAACAGCTTCAGCATGCGGCGTCCTCCTGGCAAGCGTTCACCAGTTGGCGCAGGCGGTCGGCAGTGAGGCGGGCGTGCACGCGGCCGTCCAGTTCCAGCGCCGGCGAGCAGGCACAGGCGCCCAGGCAGTACACCGGGCGCAGGGTGATGCGGCCGTCGGCGCTGGTGCCGTGGTCGTCCAGGCCCAGTTGTTCGCGCAGTTGCGCGGCCAGGGCCTCGGCGCCACGGCTCTGGCACGACTCGGCGCGGCACAGGCGCAGCGTATGGCGGGCCGGGGGCGCGGTGCGGAAGTCGTGGTAGAAGCTGATCACCCCGCGCACCTCGGCGACGCTGAGGTTCAGGGCATGGGCGATGTCCGGGAGGGCGTCGTCGGGGATGTAGCCGACGCCCTCCTGGATGGCGTGCAGCACCGGCAGCAGGGCGCCGGGCGTGGCCTTGAGACGTTCCAGGATATCGTGGATCAGGGGCAGGTGAAGCGAATCATCAGGCATGCAGCGCACCTCGACATCGCGGGCGCCACCCTGGGCGGCGTCCCGGAATCCTTCGGCGGCGGCGTCCCGGCCACGTCACGGCTGGCGTGGCTGTTCGGAGCGCCATCGTTCTTATTGTTGCCGTCCGGCCAGGCATCTGCACGCGCCTGGTCCTCGACAGAAGGAAAGATTGCCACCCCCACCGATTAGGGATAGCACTCGAACGACCCTTCGCGTCCTGAAACCGACAGAGGACCGCAACGGCCACCTTGGCCGCTCAAAGCCCCCTTGTTGGCCGGTAATGCCCTCAGGCGGGCGCGGCGTCCGACGTAATCTGCTGGCTACCCGTGACAACAAGACTCCGCGCCGTCGCCGCGCGGCAAGAAAAGGGGAGCCCATGCACAAACCCGCAATCGCCTTGTGGCCGCTGGCCCTGCTCGCCCTGGCCAGCCTGCTCGGTGGCTGTGGCGAGGATGCCGCGCCGCCGCCGCGCAACGCCGCCGCCCTCGCGCCCAGCGACCCCGCCCTGGCGAAGATCTACGACAGCAGCTGCAAGCTGTGCCATGCCAACCCGGCCTCCGGCGCACCGCAGGCCGGCGACGTGAAGGCCTGGCAACCGCGCGTCGCCCAGGGCGCCGACAGCCTGCTGGACCACAGCATCAACGGCTTCAAGGGGATGCCGCCAATGGGGATGTGCATGCAGTGTTCGGAGGATGAGTTCCTCGCGCTGATTGCCTTCATGTCCGGCCAGTCGATCCGGTAAGCGGGGTAACGCCGATGCCAATCCATCTCACCCGCCGCCAACTCCTGCACCGTGCCGCCGTGGCCGGTGCATTCGCCGCCCTGTCGCGCACGGCGCTGGGGGCCGAGCTGGGCCGCACGCCCCGGCTGATTCCCTGGCGCAACTGGTCCGGCGGGCAAAGCTGCCTGCCGGCCGCGCGCCTGGCGCCGCAGCGCCTGGACGAACTGGTGCAGGTCATCCGCCGGGCCGAAGGCAAGGTTCGCCCGGTGGGCTCGGCGCACTCCTTCAGCGCGCTGGTGCCCACCGATGGCACGCTGGTCTCGCTGGCGTACTTCAACGGCCTGCTCGGCCATGACGCCGCCACGCTGCAGGCGGAATTCGCCGCCGGCACGCCGATGTCGCTGATGGGCGCCGCGCTGAAGGACATCGGCCAGGCGCTGCCGAACATGTCCGACATCGACTACCAGACCCTGGCCGGGGCGATCTCCACCTCGACCCATGGCACGGGCGTGGGCTTCGGCTCCTATTCCTCCCGCGTGGTCGGCCTGCAGCTGGTGACCGCCAGCGGCGAGGTGCTGGATTGCGACGCCCAGCGCCATCCCGAGGTGTTCAACGCCGCGCGGGTGTCGCTGGGCGCCTTCGGTGTCGCCACCCGCGTACGCCTGCAGAACCGCGCGGCGTTTCGCCTGCACGAGCGGCAGTGGGTCGCCCGCACCGAAGAGTTGCTAGAGGACGTGGAGAAGAACACCCGCGAGAACCAGCACTGGGAAATGCAGGTCATGACCCACTCCGACTACGCGCTGTCCATCGCCCTGAACGAAACCCAGGACCCGGCCACGCCACCGCTGGACCCGGCCGAGGAGGGCGGCAACCAGTTCGTCAGCCTCATCGAGGGCCTGGACAAGTACGGCAGCGACTTCCCCGCCGCGCGGCGCTTTCTGCTCAACAGCCTGCGCCACGTCGCCAGCTTCGATGACCGTGTCGGCGACTCCTACGAGATATTCGCCAACGTGCGTAACGTGCGCTTCAACGAGATGGAATATTCGGTCCCGGCCGAACACGGCCCGGCCTGCCTGCGCGAGATTCTCGCGCTGATCAACGACAAGGACCTGCGCACCTGGTTCCCCATCGAGTACCGCTACGTGAAGGCCGACGACATCCCCCTGAGCATGTTCGAGGGCCGCGACAGCTGCTCGATCTCGGTGCACCAGCACTACAGCATGGACCACCACAACTTCTTCGCCGCCGTCGAACCGATCTTCTGGAAGTACGCCGGGCGCCCGCACTGGGGCAAGCTGCACACCCTCAACGCGCGCACCCTGCAACCGCTGTACCCGCGCTGGAGGGAGTTCACCGAGGTGCGCCGCGAACTGGACCCGCAGGGCAAGTTCCTCAACGCCCACCTGTCGTCGATCCTCGGCGTGGCCTGACAAGGAAGCACAGAGCATGAAACGACGCACGTTCATCGTTGGCGCGGCCGGGGCGGGCGTGTTGCTAGCCGGTTTCGGCGCCTGGATGCGCCCGGGCGACCATGGCGCCCCGTACGACGACTACTTCGCCCGGCTCAACCGCGAGCTGCGCGAGCACGGGCCGATGCGCCCGGTGATGCTGATCGACCTCGACCGCCTGGACCACAACGTCGACGTAGTGATGCAGTCGGTGGCCCGCACCGGCAAGCACTTGCGCGTGGTGGAGAAGTCCCTGCCGTCGCCGCAGTTGCTCGACTACATCGCCAGGCGTGCCGGCACCCGGCGGATGATGTCGTTCCACCAGCCGTTCCTCAACCACGATGCCGAGCGCTTCCCCGATGCCGATCTGCTGCTGGGCAAGCCGCTGCCGGTGGGCTCGGCGCAGCAGTTCTACGATAACCTGCGCGGCCCGTTCGACCCGACCCGCCAACTGCAATGGCTGCTCGATACCCCCGAGCGCCTGCAGCAATACCTGGCGTTGGCCCAGGGGCGTAACACCCGGCTGCGGATCAATATCGAGCTGGACGTCGGCCTGCACCGCGGCGGGGTGGCCGACCACGACACCCTGGACCGGATGCTCCGGATCATCGGCGCCAACCCGCAGCACCTGGAGTTCGCCGGCTTCATGGGCTACGACCCCTTCGTCGGCATGGGCGTACCCGAGGTCCTGGCCTCCTCGGACGAGCTGTTCGCCAGGGTGATGACGCTCTATGACGGCTTCGTCGATTACGCCCGCACCCGCCATGCGCCGCTGTGGAACCCGGGGCTGACGCTCAACACCGCTGGCAGCCCGAGCTACCGGATGCATGAGCACGAGCGCACCAGCACCGAGGTATCGGTGGGCTCGGCGCTGGTCAAGCCGACCCATTACGACCTGCCCTCGCTGGTGGAGCACCAGCCTGCAGCCTTCATCGCCACGCCGGTGATCAAGAGCACCGGCCCGGTGCGGATTCCGGCCCTGGACGACCGGTCGAAAGTGCTTTCCTGGTGGGACCCGAACCTGCGCGAGACCTTCTTCGTCTACGGCGGCAACTGGATGGCCGAACCCGAATCGCCCCGGGGCCTGCAGTTCAACGGCCTGTACGGGCGCAGCTCGAACCAGGAGATGGTCAACGGCTCCAGCGCCGTGGGCCTGGCGGTGGACGACCAGGTGTTCCTGCGCCCCACCCAGTCCGAGTCGATCCTGCTGCAGTTCGGCGATCTGCTGGCGGTGCGCGGGGGCCGTATCGTCGAGCAGTGGCCGGTCTACAGCTGAGCGGCCCTGTGGCGGGGCACTGACGCGGGGGCCGTCGGCGGCCTGCGGGTCGCTCTGGCGCGGGGCCTGGCGAGGTGGTTGAAATATTCTGTTACGCCCGCTCTTGGCGGGCCTGCGAACGCGTTATGATGCGGCCATCGCGTGCCTGCCACATAACAACAACCGCGGGCGCCCCCGATCGAGAGCAGCCTACATGCCCAGCACAAGCATCGATGCGCCATTCGACCAGGCCCTGGTTTCGCCTTTTCTCCTGCAGACCCTCGCCGAGGTCGCCAGCGACCAGGGCGTAAGCGGCGAACGCCTGTGCCGTGGGCTGGGCTTCACCGTCGAGGAACTGCAGGACCCGGCGCAGCGCGTCTCGTACCGGCAGACGGTGGCGATGATCCAGCGTGCGCTGGCGGCGATTCCCGACCGCGGCCTGGGCCTGTGGGTCGGGCACCGCAACGTGCTCGGCACCCTCGGCCTGCTGGGGCACGTGCTCTCCCTGTGCCGGA
This sequence comes from Pseudomonas sp. NY15437, assembly GCF_048068435.1. NCBI lineage: Bacteria > Pseudomonadati > Pseudomonadota > Gammaproteobacteria > Pseudomonadales > Pseudomonadaceae > Pseudomonas > Pseudomonas sp. NY15437. The sequence goes on from NZ_JBLUQC010000003.1 coordinate 305,043, forward strand.
CCCTGCGCGACGCCTTCGAGGTCGGCCGGCGCTTCCAGCACACCACCGGCGGCATCGCCCTGTGCAGCCTGGTGGAGGGGCCGCAGGAAAGCTTCATCGAGGTCGAGTGCCGGCTGCCCTACGCGGACATCCAGGTGTTCGCCGTGGAGGAGTTCTTCGCCAGCCTGCTGGTCTACAACCGCAGCCTGATCGGCCCGCAGTTCCAGCCGCTGCGCTTCGAGTTCACCCATGCCGCGCCGGTCTACGAGGCCGAGTACCGGCGTCTGCTCGGGCCCGACCTGCGGTTCGGCTGCCTGCACAACCGCGTGGCCATCGCCAGCCACTGGCTGGACGTGCAACTGCCCAGCCACCACCCGGTCGCCTTGCGCCAGGCGCTCAACCTACTGGAGATGGAAGCCGCCCAGGTGCAGCACAAGACCGACCTGCTGGATGCGGTGGAGCGCGCCATCGCCCGCGACCTGGCCCACGGCAGCCCGATCGACAAGGTCGCCGGCGAGCTGAACATGAGCAGCCGCACCCTGCGCCGTCGCCTGAGCGAGCACGGCATGACCTTCGACGCCTTGCAGGAACAGGTGCGCCGCGCCCGCGCCATGAGCCTGCTGAACAACCCGGAGATGCCCATCGAGCGCATCGCCGAGGCGCTGGGCTACAGCGACGTGCGCGGTTTCCGCCGGGCCTTCAAACGCTGGACCGGGCGAAGCCCGTCCGCCTGTCGCGAGGACGGCGCGGCCCTGGCCCAGTGAGCCGCGACGGCGCGCATCCATTGACGCGGCACAAGGGGGTTTCCCTGTTCGGCGGTTAAGGTTGTACTGCCCAACCAACGAGGAGCACATCATGTACGAGCACGTACTGGCCGCCGTGGACGGCAGCGACGTTTCCTTCCGCGCCCTGGCCGAAAGCGCGCGGCTGGTCCGCATGAGCGGCGGCGAACTGCACGTCATCACCATCGTCGACCGCCCGCTGGGGCACATGCCGTATTACGCCAAGTACTACGATGCCGAGGCGCTCTACGCCGCCGCCCTCAAGGCCGCCGACGAGATTCTGGACAAGGCGCGCAACGTGGTCGCCGAGTACGCCGTGCCCGCCACCTACCAGCGGGTCAGCCTGGAAACCACCGGGGAGGAGGTGGCCGACCGCATCGAGGCCGAGGCCGAGGCGGTCAAGGCCGATGCCATCGTCATGGGTACCCATAGCCGCCGCGGCGTTCACCGGCTGATGCTGGGCAGCGTGGCCGAAGGGGTGCTGCATTCCAGCAGGCGCCCGGTGCTGCTGGTGCGCGATCACTGACCTGCGCAGTCGGCTGCGTGGCGCCCCTGGCGCACAGCCGCAGCCGGCAGTGCCTTTCGTCGAACCACCCCGCGCGGCCAGCGGCAGGCCGGCGGGAAATCGGCTGTACTGGATAATCCCGATCCCTGCGTTGCAGGAGGTAATGCCATGCGCCGTTCCCTCTTCACTGCGATTCTGGCGGCGGCCTTCCTCGTCGCCTCGGCCGGTACCACCTGGGCGACGGAGCAGGGCAACCAGCGTCGCCAGGCGCGCGACGTGCGTCAGGAAACCCGCCAGGACGCCCGCCAGACCAAGCAGGACTGCCGCGCCGCCGACCAGCAGTACAACGCCCAGTGCCGCCAGGACAAACGCCAGACCAAGCAACAGGGGCGCGAGACCGCGCGCGACATCAAGTACTGATGCGCCAGGGCGCGACGCGCCGCACGGCGGATAGCCGGGCAACTGCTACGCTCGGAGCGACAGCGCTGCCGTGAGGCAACGGCCTTTCCTGCCGCCTGAACCCGTTTGCCAACACCCTGATGCAAGGAGTCGCCTGATGAGTGTGTCCCGTTGGATCTGCCTGTCCCTCGCCGCTGGCGTGCTGGTCGGCTGCCAAAGCCAGAAGAACGATGAGCTGAGCTACCAGTACGACAGCACCGAATCGGTTGCCAAGGGCGTGCCCGGCGGCGCGATGACCGAGACGGAGGAGATGCAGGCCAGCGTCACCGCCGTCGACCGTGCCAAGCGCACCTTCACCCTCACGGATGACCACGGCAACAGCCGTACCCTCCAGGCCCCGCCGGAAATGCGCAATTTCGACCAGCTCAAGGTCGGCGACCGCGTCCGCGCCATCGTCGCGCTGGAGCGCCTCGTCTACCTGCGCGAACCGGGCCAGGCCGCCGGCAACGGCGCGGCCGGCCTGCTGGCTACTGCGCAGCCGGGCAACAAGCCGGGCATGCTCGCCGCCGATTCGGTGGAGATCACCGCCACGGTCAAATCCCTGGACGCCGCCACGCGCACCGCGACCCTGCAGTTCGCCGACGGCAGCCAGCACACCGTCAAGGTCCGTCCGGACGTGGTGATGAAGCCTGAATACGTCGGCCGCCAATTGGTGATGCGGGTGACCTCGGCCGTGGCGGTCAACGTGCAGCCGCAGTAGCGCATCCGTCTGCGCCTGGGCCTGACCCGGCGCGCTGGCAACCTGGCGCGCTCGCCGGGTTTTTGAAGTTGTGCGGGAGTGGTTGCTGTTAGGCATGCGCTGGGATGCGCGGATAACGTCCGTCCCGGCGCAAGCAATATGTAGGAGCGGGCCATGCCCGCGATCGCGCGCATGGCGCGCTCCTACAGGGAGAGGAGCGGGGCAGAGCGCTCGCCCCGCCACGATGCCTCCGCTCTGTCACTCGCGTTCATGCGGCGCGCACCGACGTCAGTGGCCGCACGCCTCCAGGCAACGCCGAGCCCGCTGCTGGTCCGGCGAATCGAAGCCCTCGGTGAAGCGTCGATACACCGGCGCCAGCAACTGCCGCGCCGGGGCCAGCTTGCCTTGTGCGATCCACAGCTGCGCCAGGCTGGTCGCCGCGCGCAGCTCCCAGGCCAGCGCGCCTTGTTCCTGCGCCAACGCCAGCGCGCGGGTGAGCAGGGTTTCGGCGCTGAGCAGGGATTCGTGGTCGCCGCGCTCGACCAGCGCCACGGCCTGGTTGCGCAGGATTTCCGCGGCGCACCAGCCAGCCGCGCCGGTTCGTGCGCGCATTAGCTGGGCCTGGTCCACAGGCAGCGTGCGGCCACCGAGGGTCTGCACGATGTCGCGCACCAGGCCGACGGCGGGGGCCGTGGCGCCGGCCGATTCGTCGAAGCCCATGGCCCAGGCATAGTGCCGCGCCCAGTCGGTGAACAGCGGCACGCGGTGACGCTCGGCGACGTCGATCATCTGCCCCACGCGCTGGCGCGCCTTGCCGAATTCGCCGTTGTAGAAGGCGATGACGCAGCCGGCGACAGCGAGGCTGTAGGCGATGGAGGCGCTGTGGTCAATCTCGCAGGCCAGTTCGAGGGCGTGGGCGGCCATGCGCTCGGCCTGCTCCGGCAACCCGCGCAGCCACAACGTGCGCGCCTGGGCGGCGAGGGAGGCGACCTGCTGGTCGTACTGCACGCCCAGGCAGGGTGCGAAGCGGTTGGCCTGGCGCTGTTGGCGCAGGCGCTGCAGCACCTCGTCGCCGACGGCCTGGGCCTGCAACTGGTCGCCCGAGTAATGCAGCGCCAGTACCTTCAGGCGCAGGGCGCTGGTGTCCAACAGGTCGCCGTGGCCGCTGCTGAGCGCATCGAAATACCGGCTCTGCTCGGCCGCCTTCTGGTACTGGCCGGACCACAGCAGCACCGCCAGGCCTCCGGACAGCGCAGTGAGTTCGCCGTTGACGTCGCCGATCTGCTGCGCCAGGAAGCGGGCGTTCTGGAAGGCTTCGTCGGCCTGGCGGTTGCGCACATCGTGGTAGGTGGTGTTGCCCAGCGCCAACTCCAGGCGCATGGCCAGTGGCAGCGACGAGGCGGACTCGGCGCTGAGCAGGCCGAGCGCGGCGCTCACATACGGGCCGTACTCGTGTAGCAGCGACAACTCCTGCCACAGCGGCGACGAGCAGGCGGCCAGGTGGATCGCCCGGGTATGCCGGACCTCGGCGTCCAGGCCCCAGTCGAGCGCGGCGCGGACGTCCGCCAGCCAGGGCGCATGGCGCTGCAGCCAGCCCTGGGAGGCTGAGCGTTCCCACTCGTTCTGCGCAGCCTCCATGATGCTCTGGCAGAGCTGCAGATGGCGTTCGCGGGCGTCGTGCAGTTCACCGGCGGCCTCGAGTTTCTCCAGCGCGTAGAGGCGCGTCGGTTCGAGCAGGCGGTAGGTGACATCGTCGCCGCGGATCTCGGTGCTCAGCAACGATTTGGCGGCCAGGTGGTTCACCAGTACGAAGGCGCCGGCGAGGTCCGCCGGCTGCCCGAGCACGGCAGCGACGGAGTCGAGCGAGAAGCTGCCGCGAAACACGCTGAGTCGGCGCAGGCAGGATCGTTCCGCCGGGCGCAGCAGCGTGTAGCTCCAGTCGAGCATTGCGCGCAGGTGTTCATGGCGCTTGGGCGATGCCTCCGACTGCAGCGGCAGGTCCAGGTACCCACCCAGCAGCAGTGCATCGATGCTGCCGTCGGCCTGGCCCAGATGGCCGGCGGCCAGTTCCAGGGCCAGGGGGATGCCCTCCAGGCGGCGACAGATCTCGCTGACCCGCGGCAGGTCCTCGGGGCGGAACTCGAAATCGTCGTGGCTTTCGCGGGTGCGCTCGATGAGCAGCGCCACGGCGGGGTAGGCGAGGGCGTCCTCGACGCTGCCCACCTGCGCCGGCGGGCAGCCCAGCGGCCGCAGCGGCAGGATGTGCTCGCCGGTGGCGCGCAGGCTTTCCCGGCTGGTGGCGATGATGTGGAGGTGCGGCGCGTGGCTCAGCAGGCACTCCACCAGGTGCGCGGCAGCCTCGATCAGGTGCTCGCAGTTGTCGATGACCAGCAGCATCTGCCGGTCAGCGACCTGGCGGCAGATGCGCTCCAGCGATTCGCCCGCCAGCCCCGGAATGCCCAGGGCGCCGGCGAGGGTGCTGTTCAATGGGCGCGGGTCCTGCAGTTGGGTGAGGTCGAGCAGGCGGATGCCGTGGGGGTAGCGGCCGATGGAACGCTCCGCGGCCTGCAGGGCGAGGCTGGTCTTGCCGATGCCGCCGCAGCCCACCAGGCTGATGCAGCGGCTGCGCGGCAACTCGGCCAGCAGCCGTTGCAGCTCCGCCTCGCGGCCGAGCAGGCGAGTGCGCCGGGGCGGCAGGTTGTGGTCAGCCGCCTGGCCGCCATCGGGCATCGGCGCCGACTGCGCTGAGCGGGTGATCGGCTCGACGAAGCTGTAGCCGCGCAACGCCACGGTGACGATGTAGCGCCGACCGTTCTGGCCGTCGCCCAAGGCCTTGCGCAGGGCGGTCATGTGGACGCGCAGGTTGCCCTCGTCGACGTCCTGTCCGGGCCAGGCGCGGGCCAGCAACTCACGTTTGCTGACCACCTGGCCGGCGCGCTCCAGCAAGGCCAGCAGGATATCCAGCGCGCGCTGGCCAAGGCGCAGCGGGCGGCCGGCGTCGTGGATCACGCGGGATGCGGGGTAGATCTGGTAGGGACCGAAGTGAAGCACGGTCTCGGCTGCCGCGATGGGCTCGGGAATCATCGTCAGGTTCGTTTTCGCACGCTGGGGGCAGGTTCCGCGCCGCCCGGGTGACAGCCCCGGTGGCATGTCCATCGACTCTCTGGTCGATTGGCTTGTCATCATTGAACAGGAATCAGGGTAATCGACGGTACGGTGTTGGGCCACCCTGCGCCCTGCGGGGCTGCGTCGGTGGCGAGCTTAATAACGATTAACGCCCAAGGCCCTGCGGCATTGCCGGCCGACGCCGCGCCTTCGCGCTGCAAGCCACGCCTGGCAAGGCGTGGCGGTTCTCCGCAAGGGGTTATCGCTTCGCCGCGTATGCCGGGGGAGGTGCTGTTCGTGGTCGCCCGATTGGTGTTTTCCCCGCTGCCGGGTTAATGCGGTTTAACCAGCTTTAACTCGCCGGCACACCTGCACCCACGAAAAATGGCGGCAGACCGCAGGGGAGGGACGAGCATGCTGCACAGACTTATCGGCCAGATTCCAGGGGAGGCCCCCAAGCGCGACCTGGCTCCCTGGCAGAAGGAGCGCGCCCAGGGCCTGCTGCTCAAACACCTGGATACGGGCATCTCGGTGAGCGAACTGGCCGCGGCCTGCGCGCTGTCGCGCAGCGACTTCACCCGAAAGTTCAAGGTCACCACCGGCCATTCGCCCCAGGCCTGGATGCGACTCCAGCGGGTGGAAAAGGCCAAGCAGCTGATGCGCGAATCGACCTTCGCCCTGGCGGAGATCGGCCTGCAATGCGGCTTCTGCGACCAGGCGCATTTCTGCCGGATCTTCTACCGCATCGAGGGCATCACCCCCCTGGGCTGGCAGCGACGCTTCTTCGACGAGACAGGCGAATCCACCTGGCGACACGCCGGATAGTTCTTCCTGCCATACCGTGTTGTGATCGTTCTGAAAATGGAACGCTACAAGCAAATTTTGCCGTCTGGTGGAGCAAGGGTGTCGAAATTAATCTTTGCTCCATGCAGTGACGCACTGCACGACGAGTCCAAACCTTCCGGCCCGGCCGGCACCCACTGAAAGCAAATCGAGGATTTCACCATGACCAACGCCACCTACAACCGCCTGGACAAAGACAACGCCGCCGTACTGCTGGTCGACCACCAGGCCGGCCTGCTCTCGCTGGTGCGCGACATCGATCCGGATAAGTTCAAGAACAACGTGCTGGCCCTGGGCGACCTGGCCAAGTTCTTCAACCTGCCGACCATCCTTACCACCAGCTTCGAAACCGGCCCCAACGGCCCGCTGGTGCCCGAGCTGAAAGCCCAGTTCCCGGACGCGCCGTACATTGCCCGCCCTGGCCAGATCAACGCATGGGACAACGAAGACTTCGTCAAGGCGGTGAAGGCCACCGGCAAGAAGCAACTGATCATCGCCGGCGTGGTGACCGAGGTCTGCGTAGCGTTCCCCGCGCTGGCGGCTCTGGCGGAAGGTTTCGATGTGTTCGTGGTGGCGGATGCCTCCGGCACCTTCAACGAGATGACCCGCGACGCCGCCTGGCGCCGCATGGAAGCGGCCGGTGCGCAGCTGATGACCTGGTTCGGCGTGGCCTGTGAGCTGCACCGCGACTGGCGCAACGACATCGAAGGCCTGGCCGCGCTGTGCTCCAACCACATCCCGGACTACCGCAACCTGATCACCAGCTACAACGCGCTGACCGCTGGCAAATAAGCGTCCGCCGAAATGAAAACCGGAGCCTCGAAAGGGGCTCCGGTTTTTTGCTTTTCGTAGGAGCGGACCTTTTCCGCGAAATCTTACGCGGCGGAAGCCGATCTCCGGCCTATCGCGGACGGAGTCCGCTCCTACGCAGGCGCAATGCGCCGGGCACTCCTGCGGGGTCGCCGCCCTCCGCGATGGATGTCGCGGACAAGGTCCGCTCCTACGCCGGCAGCGGGCCGCGCCCGCGATCCGTCGGCAGGGCGACGTCGCGCGGGGCAATCAGCGGGTGAAATCCTCCGCGCTGTGCCGTTCCGGCAAGGCGTCGTCGCCCCAGGTACGGTTGACCCGGCGGCCACGCTGTACGGCCGGGCGTGCGCCGATTTCGTCGGTCCAGCGGCGGACATGGGTGTAGCTCTCCACGTCGAGGAACTCCGCCGCCTCATAGGCCTGGTTGTTCAGCAGCGCGCCGTACCAGGGCCAGATCGCCATGTCGGCGATGCTGTATTCGTCGCCGGCGATGTAGCGGTTCTCGGCCAATTGCCGGTCGAGCACGTCGAGCTGGCGCTTGACCTCCATGGCGTAGCGGTTGATCGGGTACTCGTACTTCTCCGGCGCGTAGGCGTAGAAATGGCCGAAGCCGCCGCCCAGGAAAGGCGCACTGCCCATCTGCCAGAACAGCCAGTTCAGCGTCTCGGTGCGCTTGGCCAGGTCCTTGGGCAGGAAGTGGCCGAACTTCTCCGCGAGGTACACCAGGATCGAGCCGGATTCGAAGATGCGCAGCGCAGGCTCGACGCTGGTGTCCAGCAGGGCGGGGATCTTCGAGTTCGGGTTGATCTCGACGAAGCCGCTGCCGAACTGGTCGCCGTCGCTGATCCTGATCGGCCAGGCGTCGTACTCGGCGGCGCTCACACCCAGCTCCAGCAGTTCCTCGAGCAGGATGGTGACCTTCACGCCGTTGGGCGTTGCCAGCGAATACAGTTGCAGCGGGTGCTTGCCGCGCGGCAGCTGCTTGTCGTGGGTCGGGCCGGCGATGGGACGGTTGATGCTGGCGAAGGCGCCGCCGTTGCTCTTGTCCCATGTCCAGACGCGGGGTGGAGTGTAGGTATCGTTCGCCATCTCGTGTTCTCACCTAGTGGGTTGAATGCCATGGATGCTAACCGCCGGACCGGCGCCGCGTCAGCCGTTTTCCCAGCGGCTGTTGCTGGGCGGACAGTGGCCTGTGCCATGAGCGGACGGTTGTTAGCATATGCATAAACGATATTAAAAATAAGTTGATGCATGATTTGAGATTATAAAAGAATCGCCGCTCAGTCCAACGGCGAAGCTCTGATACGGCGCTTTCGCACCTGCCGCGTTTCGAGAGCCCCATGTCCGCCCAGTCCGCCGCCACCGCATTCTTCCGCCTCGAGGGCGTCGGCAAGTCCTTTGCCGAAAACCGAGTGTTGATTGATCTCGACCTGGAGATTCGTTCCGGCGAAGTCCTTGCCCTGCTCGGCGCCAACGGTGCGGGGAAGTCGACGCTGGTGAAGATCATCGCCGGCTCCCATGGCCACGATACCGGGCGTTTGTCCATCGATGGCGAGGAGGTCCGTTTCACCTCGCCCCAGGACGCCCGCCGCCATGGCATCGTTGCGGTGCACCAGCAGGTGGAGCAGGGCGTGGTGCCCGGCCTGAGCGTCGCGGAAAACCTCCTGCTGGACGAACTCTGCGGCGCCTCCGGCTCGCTGTTATTCCGTCCGCGAGAAGCGCTCGAGCGCGCTGCTGAAATCGCTGCCGGCCTGGAGCTGCAGTTGCCGCTGCACGCTCCCATCGAAACCCTCGGTACCGCGGAACGGCAACTGGTGATCCTCTCCCGCGCGCTCGCCCTGAATCCGCGCCTGCTGATTCTCGACGAACCCACCGCATCGTTGTCGACTGCCGAGGCGGAGCGTCTGTTCCACCTCGTCGACCGCCTGCGCGAGCGTGGCGTGGCGATCCTTTACATCTCCCATCGGCTGTCGGACCTGCAGCGCCTGGCGGACCGAGCGCTGGTGCTGCGCGATGGCCGCCTGGTGGGCGAGTTTTCCGCGCCGCTGGATCTTTCCGCCGCGGTGGAGTCCATGCTCGGCGCCGCGCTGGACGAGGTGCAGCTGCAGCCGCTGCAGCGCGGCGGGTGCGTCCTGTCCCTGCGTGACTGGCAGCTTGAAGAACACAGCGCTGCCTTCGACCTGGACCTGCACGCAGGCGAGGTGGTCGCGTTGACCGGCCTGCTTGGCGCCGGCAAGAGCGAGATCGCCGAGGTGCTGTTCGGCCTGCGCCGGCACCACGCCGGCTCGATCCGCCTCGATGGCCGCGACTGGCTGCCCCGCACGCCACGCGAAGCGATTGCCGCCGGCGTGTTCTTTGCGGCCGAGGACCGTGCGCGCAACTCGCGGGTGCCGGGCTTCTCGGTGCGCGCCAGCATGACGTTGCCGTTCCTGCGCCGCTTCAGCCGCTTCGGCTTCATCGACCGCAGCCGCGAGCGAACCCAGGTTGCCGAGCAGATCGACGCGCTCGGCATCAAGGGCCCCGGCATCGAAGCCCCGCTGGAACTGCTTTCCGGCGGCAACCAGCAGAAGGTGATTCTCGCCCGCTGGCTGCTGGGGCGGGGCCGCGCGCTGATCCTCGACGAACCCTTCCAGGGCGTTGACGTGCGCGCCCGCCGCGACATCGGCCAGCGCATCCGTGCCAGTGCCGCCGCCCGCGCCACGCTGGTGATCTGCAGCGACCCGGACGAAGCCCTGGAAATCGCCGACCGCATCCTCGTCGTGCGCGACGGCGCGGTGGTTGCCGAACTGCCCCGGCACGACCTGCAGCGCAGCGAGATCGTCGCCCATCTCACCCCGCCCCATCCCGCTCGAGAAGAAACTTCGCATGTCTGAAAAAGGAGCCGTGCGTGTCTAGAACTGCCGTGGGCAGCCCGGCGACCTCGCCCGTCGCCCGCTTGCTCGACTTCCTCATCCATTACGCGCTGCTGTTGCTGCTGGCCTTGCTGGTGCTGGTGTTCGCCCTGCTGGAGCCGGCCTTCCTGCGGGTCGGCAACCTGTTCCTGGTGCTGCAATCGGTGTCCATCGTCGCGCTGCTCGCCCTGGGCGTGACCCTGAGCATGGCCGTGGGCGGGCTGGACCTGTCCATCGGCGCGGTCGCCGCGCTGAGCCTGATGACCGCCAGCTACGTCATGGTGGTGCTGGACTGGGGTCCGCTGGCGGCGATCCTCATCAGCCTGGGCCTTGGGACCCTGGTCGGGTTGCTCAACGGCTGGCTGATCGTGCGCATGCGCGTGCCGGACATCCTCGCCACCCTGGGCAGCATGTTCCTGGTGGTCGGCGTGCAACTGATTCCCACCGGTGGCCGGTCCATCGCCGTCGGCATGACCCTGCCCAATGGCGACGAAGCGCCGGGGGCCTTCGCCGGCTGGTTCCTCGCCCTGGGCCGCGCCCAGCTGTGGGACCGCGTCCCGGTGCCCGTGGTGATCATGCTCGGCTGCGCGCTGCTGGTCTGGCTGTTCCTCGAGCGCACGCGGCCTGGGCGGCTGTTCTATGCCATCGGCGGCAACGAGCAGGCTGCGCGCCTGGCCGGTGCGGCCGTGGAACGCTACAAGCTGCTGGCCTACGTGCTCTCGGCGCTGCTCGCTTCGCTGGGCGGGTTGCTGCTGGCGGCGCGCCTGGGGCGCGGCGACGTGAGCTCCGGCAACGGTCTGGTGCTCGATGCCCTCGGCGCTGCGCTGATCGGTTTCGCCGTGCTCGGTGCGCAGAAGCCCAACGCCTTCGGCACCCTGGTCGGCGCGGTGCTGGTGGCGACCCTGCTCAACGGCCTGACCATGCTCAACGCGCCGTACTACGCCCAGGATTTCGTCAAGGGCGCGGTGCTGGTCTCGGCCCTGATGTTCACCTTCGGTCTGGCCCGGCGCGGGCGCTGATCGCTACTTTTCGGAGATTCAACGGATGACATTCACCCCCGCCAAATCCCTGCGCGCGCTGTTCGCCGCCGTGCTGTTGCTGTCCGGCGCCGCCAGCGCCGTAGCCGCCGGGCTGCCCGGCGCCCCCGCACCCTTCGACAAGGGCGGCGTGCAGATCGCCCTGGTCGGCTACCTGTTCTCCGGTGACTTCCCCGAGGCCTACCTGCGCGGCGTCGAGAAACAGGCCAACGCCCTGGATGTGAAGCTGCGCGTGTTCGACGCCCGGCAACAGGCGGCCACCCAGCGCGAGATGCTGGAGCAGGCCATCGACCTGGGCGTGGATGGCATCATCGTCCAGCTCGGCCTCGCCGAGACCCTCAAGGACTCCATCGACAAGGCGCTGGCCAAGGGCATCAAGGTGGTCACCTTCGACGTCGACGTGAACGATCCGCGCATCACCCGCGTCGAGCAGGATCACCGCGAGCTGGCGCGTCTGGCGCTCAAGCAGGTGCTGCAGGACAACGGCACCGCGTTCGAGGCCGGCTACGTGTACATCGACGGCTTCACGCCCATGGAGCGCCGCGATGAAATCTGGCGCCAGGTAAAGGCCGAGAACCCCGGCATCGTCGAGAAGGCGCGCTTCGGCACGCTCAATGCGCCGATCGCCAACTCGGTGGCCGACCAGGCCAGTGCCGTACTGCGCGCCAACCCCGGCATCACCGTGTTCTTCGCGCCCTTCGACGAGTTCGCCAAGGGCGTGAAGATCGCCGTGGACGAAGCCGGGCGGGGAAAGCAGGTGAAGATCTACAGCGCCGATATTTCCACCGCCGACATCCAGATCATGAAGGAGGAGGGCAGCGCCTGGAGCGCCACCGCCGCGGTCAACCCGGAAGTGGCGGGCGCCATCAGCGTGCGCAGCCTGGCGCTGCGCATCGCCGGGCAGAATCCGGGCGAGCAGGTGCTGGTCCCGCCGACCCTGATCACCCGCCAACAATTGCTCGACCTGGACGTGAAGAACGTCCGCGACCTGGCGCGCAAGGTGCCGGCCTTCGGCGAGGCGCAGAAGGTGGCGCAGGCGCCGTGGATCCCGCTGGCCAACTGAGGACGCTGCAATGGCCGCGAACAGCACGCACGACAAGGCCCGGCGCCTGAAGAAAGCCCGCTCGCCGGCCGGCGACCCGCGTCATGGCGAGCGCCTGCCGCCGGGGCAGGTGCTGACCGAGCGCTTCCCGATCCTCCATGAAGGCGAGGTCCCGCAATACGACCGCGCGACGTGGCGCCTGCGCCTCTCCGGGCTGTTGTCGCAAGAGCCGGCGCAGGCGCTGGAGCTGAGCCTGGACGACCTGCTGGCGCTGCCGCAGCGCGAGCTGGTCTGCGATATCCATTGCGTCACGCGCTGGTCCAAGTTCGACACCGCCTGGCGCGGCGTGCACCTGGCCGACCTGTTCGCGCACTACGGCGTGGCGCCGGCCGGGCAGTTCGTCATGGCCTACGCCGACCACGACTACGAGACCAACCTGCCGCTGCCGGACCTGCTGCGCCCGGACAGCCTGCTCGCCACGCACTATGCCGGCGCGCCGCTGACCCCGGTGCATGGCTGGCCGTTGCGGCTGGTGGTGGCCGGGCGCTACTTCTGGAAGAGCGCGAAATGGCTGCGCGAGTTGCAGTTCAGCGACAGCGACCGTCCGGGTTTCTGGGAGCGCAACGGCTTCCACAATGAGGCGAACCCGTTCCGCGAGGAGCGTTTTTCCGGCGAGGCGCTGGCTATCCCCGAGGACGAATGGACCCGCAAGGCGTTCGATTGAACGCCGCGCTGTTGCTGCAGGAACAGTAGCCACTGTTGCGCTGGAAACACTGGTAACTGGTTATAACCAAAGCATTTTTTATTCGTTTAAAAGCATTCTGCCACTAGCTAGGATGACGCCTTCCCCATCTGGTCAGGGATGACCGGCGATACCGAGAAGCCGCGCCTTTTCGCTCATCACGAAGAGAGACCGGCCCCGACACCTGGAGCGCTTTCCCGAGCACTGTTTTCGCCCGCCTGAGGGGAACAGTCGCTCGCGGTTTCCGGACTTCCGACACCAACCGCTCGAGCCCATCAGAAGAAACCATCAGCGGAGTTCCGGACTCGCCGCCAACGGCGAGTGGCGCTCTTTAAGCGAGACAGGAGTACGTCGCGTGTTATCCCGTTCCCTCATTGCCGTTGCGGTGGCCGCTGCCATCGCCCAGTCCGCCGCGCACGCCGACGACAGTTCGTCGGCCCCCGAAGCCACCACCAAGCTGGAGACCGTGCTGGTCACCGGCACCCGCGGCAACAACCGCACGCTGCTGGATTCGCCGGTGCCGGTGGACGTGCTCACCGCCGACGACCTCAAGTCCACCGGCGCCGTCGGCGGCGAGCTGGGCCAGGCCCTGGCGACGCTGCTGCCGTCCTTCAACTTCCCGCGCCAGTCCAACTCCGGCGGCGCCGACCATGTGCGCGCCGCGCAGCTGCGCGGCATGAGCCCGGACCAGGTGCTGGTGCTGATCAACGGCAAGCGCCAGCACACCTCCGCGCTGGTCAACGACTCCTCGAAGATCGGCCGCGGCACCGCCCCGGTGGACTTCAACTCGATCCCCATCAGCGCCATCAAGCGCATCGAAGTGCTGCGCGACGGCGCCGGCGCGCAGTACGGCTCCGACGCCATCGCCGGGGTGATCAACATCATTCTCGACGACGCCCCGGAAGGCGGCGAAGTGACCACCAGCTACGGCGCCTACCACACCCACCAGGACGCCATCGACAAGACCACCACCGACGGGCAGAACTCCTATACCGCCGCCAAGGCCGGTACCCGCCTGGGCGAGGATGGCTTCATCCGTGGCGGCGCCGAGTTCATCAACCGCGAGCCGACCAACCGCGCCGGCTACGACGGCTTCGCCGATACCCCCGGGCAGCGCAACTACGTGATGGGCGATGGCCTGGCCCGCGACGTCAACGCCTGGTTCAACGGCGACCTCGCCCTGGGCGGCGGCAAGCTTTACTCCTTCGGCCTGTACAACGAGCGTCACACCACCGGCGCGGAGTTCTACCGCTACCCGGACGAGCACCCGGAGATCTACCCCAACGGCTACCTGCCGCAATCCCTGGGCGACAACACCGACCTCTCCGCCACCCTTGGCTACAAGGGCCTGATCGCCGACACCTGGGACTACGACGCCAGCGTCACCCACGGTCGCAACCGCTTCGAATCCTCCACCCGGCGCACCCTCAACCCGTCCCTGGGCGACGACACGCCGACCCGCTTCGACACCGGCGACTACGAGCTGCGCCAGAGCGTCGCCAACCTCGACCTCAGCCGCGAGCTGAGCCTGGCCGGGCGGCCCTTCGTGCTGGCCCTGGGCGGCGAGTACCGCTACGAGAACTACATCACCACCGCCGGCGACCCCGCGTCGTACTACGGCGTCGGCGCGGATGGCGCGAGCGGCCTGCGACCCAGCGAAGAGGTGGACATCGACCGCAACGTCTTCGGCACCTACGTGGACCTCTCGGGCGACCTCACCGACCAGTTCTTCGTCGATGCTGCCGCGCGCTGGGAGCGCTACGACGATGCCGGCAGCAAGCTCACCGGCAAGCTCAGCGGACGCTACCAGCTGACCCCGGTGCTGGCTTTGCGCGGCGCGGCGTCCACCAACTTCCGCGCGCCGTCGCTGGCCCAGGTGGGCTTCCAGAACACCACCAGCAACTTCGGCGACGGCGGCACGCTCACCGACATCCGCGTGCTCTCGGTGAACGACCCGATCGCCCGCGCGCTGGGCGCCGAGAAGCTCGACCCGGAAACCTCGAAGAACTTCAGCCTGGGCCTGACCGCGCAACTGAACGATCGCTTCGACCTGTCCTTCGACGTGTTCCGCATCGACGTCGACGACCGCATCACCCTGTCCCAGCGCATCGGCAGCGACGCCATGGAGCAGTTCATCCAGGACAACTTCGGCGTGGCCGGCGTGCATGACGTGAACTTCTTCACCAACGCCGCCGACACCCGCACCGACGGCGCCGAGCTGGTGCTCAACTACCACCAGCCCTTCGTCGGCGGGCAACTGGGCGTGACCACCGCGTACACCTACAACCACACCAAGGTGCGCAGCACCAAGGGCACGCCGCAGCAACTCTCCGACCTGGGCATCGGCGAAGACGCGCTGGTGGGCGTGGAGGAACGCAACACCCTCACCGATGCGGCGCCCAAGGATCGCTTCATCCTCACCACCACCTGGAGCGATGCGCAGTGGAACCTGCTCGGCCGCCTGACCCGGCAGGGCGAGACCACCCGCGTGTTCGACTTCGGCGATGGCTACCACCCGGAGCAGACCTACGGCGCGGTGTGGCAGCTGGATGCCGAGGTGGCCTACAAGTTCACCCCGCAGTTCAGCTTGGCGGTGGGCGGCAACAACCTCACCGACAACTATCCGGAACGTTCCAGCTCCGAGATCAACTACGGCGGCAACCTGCCGTACGACGTGCTCTCGCCGATCGGCTCCAACGGCGCCTACTACTACGCCCGCGCGAGCTATTCGTTCTGATCGCTGTCGTTGCAACCGGGCCGCACGGCGGCCCGGCTACCTTTGCGGAGCCGACTCATGGCTGACAACTTCGCCGCTGACAAGCCGGCCGGCCCGCGCCGGCACCTGGGCGCGGTCCACGCGCTGCTGCTGACGCTGGGCATGGTGATCACCAGTGACATCCTGAAAACCGCGCCCACCGTGGCGCTCAACGTCGGGCAGGAATACTTCTACGGGGTGTGGGTGCTTGGCGGCCTGCTGTCCATGGTCGGTGCGCTGTGCTACGTGGAGATGGCCTCGGCCTTCGCCCATCCCGGCGGCGACTACCACTTCCTCGAGCGTGCCTATGGCCAGCGGGTGGGCTTCCTCTTTGCCTGGTCGCGCTTCGCCATCCTGCACACCGGCTGGATCGCCTTGATGGCCTTCCTTTTCGCCGACCACTTCAGCGCCCTGCTTGGCCTCGGCCAGCTCGGCAACGTGCTGCTGGCGGGCGCGCTGGTCGCCGCACTGGTGGCGCTCAACCTGATCGGCTGGCGGGTCAGCCTCGGCACCCAGGCCGGGCTGGTCGCCCTGGTGGCCACCGGTTTCCTCGGCATCGTCGGCGCCGGGCTGTGGCTGGAGTGGCGCGGCTTCGTGCCGCTCCCCGTGGCGCCGGTGGAGCCGGAGCAGGTGGGCGTCGCCGGTTTCTCCGCCGCGCTGATCTACGTGTTCCTCGCCTTCGGCGGCTGGAGCGATGCCGCAACGCTGTCGGCGGAGCTGCGCGACAACCGCCGGGGCATCTTCACCGCCATGCTCGGTGCGCTGGCCGCCTTGCTACTGATCTACCTGGCGCTGAACTGGGCCTTCATCCGCGGCCTGGGCTTCGACGGCCTGGCCGCCAGCGGCGCGCCGGCGCTGGAGCTGCTGGGGTTGGCCTTTGGCGCGCCGGGCATCGGCCTGATCATGGCGGTGGTGGTGGTGTCCGCCGTCGCCAGCATCAATTCCACGCTGATCGTCGGCAGCCGCACCACCTTTGCTGCCGCGCGCGACGTTCCCGCCCTCGGCGTGCTTGGCCGCTGGGACGTGCGCCACGGCGTGCCGCGCGCCGCGTTGCTGGCCGAAGGCGTGGTGGCGCTGCTGCTGATCGCGGTCGGAGGCTGGAGCGGCCACGGCTTCAACACCATGGTCGAATACATGACCCCGGTGTACTGGCTGTTCCTCAGCCTGAGCAGCGTGGCGCTGATCGTCCTGCGCCGCCGCCACCCGGAGGTGCCCCGGCCGATCCGCGTGCCGCTCTACCCATGGCTACCGCTGGGCTTCCTCGCGGTCTGCCTGTACATGCTGTATTCCAGCGTCGCCTATGTGGGCTGGGGCGCGCTGCTGGGCGTGGCGGTGCTGGCGCTCGGCGCCGTGCTGCAGCTGATTCTGCGACCGCGGGCGGTGCCTGCCGAAGGCTGGACGGAGGAGGGCGCCTGATGCGCGCTAAAACACTCTGGCGCAATGGCGCCGTGGCCGTGTTGCTGGCGGCCCTGGTCGCGCTGTGGCTGAACGAGGAGGCGGCCAGTGCCAGCGGTGAAGCCGGCAGCCGGCGCATGCTGCGCACCGAGCTGTACCTGGAGGCGGTGGAGCTGTCGCAGTGGGAGGACTTCCTTGCCCGCGAGGTGACGCCGCGCTTCCCCGATGGCCTCAGCTGGCTCGACCTGCATGGCCAGTGGCGCGGGCCCAGCGGCGGGCCGGAGAAGCTGCCGTCGCGCCTGCTCATCCTCATCCACGCCGACAACCCCTACACCCGCCAGGCGCTGGCGCAGATCGGCGCGGACTTCCAGAAACGCTTCGGCACGGCGGTGCTGCAGGTCAGCAGCCCGGTTCGCGCCCGCGACCCGGACTGGACGCCGCAGCGCCTGGACAACCCTCAGCTGTCGCGCTGAAGCCCCGCCTCGATCAGGTCGAGCATGTAGCGCGGCAGGGCGAACGCGGCCTGGTGCACCTCGGGCGTGTAGTAACGGGTCACCAGGGCGCTTTTCGCGAAGCGCTGGCGCAGCGTATCCAGATCGGTGCGCCGCACTTTCTCGCTGTTGGAGGCCCAGCCGAAGGCCATGCTGCCCCCGATGTAGGTCGGCACCGCGGCATGGAAGAAGCCCCAGTCGGCGAAGTTGTCCGCCAGCCGCCGCGCCGTGCCGCCCAGTTCCTCCGGCTGGAGGAAGGGCACGCCATTCTGCGTGGCGAGAATGCCGCCGGTGCCCAGGCGCTGCCGGCAGTTGCGGTAGAAGGCGTCGCTGAACAGGCTGGCCGCCGGGCCGCCCGGGTCGGTGGAATCGCAGAGGATCAGGTCGAAGGTCTCGCGGCTCTGCGCCAGGTACTCCAGGCCATCGGCGTAGATCAGCGTGAGGCGTGGGTCGTCCAGCGCGCCGGCCGAGTGCAGCGGCAGCAGGTCCCGGCACAGCGCGACCACCTGCGGGTCGATCTCCACCGCGACGATCTCCTCGATGCCGGCATGGCGGACGATTTCCCGCAGGATGCCGCCATCGCCCACGCCGATCACCAGCACGCGGCGCACCGCGCCATGGGCGAGGATCGGCACATGGGCGAGCATCTCGTGGTAGACGAACTCGTCGGCCTCGGTGGTCTGTACCACGCCGTCCAGCGTCAGCACGCGGCCGAATCGGCGGTTGCGGAATACCTGTACTTCCTGCTGGCCGGTGTGGCCCTGGTAGATCGGCTCGTCGACGGTCAGCGCCTGCGCGTAACCGTCATGCAGCGACTCGCGGAACATCAGAACGAAACCTGCGCCGGTTGCGACAGCCGCAGCACGGAGAGGTCGCCGGTGATGCGCTTCCACGCCAGGCGGATCGCCTCGATGTCCTTGCCGCGCGCCGCGCTGTCTTCGTGCAGGATCACGATCACCTTGGTGCTCAGGCGCTCCGGCGTCGGTGCGCCGTGGTCGCGCCACTGGCCGTAGGCGTCGTAGGCGGTGAAGCCGTCCGGGAAACGCGGCGTCACTTCCTGGTCGAGGAACTGCCGCCAGCGTTGCTCGCTGATCCTGTCCTTGCCGTTCTCCTGGCCCAGCGCGAAATACAGCTCGGTGCGCAGCCATTGCGCCTGCGCCGGCCGGGTCGGGTCGCCCTGGAGGGTCGAACTGCTGGGATCGGTGGTATGGACGGACGGAGCGGGCGGGGTGGCGCAGCCGAACAGCGCCAGGGCGAGGCTGGCGGCGAGCAGTTGGCGGAGCATGGGACTTCCTTGCGGTGATGAGAGTTGAACCAGATCGCCACTATAGAAGGGGGTTTGTTATTTCCATAAATATTAAAAACGCATTCCCATATGCCCGTTTCTATTCGGTGTGCGGTCGCATCCGGCCGCTCTAGGGCGTGGTTCCCGGGCGGAATGAAAGTTTTTGCGAACTGGTTAGATTCAATATTCACAACGGTTCTTTGCTAAGCATCGGATGAGATATCCATAGTGTCGTTAACGACTTTGGCGATGATCGTTTCGGCGCTGTAACGGCATTAAGGAAAGGATGGCGGACAGCGAACTCGTCATTGAGCGAAAGTTGCGAGGAGAGGCGCCAGAAGTCGCCGCTCTTCCGCCATCTTGTCCCGTCGCTGCGACTTCCTAGAATCGGCCCCATTCGCAGCACTTCATTCCAATCGATTCAGGGAGCCCCACCATGATGAACGCCATGCAGATGCCGATGAACACCAACGCCATGATGCCGATGATGGGCATGCCCATGATGATGGCGACCATGGAATGCGAGATGCTCGACGACGGCATGATGTGCAAGATGAAGCCGGCCATGGGCATGGAAATGGCCATGTTCCGCAACAGCGCCGAGATGATGGCGATGATGATGAACTGTGGCATGCCGATGATGATGCACTGCGGCAACATGATGATGATGGGCATGTCCCAGTCCGCCATGGCCATGATGCCGATGATGGGCATGATGAACCCGATGATGCAGATGCCGATGATGGGCATGAACATGGGTATGCCGACCATGAAGTGCATGATGGAATGCTCCATGCAGGGCGACATGATGATGTGCAAGATGATGCCGATGCAGGACATGAACATGGAGATGTTCAAGAACTGCTGCATGCTGATGAACAAGATGATGGAGTGCGGCATGCCGATGATGATGAGCTGCAACGGCATGCCGATGATGTGCTGCACCTGCTGATCGCGGCGCACTGAACGAAAAGGCCCGGTGGGTTGCCCCACCGGGCCTTTTTCATGTCAGCTTTCTTGCGGCATTCGACTCAGTCCAGGCGCTCCGCGTACGTCGTCACCAGGTACGCCACCGCTTCGCTGTCCGCCGGGTTGCGGTAGCTGTGCGGCTGGTCGGCGTAGAACAGAATGGAGTCGCCGGTGCCGAGGAGGAAGCGTTCTTCGTTGACGCTGATTTCCAGCACGCCCTGGGCGACTACCAGGTTTTCCTGGGTGCCGGGCGCGTGGCCGGTGGACTGTTCGGTGGCCAGGCCCTTCAGGCGCAGTTCGTAGAATTCCACCTGGCGCGAGACGTCGAAGGGGAACAGCGCGCGGCTGACGAAGGCGCCATCGCCGCTGACCAGGCGTTTGCTGTCGCGGGCAGGCAGCACCGCCACGCCGTCGAAGGCGCGGTCGTCGAGGAAGGCGGCGACCGAGACCTTCAGGCCCTGGGCGATCTTGCAGAGCACCTTGATCGACGGCACGCTGCGGCCAGACTCGATCTGCGCGAGCATGGTGCGGCTCACGCCGCAGAGGCGGGCGAGGCCGTCGAGGGACAGGTTGCGCTTGGCGCGCAGGCGCAGCAGGTTGCTGGCCACGCGCTCGCCGATGGGGTCTTCGGGAGTGCCGGGAGTCGTGTCGAACTCCACGGCCGGCAGCTCCGTGGAAAGCGACAGGCCCATGGCTCAGGCCTCGCGGCGGCCGCTGTCGCGGCTCTGCTGGACGATTTGGAAGGCATCGTAGCCGGCGCGCTGGGCATACAGCATCCACATCAGCTCGGCCTGGCGGCGTGCCTGACGGCGCGTGCGGTGGCGGGCGAGGTCGATGATGTTGTCGGTGCGGTCCATGGCGGCTCCAGAAGGCTTGCAGACAAGCCGGTTGCGGTGAAGTTGGAGCTACCTTAGCCGCGATCCTGTTAGAACCAGAAATACTGAATTAGCATTTGGTAATTACTTATTCAGCTATAACGGCCGTGACGGGAAGTCCGCCTGCACGGCCACGGACACCGCGTCCGGCCGCCAGAATTCCTGATCGAATTCCACCAGCAATCCATCCTCGGCGTAATTGAGCCGTTCCAGCACGAGGTTGCTCGCGCCGGAGGCGAGTTGCAGCAGCTCGGCGTGGTCGTCGTTCACCGTGCCCAGGCGCAGGTTCAGCGTGCAGCGCGTCTGCACCTTGCCGAAGCGTTCGCGCAGCACGGTGGTCAGCGAGCGATCCAGGCGCGCATCGAGCAGGTCCGGGCACCAGCTGGCGAGCAGGGTGTTGATTTCCACCAGCACCGGGCGGCCGTCGATCAGGCGCCGGCGGTGCAGACGGAAGACCGGCTCGTCCGGCGACGGCAGGTTCATCCGCGCCGCGAGCCAGGCACCGGCCCGGCGGCGCTCGGCGCTCAGGCATTCGGTGAGCGGCTCGCGGCCCTGCAGGCGCACGTAGTCCATGAAGCTGACCAGCCGCGTCGGGTCATAGTCGATGCGCGGCGGGCTGAGGTACCAGCCGCGGCGGTTCTCGCGGTAGATCAGCCCCTCGGTTTCCAGCTGTTGCAGGGCCTGGCGCAGGGTGACGCGGGTGCAGTCGAAGCGCTCGGCGAGGTCGCGCTCGGGCGGCAGCTTCTGCCCGGCGAGGAAGCGCTTCTGGGCGATGTCCGCGGCCAACTGGTCGCGGATGCGCGCGTAGTGCGGCGGGATGGCCTGGTAGAGCATGGCGACCCTCAGGAATGGCCGGCGGCGAGCGCCGGCGGTTCGTCGTGCAGTTCGCGCTGCCAGGCCAGCAGGCCGTAGATCGCCAGTACCACGAAGCCGGCGTAGAGCCCGGCGGTGAGGTACAGCGCCTTGTAGAGGAACACCCCGGTGTAGACGACGTCGAGGATGATCCACAGCCACCAGCTGGCGACGTACTTGCGCGCGGCCCAGAAGCTGGCCACCAGGCTGAAGGCGGTCAGCGCCGCGTCCAGCCAGGGCAGGGCGGCGTCGGTATGGGCGTGCATCGCCCAGCCCAGGGCGAGGGCGCCGACGGCGCCGGCCAGGCAACTGGAGAGGGCGGTGGCCAGCGGCAGGCGTTCGACGCGCACCTTGCCGTGGTCGCTGCCACCCTGGCTCCATTGCCACCAGCCGTAGAACTGCAGCACGACGAAGACCAGTTGCAGGAGCATGTCGGAATACAGCTTCACGCTGAAGAAGATCCAGGCGTAGAGCAGCACCGCCACCACGTTCACCGGCCAGCACCAGCGGATGCGACGGGCGGTGAGCCAGACGCCGAGCACGTTGACGATCACCGCGACGATTTCCAGAGCAGACATTCGCACTTACCTCAGAAGTTGACGCTCGCCGTCAGGCGAGCCGTGCGCGGCGCACCCTGGAACAGGTAGCCGTCGCCGAAATATTCACCGACATCGCGCCAGTAGCGCTTGTCGAACAGGTTGTCGACGCTCAGCCGCAGCGTGGTCGGGTAGTCCCCGAGCCGCGTGCTGAAGCGCGCGCCGACGTCATACACGGTGTAGCCGCCGACCTCCACCGCGCCGTCGCGGTCGGCGTACTTGGCCCCGCTGTAGCGCGCCGTGCCGAGCAGCGAGAGCCCCGGCACGTCGGCCAGTGCGTAGTCGGCCTGCAGGCTCGCGCGCAGGCGCGGAACGTTGATCGCCTGGTGGCCCTCGTAGTCGTCCGTGCCGCTGTTGACCACGCGCGAGCGGATGGCCGCGACGCTGCCACTTAATTGCAGCGCGGAGGTTACCCGGCCACTGGCGGACAACTCCAGCCCGCTGTTCTTCTGCTGGCCCTGCTGCACGTAGGTGAAGGTGCCGTCGCCATTGGGGCGGGCGAACTGGTAGGCCTGGTGGATCTGGAACAGCGCCGCGCTCCAGTCGAAGCCGGCCAGCTCCTGCTTGATGCCGAACTCGACCTGGCGCGAGGAGGTGGGCGCCAGGGTATCGCCGGCGTTGCTGGCGAACCAGGGCGCCTCGCCGCCCAGGGACAGGCCCTTGCTGTAGCTGCCGTAGATCGAGATGTCCTCGCGCGGCTTGAAGATCAGCGCGCCGTTGGGCAGGAACTCCGAGCGGCGGGTATGGCGGGTGGTGTCGCCATCGCTGTCGAAGGTGCGTTCGTCCAGGCGTACCTGGCGGCCGCCGAGCACCAGCTGCCATTGCTCGTTCAGGCTGATGCGGTCGCTGGCGAACAGGCCGTACTGGCGGCTGTCGAGGTGGCGATAGCTGTGGCCGGGCTCGCCCTCGGCGGGCGCCACGGCGCCGATGCCGGTGTAGATGTTGCCGGTGCCGACCCACTCGTTGAGCTCCGGGCGGCTGTCCAGCACGCGGCGGAACGCCGAGGTGCCGACCGTCAGCTCGTGGCGCAGCCAGCCGGTGGCGAACTGGCCGTGCAGCGCGGCTTCCAGTTCGTCGTTGCGGCGGGTGTCATCGGGGCTGCGGAAGTCGTAGAGGTCGTAGTCGCCCTCGGGACTGAAGTAGTTCGGCACGGCCGAATCGGCACAGCTGGCGGCACCGTAGCAGCCCCAGGGGAAGGCGCTGTAGTCGTCGATCACCACCTTGCTGCGCGAGGCGCTGAGGGTGCCGGTCCAGGCATCGTCGAAGCGGTACTCGAAGCGCGTGTTGAGGTTCAGCGATTCGATGCGCACCGGGTCGGCCCAGCTCTGGTAGCCGAGGCGGTCGTGCGGGTCGATGCCGTGGGGCAGTTCGGTCCCGCCGAGCAACTGGTAGCCCGGCGCCGAGGGCTGGCGACGGTTCTGGTATTCGGCGTCGAACTGCCAGAGCGCATTGGGCGAGAGGTTCCAGTCCAGGGCCAGGGAAGCGAAGTCGCGCTTGCCGTCAGTGTGGTCGATGTAGGAGCGCAGGTCCTCGTGGGCGAGGTTCACCCGCACGCCCACGGTCTGCTCGCCGTCCAGCCAGGCGCCGACGTCGGTGGCCAGGTAGCGGCCGCCCTCGTCGTCGGTGCCGAGGGTCACCGAGCGCACGTCCTGGGGGCGCTTGGTGACGTAGTTGATCACCCCGCCGGGTTCGGACACGCCGCTCTGTAGGCCGGACAGCCCCTTGAGCACCTCGACCTGCTCCTTGTTCTCCAGCGCCACGTTCTGCTCGCCGGTGATGGTGCGGCCGTTGATCTTGTAGCTGCTGGCGGCGTTGAGCGAATAACCGCGGATCTCGAAGTTCTCGTAGTAGCCCACCGGCGCATAGGCCTCGCCGGTGGAGGCGTCGTTCTTCAGCACGTCGCTGAGCAGGCGCGCCTGCTGGTCCTTGAGCAGCGCCTGGTTGAACACCGAGATGGCGGCGGGCGTGTCCAGCAGCGGCGCCTCGCCGAAGCCGCCGACCGAGGCGCGGTTGCTGGCGTAGCTCTGCGTGTCATGGCCGATCACCGTGACGGTGTCCAGGGTGGTGGCTTCCTCGGCCTGGCCGGGGCCGCTGGCCAGCAGCACGGCCAGGGTCAGCAGGCTGAGGGGAAATCGCGTGCGCGCGGGGCGCGGCAGGTACTGCATGGAACGCTCCTGAAAATCGCCGGGGCGTGCGCCGGGAATGCACGGGGCAAAGCCCCTCCCGCGCGAAACGGATGGCCGTGGATGTGAGACGTGATTGCCCGCGGGCGGGCTGTCAGGCCGGAGCTGCTCCGGTGGTCAATGGCAGGGCAGGCTCTGCGGCCCACTCCTGCAGCGAGCCGTCATAGATCGCGACCCGCGTTTCCCCGGCCAGCGTCAGCGCCAGGGCCAGGGCGGCAGCGGAGATACCGCCGCCGCAGTACAGCAGCAAGGGCGGCTCGGCCTGGCGCAGCCCGGCGAGGGCCTGGTCCAGGGCTGCGCCGCGGCGGTAGCGGCCGTCGTCGTCGAACAGTGTGCGTGCCGGCAGGTTGCGGCTGCCGGGGATGTGCCCGCGGCGGGCGTAACGGGTAATGGCGCTGCCATCGAAGAGGGCCGCGGACAGAGCGCAGACGAGCGTGCCGGCCGCGGCACCGGCCACGACGTTCTCGACGTGCCGGCGGTCGACCCAGTAGCCGTCGCGGTACTCTGCCGGGGTCGACAGTGCGCCGCGTCGCGCCGCGGGCAGGTCCCCGCGCTCCAGCGGGTAGCCCGCGGCGATCCAGGCGCGCAGCCCGCCGTCGAGCACCCTTGCGTCGAGGCCCAGGCTGCGCAGCATCCACCACAGGCGCGCGGCCCAGAAGCCGTCGCTGCCGTCGTAAATCACGATCTGCGAGCCATCCTCGATCCCCAGCGCTTGCAAGGCATCCAGCGCCTGCTCCGCGTCCGGCAGGGCGAAGCTGAAGGTCGCCCCGGTAGCCGCCAGGTCGACCAGCAGGTCGGCATGGCGCGCACCGCGAATGTGCCCGGCGAGCCAACCGGCGTGGCCGCTGGTGACGCGGTAGTCGCCGTCGAACTCGGGCGCGGCCAGTTCGACGCTGGCGTCCAGCAGGCGCAGTCGCGGGTCGTCCAGCGTGGTGGCGAGTTCTTCGGGGCTGATCAGGATGTCGGTCATCTCAAGCCACCTTCGCGGCCAACTGGCGCACATGATTCAGCAGACGCTGGCCCTCGCTGTCCAGGAACCAGCGCGTGTGGCCGATCAGGTAGTTGTCGTAGGCCAGCGAGGCGCTGTCGGCCTGGCCGAGGATGCCGTGGAAGTAGATGACCTCGGACAGGGCGAAATCCGCATGCACCAGCGGCAGCAGTGCAGCCAGTGCGTGCAGGTCGTCGCGGCCCAGCGGGCGCACGCTGGCGTAACCGGCCAGTAGCGCGTCCAGGGCATCGAGATCGGCCACGGCGCTGCGGCCCTGGTCCAGCTCCAGCCAGGGCACCAGGTTGCGTTCGATGGCGGTGGCCAGGTCGAACAGCGCAAAGCTGCGGTCGCTCAGGCCGAAGTCGAGCACCGCGGCCACCTGCGCCTGCGGACCGTCTTCGCTCCACAGCAGGTTGGAGGCGTGCCAGTCGTTGTGGGTCCAGAGCGCCGGCTGGCGCTGCAGGTAGGGCAGCAGCGTGCGTTGCAGCGGTAGGTGCAGCTCACCCAGGGTCTGCTTCCACGGGCGCGCCTGCAGGTAGTCGGCGAGGGCGGGCGCCTGGGGGAAGGTCGCCTCGATGGCGGCCAGCGGGTCCGCCGCGCCGAACAGGTTCAGGTTGCTCAGCAGCACACCTGCGCTGCGCGAGGGGGCATCGAAGCCTTCGGCGGCGCGGTGCAGTGTGGCCAGCGCGCCGCCGGCGGCGAAGGCGTGGGCGTTGTGCTGGAAGGGCGTCCAGGACAGCGCGTCGCGGTACAGGTCCAGCCCCTCGGCCTTCTCGTGTACCTCGTAGGTCCAGCCGTCGCGGGCGATGGTGCTGTGGCCGGCGCCATCGCGCAGCACGCGGGCCACCGGGGCGCCACGGCGGGCCAGGTGATCGAGGAAGGCGTGTTCTTCCGCCAGCCAGGCCGCCGTGCGCACGCTGGGGTGGTGGCGCTTGACGAACAGCGGGCCGCTGTCGGTCGCCACCAGCGCAGCGGCGGAGAACGGGCGCGGGCTGTGCCAGAGCAGCCGAGGCTGGCCACTCACCTGGGTGAAGCCCGCCAGCAGGGTGGCCACTTCCGCCTCGGTCAGGGCCGGCCAGTCGGGCTCCACCGGTTCCAGGCCCATGCCGTGGCTCAGGCGTTTCGTCATGCTGGGGTCTCCACTTGCCAGGCATTGCTGGTGGCGCCGCGCCAGATTTCCGGGTCGCGCAGCACACCATAGTCATGCAGCCACTGGGCGTAGGGCTGCAGCAGTTCCTCGCGCTGTTCGCCCCAGCGGCCGTCGTGCAGCCAGCTGGGCGCGATGCGCCGCAGGGATTTTGCCAGCATCTCGTGGGGGAAGTACGGAATGGTGCGTTCGTAGACGGGCAACGCGGCTTCCGGCTCCGCCGCGGCGGCGAGGAATCCCCGCGCGGTGACGGCGAGGAAGCGTCGGGCGACGTCCGCGTTGGCATCGAGCCAATCCTCGCGGGCGCCCAGCAGGTAGCTGTGATAGGGCGGTGCGCCGATCTCGTCCACCGGCAGGACCACGCGGCGTTCCTCGGCGATGGGGCTGGGCAGCAGCGCTTCCCAGGCCCAGTAGCCGCCGAAGCTGGCATCGGCGAGGCCGGCGGCCAGGTCCTCCGGGCGCAGCTCGCGGAAGCCCGCATCGACCAGCTCGACCGCGTCGGGGTCGCCACCATCACGGGATACCAGGTGGCGCACCATGGCCAGGCCACGCGGGGTGGGGTTGAGCGCCAGGCGTTTGCCCGGCAGGTCACGGGGGCGGCGGATGCCGCTGTCGGTGAGGGTCTGGATCGACTCCAGGCCGCGATGGTTGATCGCCGCCACGCCGATCAGCGGCTGGCCCAGCTCGCGGCGCACCAGCAGGCGGTTGCTGGGGAATACGCCAAAGGCAGCGGCGCCGCGTGCCAGGTGGTCCAGGGTGTCGCCGTGATAGGGGTCGTGCACCACGAGTTCCACGTCCAGCCCCGCATCGCGGTACCAGCCGCGTTCACGGGCGAGGTAGAAACCGGCCGAATTGGGCCAGGGGTGGAAGTATTCGAGCATGACCCGCAAGGCAAACATGAAACCTTTCTCCGAAACGGCCAACGGCCGGCAACTGCGATGGAGCGTATTGAAGGGGAGAGTATTTGGTATATACCAATATGAATTTAACTGGTTTTTATAACTGAAAAGAATAGATGGCCGGGTCCTCCCGAGGGTGAATGGGGAGCGGTTATGAGTCCATGCGATTTCGGTATTTAGCGCGCTGGATGGCGCTGGATAGAGTGGCGACCCCTTACCATCGCTTCGGTTTCCCATGACTGACACCCGCCAGCAACTCACCCGGCAGATCATCGAGGCCGGACGTTTCCTCTACGGCCGCGGCTGGTCGCCGGCCACCAGCAGCAACTATTCGGCGCGCCTGGCGGCCGACCGCGCGTTGCTCACCGTCTCCGGCAAGCACAAGGGCCAGCTCGGCGAGGATGACGTGCTGGAGACCGACCTGGCCGGCAACAGCCTGGAACTGGGCAAGAAGCCGTCCGCGGAAACCCTGCTGCACACCCAGCTCTACGCCTGGCGTGGCGAGATCGGCGCGGTACTGCACACCCATTCGATCAACGCCACCGTACTGTCGCGTCTGACGGTGGGCGACCGCCTGGAACTGGAAGGCTACGAACTGCAGAAGGCCTTCGCCGGCGTCACCACCCACGAAGACCGCGTCACCGTGCCGATCTTCGACAACGACCAGGACATCGCCCGTCTGGCCGCCCAGGTGCAGCCCTGGCTGGATGCGCATCCGGATTGCCCCGGTTACCTGATCCGCGGCCACGGCCTGTACACCTGGGGCCCGCGCATGAGCGATGCGCTGCGCCAGGTGGAGGCGTTCGAATTTCTATTCGCCTGCGAGCTCGCGCTGCGGAGCCTGGGCGGCCGGCGGGATTAGGAGGCTCCGACCGCGGTGCAGCGGAAGGCCACCACGCGGTTGCGCCCGCCGTTCTTGGCCTGGTACAGCGCACTGTCCGCCGATTGCAGCAGCTCGGCCCAGTCGCTCGGGCTGAACTGCGACGTGCAGGCCACGCCGATGCTCAGGGTCAGCACGCCCAGGGGGCCGTGTTCGTGCGGCACTTCCAGGGCCTGCAGACCGGCGCGGATCTGCTCGGCCAGGGCCAGGGCGTCGGCTTCCCCGCTGTCGCCCAGCAGCACCACGAATTCCTCGCCGCCGAAGCGTGCCGCGCAATCGGCGGGGCGCCGCGAATGTTCGGCGATCACCCGGGCCACGGTTTTGAGCGCCGCGTCGCCGGCAGGGTGGCCGTAGTGGTCGTTGTAGGCCTTGAACTTGTCGATGTCCATCAGCATCACCGCCAGCGGCGCGCCGCTGCGCTGGTAGCGCGCCCATTCGTGGCCGGCGCGCAGGTCGAAGGCGCGGCGGTTGTTCAGGCCGGTCAGCGGGTCGGTGCTGGCGGCCAGGCGCAGCTCGGCCTCCTGGCGATCGCGTTCGCGCATCTGGCGCAGGGCGGTGAGCGCCAGGCCGAGCACCGCGGCGACCAGGGAGACCCCCAGCAGGCCGATCAGGCTGGCGCGCCAATACCAGTCCTCGTAGATCTCGCGGGAGGGCAGAGCGACGCTGAATACCAGCGGGTAGCCTTCCACCGGACGGAAGTCGTGCCAGCGTTCCAGCCCGTCGTTGTTGGTATCGAAGAAGTTCTCCGCACCGTTGCCCAGGTAACGCTGGAAGGATTCGTTCAGGGTCGCGGTGGGTTCGCTCTCGGGCCAGTGGGCCAGCAGCGTACCGTCGCGCATGTGCAGGCTGACCGTGCCGCCCTCGCCCAGGTTGAGGCCGCTGAACAGTTCGCTGAAGTAGGCCAGTTCGAGGTTCGCGCCGACCACGCCGGCGAAACTCCCGTCCTCGCGTTCCAGGCGACGGCTCAGGGCGATGCTGTTGCGGGCATTGTTGGAGTAGGGGATGTACGGGTGGCTGAGATAGGGCGCGTCGCTGCGCGATACCCGTAGCGCCTGGAAATACTCGCGGCCGGAGAGGTCGATGCGTGCGGGCACTTCCTTGCCGAAGCTGTAGGTCGCGACACCGTCGGCATTGGTCAGGAACACCGAGCCCATGCCGCGGGTGGGCGCGGTGTAGGCCCTGAGCAGCAGGTTGCGGGTGTCCATCGACAGCCCGCGGATCTCCGGCTGGGCATGGACGTGGGCTATCGCCTGCAGGGTCATGTCGTAGAGATCGAGGTTGCGCTGGATGTCGCGCTGCACCAGCAGGGCGATGTTGTGGCCGTTGGCGCTGGCGACCTCGAAGGCGTCGTGACGCATTTCCAGAATGGCCCAGGCGGACAGCACGCCAATGGCGCCGGTCAGGCCCAGGCTGGCGAGGAGAACGGTTGTCGAACGGCGGATCGGCATGCCGGTATCCATACGAAGGCAGGTGGAGGCGGGCGCACATCGGTGCGCGCCTCAAGGCATATAGCATCTATCGGGCGGGTTGTCCGGCACGAGCGGTTGTGCAGACGCGGAGGATGTCAGCGATAACCGTCGGTGCGATGCACACCGCGCGCCGACGGAGTCCGCTCCTGCATGGAAGGTCGTGGCAGGCCTCCCCACACCCTTTCGGAGCGGGGCGCGTAGCCAGGGTCAGGGAGAGGGACAATCGCCGGCAAGGAGTTTCAGGTAAACACCGTCGCTCCTGCGGCTTCCCCGCACCGCCGGGCAAAAAAAATGCTGCCTGGAACAGGCAGCATTCATAGGTCACGCACCTTTGGTGACTGAGTCCAGCTTGCCGGCGCGAGATTAAGCTTTGATGAAGGCCCGCGCCGAGGTCTGTCGCAACCGCCACCGGCCTTGACGTCGCTCGCGGCCGGCTCTCAGCCCAGCCGGCCGCCATTGGCAACCGTGCGGTCCATCAATCGGATGCTGTCCCGGCCGCCGCGCTTGGACTCATAGAGCGTCGCATCGCCTTGCTCGATCAGCGCGGCGAGGCTGGCTGGGGGCTGGTCGAACAGGTTGGCGCCAATGCTCAGCGTCACCGCTTGCGGCGTGGCGAAGCTCTGCGCGGCCAGGGCATGGAATTGCTCGCGCAGCGTGCCGGCCAGCGCCATCACCTGTTCACTGGCGACGCCGCCCAGCAGGATGACGAACTCGTCACCGCCCAGGCGCGCCGCCACCGCCCGCTCCGGCAGCGCGGCGCGGATCATCTCGCTCAGCGCTACCAGCAGGCGGTCGCCGGCGGTGTGGCCGTGCAGGTCGTTGACCTGCTTGAAGTTGTCGATATCGATCAGCAGCAGGGCGCCGGGGCGCTCCGGCGAGACGTCCTCGAACACGCGTGGCGCGCGCACTTCCAGGGCGCGGCGGTTGTACAGGGCGGTCAGCGGGTCGCGGGCGGCCAGGCGGGCGATGCGCTTCTCGCGGCGGTAACGCTCGGTGCCGGTCATCGACAGGGCAATCAGCATGATCGCCATCGCGCCCTCGACCAGGGAAATCTGGATGATCTCGCCACGAAAGGCTGCCAGGTCGATCAGCGTGCCGGGAATGATCGCTGTCGCGCCCTTGGCCAGATAGAAGGCGCCGTGCACCAGCATCACGTAGCGCAACTGCACGGCGCCTACGCTGAGGGACTTGCCGTGGGGGCGCAGCAGGAAGCTGGCGCGCAGGGAGAGCAGGGCGACCAGCCAGGAATTGGCCAGCAGCATCAGCCTGGACCACAGCGGGCCGCCCTCGGGCAACGCCAGCAGTGCCATCCAGGTCAGCGGCAGCAGCAGCCAGCCGCGCGACAGCCGGGTGTCGGTGAACTTCGCCACGCCGTAGAGGAAGAACCAGTGGGCCAGCACCAGCAGGCCATTGGCGAACCAGACGCCCACCACCAGGTAGCCGCCCATGCGCAGCAGCGCGAGGGTCGAGCCAAGGGAAATGGTGGCGAAGCCAGCGCTCCAGAACAGCAGCGAGCGTTCGCGCACGCTGCGCCACTCGATGGCCAGGTACAGCGCTGCGGCCGCAGCAAGGGCGACCGAGATGGTCAACATGGTGGGTGGATCGAGGGCCATTTTTGAAACCGTACTGCATAAACGGTGAAAAGCGCGATTGTAAGCGCCCTGGGCGGCTTTCCGGTATGCCAGGCAGCCGCTGCCGGTCGGGTAAGCCGTTGTCCCGGTGCGCCTGGGCGGCGCGTCTGCCGCTTTGGTCGGGTTGCGCGGGCCGCCAATGGCCACCAGACTGCCGGGCTCATGTGACTGTCGGAGGGGGCTGGGAGGCCCAAGACCATGGAAAAGCTGCCGCGCCGGCGCTGGAGTCCGCTCTGGTTGCTGATCGTCATCGCCAGTTACCTGATCGCCATCCTGTTCACCGTGGCCCTGGCCGGCCTCGGCTGGATCCTGTTCTCCGGCGGGCTGGACCTGACCGTGGTGAAGGAGCGCCGCTACCTGCTGCTGGGGAGCGGCGGGCTGATGCTCGCGGTGGCGGCCTATATCCTGCTGATGTCGATTCCCACGAGCCTGCTCTCCACGGTGCGTCGCCAGCGGCCTTGAGCACGCTACAGGAGTGAACTTGCGCGCAATGAAAAGCGGCACGCCTTGTGTCGCGCCACATTAAATCCTAGGAAAAAACGCCCGACCTTTCCCTCAGGTATCC
Source organism: Pseudomonas sp. NY15437 (assembly GCF_048068435.1). Lineage (NCBI taxonomy): Bacteria > Pseudomonadati > Pseudomonadota > Gammaproteobacteria > Pseudomonadales > Pseudomonadaceae > Pseudomonas > Pseudomonas sp. NY15437. The sequence continues at coordinate 336,894 of NZ_JBLUQC010000003.1, forward strand.
CGGAATCGGTTGATTCCCCCTCGATAACCAAACCTGCACGCTCGTCCAAATAAGCGTTTGCAGGCACTGGTTCGGTCTTCTGGCCCACCTCCTGCGCTCACCCATCGCACAAGGAGGTCGGGGCATCATGCAGTTCGAAACGCCGCTGTTTTTCGATCACAACCGACACAAAATCCAGATTCAGGACTTCGATGGTTTGCTGGACATCGTCTCATTCCATGGGGAAGAAGGCCTCAGCCAGCCGTACCGCTACACCATCGAGCTGACCTGCGCGCAGCACGACATTCCCGCCGACCGATTGCTGGGCAAGGAAGCCCGCTTCAGTCTTTATCCGCCCCCCACACCGGTGCCCTACATCGGCATGCCGGTACCCGCCAGCGAACCGCTGCGCACCTTATATGGTGTGATTACCGGCTACCGCCGCCTGGCGGCGTCCGCCGATGAAACCCGCTATGAGGTCACCCTGCAGCCACGCCTGGCCCTGCTGGACAGGGGACGGCAATACCGGGTCTACCTGCAGAAATCCGTTCCGGAAATCGTCGAGAGCGTCTTTCGCAGCGAGCGGCACCAGTGGGCTGGGCAGGATTTCTTCTTCCAGCTGACCCGCGAATACCCAACTAGGGAACAAACGCTCCAGATTGGCGAGTCGGACCTCGCCTTCGTCAACCGCCTGCTCGCCGAGGTCGGCATCTGGTATCGCTTCACAGCCAACGAGAAATTGCGCATCGACGTCGTCGAGCTGCACGACGACCAAAGGGCCTACGAACGCGGCGTCAGCCTGCCTTACCAACCCCAGTCCGGCACCAGCAGCGACGGACACGATGCCGTCTGGCAATTGCAGTCCAGCCATGGCGTTGTCGAGCAGAACGTCCACTTCCTGTCCTACGACTATCGTGACGCCAATGCCTGGCTCCAGGGCGAAGTCGACCAGTCCCGTGGCGATCCGACCACCTATGGCGAGGCCTACCATTACGGCGAAAACTACGGCGTGCTGGGAAATGCGTACGCGCAGGACGAAAACCTGCAAAGCGAGTCGGGCTTCTTCTACGGCCGCCTGCGCCATGAACGCTACCTCAACCAGCAGACCCGCCTCGGCGGCATTACCAGCAGCGCCGCCCTCGCACCCGGCCAGGTCCTCAAGGTCGACGGCGCGCCGCAGGCCTTCGCACCCGGCGCGGTCATCACCCGCGTGGTCACCCGCGCCGCGCGTGACAGCAGCTTCATCGCCAGCTTCGATGGCATACCCTAAATACCCATTTCGTTGTGCCCAAGGACATACCTGGCAGTCACTGGCCACGCAGATGCTTAGAGGCAGTTGGTGCCCTAAGTGTCAAATCGAGAGCCTCCGGCTTGGGATCGAGAATGCCCGTCAGCTTGCGGAGCAGAACCACGGCCGGTTTCTTTCCGACGAGTACCGAAATAGCCGCACAATCTATGATTGGATATGCGCAAAAGGGCATACATGGCGGGCAAGTTGCGGAAATGTCAAAAGGGGCAGTTGGTGCCCCGTTTGCGCGAACATGGCTCGCACCAGGCCCGGTTCTGCCGCCTGGATGCGGTACAGGACGCACCCGTTGCGCGATGAGTGAGGTGCCCGTCATTGGGCGCGCTACAGCCCGTGGCATTGCGAGTCGCCAATGCGCCGTGTGTCGGCAACCGGTGTACGACCGTGAAGATTTCTCCTGCGCAGGAGATCTTTCTTGATCCCGCGCAGGAGGCGCTTAGCGTGAGCGGAGTATCGTGCGGCAGCGACTCGCAGCGACAGACTGCCAGCGCCTCAGGAGCCCGTGTCATGCCCGAATCGATGAATTTCAACCGCGCGCTGGTGGAGAAGTACGACCGTCCCGGCCCGCGTTATACCTCCTACCCCACCGCGCCGCAGTTCCATGGCGCCTTCACCGCCGACGATTACCGCGCGGCTGCCCAGCGCAGCAACCAAGGCGCGGCCAAGCCGCTCTCGGTGTACATCCATATCCCGTTCTGCAAGAGCCTCTGCTACTACTGCGCCTGCAACAAGATCATCACCCAGAAGACTCACCGCGCCGTGGAGTACCTAGACTACCTGAAACGCGAGATTGCCCTGCAGGCCGCGCTGTTCGATGGCTCGCGCACGCTCACCCAACTGCACCTGGGGGGCGGCACGCCGACCTACCTGACCAGCGAGCAACTGGGCGACGTAATGAGCTGCCTGCGTGAGCATTTCAACCTCGATGAAAGCGATGCCCACGAGTTCTCCATCGAAGTCGACCCGCGCACCATCAGCCGCGAACGCATCGCCGAGCTGCGCGCCCAGGGTTTCAACCGCCTGAGTTTCGGTGTGCAGGATTTCGACGAGCAGGTGCAGGAGGCGGTCAACCGCGTGCAGAGCGAGCAGCAGGTGTTCGACCTGGTGCAGGCCGCTCGTGACGCGCGGTTCAAGTCGGTCTCGGTCGACCTGATCTACGGCTTGCCGTTGCAGACCGTGGCGAGCTTCGACACCACCCTCGGCAAGATCATCGCCCTGCGCCCCGACCGCATCGCCGCCTACAGCTACGCCCACCTGCCCGAACGGGTGCGCGCGCAGCGGCTGATCCGCCGCGAGGACATGCCACCGCCGGAGCGCAAGCTGGAACTGCTGGAGCTGACCATCCAGCGCCTGACCGCAGCCGGCTACGTCTACATCGGCATGGACCACTTCGCCCTGCCAGGCGATGAACTCACCGTCGCCCGCAACAACGGCACCCTGCAGCGCAACTTCCAGGGTTACTCGACCCACGCCGACTGCGACCTGATCGCCCTGGGCGTGTCGTCCATCAGCAAGGTTGGCGATACCTACGGGCAGAACGTGAAGGAGCTGTCGCAGTACTACGCACGGCTCGACGAGGGCCTGCTGCCGGTGCACAAGGGCTATCGCCTGAGCGAGGACGACCGCCTGCGCCGCGACGTGATCAGCGCCCTGATGTGCCACGGCCGGGTGGACTACGCCCCGCTGGAGCAGCGCCACGGGATTCGCTTTGCCGAGTACTTCGACGGCTCGCTGCGGCAGTTGCAGGAGCAGGTCGGCGACGGCCTGATCGAACTGCACGACGACGCGCTGGTGCTGCTACCCCAGGGCCAGCTGATGATGCGCAGCGTGGCGATGGCCTTCGATGCCTACCTGGGCGGGGCGCAGCAGGAGCGGTTCTCGCGCACTATCTGAGGCTGCCTGCTCCGCCGGAGCGGCCCGCCGCAGGGTGGGCTGTTCTGTTTTTCAGCCTTTGCTGAATGCACTCGCGTGGTCCGCACTTGCAGAACCCGCGAAATCGACACGGGCATCGCAGGCGCTGTAGCCAGCTCAGCCATTGGCTGCGGGGCGCCGGTCACTGCAACCGGGTCTTGATCCCGGCGATCCGCTCTCGCATGTCGTCGCTGGCGCCGGGGCCTGCGGCCACTTCGCAATCCTCCCAGGGCACCACCGTTCCCGTTTCGATGTCGACCATCATCGGTTGAACGGTCCTGCCCGATGTTTTCTCGACGACCCGCACGCTGTCTTCGCTGCCGGCGAAGTGCTTATTGCCCCAGGCGATCAGGGCGAAGATGACGCCGATGAGGTCACGCCCGCGCTCGGTGGGAACGTACTCGTGGCGCAACGGCTTGGTGCTGTAGGCGCGGCGTTCCAGCAGCCCGGCGTCGACCAGGGCGTTGAGCCGGCGGGTCAGCATGTTGGGGGCGATGGCGAGGCTCTTGGAGAACTCGTCGAATCGACGCAGGCCCTGCAGCGCATCGCGCATGATCAGCAGGCTCCACCATTCGCCCACGTGTTCCAGGCTCAGCGCCACGGGGCATTCGGCGTTCAACAGTGTCTTGCGCTGCATCGGGTTCGCTCGCTCCTGTCTGGGAAAAAAATGAAGGCGTCATGTTACTTTCATTATGATAGTAACGTCTTTCTTCCAGATCGTACCAAACCGAGAGAGGAGTGAGGTCTTCATGAGAAAGCGCATCGTCGTAACGGGTATGGGCGCGGTCACGCCGCTGGGATGCGGTGTGGACCGGGTCTGGGAGCGTTTGCTGGCCGGCCGATCGGGGATCCGGGAGCTGCCGGCAGAGCTGATTGGCGATTTGTCGGTGCGCATTGGGGGCCAGGTACCCGGTCTGGAAGAGGACCCGCATGGCGGTTTCGACCCGGATCGTGTGCTGCCGCAGAAGGAGCAGCGCAAGGTCGATCGCTTCATCCTGTTCGCCCTGGCGGCGGCGGAGGAGGCGCTGGAGCAAGCCGGCTGGCATCCGCAGTCGCCCCGGCAGCAGGAACGTACCGCCACGATCATCGCCTCGGGCATCGGCGGCTTCCCGGCTATCGCCGAAGCCGTGCGTACCACGGACAGCAAGGGCCCGCGCCGACTCTCGCCCTTCACCATTCCTTCGTTCCTGTGCAACCTGGCTGCCGGTCAGGTATCCATCCGTCATCGTCTGAAAGGGCCGTTGGGCGCGCCGGTGACGGCCTGTGCAGCCGGCGTCCAGGCGATTGGCGATGCGGCGCGGATGATCCAGGCTGGCGAGGTCGATGTCGCGCTGTGCGGTGGAGCGGAAGCGGCCATCCACCGCGTCAGCCTCGCCGGGTTCGCCGCCGCGCGGACCCTGGCCAGTGAATTCAACGACCACCCCGAAGCGGCCTCCCGGCCATTCGATGCCGCGCGGGAAGGCTTCGTCATGAGCGAGGGGGCCGGGTTGCTGGTCATCGAAGAACTCGAGCATGCCCTGGCGCGTGGGGCGACGCCGCTGGCAGAGCTGGTGGGCTATGGCACCAGTGCCGACGCCCACCACATCACCTCCGGGCCGGAGGACGGCGAGGGCGCGCAACGAGCCATGAGAGCGGCACTGCAACAGGCCGGCATCACACCGGAGCAGGTGGGGCACCTGAACGCTCACGCCACCTCCACTCCGGTGGGCGACAGGGCAGAGTTGGCGGCCATCCGGTCGGTGTTCGAGGACGTGGCGTCACCGGTCATCAGCGCCACCAAATCCTCAACAGGCCACCTGCTGGGGGCGGCGGGCGGGATCGAGGCGATCTTCACCGTGCTGGCATTGCGGGACCAGGTGGCGCCCGCAACGCTCAACCTGACCCAGGAGGACCCGTTGGCCGAAGGGCTCGACATCGCGGCTGGGGCACCGCGTGCGCTGGATACCGACTTTGCGCTCTCCAACGGTTTTGGCTTTGGCGGCGTCAACGCCAGCGTGCTGTTCCGGCGCTGGGCCGAATAAGCGGCAGCCCGGCGCGCGAGGCTTGCTTTCGGGCCCGGTGAACCCCGGGCCGTTCTGCGGCGCCTCAGCGGGGGCGCCTGCTCCGCTTCGCCGTGCCTCTGCTTTCGCGCATCAGCCGGCCCAGCCCATAGGCCACGCCGGCCCCGAGCAGTCCGCCGATCACGGTGGCGATGACTTGTGCCAGCAGGCCCAGCGCGCTTTCGAGGCTCATCGCCCGCAGGAAGGTGCCGAGCTCGGGCCACAACGCCAGCCATAGGCCGACGAATGCCAGCACCAGGTCGTACCAGCGCGCGCTGACCCCGGCCGGGCGATAGCTGCGCACGAAGAGGATGAAGGCACTGAACGCCAGCGCCAGGAGCAGGGTGCCCAGGCACTGGCTGAGCGCATCGGGGCCGGACATGGCGCTCACGCCTCGCTGCGACGCAGACGCAGGCACTGGCCGCTGTGCAGGCCCAGTTGCATCTCATCCAGCAGCGCGTCGGCGTAGGAGAGGGCGAGTGCCGTGTCCTGCGTGGCGGCGTCACCGGCGCGGCTGAAGTCGTCGATGCGCAGGCCCTCGGGCAGTGGCGGTGCCTCTACCAGCGTCCAGTCCAGCCCGCTGACCTCCAGGCTGCGGGCGAGGCCGGCGCCGAGCTGTTCCTGGTCGGCGTCGCTGGGCTCCACTAGCCAGCCCCAGTGGCCTACCAGGAGCAAGCGAGGCACCTCCGCGCGCAGGCAACCATCAATCAACGCGCCACATTGCGGCGGCAGGTCGCGCGTCGGGCGCTCGGTGAGCATGGCGCACACCACGTCGAGCCCCGACACCGCTTCGCTGACCGTGATCGAGGATTCCAGGCTGCCCAGCTTGCAGCGCAGCCCGGGGCGGGCGCGCAGGCGGTTGAGGTCGTCCAGCAGCACGGTGACTTCATGCTGGCGCTGCAGGGCGCCGGCAATCAGCGCCTGGGCGAAGCTGTTCGAGGGGTCGAACAACCCCAGCTTGAGGGTGGGGGTTTCCAGGTTATGCATGGGGGCTCCTCGGGCGGATGCGACCTATGCATATCGAAGGAGCCGCGCGCCGAGGGTTCCGTCCGATTGCGCCAACGGCGTCAGGCGCTGTCGGTGGTGGCCTGGTAGCTGCTCGGCGCCACGCCCAGGCTGCGGCGGAACATGCTGGAGAAGGCGCTCGGGCTGTCGTAGCCCAGTTCCAGCGCCACGCGCGTGACCGGTGCGCCGGCGGCGAGGCGGGTGACGGCGGCGAGCAGACACGCCTGCTGGCGCCAGGCGCCGAAGGACAGGCCGGTCTGCTGGCGGAACAGCCGGCTGAAGGTGCGGGCGCTGCAGTGCAGTTCGGCGGCCCAGCGATCCGCCGTGACGCCGATGTTCGGCTGACGCAGGAACGCCCGGCACAGCTCGGCCAGCTTCGGCTGCGCCGGCAGCGGGGCGAACAGCGGCAGGCTCGGCGCCCGGCGCAGTTCGTGCAGCAACAGGCGGATCAGGTCGCCGTCGCGGCCGTTTTCGTCATGCAGCGCCGGTACCTCGACGCTGGCCAGCAGCAGGTGGTGCAGCAGCGGCGAGACGGTCAGCGCCTGGCAAAGGTGGGTATCGCGCACCGGCAGCTGGGGGTCGATGTACAGGCTGCGGGTGCTGACCCCGCGCATCAGCACACGGTGCTGCTTGCCGGCGGGAATCCACACACCGCTGTAGGGCGGAATCACCCAGGCGCCGTCCTCGGTTTCCACTTCCATCAGCCCGCTCATGCCATAGAGGAACTGCGCGCGTCGGTGCGCGTGGGGCTTGAGCAAAGTACCCAGGGGGTAATCGGTGCCGATGGCCAGCACGGCGCGGTCGACATCGTCGACGCTGGCGAGGGGGATGTTGAGCATGGTGGCGGTTCTGGCTGATTCGCGACGATTATTCGGTAATTGCCTCGAAATGGCCAGTATGTGCCGCGACCCGAGATTTCCCGCCGTCCCCGGCGACCGGCGCTTCCACTTCATCGACCTGGACGGCTACGAGTTGGCGGTGTGGTCGGCGCAGTAGCAGCCGTCTGTCCGCTCGCCCGGCCGGCCGCCATGGTTGCCGGAACTGTCGTCCGCTCGCTCGGGTCAGGACAACAGTGGGGGTCGCACCGTGCGCCCCATCCATGGTGTGCAGAGCAGAACAGGCCATCCGCGGCCGGGGGGAAATCACATGCAGCAGTCAGTCGAGCCGGAGTTCATGGCGCCCAGTGAATACCTGACGTCCACGGGCATCGCCGTGTTGATGTCGCCGCGTTACATCGCGCCGGGCAAGGTGGGCGAAGTGTTGCTGTCGTTGGCGAAGGTGCCGGCCGGCGTCTCGCCGCTGGACGTGGTGATCGGCCCGTGGGAATCCCACGAGGAAGCCTTCCAGGCCTCCCACGATGCCGCCGAGCGCTGGGTCGAGCGTCTCGACGAAGGCGACTGAGCTCTCTTCCAGCTCCCCGTTCCGGCGCGTGGGCAATCGCCAGGACGCAGACGGCGACCGGGGCCCTGGGTGGCGGTGGTGAAGGCCATCATCGCCGCCACCCGGAGCGCCTGCGGCGGCGGGGTAATGCGGGATCGCGAACCGTGTTCCTTCCGGACGTTCTGGGCGTGTCGAATGGAGTTCGCGAGCACGCTCGCTCCTACAGGTCGGCTTCTGGAGTTACGCGGCGCGCCTGAGCCAGCGCAGCAGTGCCGCGCCGATCTCCACGGTGCGCGAGCGCGACGGGCAACCCGGCGTCGACAGCAACTGCGGCAGCAGGAAGCCCACTTCCGCCTCGTTCGGCCCGCAGAAAGCCGGTGCGGCTGACTCGACGAGTTCCTCGTCCCACTGCGGGAAGCGCTTGCTCCCGCTTTCGAATGCGTTCAGCGCGTTCATCATCGATTCGCTCCCTAGAGGTCCAGCACCAGCGGTTGCACGCCGCCGTCGTCCTGCGCCGGGATGGCGCAGCAGATCAATGCGCTGCCGGCTTCGGGCAGTTCCGCCGGCGGGTTGGGGTAGTGCACCTGGCCGCTGACGATCTTCGTCCGGCAGGTGCCGCAGGAGCCGCCGCGGCAGCTGAAATCGGGCGCAAGGCCGCGGGCTTCGGCCAGCTCCAGCAGCGTGCCGCTTTCGGGCTTCCAGCGGGCTTCCTTGGCCGAGCCGGCGAAGTACACCGGCACCGGTTCGGTGGCGGGGGGCGGCTGCACCCAGGTCGGCGCGGAGCCGTCACCCCGGCGCTTGAGTGTCGAGGGGCCGAAGGTTTCGGCATGGATGCGCCCGTCGGCGACGTTCAGCCCGCGCAGGCCGTCATAGATCGCCTGGGTGAATTCACCGGGACCGCAGACGTAGAAGTCGTAGTCGTCCAGCGGCAGCCGCGTCCTGATCGCCTCGATGTCCAGGCGCCCCTGCTGTTCGAAGTCAACGCCAAGCACGGCGCTGTCCTCCGGGCGGCTGAGCGCGCGGTGGATTTGCAGGTGGGGAGCGCGCTGGCGCAGTTCGGCGATCTCCCGTTGGAACGGCAACTGGCCCAGCGTCCGTGCGGACTGGAACAGATGAACACGCCGGGCCGGTCCCGCTGCCAGTTCGCGCAGCATCGAGAGCAGCGGCGTAATGCCCACCCCGGCGGCGATCAGCACCACCGGGCGTGCGCTGTCGCGCTTGAGGGTGAAGCTGCCCATGGGCGCGCGCACCTGCAGGTGGTCGCCCACCCGGACCTGCTCATGCAGGTGGCGCGACGCCGGGCCCTGGGCCTTGACGCTGATGCGCAGCTCGCCATCCGACGGCGCGCTGGACAGGCTGTAGGTGCGGATCAGCGGTTGCTCGCCAGTGGTCAGCCGCACGGGCAGGTGCTGCCCCGGTGCGAAGTCCACGGCAACGCCGGTTGGCGGTTGCAGGTAGAAGGACCGGATGTCCTCGCTCTCACGCTCCACACGCAGCACCTGCCAGTCCTGCCATTGCTGGCGCTGCTCGCGCTCGCGCTCGCGCAACGTGGCGTCGGCTTCGGCCCAGGTGCCGGTCATCAGGCTGGTGGGCGAGTATTCGCGGAAGCTCCAGCGCAGCGCCAGGGCGCTGCGGCGCAGGACGGCGTGCTGCACCTCCAGCGTCCACAGGCGCTCGGCGCCTTCGAAGGCGGTCAGCAGTGGGCTGTCGAAGAGAATCTCGGTGCGGCCATGGACCTGCAGCACGTCGCCGCTCTCGAAGTCGACGAACAACATCCCAGCCTGCGGATTGGCCTGCAGGTTGCCGAGGGTGTTGAAGTGCAGGTTGCCGGCGTAGTCGGGGATGGTCAGCCGATTGCCCTCGACCCGCACGAAACCTGGGCGGCCGCCGCGATGGGAAACGTCCACCGAGCGTTCGCCATCCTCGTGCTGCACGTAGCTGGCGACGAAGAAGGTGTCGGCGTTGCCGATGATCGCCGCCAGTTCATCGTTCAGTGCCTTGAAGTCCTGGCGCGGGGCACGCTGGCTGTAGCGCTGCTCGTCGCGGCTCCACTCGCGCTTCTGGATGTACTGCGGGCAATTGCCGAAGGAGTGCTCGACAGCCACCGCCAGCCGGCCGCCATCCACTTCGCGGAGGATGCCGTTCATGCGGTTGCGCCGGCGGGTGTGCAGCTCGATGCCCAGCAGGCCGATGGGGTTGCCAGCTTGCAGGCCGCTGGCGGCCGGGTCCTGGCTGTCGGGCACGCTGTCCAGCAGCAGGCTTTTCGGGTCCGGCGAGGTGACGAAGCCTTCCGCGCCTTCGAGCAGGGTCGCCCAGGGCCGGCCCTGGTCATCCACGGCGCCGGCGATGATGAAGGGCAACTGGTGATAGAACTCGCGGTGCTGGTCGGGCATGTAGTCGCGGATGACCTTCTGGCCGTGGACTTCCATGCGCTCGGCGACGCCGACGCGCTCCTGGACGGCCTTCTCGCCGGCGTGCCAGGGGGAGGTGCGGTGTTTTGGCAACTGGAACATGGCGTTCACCTCGCGACGAGAGGGCTGCCGGGTCACCCCGGCAGCATGGGTTGCATCAGGCTTGCAGGCCGATGGTGGTGCGCTGCATCGGCACGAAGTGCGGCAGGGCTTCCACGCGGGCCAGCCAGGCGCGCAGGTTGGGGTAGTCCTGCAGGGAAACGTTGCCCTCCGGCGCATGGGAAATGTAGGAGTAGTTGGACACGTCGGCGATGGTCGCCTCCTGGCCGGCCAGGAAGGGGGTCTTCGCCAGTTCGCGTTCCATCACCTGGAACAGCGTGTGGGCGCGGGTGATGACTTCCTGCGGATTGAACGCCGCGCCGAACACGGTGATCAGCCGTGCGGCAGCGGGGCCGAAGGCGACCTGCCCGGCGGCCACCGAGAGCCAGCGTTGCACACGGGCGGCGCCGACCGGGTCCTCCGGCAGCCAGCGGCCGTTGCCGTACTTCTTCGCCAGGTACACCAGGATGGCGTTGGAGTCGGCAACGATGACGCCGTCGTCGTCGATCACCGGCACCTGGCCGAAGGGGTTCAGGGCGAGGAAGTCCGGATGTTTGTGGGCGCCCTTGGCGAGGTCGACGGAGATCAGTTCGGCGGGCAGCTGCAGCAGCGAGAGCATCAGCTCGACGCGGTGGGCGTGGCCGGACAGCGGGTGGCGGAAGAGTTTGATGGCGTGGGACATGACGGTGGTTCCTTGTCGTGAGTGGGGAGGCAGCGCGAGGGGGCCGGGGTGGGTTGCTCGAGCTGATGGACGCATGCTGCGCCCGTTGGCCGGCGCGCAGAATCGCCAGGGCGGGCAATCCAGCGTTTCAGAATGCGGAAGAATGGGGGGAGGCTGCCGGCGGGGGCCGCGACGGCGATGTTCGCGAGCAAGCTCGCGCCTACAGACGACCCGGCACTTGCGTGTAGGAGCGAGCTTGCTCGCGAACCCATGGGCGCCGGCGTTGCCGGTGGGGCACGCGGATGGCGCCGGCTCTGCCGGCGGGTCGTGGGCGTGGCCCGCTCCTACAGGGGAGTGGTGGGGCTGGGCCTGTAGGAGCTGGCCATGCCTGCGACGGCCCGAGCGGCGGGGTTCAGGTTTACCCGCGCAGCGCCGGGTGCGCCCGCAGGCGCGGCACGACAAAGTCGAGGAAGCTGCGCACCCGCGCCGCCGCGCGACGGCCTTCGCGATAGATCAGCTGTACCGGCACGCCCGGCGCTGCATAGTCCTGCAACACCAGCTGCAGGCGCCCGCTGCTCAGTTCACCATGGGCCTCGTGGCTCATGCAGCGGGTGAGCCCCAGCCCCAGGCTGGCGGCGCGGATCGCTCCGTGGGTGGTACTGCAGGTCAGTCGCGGCGCAAGGCGCACCGAACGCGACGCGCCCTGGTGGCGGAAGCGCCATTCGCTGACCGCGCCCTGGCTGCCGGCAACGATGATGCGGTGCGCCTTGAGGTCTTCCGGCGCCAGCGGCACGCCGTGGCGTGCGAGGTAGCCGGGCGCTGCGCAGACCACCGGGCGCACGCTGCCCACCGGCAGGGCGAAGCCGGAGGAGTCGGGCAGCGCACCGATCACCAGGGCGACATCGATGCCGTCCTCCAGCAGGCGCGGCAGGTCTTCCCGGTGGTGGCTGACCACGCGCACGTCCGGAAAGGCGGCCAGGTAGTCCAGCGCGATGGGGGCGAAGATGCGGTCGCCCATCAGCAGCGGCAGCGTCAGGTTCAACTGCCCGGCGGGGTGCGCCTGCAGGCCGCCGAGCGAGCCTTCGACCTCCTCGATGCCGGCGAGAATCTGCCGGCAGCTGGCGGCGAAGGTCTCGCCGCTGGCGCTCAACGCCACCCCGCGTGGGCCGCGCTGCAGCAGCTCGCAGTGCAGGCGCGCCTCCAGCGCGGCGACCAGGCGCATCGCCGTTGCGGTGGACAGCCCAAGCAGCCGCGCACCTCCGGCCAGGCTGCCGGCGCGGGCGACAGCGTCGAACACCTGGATTTCCCGGTAGCGGCTCACCGGTTGGCGACCTGCAGGGCGGTATCGGCGCGCAGGCGTTCCGCGCAATGGGCGACGAAGCTGCGCACCTTGGCCGGCAGTCGCGCGCCGTCCTGGTAGAGCAGGTGGATCGGCAGCGGCGCCGTGGCGAAGTCGGCGAGGACGATCTCCAGCTCGCCCCGTGCCACCGCCTCGGCAGCCTGGTACGACAGCACGCGGGTAAAGCCGCCGCCCAGGCGCGCGGCATGGAGCGCGGCATTGTTCGAGCTGACCACGAAGCGCGACGGCGGGCGCAGCGTCAGCGGTCCTTCCGGGGTGATGAACTGCCAATGGGTCATCAGCACGCTGGTGGCGGCTATGACGATCGGCGCGTCGAGCAGCTCGTTGGGGTGCTGCGGGCGGCCGTGGCGATCGAGGAAGCCAGGGGCGGCGCAGACCACCGGGCGGATTTCGCCGACCTTCAGCGCGGTCAGGCTGCCTTCGGGCAACTGACCGATGCGCACGGCAACGTCGATGCCTTCGTCGAGCATGTTCACCACGCGGTCCACCAGCACCGCGTTGACCGTGACCTCGGTGTGGGCCTCCAGGTAGCTGGCGATCAGCGGGATGAGGTACAGCTCGCCGAACAGCACCGGGGCGGTCACCGTGAGGTTGCCGCGCGGGCGCAAGGCACTGCCCGAGGCCAGCTCCTCGGCGTCCTGCAGCTCCTGCAGGATGCGCCGGCAATCCTCCACGTAGCGCTGGCCGGCGTCGGTGAGCCGCACGCTGCGGGTGCTTCGCGCCAGCAGCAGGGTGCCCAGGCGTTGCTCCAGCGCGGCGATGGCGCGGGTCACGCTGGGCGGCGACAGGCCCAGTTGCTTGGCGCCGGCGGCAAAGCTGCCGGCTTCGGCCACCGCCAGCAGCACCGTCATTTCCTGAAACCTGTCCATGGGTCACCGTTGTCGCCTTGAGCGGATCGCCAGACTGTAGAGGGAAGCCGCGCAGGAATGAAGTGCCGCGGCGTGCAGGCGACATCGGCGTGCTTGCCAGCGCCGTGCGGCTTGACCCCGCCCGGCCTCTGCGGCACAAGCGCAGCAGGCGCCCGCCGCGGGGCCGCCACCGCCAAGAGCCTTCCTCCATGACCCGCAAGTCCACGGCCGCCCCGCTGGCCGCTGCCCAACACCCACGGCTGGGCATCGCCCTGTGCCTGCTGTCGATGCTCATCTTCGCCTGCCAGGACGGCATCACCAAGGTGCTGGTCCGCCACCTGCCGGTAGCCGAGCTGGTGATGGTGCGCTACTGGGTATTCGTGCTCTTCGCGCTCATCGTCTGCCGCTCCCGCGGCGGCCTGCGGGCGGCCAGCCGCAGCGCCAGCCCGTGGCAACAGGTGGTCCGCGCCGTGCTGGGGGTGGGCGAGATCGCACTCTTCGGCCTGGCTCTACGCTACCTCGGGCTGGCCGAAACCCACGCGCTCTACGCCGTCTTCCCGTTGATGACGCTGGGCCTGGCGCGTGCGTTCCTCGGCGAGCGAATGGCCGGGCGACAGTGGCTGGCGGCCGCAGTGGGATTCGCGGGCACGTTGCTCATCCTGCGCCCCGGCCTGGGCGTGTTCCAGCCCGCGGCGCTGATCCCGCTGGCGGCGGCGCTGACCTTCGCCTTCTTCAACATCCTCTCTCGGCGCATCGGCCAGACCGATTCCTTCGCCACTACCACGCTGTACATGGCCGTGGTCGGCGCCGTCGCAGCCACCGGCGCCGGGCTACCCGCGTGGGTGATGCCCACGCCCCGCGAGGCCGTGCTGATGTGCATCGTCGCAGTCTCCGGGGTGATCGCCCAACTGCTGCTCATCCAGGCGCTGAACTACGCCCAGGCCTCCACGCTGCAGCCGTTCAACTACTCGCTGCTGGCCTTCGCCACGGTGATCGGCGTCGTCGTCTTCGGCGAGGCGCCAGGTCTCTGGAGCCTCACCGGCGCGTTGCTGATCCTGCTGGCGGGGTTGTATTCGATCAGGCCGAAGACGCTGTAAGCGCGGATGCCTGTACGTCATGCGGGGGGACGGAGCTATCGCGGACGGGTCCGCTCCTACGCCCGCCGGGCAGCGTAGGAGCGAGCTCGTGAACGGCGACAGTGCTCGGGCGCGCGCAGGCATGGCCATGGAGCACGGTGCGCCTGTAGGAGCGGGCCATGCCCGCGAACGGCGCACACGGTCCGCCGTTGACCAAGGGCGCCGCAGTGCCGATAGACACCATGGTGCAATGTCCCTCAGCGCGCAGGCCGTGCTGTCATTCCCGCCACGGGCAACCCGGCCACCGCTCCGAGAGCCCCGCAGCCCGAGCGCGCGCCGCACGCTCATCCCCCAAGGCGAACCCGTCGAATCGCGAGGTCTCCCATGCTCCTTCCCCTGTGCACCTGGTCCGAAATCGAGCAGTTTCTTGGTCGCAGCCGGACCATCGTCATACCCATCGGCTCCAACGAGCAGCACGGTCCCATCGGCCTGTTGGGTACGGACTGGATGTGCCCTGAAATCATCGCCCACGAGGCGCAGAAATCGGCTGATATCCTCATCGCGCCGACGTTCAATATCGGCATGGCGCAGCACCACCTGGGCTTCCCCGGCACCATTACGCTGCGCCCCTCGACCTTCATCGCCGCTATCTGCGACTGGGTGAGCTCCCTGGCCGCCCATGGTTTCGAAAAGATCCTGTTCCTCAATGGCCATGGCGGCAACGTGGCGTCCATCGAGGCGGCGTTCTCCGAGCTCTATGCCCAGGCCAGCTTCGCGCGGCGCCCGGCGGGGTTCGCCCTGAAGCTGTGCAACTGGTGGGACCTGGAAGGAGTCGGCGAGCTGGCCAATCGGCAGTTCCCCAAGGGCCACGGTATTCATGCCACGCCGTCGGAGATCGCCGTTACCCAGTGGGCCTACCCGCAGCACATCAAGTCGGCCGAATACTCGCCGGCGATCGCCAACTGGGGGCCGATTCGCGAGGCGGCGGATTTCCGCGCGCGCCATCCGGACGGCCGCATGGGCTCCGATCCCGGCCTCGCCACACCGGAAAAGGGGCGCGAACTGGTGATGCTGGCCGCCCAGGGACTGGTGCAGGCGGTCGAGGCCTTCAGCGGTGAACTGTCGCCGTTCTGAGCGCTTGCGCCGCAGCGTTGCTCTTCACGAAACCCGAGCCTCGCTCGGGTTTTTTGTGCGCTGCCGGTAGCCCCTGGGGGCCAGCTAACAAGAGCTAACAGCAGATAACTGGCCCGATTGCACGCTCCTTGCCACGCTGGCAGCCGGGAGTCATTGGCTAACCAGGGAGGCCTCCATGACCCAGCATGACGGCTGCATGAATCTGGCGGGGCGGCGCAGCAATGCGGAGTTCGGTGCGTTGCTCCTTGGCACCAGCGAGCCGGCGGGCATCGCCTCGCGACAGCTGTATATGGCGGTGCTGCCGCTGCTCGTCGCCTTCTTCGAGGGCCAGGTGCAGGCCGGACGCATCGGCCAACCGGCCATGGGCGACCTGGTTCGCGCCACCTTGCGCCAGGTTGAGCGGCAGCGCGCAGCCTTCGACCCGGCTGTTCCCTTCCGTGCCTGGCTGCTGGAGCTGGCCCGCCAGGAACTGGGCGCCTACCGCAGTGCGCTGCACGCCGAGGCTCCGCCTGCGAGTCCGGCGAATACGCCCGCGCGACGCAGGCGCACTGCCGCCGCGCACTGATTTCACGCTGTCAGGATGTAGTACCGATGCAGTCGATCGAGAAGGTTCTCTACACTGCCCGCGTGCGCACCCGAGGTGGCCGCGATGGCGAAGCACGCAGTGACGACGGTCGCTTGCAGCTTCGCCTGACGCCGCCAGGGGCGCCAGGGGAGGGCAGTAACCCCGAGCAGTTGTTCGCCGCGGGGTGGTCCGCCTGTTTCATCGGCGCGCTGCGCCACGCGGCCCATGCGCGCAAGCTGGAGTTCCCTGCGGATGCAGCGGTGGACGCCGAGGTGGACCTGATGCATGGCGAGCACGGCTTCTTCCTGCGCGCGCATCTGGCCATCGAACTGCCTGGGCTGGAAGCGGAACTGGCGCAGTGCCTGGTGGACGCGGCGCGGCACAGCTGTCCCTATTCGAAAGCGCTGCGCGGCAACATTGCCGTTACCTTGAGCCTGCGTTGAGCCCGGTCGCTGCCGATTTAGCGTGACAGCGCGCATAAAAGGCCGCGCGCAACGCTTGATCGCGCGCTCGAAACTCCTATCCTGCTAGGACTTGCGGGCCAGCCTCGCGCCCACTCCCACTTCCGGAAGAAACGCCCCGTGGAGTCTGCAGCGGACGATCTGTCCCCCTCGGCGATAGCGTCGATCGAATTCGGCCCGTTCCGGGTCATACCCGGCAAGCGCCTGCTCACCCGTGATGCGCAGCCGATGGACATCGGCGGACGCGCCTTCGACCTGCTCCTGGCCCTGCTGGAAAAGCCCGGCCGGGTGCTCTCCAAGCGCGAACTGCTCAAACGGGTGTGGCCCGACATGGTGGTGGAAGAGGGCAGCCTGCGCTTTCACATGAACGGCCTGCGCCGCGCCCTGGGCGATGGCGAGGATGGCGCGCGCTACATCGCCACCCAGGTCGGTGTCGGTTATGCCTTCGTCGCGCCGGTAAGCCGCGCGGACGATGCGGCGCCGGCGGTGTTGCCGGGGTTGCCCGTGGCCGAGGGCGTCGGCAGCCTGCCGCCGCGAGTGAAGCTGATCGGCCGTGAGGCCGACGTGCAGCTGATCCTGCAGCGCCTGCGCGAGCCGCGCCTGCTCACCATCGTCGGCACCGGCGGGGTGGGCAAGACCAGCCTGGTCGTCGAAGTCGGTCATCGTCTGCTTGCCGAGCGCCGGCATACCGTGCGCTTCATCGACCTGGCCCAGGTGGAGGACGAGCATCTGGTCGCCTCGGCGCTGGCCGCCGCGCTGGGGGTGCCCGTGCAGGCCGAAGACCCGCTGGCGGTGCTGCTGGCGTACCTCAAGGGCCAGGATCTGCTGCTGCTCGTCGACAACTGCGAACATGTGGTCGACGTGGTGTCCGCCCTGGCCGAGCGCATCCGCGACGTCGCTCCCGGCGTCGGCCTGCTCGCCACCAGCCGCGAACCGCTGCGAGCGCGGGACGAAGAGGCACACTGGCTCGGCCCGCTGGAGTTTCCCGAGCAGCCGCACGGCCTGCCCGTCGAGACAGTGCTGGCGTACCCTGCCGTGCGGCTGTTCGTCGAGCGCGCCGAGGCTGCCAACGCGGCGCTGCAATGGCAGGACGGCGACCCCGTCCTGATCGCCGACATGTGCCGGCGCCTGGGTGGCATGGCCTTGCCCATCGAGCTGGCGGCGGTGCGGGTGGCGCTCCACGGCGTGAAGGCCACCCATGCACTGCTGGGTGAGCGTTTTTCCCTCGGCTGGTCCGGCCGGCGCACGGCGCAGCCGCGCCACCAGACGCTGCGCGCCATGCTGGACTGGAGTTACGGGCTGCTCGCCGAGAACGAGCGCCTGGTGTTCGATCGTCTGTCGGTCTTTGTCGGGCCGTTCTCTCAGGAGGCGGCCGCGCAGGTCGTCGCGGACGGGCGTATCGATGGGTTGGAGGCTGCCGCCATCCTCGATGAACTGACGTCCAAGGGGTTGGTGGCCGTAGACCGCAGCGAGGCCGCGACGGCGTATCGCCTGCTGGAGATGACCCGCGCCTTCGCCCGTGAAAAGGCTGCTTGCCATGGCTTTGATGAGGCGCACGCCCTGGCCTTCCGTCACGCCGCCTATTACCTGTGGTTGCTGGAGCAACTGGGCAGCGTGCCGGAGGTGATCTACGAGGGCTGCGCACGGCTGGCCAACCAGCTGGGCAACGTGCGCAGCGCGCTGGAGTGGAGCTTCGGCCCCCAGGGCGACCCCGGTTTGGCGCTGCCGCTGGCGGCTGCCAGTGCGCCGTTGTTCCTGCATTATTCGCTGCAGGTGGAATGCCGCACCTGGTGCGCGCGGGCCACGCAGTTGCTGGAACTGGGCTATTTCGGCACCCCCACCGAAATGGAGCTGCAATCGGCGCTTGGGCTGGTGCTGATGTTCACCCGCGGCAACAGCGAGGCGGCCGGCAAGGCACTGCTGCGCGCCCTGGAAATTGCCGTGGCGCTCGCGGACCACTGGGCCGAATTGCGCGTGCTGGGGCGCCTGCAGATCTTCTACGAACGCATCGGCGACTTCGCCTCGTCGCTGGCCTGGGCGGAGCGCGCGGTGGTGGTCGGCGACACCCTGGGCGAACCGGAAGCGGTGGCGGTGGCCGCCTCGCTGGCAGGCATCTCCCATCACCTGCTGGGCGATCAGCAGCGGGCGCGCGAGGAGCTGGAAAAGTCCCTGCGCAACAGCTTGCCCTCGGAGCGCAGCCGCACATTGCACTATGGTTTCGACCACCACAACCGCACTGGCCTGGCCCTGGCCCGCACGCTCTGGCTGCTGGGCTGCGCGGACCAGTCGCGGCGCTGGGCGGACCAGGTGGAGGCCGAGGCGGCGGAACTCAACCATCCCGCGACCCATTGCATCGCCCTGGTGTGGACGCTGTGCATCCACATCTGGACCGGCGAGCTGGACAAGGCCGAACGCAGCCTGGCGACCTTCAGCCGCATTGCCGAGGCCAATGCCTTTGCGCCGTATCAGGCTGCCACCCCGGGGTTCCAGGCGGCCATCGCCATTCGCCGTGAGCAGCCTGGCGATGCGGTGCGCCAGTTGGAGGAGAGCCTCACGCGCCTGCACGGCATGCGCTACGAGTTGCTGACCACGTCCTTCGAGATTGCCCTCGCCGAGGGCCTCATCCTCGCTGGCGAACACCGCCGCGCGCTGGGCGTTGCACGGCGCTGCATTGCCCATTGCCGTGGCAGTGGCGATGCCTATGCGTTGCCGGAGCTGATGCGCATCGAGGCGCAGATCATCGGCGCCTTGGGCGAGGAGGGCGATCAGGCGGTAGAGGAGCTGCTGCAGGCTTCGCTGGCGATGGCGCGCGAACAGGGCGCCAGGGCCTGGATGCTGCGTTCGAGCCTGGACCTGGCGCGGCTGCGCACGAGACAGGGCGAGGACGTCGCGGCGCTGGCATTGCTGGACGCCTGCCGGCTCGAGGAAGGCTTCGACACGCTGGACGTGCGTTTGCTGGAGGAACGGCGGCGCGCCCTGGGCGCCACCTGAGTCGCGCTCAGCGGCTCTCGGCGGGCGTGATCGCCAGCAGGGCCGCCATGTTCACCAGGTCCGGCAGGGTGCGCGCCTGCATCTTGCGCATGACCCGGCCGCGGTGCGCCTTCACGGTAATCTCGCTGATGCCCAGGTCGGCCGCGACCTGCTTGTTCAGGCGCCCGGCCACCACCATTTCCAGTACTTCCCGCTCGCGGCTGGTGAGCAGCGCATAGGCCTGGCGCAGGGCCTCGAGCCGGCTTTGCTGGCCGAGCGCGGCGCGGCTTTGCTGCAGCGCGTCGGCGATGGCGTGCAACAGGGTGTCGCTGTCGAACGGCTTGGTGAGGAATTCCACCGCGCCGGCCTTCATTGCGCGCACGGTCAATGGCACGTCGCCATAGCCGGTGATGAAGATGATCGGCATCGCCGGGCGCGCGCCGGCGACGCTGCGTTGCAGGTCGAGGCCGTTGAGGTCCGGCAGGTTGACGTCCAGCACCAGGCAGCTGGGCGCGGCGCTGGCCGGCTCGTCGAGGAAGGCTCTGGCAGCGTCGAACAGCACCGGCCGCCAGCCGGCCGAGCGGATCAGCAGTTCCAGTGATTCACGCACCGAGATGTCGTCGTCGACAACGTAGACGATGGGCGTCGGCTCTTGCATCGGCAGGCGTTCCGTTCGCTGGGCTGCGCCGGGATTGGCGGGAGAGTGATGCAACATGCCATGTCCTCCGAGTGGCGTCGACCGGGCTGTCAGCTGACCGGCAGGGCGGCGCTGAGTGCCTTGAGCAGTTCCGCTTCGCTGAACGGTTTGAGCAGGCAGTCCACCGCCCCCTGGGCGATCAGCCGCGGGCGGGTGCCCGCGTCGCTGTGGGCGGTGATGAAGATGATCGGCACGGCCATCGCGCGCCGTGTCAGTTCCTTTTGCAACTGCGGACCGCTCATGCCCGGCATCGACACGTCGAGGATCAGGCAGCGGGTGCGCGGCAGCGCGTCCGACGCGAGGAAGTCTTCGGCGCTGGAAAACGCGCAGACCTGGAAGCCGAACTCGCGCAGCAGGTCCGGCAGGGATTCGCGCACCGATTCGTCGTCATCGACCACCGACACGAGCAGGGGCGTGGCCATCAGCGGATCTCCGTCGGTTGGTCGGGGGTGGGCTGCGCATGGGGGAGCGCGAAGATGAAGGTGGCGCCCGGTCCGTCGTGGGTGGTGGCCCAGATGCGGCCGGCGTGGTGCTCGACGATGGAGCGGCTGACCCACAGACCGATGCCCATGCCCGACTGCTTGGTGCTGAAGAAGGCGTCGAACAGGCGGCCGGCGTCCGTTGGCGCGAAGCCCGCGCCGTTGTCGCGCACGGCGAGGAAGATGCTCGCGTCGGGATCGAGGCCGCTGCTGATGCGCAACTGCCGGGGGCGGTCATGCACGTCACCCAGCGCATCGATGGCGTTGAGGATGAGGTTGAGGATCACCTGCTGCAGTTGCACGCGGTCACCGCTCACGGCGGGCAGGTCTGTCTGCAGCGTCGGCAGCACGGTCACGCCGTGGCGCTGCAGTTCGTTGTGCAGCATGGCGATCACTTCCCGCGCCGCTTCGTTGAGGTCGAGCGGTTCGCTGACCGCCTCGTGGCGGGCGAACAGGGCACGCAGGCGCTTGATCACGTCCGCCGCGCGGTTGCCGTCGCGGATGGTGCGCCGGGCGGTTTCCCGCGCGCCTTCCAGGTTGGGCGTGGGCGCACCGAGCATCCGCAGGCAGGTGCTGGCGTTGGTGATGATACCGGCCAGCGGCTGATTGACCTCGTGGGCGATGGATGCGGTCAGCGCGCCGAGACTGGCGACGCGGGCGACATGGGCGAGCTCGGCGCGGGTGCGGTGCAGGGTCTCCTCGGCGAGGCGGCGCTGGGTCACGTCCTGCGCGGTGGCGATGTACAGCAGCGCACCGTCGGTGTCGCGGGTGGCCTGGGCTACCAGGTGCACATGGCGTATGGCGCCGCCGGGAAGCAACAGCCGATGCTCGTGGGCGAAGTCGCAGCCGTCGCGGCGCTGGCGCTTGAGCAGCGCTCGCACCGTGGCGCGGTCGTCCGGGTGGACACGCGAGAAGATCAGCTCGAAGCTTGGCGTCAGCCCCGGCTGCAGGTCGAGCAGCCGGTAGATCTCCTCCGACCAGGCGATCTCGTCGTTGTCCACGCGCCAGGAGAAGGTGCCGGTGAGGCTGATGCGCTGGGCCTTGGCCAGGAACGCCTCGCTCTGGCGCAGGGCGGCCTCGCTGCGGGCGCGGTCGATGGCGATGCTGGCGAGATGGGTGAATTGCGCGATCAGCGCGCGCTGGCTTTCATCCGGCAGCTCCGGCCGGGCGAAGTAGACCGAGAGGATGCCGCTGACCTCGCCGGTGGTGGACACCACCGGTGTCGCCGCCAGCGCATGGACATCGCCGCCGCGCACCTGCTGGCGCCAGGCGGGCCAGCGGGTTTCCGCGTTCAGGTTGGCAATCAGCACGCTGGCGTTTTCCACGGCCGCCTGAGCCTGGGGACTGCTGTGGGCATCCACCGGGAGGCCGTTGGCGCCGCCGTAGAAGGCGGCCGGCAGATGCGGCGCGGCACCAGGCTGCAGGCGCGTGGCAGCTTCCGCCACGTGCCCCTGGCGCGGAGCGACGAGGGTGATGGCGCAGCGGCAATCTTCCAGGTTGCTCTGCACCAGGTCGCACAGGGCATCGAGCACCTGGGGCAGCGCACAGCCGCCGGCCATCAGCCCGAGCAGGCGCTTCTCGCCGGCCAGCAGCAGTTCGGCGCGCTTGCGCTCATGGATATCGGTGTTGCCGCCGTACCATTTCAGCACGCGCCCGGCCGCGTCGAGCTGCGGCACCGCGCGGATCAGGAACCAGCGGTAGCTGCCGTCGAAGCGCCGCAGGCGGGCCTCGAACTCGCCGGCGCTACCGGCGTCCAGCAGGCCCTGCCAGTAGGCACCCAGTGCCGGCGCGTCCTCGGGGTGCAGGGCGCTCATCCAGCCGACGCCGGCAGCGCTTTGCGCGCTCATGCCGGTGTAGTCGAACCAGCGCTGGTTCAGGAATTCCACGCTGCCATCCGGGGCGGTGCGCCAGACGAAGCCCGGCACGGCGTCGATCAGCGTGCGCAGGCGGTCTTCGGACGCCCGGACCTCGTCCAGTGCGCGGGCCAGCGACTCCCGTGCCTGGGCGATCAGCGCCTGGTCACGCTTCTGTTCGTCGATGTCCACCTTGAGCACGAACCAGCGCTGGATGCGTCCTGCGGCGTCGCGGTGGGGCAGGGCGCGTACATGGAACCAGCGGTAGATGCCGTCCGCGCCGCGCACCCGGTGCTGGACGTTGTACGGCTCGCCGCTGGCGACGGCGTGCTGCCACGCCTTCAGCGCCTGGGGCAGGTCGTCGGGGTGGAGCGTGCTGGAGCCGGTCCAGCCGCGCAGCTGCTCGAGGCTGGCGCCGAGGTAATCGCTGTTGTGGCGATTGACGCATTCCAGCTCGCCGTCGGGCGTCATCAGCGAGATCAGGCCGGGAATGCTGTCGATGATTTCCTGGGTGATGGCAGCCGGCGCGGCGGTTGGCAGGTCGTCGATATCGATGTTCTGGCCGCACCAGCCAACCAGGGCGCCACCGTCGTCGGTGAGTGCGCGGGCGCGCAGCAGGAAGCGTCGGTACACCCCGTCGTGCCGGCGCAGGCGTGCCTGCAGGTCGTGGGGCGTGCCGGACTGGCGGATGGCACTCCAGCCCTGCTGCACCGCGGGCAGGTCCGCAGGGTGCACCAGCGCCTGCCAGATGTAGTCGCCATCGTTATCCAGGTCCCGGCCGGCATAGCGGCGCCAGGCTTGGTTGACGCTCTCCAGGCGGCCGTCGGCGTGGGCGGTCCAGGCCATGTCGGGCAGCTTGTCGACGACTTCGTTGTGCATACCGGTCCTCTCCCGGCGCTAGCCGTGGGGCGAGCATGCGCCCAGGCGGCGGGGTTGCCAATGATACCTAGGTGTCGGCTGCGGCACCGCACGCGGTCGCGCGAGCTCCGATACCAAGGTATCGACCGACACCATGGTGCAATCGCAGCGCCCCGCCGGCTTTGTTGAGATCGCTGCAAGTCGCCGATCCGTCGGCCAGTGAACCAGGGAGAATCGACCATGCCAGCCGCCTCATCATCGCCCCACCTCCGTCGTCGTTTCAGCCGTACGCTCATGGCCTCCGCCGTGGGGCTGTTCCTGCTCGGCGACGGCCAGCATCACCTGCTGCAACAGGCGTTCGCCGCGAGTGCCAGCAGCACAGCCAACGCCGATGACAGCGTGCGGCCGTTCCGTATCCAGGTGCCGCAGGAGCAGCTGGACGACCTGCGTCGGCGCATCGCCGCCACACGCTGGCCGGACCGCGAGACGGTCAACGACGCCTCGCAGGGCATCCAGCTGGAGAAGGTCCGCGCGCTGGTGGGCTACTGGGGCAAGGACTACGACTGGCGCCGTGCAGAAGCCAGGCTCAATGCGCTGCCGCAGTTCATCACTCGCATTGACGGCGTGGACATCCAGTTCATCCACGTACGCTCGAAAGAGCCGCACGCCATGCCGCTGATCCTCACCCATGGGTGGCCAGGCTCGCCGCTGGAGTTCCTCAAGACCATCGGCCCGCTGACCGACCCGGTCGCCTATGGCGGCCGTGCCGAAGACGCCTTCGACGTGGTGATCCCGGCGATTCCCGGCCACGGGTTCTCCGGCAAGCCCACCACTACCGGCTGGGGCCCGGACCGGGTGGCCCGCGCCTGGGATGTACTGATGAAGCGCCTGGGCTACAGCCACTACGTATCCCAGGGCGGCGACCATGGCTCGGTGATCTCCGATGCCCTCGGCCGCCTGGCGCCGCCCGGGTTGCTCGGCATCCACCTGAACATGCCGGCGACGGTGCCGCCGGAGCTGGTCGGGCCGATCAACAGTGGTGCTCCGGCGCCTGCCGGGCTGGGCGCCGACGAGCGCCGCGCCTTCGACGCACTGAGCACCTTCTTCGTCCGCAACGCCGCCTACGGCGCGATGATGGTGACCCGCCCGCAGACCATCGGCTATTCACTGGCCGATTCACCCGCCGGCATGGCCGCCTGGATGTACGAGAAGTTCGCCGCCTGGACCGACAGCGGCGGCGAGCCCGAGCGCGTGCTGAGCCGCGACGAGATGCTCGACGACATCTCGCTCTACTGGCTGACCAATACCGGCGCGTCC
This sequence comes from Pseudomonas sp. NY15437, assembly GCF_048068435.1. NCBI lineage: Bacteria > Pseudomonadati > Pseudomonadota > Gammaproteobacteria > Pseudomonadales > Pseudomonadaceae > Pseudomonas > Pseudomonas sp. NY15437. Next base: position 361,303 of record NZ_JBLUQC010000003.1, read on the forward strand.
TCCTCGCGCTTCTACTGGGAAAACAACAGCAACAATTTCAGCGCCGCCGCGCAGAAGACCGCGCAGATCAAAGTGCCGGTGGCCATCACCGTCTTCCCCGGCGAGATCTACCGGGCGCCGAAAAGCTGGGCGCAGCGCGCCTATCCCTCGCTGGATTACTTCCACGCGGTGGACAAGGGCGGCCACTTCGCCGCCTGGGAACAGCCGCAGCTGTTCAGCGAGGAACTGCGCAAGGCATTCCGCCCACAGCGATCGAGCCTGAACAACCACTAGATTCCGCCGCTTGCCGGCAACCACCGGGCAGGCCGCGCGTCTGCCATGGAGACCTGTGATGAACCTGTTCAAGTCCCCGCAACTCGGCGCCTCGGCGCTGGCCATCGCCCTCGCGCCATTCACCTGTGGCGCCGTGGCGCAAGCGGCCACCGACCCGGTCTTCGGCGCGCTCAAGCACGTCGATGCCGGCCTGCTCAACGTCGCCTACGCCGAAGCCGGCCCGGCCGATGGCCCGGTAGTGATCCTGCTGCACGGCTGGCCGTACGACATCCACAGCTACGCCGAGGTGGCGCCGCAGTTGGCCGCCAAGGGCTACCACGTGCTGATTCCCTACGCCCGTGGGTATGGCGAAACGCGTTTCCTCTCCGCGTCCACCCGGCGCAACGGTGAGCCCGCCGCACTGGCGGTGGACGTCATCGACTTCATGGATGCGTTGAAGATCAAGCGCGCGGTACTCGCCGGCTACGACTGGGGCGCACGCTCGGCGGACATCGTCGCGGCGCTCTGGCCCGAGCGGGTGAAGGCGCTGGTGTCCGTCAGCGGCTACCTGATTGGCAGCCAGGAGGCGGGCAAGGCGCCGCTGCCACCGGCCGCCGAGCTGCAGTGGTGGTATCAGTTCTACTTCGCCACCGAACGCGGCAAGGCCGGCTACGACCAGTATCGCCACGCGTTCGCCAAGCTCATCTGGCAACTGGCATCGCCGAAATGGCAGTTCGACGACGCTACCTTCGAGCGCAGCGCCCAGGCGCTGGACAACCCCGACCAGGGGCCGATCGCCATCCACAACTACCGCTGGCGCCTGAACCTGGCGGACGGCGAGCCGCGCTATGCCGAGCTGGAGAAGAAGCTCGCGGCCTTCCCGACCATCCAGGTGCCGACCATTACCCTCGAAGGCGATGCCAACGGCGCGCCGCACCCGCCGGCCGAGGCCTACGCCAAACGTTTCGGCGGCAAGTACGAGTACCGCCTGGTCACCGGTGGCATTGGCCACAACCTGCCCCAGGAGGCACCTGCCGCCTTCGTCAAGGCGGTGATCGACGCCGATCATCTGTGAGCCGGAGACGCGCCATGACCATCGCAGCAACCGCATTGCGCCGCATCGCCCTGGCCGGTTTCGCTTTGCTGGCGACAACTGGCGCCAGGGCCGACGGGGAGGCTTCGCCGATCTACGGCGTGCGCATGCCCGAGGGCTACCGCAACTGGCAACTGGTGGCGCCCGCCCAGGAGGCGGCGCCGCTGAACGAACTGCGCGCCGTGCTGGGCAACGAGATCGCCATGAAGGCCTACCGCGCCGGCACCTTGCCGTTCCCCGACGGCAGCGTGCTGGCCAAGCTCGCCTGGAAGCACGTGCAGTCGCCGGAGTTCGAACCGGCGTCGATTCCCGGGGCCGCCACCACCGTGCAGTTCATGGTCAAGGACTCGAAGAAGTACGCGGCCACCGGCGGCTGGGGCTTTGCCCGCTTCGTCGACGGCAAACCCGCCGACGAGGCGCAGCACCAGACCTGTTTCGCCTGCCACCAGGCGCGGGTGAAGGACCACGATCTGGTCTTCACCCGCTACGCACCCTGAGTTCCCTACCTTGAGAGCCGTGGAGGTTCCCATGAACCAACGATGGTTGATCACCGGTTGTTCCCGCGGCCTGGGGCGGGCGCTGGCCGAAGCCGTGTTGCAGGCCGGCCACCGCCTGCTGGCCACCGCTCGCGATCCGGATTCGCTGGCGGACCTCGCCCGGCTCTACCCGCAGACCCTGCGCGTGGCGCCCCTGGACGTCACCGACCCGGCCGCCGCGCAGGACGCCGTAGCACAGGTGCAGGAGGCGTTCGGCGGGCTCGACGTGCTGGTCAACAACGCCGGCTACGGCAACGTCAACTCGGTGGAAGACACGCCGCTGGAAGAGTTCCGCCGGCAGATCGAGACCAACCTGTTCGGCACCATCATCGTCACCAAGGCGGCCATCCCCCTGCTGCGTCGGCAGCGCAGCGGCCACATCATCCAGCTGTCCTCGGTGGGTGGGCGCATTGGTGCGCCAGGGCGCGCGCCCTATTCGGCAGCGAAGTGGGGCGTGGAAGGCTTCTCCGAAGTGCTGGCGCGCGAAATGGCGCAGGTTGGCGTGCGAGTGACCATCATCGAACCCGGAGGCCTGCGCACCGATTTTGCCGGCGCCTCGACGACGCTCTCCGAAGGGCGCTTCGAATACGACGCAGTGGTCGGCGCCGTGGCGCGCCGCCAGCGGGCCTACGACGGCAAGCAGCCGGGCGATCCGCAGCGGGCCGCGCAGGCGATTCTCGCGGTGGCCTGGATGGATCGTCCGCCGCTGCGCCTGGCCCTGGGCAGCCATGCGCTGCTGGCCATCGAGAACGCCGACAAGGCCCGGCTGGCGGAGCTGCGCCTGTGGCGCGAGCTGAGCCAGTCCAGCGATTTTCCCCGCACCTCACTGTAGGAGCGAGCTTGCTCGCGAACTCGCCTCGCGCCCGGGGCTCCGGTGACATGCGTTCGCGAGCGAGCTCGCTCCTACGAACAGCGTTGGCAAGCAGGGCTGGGCGCCCGCTCGGTTCCAGGAAAAGCACACCCGATTCCCCTCAACCAGGAGATCCACCATGAACAAGACCCTCACCGCCCTGGCACTGGCCAGCGGCCTGCTTGTCGGCAATGCCTTTGCGGCGCCGGTGAAACCGACGGTAGTACTGGTGCACGGAGCCTTCGCCGATGCCTCCAGCTGGAACGGCGTGACGCGTATCCTCGAGAAGGACGGCTACTCCGTGATCGCCGCGGCCAACCCGCTGCGCGGCGTGGCCAGCGACGGAGCCTATATCGGCAACATCGTCGGCAGCGTCAAGGGACCGGTGGTGCTGGTGGGCCACTCCTACGGCGGAAACGTGATCAGCGCGGCGGCCAGCGACCGGCCAAACGTCAAGGCGTTGGTCTACGTCGCCGCATTCGCCCCGCAACAGGGAGAGAGCGCCGCTGAGCTGGCTGGCAAGTTCCCCGGCAGCACCCTCGGCCCGACCCTGGCCGCGCCGGTGGCGCTGGCTGACGGCGGCAAGGACCTGTACATCCAGCAGGACAAGTTCCACGACCAGTTCGCCGCCGATGTACCCGCCGGCGAAGCCGCGCTGATGGCGGCGGCGCAGCGTCCGGTTACCGAGGCGGCCCTGAACGAAAAAGCCGGCGCGGCGGCCTGGACGGCGATTCCCTCGTGGTTCGTCTATGGCGACCAGGACCGCAACATCCCGCCGCAGGTGCTGGCTTTCATGGCGCATCGCGCCCAGGCGAAGGATGTCCAGGTGGTCAGCGGCGCGTCCCATGTCGTCATGGTCTCGCACCCCGAGGCAGTGGCGCGCTCCATCGAGAAGGCAGCTACCGGCTACTGAGAACGTCAAGTGAGCCGGAAGGGCGCTTCCGGCTTGCGCTTCAGGTTTTCTGCGCGGCAACCGGCAGGCCAAACGATTGCAGGTCGCGGCGCAGTTGCCCGGCGTCGATGAACTGGACGGCGCGCATCCCCTGGGCCAGCGCCGCGTCGACGTTCTTCTGGACGTCATCGATGAACAGCGTGCGCGAAGGTATCAGGCTGTAGCGCTGGATCAGCAGCTGGAAAATTTCCGGCTCCGTTTTCATCAGCCCTTCGCGGCCGGAGACCAGCACACCTTCGAACTGCGCAAGGAAGGGGAAGCGCTCCTCGGCGACATGGAAGGTTTCCGCCGACCAGTTCGTCAGTGCCAGCAGGCGCACGCCGTTGTGGTGCAACTCGTGCAGCACGTCCACGGTCGCTTCGATAGCGCCGCCGAGCATCTCCTCCCAACGCTCGCGGTACGCACGGATGTTGGGTTCGTGGGCCGGATGCCGGGCGACGGCTTCGGCGATGGCATCGGCCCAGGGACGCCCGCGATCCTGGCGTTCGTTCCACGCGGCGTTGCAGACCTCTGCGAGGAAGGTCTCCATTGCCAGCTCGTCGTCGAATATCTTTCGATAGAGGTGGCGCGGATTCCAATCGACCAGCACGCCGCCAAGATCGAAAACGACGGTGTCTATGCTGCTGCGTTCGTGTTGCACTGGCTGCTTCTCCCGCATCGAGGCCCTGGTGATGTTCGCTCGTCCCAGACCTTAACCAAGACAGCCTGGACGTCAACCTTCGTCTGCGCTGCGGCTGCTCCGGTTCCGCGGCACTGTAACCTGCAGGGCACCTCACCAGGGCAGATCGACAGCCCGCGCTGTAACCTTCGCACGGAGCTGTCACCGCCACCGGCCACCGGCTTTGCTACTCTCATTCCCCAACTTCAACGGCAGCGAATGGACGACATGCTCAACGACTTCCCGGCACCTCAGGCAGTGGACAGCCCGATCACCCGCAGTGCGATCTTCCTGGTCGCCACCTTGACTCCCGGCAAGGACTGGAGCCCGGTCCGGGCGTTGTGCGAGGACGTCTCCGGGCTGGTGCGCTCGGTCGGCAAGCGCGTGCCAGGGGGTAACCTGTCGTGTGTGGTGGGCTTCGGCTCGGCGGCGTGGGATGCGCTGTTCGGCGCTCCGCGGCCAGCCGCCCTGCATGCCTTCCGCGCGATTGGCAGTGGCGAGCGGGTTGCCGTTTCCACGCCGGGCGACCTGCTGCTGCACATCCGCGCCGAGCAGATGGACCTCTGCTTCGAGCTGGCCACGCAACTGGTCGCGCGCCTGGGGGATGCGGTCACGGTGGTCGACGAGGTGCAGGGTTTCCGCTACTTCGACATGCGCAGCATCATCGGTTTCGTCGACGGCACGGAGAACCCGGAAGGGCGCGACATTCCGCACTTCACCCTGATCGGCGACGAGGACGTGGACTTCGCCGGCGGCAGCTACGTGCTGGTGCAGAAGTACCTGCATGACATGAACGGCTGGAACCAGCTGTCCACCGAGGCGCAGGAACGCATCATCGGCCGCACCAAGCTGGCGGACATCGAACTGGGCGACGAGGTGAAGCCCAGCTGCTCGCACAGCTCGCTGACCACCCTGGAGAAGGACGGCCAGGAAGTGAAGATCCTGCGCGACAACATGCCCTTCGGCCGCCCCGGCGCCGGGGAGTTCGGCACCTACTTCATCGGGTACGCGCGCTCGCCGGCGCCAGTGGAGGAGATGCTGGAGAACATGTTCGTCGGCCGCCCGGCCGGCAACTACGACCGCCTGCTGGACTACAGCAAGGCGGTGACCGGCAGCCTGTTCTTCGTGCCCTCGGCGGACTTGCTGGAGTCCCTGGCGGACAAGCAGCCCTGAGCCCTCAACCGGCAACCTTGCCGGGGAAGCACTCCACCAGCCAATCGATGAACACCCGCAGGCGGTGCGTGACGTAGCGGTTCTGCGGGTAGACGACGTGGAAGGGGTAGGGCGCCGGCCGCCAGGGGGCGAGGATTTCCACCAGCGTGCCGTCGAGCAGGGCGGCGCCGGCCGCGTAGGAGAAGGTCTGGATGATACCCAGGCCGGCCACGCAGGCGGCCAGGTGCGCGTTGCTCTCGTTGACGCCGATGCGGTGTTCGAGCTTCAGCTCGATGCGTTCGCCGTCGCGCTCGAAGCGGAAGGGTACCGCCCGGCCATTCTGCGGCGACAGGTAGCTGACCAGCCGGTGGCCGTTGCGCAACTCCTCGGGGTAGGCCGGAATGCCGTTGTGGCGCAGGTACTCCGGGGAGGCGCAGGTGACCATGGTCGCCTGGCCGACGCTGCGCGCCACCAGCGAGGAGGCGTCCAGCGCGCCGCCGCGGATCACGCAATCGACGTTGTCGCCGATCAGGTCCACCGAGCGGTCGGATACGCCCAGGTCGATGCGGATGTCCGGGTAGCGCGCGAGGAAGTCCGGCAGCAGCGGCACCAGCACGTCCCGCGCGGTCGAGCCGCCGACGTCGATGCGCAGGTGGCCGCGCGGCCTGCCGCGGGCCAGGTTGAACGACGAGTCGATGTCTTCCAGGTCGCGCAGCACGCGGGTGGCCTTGGCGTAATAGTCCTGGCCCTCGGGCGTTACCGTGACGCGCCGGGTGGTGCGTTGCAGCAGGCGCACACCCAGGTGCGCTTCGAGTTCCTGAACCAGCTTGCTCAGGGTGGCGTTGGGCATGTCCAGCGAGTCGGCGGCGCGGGTGAAGTTGCCCGCTTCCACCACGCGGGCGAAGGCGCGAATGGCCTGCAGCTGATCCATGAAAGCTCCTTGCGGGCGATACCTGATTATCCATGGGTATGGATAGTCATTCCATTGTATGCGCTTTTTCCGCTAATCGACGAGCCCTAGAGTAGCGCCATGCCTCACCGCAACGCCGCGCCAGATGCCGGCCACAGAGGCAGAACCGTCAATCCTCGAATCCCTGGAGCTCATCATGAATACGTCCCTCACTGGTAAAGTTGCACTGGTCACCGGCGGCAGCAGCGGCATCGGCCTTGGCGCCGCACAGGAACTCGCCGCGCAGGGCGCGCGGGTGTTCATCACCGGCCGCCGCCAGGCTGAACTGGACGCCGCCGTCGAGGCCATCGGCCCGGCCGCCACGGCCATCCGCGCCGACGCCTCGGTGCTTGCCGACCTCGATGCGGTGTATGCGCAGATCGCCAGATCCGCCGGCCGCCTGGACATCCTCTTCGCCAATGCCGGCGGCGGCGACATGCTGCCGCTGGGGGCGATCACCGAGGAGCACTTCGACCGCATCTTCGGCACCAACGTGCGCGGTGTGCTGTTCACCGTGCAGAAGGCGTTGCCGCTACTGACCGATGGCGCGTCGGTGATCCTCACCGCGTCCACCACCTCGATCCAGGGCACCGCCAACTTCAGCGTGTACAGTGCGAGCAAGGCCGCCGTGCGCAACTTCGCCCGCTCCTGGGCGCTGGACCTGAAGGACCGCGGCATCCGCGTCAATGTCGTCAGCCCCGGCCCGGTGCGTACCCCCGGCCTTGGCGACCTGGTGCCCGAGGAGGCGCGTCAGGGCCTGTTCGACGCACTGGCCAGCCAGGTGCCGCTGGGCCGCCTTGGCGAACCGCGGGAGATCGGCAAGGCGGTGGCCTTCCTGGCGTCGGAGTCGGCCAGCTTCATCAACGCAGTCGAGCTGTTCGTCGACGGCGGCATGGCGCAGGTCTGACCGCGCACCGAGGCCGGGCAGGGCGCAAGCCCTGCATCGGTCGGCGTGGCTCTGGTCGGAACGTCGGTTTGCCCAGTACATTCATGTCGAACAACCGTCCGGACAGGAGTCGCCCATCATGAATTCCCCGTCCGCCGACCTGCGCAACTGGTTCGACCAGGGCGGGGAGGCCTACGCGCGCTTTCGTCCCGAGTACCCGGCGGAGCTTGCCGCGTACCTCGCTTCGAGGGCGCCCGACCGCGCATTGGCAGTGGATGTTGGCTGCGGCAGCGGCCAACTGACCCGGCAACTGGCCGAGCACTTCGACGCGGTGGTCGGCGTCGACCCCAGCGCGGAGCAGATCGCCCATAGCGCGCCGCAGGCGAAGGTGAGCTACCTCTGCGCCCCGGCCGAAGACCTGCCGCTGCGCAGCCACAGCGCCAGCCTGGTCACCGCTGCCCAGGCCGCCCACTGGTTCGATCTGCCCAGGTTCTACGCGCAGGTGCGGCGCATCGCCGGGCCCAACGCCGTGCTGGCGCTGATCAGCTATGGCGTGTTGCGCCTGGAAGGTGCGCTGGGCGAGCGCTTCGAGCCGTTCTACTGGAAGGAAATCGGCCCTTACTGGCCGGCCGAGCGTGCCCTGGTGGACAGCGGCTACGCGACCCTCGACTTCCCCTTCGCCGAGTTTTCCGGGCCGGATATCGCCATCCGCCTGGAATGGAATCTCGACGAATTCCTGGGCTACGTCTCCACCTGGTCGGCGGTCCGCAGCGCCCGCGAGGCCGGGCGCGAGGACCTGCTGCAGCGCTTCGCCGTCGACATCGCCGAGCGCTGGGGCGACCCCGCCGCGCGGCACCCGGTGAGCTGGCCGATCAATATGCGCATCGGGCGGGTGTGAGCCGGTCGCTGCGGCCGGCCGATAGCCGATGACCGTCGCGCTCAGCCGGCGGCGCGGCCTTTCTCCGCTTGCGTTTCGACAGCCGCCGGAGCGGTCCTTTTCGCCCCCGACAGCCGCGACACGCCGAACAACACCAGCGCCAGGCCGGCAATCTGGTAGACCGAGATCGCCTCGCCCAGCAGCGCCCAGGAGGCGAACACGGTGAGTACCGGCCCGAGGTTGCCGAACGCCGCGGCGTGGGTGGCGCCCATGCGCTGGATGGCCAGCGCCATCCAGTAGATCGGCAGCACGGTGGAAATCAGCGCCATCAGCGCGCCGTGGAGCCAGACGGTGCCGGGCAGGCTCGCCAGTTGCTGCACGTTGCCGCTCACCGCGTAATGGATCAGCACCATCACCGAGGAGACACCGCCGGCCAGCCCGGCCAGGCGCATCGAGCCGACGCGGCGCACCACCGCGCCGGTGCCCATGTAGTAGAGGGCATAGGTCACGGCGCTGGCGAACACCCAGAGGGCGCCCAGCAGGATCTGCCCGTCGGCGCCTTCCACGCGGATGTCGTGTACCAGGGCGATCCCCAGGCCGAGGTAGCACAACCCCATCGCCGCCAGGGTGCGGGAGTCGGGGCGCTCGCGGGCCACGGCCATCTGCAGGAGCAGCACGAGGGTCGGGTAGGTGAACAGGATCAGCCGCTCCAGCCCGGCGCTGATGTACTGCAGCCCGTAGAAGTCGAACAGGCTCGACAGGTAGTAGCCGAACAGCCCGAGCAGCAGGATGCGCCCGCCATCGGCCAGCGACAGGCGCGCCTGGCCGGGGCTGCGGCTCAGCCAGACCAGCCAGAGGAACAGCGGCAGCGCCAGGCCCATGCGGATGGCCAGCACGGTCACCGCGTCCACCGGGGCCGCGGCGTAGGAGAGCTTGACGAAGACCGCCTTGAGGCTGAAACCGGTGGCGGACAGCACGGCAAACAACACGCCGTTGCGCAGGCTGCGCTGGTAAAGGGCGTTCAGGCTATTCATGGGCAGGGAGCGCAGGGCAGGGGAAAGGCCTTATTCTAGGAAGAATGCCGCTCCGCTAGAATCGCAACTTGGCGAACGTGGCTTTCGTTTTTGGAGAACGCCAAATGCATTTCGATCTTGCCGACCTGCGCCTGATCGCCGCCATCGCCTGCACCGGCAGCCTGAGCAAGGCGGCTGCGTCGGTGCCGGTGGCCGTCTCGGCAGCGAGCAACCGGTTGCGCCTGTTCGAGGAGCGCTGCGGGCTTGCCCTGTTCGCCCGGCACAGCGACGGCATGACCTTGACTCCCACCGGCCGCCTGGTGCTCGAAGCCGGCCAGCGCGTGCTGAAGGAGGCGCAGCAACTCACCGACACCCTGCAGGAACTGCGCGGCGAGCGGCGCATCACCCTGCGCCTGGCGGCCTCCACCGTGGCCAACAGCACTTTTCTGCCCACCGCGCTCGGGCCCTTCCTGGCGGACTACCCGGAGGTGGACCTGCAACTGACCGAGCAGAACAGCAAGGATGTGCTGCGGGCCGTGCAGGACGGGGCGATCGACATCGGCGTCTACGACGGCAACCTGGCCACCGCGGGCCTGCTGTCGCTGCCGTTTCGCAACGACAAGCTGGTCCTGCTGGTGCCGCAGGATCACCCCCTGGCCAGCCAGCACTTGCCGAGCCTGCGCGACGCGCTGAGTTTCCCCTTCGTCTGCCTGCCCGCCGAGCGTGCCATGCAGCGCTTCGTCGAGGCGATGGCGGTGCGCAACTCGATGCCGCTCAAGGTACGGGTGCGCGCACCGAGCTTCGACGCCATCGCCCAGTTGGTGGCGCAGCGAGTGGGTGTGGCGATGCTCCCGGAGGCTGCCGCGACGCGCCTGGCGCAAGAGCTGCCAGCGACAGTGGTGGCGCTGGCGGACGCCTGGGCCACCCGTGAGCTGCGCATCTGTGTCGCCGATTGGGACGCGCTGTCGTCCCACGCGCGGCAACTGGTGACCTACCTGATGAACGAGGCCGCGGCGGCGCGCTAGCGAGCGCCGCCGCGTTGCCCCTGGCCGTGGCGCCCACGGCCAGCGGCTGCGTCAGTGCTGCTCCGCCAGGCGGGGCGTCGGTGCGTCATCGACGGCCAGGTGGATCACTCCGGCGCGGCTGGGGAAGTTCGGTCCGTCGTCCTCGGTGTTTTCCATCACCGGGATGTCGATCAGGGTGCGCTTGCCGGACGGGTCGCTGACCAGCCTTGCGTCCAGCGTCTCGATCGAGCGCCAGCCACCGCCGCCGATCTGCAGGGCGTCGAGCAGGCTGTAATGCTCCTGGCCTTCCTCGTTGGGGGTAGAGGTGAAGACCGCGAGGTACTGGTTGTAGTTGTTGCCCATGTCGAAGCCTTCGATGGTGAACACGGCGAGCGTCAGCTCGCTGCCCTTGCCGGTCTTCAGGGTTTGCACGCGGGTGGCCTCGGGGTAGCCGGTGGCGAAGCTGTCCTTGTACAGCTCCACCAGGCGGCCAACCTGTTCTTCCAGGGCCTTGGGAACGGGCGCCGGCTCGGCGCCGTGGGCGAAGGTGCAGGCCAGCAGCAGGCTGGCGGTCAAAAGGCGCAGTGTCATGCGAAAACATCCATGGCGAAGTGGGCTGGGGTGGCAGAAGGAACCGCCTCCGACCACGTGGGATCGGCAGCGGCGCGGCCAGCCTCGGGAGGCCGGCCGCGCGGGATCGGGTGCGGGGAGTCGCTCAGCGTTGCGGGACCAGGTCGCCGACCGGCGAGCAGGAGTAGGTGTTGGAGTAGTCGTAGTAGCGCTGCAGCGGTGCGCCGCTGTCGTAGGTGCTGCACTGGAAGACCGACGCGTCCTTCTGCAGGACCAGGTAATGGATCTGGCTGACCCGTCCTGGTGCCACGTACGCCGCCTTCACCTCGTAGCCGCTGCGCAGCAGGTCGGTCACCTTGGTCTCTTCGGCCGCAACCGTCGATGCCGCCGTCATCAGCGTCAGCAGCGCGAGCGTGGCCTTGGCCTGTGTCGTTGTGGACATGCTTCTTTTCCTCCTTGATCGGCCAGGTGGCGTCAGGCTTCCGGCCGCAGCGGGATGCCGCCGCAGTTGCCGCGGGTCAGCAGGTAGTCCACCTGCCGGGCACGGTTGATGGCGACACGGATTTCGCAGCTGGCCGAATGGACCACGTCGCCCCAGTACTCGGTGTGCACCAGCTGCCCGTTCTGCGGGCCGGTGTAGGTGCCGAGCGCTTCGCGGGAGGTATAGGAGGTGTCGCGGCGGTAGATCAGCACGACCCAGTCGTTCTCCGGGGCCAGGGCGATGTCGCTGGGCGCGCCGAAATGGTCGATCGCATCGCCGGCCGGGCGACCCTTCCAGTAGCTGCGGGCCTGCGCCTCGGGCAGGGTAGGAATGGCGGAGCAGCCGCCGAGCAGGATGGCAATCATCCCCAGCGCGAAGAGTCCTTTCATTGCACGCCCTCCTTGGCGGGTGCGTTCCGGGCGGGCATCTGCTCGAAGCCCTTGTCGACCATCTGCAGGATCATGGCCTTGGCATGGTCGCGATTTCTCAGCTGGAACAGCCCCGGCGCGGCCGAGACCAGCTGCGCGGTGGGCATCTTGCCCAGCGGATACATCTTCTGCTCCACGTGGGCGTCCGGCTTGCAGAGGAAGTCGCGGCTCTGGGCAAGCCAGGCCTCAGGCTTCTTCTGCCACTCCTTGGACACCTTCTTGGGGCGGATGTCGTTGTAGAACTTGTCGTAGTTCTGCGCGCCATTGAGGCGCACGCGGTTCTTCGCGCAGTCGACCTCGACGTCGTAGGCGGTAAAGGTCGGCTTGGCGCCTTCCTCGTAGAACTGGTAGACGCCCAGCGAGCGCACGCCGTTCTTGCGGTCGTAGATGTTGGCAGGGTCGCCATCGACCACGAAGAGTTCGTTCTTGTAGAGGCTGCCCTGCTGGTGAATCAGCCAGAAATCGCCGGAAGGGCCTTCCGCGTGGGCGGCGAGAGGGCTGCAAAGCAGCACGGCAGGCAGCCAGGGCCTGAGGGGCTTGAACATGACGGACATTCCTTTGCCGTAGGGATCGCCAGGGCGCAGCGCACCCTGGCGAAAGAAGCGTAGGAATCTAGTGGCGCCGGTTTGGCCGGTCAACCGGCGTGTAGGAATTCTGTGACAGACGGCAGTGAAGTTTTCGTCACGCGGAGCACTGCGAGACGACGGCTCCGGGCGGATCGAACGTCGGCTCGCAGCGTGCGTAAGGCTCCTTCAGCGCCCGGGAAAAACGGCTGTGCCCGACAGGCAATGCTGTACCTCGCCACCGACCCAGATCGCCCCGTCGACGCGTTCGATGCGCAGTCGTCCGCGTCGCTGCAGGACCGTGCCCTGGCTGACGGTATAGCGCTCGCCCAGGACGCCCGCGCCGATCAGCCACTGGGCCAGGCCTGCATTGAGGCTGCCGGTGACCGGGTCTTCGTTGCATTCCTCGCCCATGAAGGCCCGGACTTCCACGTCCGCTTCCGCCTGCGCGCCACCCCAGGGGGCGATGACGCCGACATTCAGCCCTTCCAGCGCCGCGTAGTCGGGGCGGATGGCCAGCACCTCCTCGCGACGAGCCAGCAACACTCCCGCCCAACCCGGACCGTTATCGACCCATTGGCTGGCGCGAACCTGCCCGCCAGCGAGGCCCAGCCCGTGCTCGACCCGGCGCAGCGTGGCCGCGTCCAGGGGCCCGCTGCGCAGGAGCGGTGGCGCGGAGAACGCCAGGCACGGGCCTTGCCGGCGCAGGCGAATCAGGCCTGCCGGGCATTCCTGGACGATCTCGCCCAGCTCGGGGTTGTCGTGGTGTGCCAGCCACACCTGGCAGCTGCCCAGGGTGGGGTGGCCGGCAAAGGGCAGCTCGCGCAGCGGCGTGAAGATACGCACGCGGTAATGCGCCTCGGGCGACGTGGGGCGCATCAGGAATGTGGTTTCGCTGAGCTGCGTCCAGCGGGCGAACGCCTGCATCTGCTCGGTGGTCAGTGCATCGGCATCCACCACCACCGCCAGCGCATTCCCTTCGTAGGGGCGCTCGGCGAAGACATCGACCTGTTCGAACGGCAAGGACAGCGGCATTGAATTTCCCTGGAGACATTGGCGGATTATCTGCAACCGGGACGAGTCTGGTCGCAGGGGGGAATCATAAAGGACTGCGGCTCCCGGATGCGCTCGACGATGGCTCACGCGCCGTGGGCCGCTGTGTATTCCACTGTATCGGCCGGCCGCTGTGACACGCGCGGAGATGGCGGCGGCCGTTTCCGACACGCTGCAGATACCCCAGGGACGCTTAATGGACCCCAACAGCTCATCGGCGCGGCCCGCACCCCGAAGCTCCCGGTGCCCGCTCCGATGAGCCGTCCCCCTGACCCCTGAGGATCGATGCCATGAAAAACCTGAAAACCGTCGTGACTGCCATTGCCTTCTCCCTGGCCGGTGTTGCCGTGCATGCCAGTGCCGCCGTCGAAGCCAGCTGCACCCCGGCCGCCGCCTGCTTCCAGCTGACGCCGCTGGCGGACCGGAACGCGGCGCCGCAGCTGGCTGAAGAGGGCTTCAGCCGCACGCCGCTGGGGATGCGGGTGAACTCGCAGGCGCCGGCACAACAGACCCTCGCCGCCGATGGCTCCGCCAGGACGCCGCTGGGCAAGCGTGTGGCCAGCTCGCAGGACGCGGGCGTGGTCTGACGCCGTTGGATTGCACGGGCTGTCGAGGCGTTTCGCTTATCGCTGAAATAGCCGGCGTGCGCTGTTTGTCCTGCACGGCACTGTCGATACTGGCGGCTCCCTACCGCTGCTCAGGAAGTGCCGTTCATGGACCACGAACCGATCCAGGCCCGCGAGTTCGCCTTCGTCCACCTGGCCGCCGTCGCCCTGTGCGGCTCGCTGATCGTCGCGCTGGCGTTGTTCCTGGCGCGCGTCGGCGTGCTCCTGCACTGAGCTTCAGGCCGCGATGGCCTGCGCCAGCGTGCTGACCAGCGCGCGGGTCTGGGTGTCGCGGTGGGCGCAGTAGAGCACCACATCGCGGGGCGGCAGTTCCGGCAGGTCGAAGCGTGCGCGCACGTCCACGCAACCGGCCGGCGCCATGCGCTCGACCATGGCGCCGATGCCGATACCCGCCGACACCGCCGCGCCGATGGCGAGGATCCCCGAACCGACGAAGGCTTCGCTCCACAGGCGCTGGTGCGCCTCCAGCGCGCTGCTGACCATGCTGCGCATGCCGCAGGGCGCCGGCTGGATCGCCAGGGGCAGGGGAGCGCCGTCCTCCAGCTCGAATGTGTCGGCGGCCATCCAGCCGAAGCGTTCGCTGCCGATCACCTCGCCGTCCTGGCGGCGGTTGTCGTGGCGCAGGATCAGCGCGATATCCAGCGCACCTTCCTCGTAGCTCTCCAGCATCTGCCGCGAGGTGCCCAGGCTGAAGGCGACGAGCACCTCCGGATCGGCCTGGGCCAAACGCCTCAGCCAATGGCTGAGGTCCGCGCCGAGTATGTGGTGGCTCACGCCGATGCGCAGGGTCCGGCGGGGCGTGTCGAAGCAGCGCAGCGTTTCGTCGTAGCTCGCCAGCAGGCGGCGGGCGCTGGGCAGGAATACCGCGCCGTGGGCCGACAGCGTGACGCGGCGCGGCGTGCGTTCCAGCAGCGGGCGGCCGAGGGATTCCTCCAGGCGCTTGATCTTCAGGCTGATGGCGGCCTGGGTGGTGCCGAGGATGTCGGCGGCACGGGTGAAACTCTTCAGGTCGGCGACCAGCAGGAAGGCGCGGATGGCGTCGATGTCGGGCGTTTTCATGGCAGCGGTTCGTCCGTGGGGCTCGGGCCAGTCTGGCAGGTGGAGCGGCGCAACCCAAGCCCCGGATAGGCTACAGTGTGGCCTCCGCCTTCAGGCCGCTGACAAGGAGTTGCGATGCTGAGCCAGGCCTTTGCCTACAAATGCTGGTCGGACCGCCGCGCGCTGGATGCCATCGCGCAGATCGACCGTGAGCGCTTCCCCGGGGAGTTCGCCTTCGCGCTCCAGCAGCTCAATCACCTGGTCATCGTCGAGGATCTGTTCCGTGCGCGATTGAGCGGCGAGGCGGACCCGCACCCGGCCACCAATACCGACGCGGTGCCCGGCCTTGATGAGCTGCGCGAGCGTCTGCTGACCTCCGGCCAGTGGTACGTCGAACAGCTCGCGGCGCTGGCGCCGGCGCAGGCCGGGGAGGTCATCCGCTTTCGCTTCACCGATGGCCGCAGCGGCAGCCTGACCCGCGAGGAAATGTTCTTCCATATCCTCAACCACGCCACCTACCACCGCGGCTCTATCGCCCGCGCGCTGGACCAGGCCGGCGTGGCCCATCCGGCGGACACCTACACGGTGTTCGTGCACGCCACCCAGCCCGCGCGCCGCGAGGGCTGATGACGCGGCGCGCAGGCGACGGGAAGGCTTACGCCTTCTTCCGGGTGGACGGCAGCAGGATGGTCAGGCAGCCCAGCAGCGGCAGGTAGGAGCACAGCGTGTAGACGTACTCGATGCCGTGGATGTCCGCCAGGTGCCCGAGGAAGGCCGCGCCGATGCCGCCGAAGCCGAACATCAGGCCGAAGAACACGCCGGCGATCATGCCGACGTTGCCCGGCACCAGCTCCTGGGCGTAGACCACGATGGCGGAGAAGGCCGAGGCGAGGATGAAGCCGATCACCAGGCTGAGGATGCTGGTCCAGAACAGGTCGACGTAGGGCAGCGCCAGGGTGAAGGGCGCGACGCCGAGGATGGAGAACCAGATCACCGCCTTGCGGCCGATGCGATCGCCCACCGGGCCGCCGAAGAAGGTGCCGGCCGCCACCGCGCCGAGGAAGCCGAACAGGTACAGCTGCGAGCTGGCCACCGAGAGGTCGAACTTCTCGATCAGGTAGAAGGTGTAGTAGCTGGTGAAGCTGGCCATGTAGAAGTATTTGGAGAACACCAGCAGCGCCAGCACCACCAGGGAGGCGGTCACCCGGCCCTTGGACAGCCCGTGGGTGGCCACGCCGCCCGCCTTGAGCTTGAACAGGTTGAGGTGGCTGCGGTACCAGCGGCTCAGGCCCCAGAGCACGCCGACGAGGAACACCGCGAACAGCCCGAAGTAGGCCACGTGGCCCTGCCCGTAGGGAATGATGATGGCCGCCGCCAGCAGTGGGCCGAAGGCGCTGCCGGCATTGCCGCCGACCTGGAAGGTGGACTGCGCCAGCCCGTAGCGCCCACCGGAGGCCAGGCGTGCGATGCGCGAGGTTTCCGGGTGGAAGGTCGAGGAGCCGATGCCCACCAGCGCCGAGGCCAGCAGGATGGCGTGGAAGCTGCCGACGAAGGCCAGCATGAGAATGCCGATCAGCGTGCAGACGCTGCCCAGCGGCGCCAGCCAGGGCTTGGGATGACGGTCGGTGTGATAGCCGACCCAGGGCTGCAGCAGCGAGGCGGTCAGCTGGAACGTCAGGGTGATCAGGCCGACCTGGGTGAAGCTCAGGCCGTAGTTGGCCTTGAGCACCGGGTAGATGGACGGCAGCACGGCCTGGATCAGGTCGTTGGTCAGGTGGGCAAGGGCGCACGCGCCGATCACGCGCATGACCAGCGGGCTGGCCTGGCTGGCCACCGTCGGCGTGGCCAGGGGGGAAGCGGTGGTAGACATGGGACTCCGGGCAGCAAGGTAAGGCGCGCGGGCAGGGCGCGCCGGGTTTCTCGTGTTGGGGTTGCCTATGCTAGGCGGGGGGATGGCGGCTGTCTCACGCGATCCGGACGAGGAATATCGCGAAACGGCCAAATCGGGCATCGCTGGCGGGTGCCGTGCGTCGGTTCGCAGGAGGGGCCGCACGATCGGCAAGGTCAAAGGCGTATCCGTTGGGGATGGTTAATCTGGCCCACCACCCTCTCCCCAGCCCTCTCCCTGAAGGGAGAGGGGGCGACGGTGCCGGCTTATGCCACGGCGTCACCCGCGCCGATCCAGTTCCCTCTCTCTTCGGAGCGGGGGCGCGTAGCCAGGGTTAGGGAGAGGGAGTCCCAGCGCCATACACACGAGGAGGCACGAACATGGACAACACCGACAAGGTCACCGGCGGCTGCCTCTGCGGCGGCCTTCGCATCGAAGCAACCGGCCGGCCCAACCGGGTCGGCATCTGCCATTGCCTGGACTGCCGCAAGCACCACGGCGCGCTGTTCCACTCGTCGGCGATCTTCCCCGCCAGCGCCGTGCGCATCGAGGGCGAATTCCAGGACTACCAGGGCCGCTGCTTCTGCCCGCGCTGCGGCTCGTCGGTGTTCGGCCGCAGCGGCGAGGAAATCGAAGTGAGCCTCGGCGCGCTGGACGCCGTGGACCAGTTCCAGCCCACCTACGAGCTGTGGATCTGCCGGCGCGAAGCCTGGTTGCCGACGTTCCCGATGCGCCACCGCTACGAGCACGACCGCGAGTCCAGCGGCCCGCACGACGACTCGTGAACCGTAGGGCGCATAAGCCGGTACGGCTTATCCGCCGCCCTGGCGGATAACGCCTCTGGCGCTGTGCGCCCAACGAGATTGGCCGTCGCAACGAGCCGCCGTACAGACAGAAAACGCAGCCCACGGACAGATCGCGCGCCCATTTGCACAGCGGGCGCAGCTGTCACATTCGGGTCCCGAACGCCCCCGATAGTAGCCCCGCCAACACGCTCAAAGAGGCTACATCGTGTTTCATCGTGCTCTGTTTTCCGCATCCCTGGGGCTGTCCCTGCTCAGCCTGTCCATCGCCTGCGCCAACGCGGCCGAGACCTACGCCCTGGACACGCCGCGCCTGGCCGGCATCGACAACTTCCGCGACATCGCCGGCACCACCACCGCCTACACGACGTCCAACGACGGGGTGATGCGTTCCGGCGTGTTCTACCGCTCCAACGCGCTGACGCCCAAGGGTACCGACCTGGCCATGCTCAACAGCCTGGGCATCAGCGACGTGTTCGACCTGCGCACTCCCAGCGAAATCGCCGGCACCCCGGACACCCTGCCGGCCGGGGCGACCTATCGCAACATCGACATCATCGGCAGCACTACCTCCGGCGCCAACATCACCAACCTGTCCTTCAGCAGCGCTGCCGAAGCCGTGGCCATGATGGAGGAGACCAACCGCGCCTTCGTCAATGACGCCGGCATGCGCGGCCAGTTCACCACGCTGTTCAACGAGCTGGCCGCCGCCGACGGCGCCGCACTGTTCCACTGCACCGCCGGCAAGGACCGCACCGGCTGGACCGCCGCGGTGCTGCTGAGCATCGCCGGGGTGGACAGCCAGACCATCATGGACAACTACCTGGCCACCAACGACTACACCGCCGCACGGGTCAAGGCGACCCTGGCGATGCTGCCGGCGAGCATGGCGGCCATCTACGAACCGCTGCTGGGCGTGCAGGCCAGCTTCCTGCAGGCGGGCCTGGATGAAGTCACCGCCCGGTACGGCAGCATGGACAACTACCTGAAGCAGGGCCTGGGCCTTTCCCAGGAAACCATCTACGTGCTGCGCGGCAAGATGGTCTACTACAGCACCCTGCCGGGCACCGCCGGGCTGTCCGGCAACGCCGCCGCTGGCGCGCAACTGCTCACCCAACTGCAGAACAGCAACCTCTCCGGCGCCTACACCGCCTACAACTACTACCTGCAATCGGCCATCGACGCCGGCACCCTGGGCGGCGTCGAATCCACGGTCGGCGGCCAGGTGCATGCCGACGCGGCCAGCTACCTGCTGCGCCAGGACGCGCTGATCGACCGCGCCGCCGCACCCTACGCCAGCGGCGTCGACCTCAAGAGCGGGCAAACCCGCCTGTGGACCACCGCGCTCGCCGGCTACCAGGGTAATTCCGCCACCTCCGACGCCCAGAGCAGCAACGAGCACACCCAGGGCCTGCTGGTCGGCGTGACCCAGCGTTTCTCCGAGCAGCTCAGCGGCAATGCCGGCTTCGGCTACAGCAAGGGCAGCGTGGGCGGCGCCGGCGGCGACGTGGACACCGACCTGACCTTCGTCCGGGGCGGGGCGCGCTTGGCGCTCGATAGCCTCGAACAGGGGCTGTTCGTCGACGCCGACCTCAGCTACGGCTGGCTCGACTACGACAGCAAGCGCGACCTCGGCGGCGGCCTGGGCAAGGCCAAGGGCGACACCAATGGCAAGCTCAGCGGCGCCAGCGTCGCGCTGGGCTATCGCACGGCGGTGTCCACCGTCACCCTGGAGCCGAGCATCGGCCTGCGCTACAGCCACCTGGACCTGGACGGCTTCCAGGAGAAGGGCAGCGAACTGGCGCTGGAGGTCGACGACATCAGCGAGAACCGCCGCAGCGCCTACGCCAACCTCAAGGCCTCGTTCGCCCCGGTGGCGCTGGGTAGCGGCTGGCAGATGGTGCCGGGGCTGGAAGTGGGCTATGACCATGCGCTGGGCGATTACCAGGTCGACAGCGAGGGCCACCTGCTGGGGCTGGATGTGTCGCAGCGTGCCGCCTTCGACAACCGCGACCAGTTCGGCGGCGCGTTCAGCCTGACCGCCAGCCAGGGCGACTTCAGCGTCGGCGCCGAAGTCGGCGCGCTGGGCGGCAGCGGCAGCCACGGCGCCAGCGGCAGCCTGAAGGCCAGTTACCAGTTCTGATCGGTACCGCGCTGTAGAGAGCGGCCCGCCGCAGAATTCGCGGCGGGCTGTTTTTTCACGCCTGAACATATCCGGGCCCGCCCAGGCCCTCACCCTGACCCTCTCCCAGAGGGAGAGGGGACCGTACGGTGCAGGTTGAAACCAAGGTGTCAGCCGGTATGGCTGGGCGCCCTGTCCCGTCAGGGAGAGGGGCTGCAATTCTGTAGGAGCGGGCCATGCCCGCGACATCCTGCGCGGCGGAATGGGACTTACCGGCAGACGCTGGCCTGTAGCGCTCATCAGAGGCGCCCACCGGGCGCGATCGCGGGCATGGCCCGCTCCTACAGGTTGGCGTCGTCATTCCCGGCCAGGGAGGAGCAACAGCCTCCCTCTGAAAGTTCGTGCCTGGGATTTCCCTCTCCCTAACCCTGGCTACGCGCCCCGCTCCGAAGGGAGAGGGGACTGGGCCGATGCCGGCTGAAACTGCGGCGTCAGCCGGCACGGACAGCTCCCTCTCCCTTCAGGGAGAGGGCGGGGGAGAGGGGAGCCCCAGCGCAGAAGTTGCCAGGTGGGAGCGGACTTCGTCCGCGATTGATCCGCATCGCGCCGGACAACATCGCGGACAGAGCCGCTCCCCCACGTTGCCGGTTGGCTGCAGGAGCGGGCTTGCCCGCGAACCAGGCCAATCCCGCCGCTAGAGGGGTACGGAGAATCTCCGGCGCAATTGCGCCGGACTCATTCCGTAGGCGTTCTGGAAGTACTGGCAGAAGCGCCCGACATTGCTGAAACCCAGCGCCAGGGAAATCTCGCTGACCGACCGCGCATCGTCCCGTTGCAATGCCTCATAGGCGCGCTGCAGACGAACGTCGCGCTGGTAGCCGACGATGGAGCGGCCAACGAAGCGGCGAAAGCCATCCTGCAACGCGCGCAGGCTGACGTTGGTCAGCTCCGCCAGGGCGCTGCCGCTGACCGGCGCGTCGGGATGCTGCTGGATATACTCCATGGCCAGCCTGACGTGGCGTGGCGCGATCTGCGGGGCAGGGCGCCGCAGCGCTTCGCTGTAGTTGTGCGGCCAGCTGTCCAGCACCGAATCCACCAGCATCTCCTGCAGTCGCTCCGGCATCAGCGCGCTGGAGCGGATCAGCATCTCGAACTCGTTGCCGGTGGCCATCGCGACGATTGCCTTGATGCCCTGGAAGGCCTCGCTGCCCAGGTCCACCCGTGGCTGGAAGCGCACCTTGTGGGTGATCGGCCGGCCCAGCAGCATGGCCAGACGCCGGGCGAACAATGCGCGGCGCACCGACAGGCCATGATGCGCGTGGCCGTCGATGAAGCCCACCGAGCGTACCTGGGCCTTCTCCATGGCCAGGCCGACGCCGGGCATGCCGACCCGGTCGCTGGACTGGTTGAAGACCACGCGGCCGGCGCTGGGGAAGATGAAGGTGATCTCGTCGTCCAGGTCCGGCATCTCGGTCAGCAGGTCGCCGCGAAAGCTCAGGCGGCGAAAGCTCACGCCCTCGTAACGGCCGTACACGCCGCCGATGGCGACTGGCCGCTCCGGGCGTGGCATTCCCGCATAAAGGTTGCCGAACATCCGCGTGTACAGCTCGCCGAAATCGTCGGCGCTCATGTTCTCCGAGCGGATCAGGAACTGCTTGCGCGAGGTGCTCGTGTCGACCGTCATCGTCCTGCTTCTGGCTGCGCGAGGGATGGACGAGCACCTTAGCCGGCAAGGATGACAACGGCGTGTCCGCGGCCGCTACAGCCACCAGCGCAGCAGGTAGAACGCGCCCATGCTGAGGATCACGCTGAGCAGTACGTTGCGCGTCCACAGCACCAGGGCGACGGCGACCGCGGCGCCGAGCAGGTAGGGGTTGTCCACGCGCAGGTTCAACTGGTGCTCCGGGAGGAACACGATGGGTCCGCAGATGGCCGTGAGCATCCCCGGCACGGCGAAGCCGAGGAACTGCCGCACGTTGCTGCTCAGGCGGATCGGCAGGCGCGGTTCGAGGAACACGTAGCGGTTAAAGAACACGATCAGGCCCATGCCGACGATCACTGCCCAGGCCATCATGCGCGCACCCCCGAGAATTTCTGGCAGAGGAAGCCGGCGAACATGCCCGCCAGCCCCGACAGCACCAATGCCGAGCCGACCTGCCAGTAGCTCAGCAGCACCGAGCAGAACAGCGAGACGGCGACGCAGACCACGGTGGGAAGGTTCTTCACCACCGGCACGATCAGCGCGACGAAGGTGGCGGCGATGGAGAAGTCCAGCCCCAGGTGTTCGAGGTCCGGAATGCTCGAGCCCACCAGCACGCCGACGAGGGTGAAGAGGTTCCAGGCGATGTAGAACGTCAGGCCCACGCCCAGGGCATACCAGCGGTTGAAGGTCTGGCGGTCATGGCCGCTGATGAGGGCGAACAGTTCGTCGGTGAGCAGAAAGCCCAGGCCGGCGCGCCAGCGCCCCGGCAGGCCGGAAATCAGCGGGCGCATGGTCATCCCGTAGAGCAGGTGCTGCGAGGTCAGCAGCAGGGTGGTGACCATGATCGAGAAGAACCCGGCGCCGCCCTTGAGCATGCCGATGGCCACCAGCTGCGCGGCGCCGGCGAAGACGATGGCGGACAGGCCCTGGCCATGCAGCGGCGAGAGCCCGGCGTCGATCGCCAGGGAACCGGCGAGCAGGCCCCAGGGCAGCACGGCGAGGGAGAGCGGCATGATGTCGATGGCGCCCTTGAGGAAGGCGCGGGAAGCAAGCTGATCGTGGGACATGAAGGCTTCTTGCAGGCAGATAAGTGCCGCCAGCGTGGCAGAAAAGCGCAGCGCCTGGCTTGAACAATCTTGCTATTGAACGTGATTGGCTCTCACCTGGGACAGCGGCGCGGCCACCGACTCCAGCGAACGCCGCTCCGCCGCCACGCCCCAGATCGCCTGCACCACGCCGGCGACGAGCATCAGCGTGGCGCCGAGCAGGTAGCCGAGGAACAGGTTCCAGCGGCTGGCGGTCTCGATCAACTGGCCGAACAGCAATGGCCCGGCGATGCCGCCCAGGCCGGTGCCGAGGGCATAGAAAATGGCGATGGCCAGGGCGCGGATCTCCAGCGGGAAGGTCTCGGCCACGGTCAGGTAGGCGGAACTGGCCGCTGCCGAGGCGAAGAAGAAAATCACCATCCAGGCGAGCGTCTGCCCGGTGGCATCGAGCACGCCGCGTTCGAACAGCCCGGCGCTGACCAGCAGCAGAACGCCGGAGACGAGGTAGGTCGCGCTGATCATCAGGCGTCGGCCGAGGCGGTCGAAGAGCGGGCCGAGCAGCAGCGGGCCGCAGAAGTTGCCCAGGGCGAACGGCAGCAGGTACCAGCCGACGCGGTCGGCGGGGATGCCATGGAAATCGGTCAGCACCAGGGCGTAGGTGAAGAAGATCGCGTTGTAGAAGAACGCCTGCGCGGTGAGCAGCGTCAGGCCCACCAGCGAACGCTGGCGGTGGCTGACCAGCAGCGTGGCGAACACCTCGCGCAGGGGCGTGTAATGCCGGCTGCGCAGGAGCAGCACCGCGTCCGGACCGACCGGCTCAATTCGGTGGCCCTGCTGGCGCAGGCGTTGCTCGATGCCCTCGACGATTTCCCGTGCGGCTTCCGGCTGGCCGTGGATCAGCAGCCAGCGCGGGCTTTCCGGTAGCCACAGGCGCATCGCCAGGATCACCAGGCCCAGCGCCGCGCCGATGCCGAAGCACAGCCGCCAGCCCAGCTCGGGGCCGAGCAGCGCCGGGTCCAGCAGGATCACCGACCCCACCGCGCCCAGGGCGGTGCCGACCCAGAAGGTGCCGTTGATCGCCAGGTCGACCCAGCCGCGAAAACGTGCCGGGGTGAATTCCTGGATGGTCGAGTTGATCGCCGAGTACTCGCCGCCGATCCCCGCGCCGGTGAGGAAGCGGAACACCAGGAAGCTCGCCAGGTTCCACGACAGCGCCGTCGCCGCCGTGGCGCCGATGTACACGGCCAGGGTGATGAAGAACAGCCGGCGGCGGCCCAGGCGGTCGGCGAGCCAGCCAAACAGCAGGGCGCCAAGCACCGCCCCGGCGATGTACGCGCCGCCGGCCAGGCCGATGTCGGCGCTGTTCAGGAGCAGCACCGGGCTCTGCCTGAGCGCGCCGGCCACGGCGCCGGCCAGGGTCACTTCCAGGCCGTCGAGCAGCCAGGTGATGCCCAGGGCGATCACCAGCAGGGTATGGAAGCGCCCCAGGGCAGGCGGTCCAGGCGCGCCGGCAGGTCGGTGCGCTGGATGTCGCCGGGGAGCTGGCTGTGCGGTCGTGCGTGGGTCATCGGACCGTCCCGGTTGCAAGCGTGGCAGGACGGTAGAACGGTGCGGGCGCGGGCAAGTTCAGCCGCGCCGAGCAATGACACGCCCGCGTCAGTCGCTGCCGAGCAACTCGCCCAGCGAGCGCGCCAGTTCCTCGTGCCGCACCGGTTTCTGGATCACCACGCTGCCGGGCAGCTCCAGGCCCTGCAGCTCGGCATAGCCGGTGAGGAACACCACGGGCAGGTACGGGAAGCGTTCGCGGGCGATCCGCGCCATCTGTGCGCCGTTCAGCTCGGGCATGGCGAAGTCGGTGAGCAGCAGGTCGACATCGCCGTCGAGCATCTCCAGCGCCTGCTGGCCGCTGCTGGCCTGGCGCACGCGGTAGCCGTAGAGGCGCAGGGCATCGCCGAGCAGTTCGCGCACCAGGTCGTCGTCGTCCACCAGCAGGATGTGGCGGTCGCGGCCGCTGTCGGCCAGTGCCGCCAGCGGTTCCTGCGGGTTGTCCTCGTGGTTGGGCGAGCGCTCCACCGCCGGCAGGTAGACGTTGACCTGGGTGCCGCGCCCGGGCTCGCTGTCGATGTGCACGCCGCCGCCGGACTGCTTGGCGAAGCCGAACACCTGGGCCAGCCCCAGGCCGGAGCCCTTGCCGATGTCCTTGGTGGTGAAGAAGGGCTCGAAGACCTTGCTCAGCACATCCTCGTCCATGCCGCAGCCGGTGTCGCGGATCGACAGCACCACGTAGTCGCCGGGCTCGGGGTGTTCCGGGCGGCTGGGCGGGTGGCTGATGTGCGTGTTGTGGGTGGACAGCACCAGCTGGCCGCCGCCGGGCATGGCGTCGCGGGCGTTGATCGCCAGGTTGAGGATGATCATCTCGGTCTGGGTCGGGTCGGTCAGCGCCTGCCACAGGCCGCCGTCCAGCTCCAGGCGCACCGAGATGTTGCCGCCCAGGGAGCGGCGCAGCAGCTCTTCCAGGCCGGCGAGGGTGTCGTTGAGGTTCAGCGGCACCGGTTCCAGGCGCTGGCGGCGGGAGAAGGCGAGCATCTGCGCGGTGAGCTTGGCCCCGCGCTCGCCCGCCTCGCGGATGTGTTGCAGGCGCTTGCCGGCCTTGTCGTAGTCGCCCTTGGCCAGGTCGCGCTCGAGGAAGGTGGCGCCGCTGAGGATCACCGTCAGCAGGTTGTTGAAGTCGTGGGCGACGCCGGCAGTGAGCTGGCCGACCGCTTCCAGGCGTTGCATCTGCTGCAGCGCGGCCTCGATGCGCTCGCGCTCGGCGATCTGCTCGCGCAGCCGCGCGTTGGCCTCGGCCAGGTCCAGCGCCGCTTCGCGCTCGCTGGTGATGTCGCGGGCGACTACGTAGAGCAGCGTGTCCTCGGGCACCACCACCCAGGACAACCAGCGCTCACGCCCGTTGGCGTGGCGGATGCGGCCATCGAAACGCGCGCTGGTGCCACCGTGGGCGAAGGTTGCCAGCTCGGTGAGGAAGGATTCCTGGTCCTGCTCGGGCAGCAGTTGCAGCAGCGACATGCGCGAGAGCATCTGGCGCTGGAAGCCCAGGGTGTTCTCCCAGGCCGGGTTGAGGGCGACCGGGGTGAGGTCGCTGTTGAGCACCGCCAGCAGGTCCTGGGAGAGGTCCCAGGAGCGGTCGCGCTCGCGGGTGCGGCGTTCGACCCGTTCGCCGAGCATCTCGTTGAGCTGCTCCAGTGCCTGGGTCGCCTTGCGCTGCTGGTGGATGTCCTGCAACACCCCGGAGAAGCGCACGCAGCGCCCATCGACGAACTGCGCCTGGCCGTTGCTCAACAGCCAGCGCGGTTCCAGGCCGCCGGGCTGGCGGGTGCGGAATTCCACGCGGTAACGGCCGTCGCCCTGAGCGTCCATGGCGCGCAGGACGCTATGGCGCACCCGCTCCACGTCCTCCGGATGAATACCGGCGTAGAAGATGTCCATGCTCATGTCGGTATCCGCCGGCAGGCCGAACAGCGTCTTGCAGCGGTCATCCCACAGGAGCACGCCGTCTTCCGGGCGCAATTCCCAGGTGCCCATGCCGGCGGCGTCGATGGCGATGCGCGCCCGCGCCTCGACGTCCGCCAGGGCTTCCTCGGCGCGGCGCCGGCGCTGGCGTTCCTGCACTTCGGTGAGGGCACGGCGCACCGCCTTGGGCAGCAGCGAGAGGTTCTTCTTCAGCACGTAGTCGGTGGCGCCGAGGCGGATCATCTCCACCGCGTGCTCCTCGCCATAGATGCCGGAGAGGAAGATGAACGGCACGTCCGGCGCCATGCGCTGGGCGATAGCGAGTACGTGGGTGCCGGAGGACCCGGGCAACACGCAGTCGCAGAGAATCAGGTCGAAGCTGCCCTCGTGCAGGGCGTGCTCGACACCAACGTGGTCGAAGACATGCCGCGCATCCACCTTCATGCCGCTGCGCTCCAGGCGCAGCAGGGTCAGCTCGGCATCCATGGCGCTGTCTTCGACGATCAGCAGTTTCAGCGGGACTTCGGCCATCACCGCTCCGTCACGGGTTGCGTCTACGGTTCAGACGCAACGAACCGGGCGGAGGTTCATTGAGAACGGCCCAGAACACTCCGAGGTCGGAAATCGCCGTGACGAACTCCTTGAACTCCACGGGCTTGACCACGTAGGCGTTGACGCCCAGCTCATAGGCGCGCAGCAGGTCCGGCTCCTCCCGCGAGGAGGTCAGCATCACCGTGGGAATGCTGCGCAGCTCGGGGGTGTCGCGCACCACCTTGAGCACTTCCAGGCCATCGACCTTAGGCAGCTTGAGGTCGAGCAGCAGCACGGCGGGGTTGCCATCGTCGCGCCCGGCGTGGGCGCCCCGGCGCAGCAGATAGTCCAGGGCGTCGGCGCCGTCGCGCATGACGATGACTTCGTTGGCCAGCTGGCTGCGCTCCAGGGCGACAAGGGTCAGTTCCAGGTCCCTGGGGTTGTCTTCGACCAGCAGGATGGGCTTGAGCATGTTGGGAGGGTCCCTCAGTGTTTGCGCGGGTGGCGCGGCAGGGCGAAGTGGAAGGTGGCGCCGTGGTCGATGCGGCCCTCGGCCCAGACCCGGCCGTCGTGGCGTTCGATGATGCGCCGCACGCTGGCCAGGCCAATGCCGGTGCCCTCGAATTCCTCCATGCGGTGCAGGCGCTGGAACACCCCGAAGAGCTTCCCGGCGTAGGCCATGTCGAAGCCCACGCCATTGTCGCGGATGAAGATTTCCGTCTCGCTGGCGGTCTGCCGGGCGCCGATCTCGATGCGTGCCGGGTCGCGGCCACGGGTGTACTTGATGGCGTTGGCAATCAGGTTGCGCAGCGCCAGGTTGATGAAGGCCGGGTCGCCGAGGAGCTTGGGCAGCGTGGCGACGGTCCAGACGATGTCGCGCCCGGCGTAGTCCGGCTGCAGCTCCACGCGGATGGTTTCCACCAGCGCGTTGAGGTCCACTTCGGAGAGGCGCAGGGCCGAGCGGCCCATCTGCGAGAAGCTCAGCAGGTTGTCCACCAGCGTGCCGGCGAAGCTCGCTGCGTCCTCGATGTGCTGGAGGAAGCGGCGGCCGCGCTCGGATAGCGTCTGGCTCTCGATCTCGGTCAGCAGTTCGGCGTAGCCGGCAATGTGCCGCAAGGGCGCGCGCAGGTCGTGGGACACGCTGTAGGAGAAGGCTTCCAGCTCCTTGTTCGAGCGGCGCAGCTCGCCGGCCAACTGGGCCAGTTCCTCGGCCTTGCGCAGGACGATGCCCAGCACCGAGGTGCGCAGTTCCACCACGGCATCGACGATCAGCGGTTGCCAGGGCGCGCAATACCCGCGCACTTCCTCGCGCCAGCGCTCGAAGCTGTGGCGCGGGTGCAGCTTGCCCTGAACGTCGAGCTCCTTCTCCGGGCGGCCGGCCCAGTCCACGGTGCGCGCCTGCTCGGGGCGGAACCACACGATGTAGTGCGAGTGGATCTGCGAGATGGCCACGGCCAGCACGCCGGCGGCGTGCTCGGCCAGTTCCGGCAGCTCGGCGATGTCGCGCTGCAGGTTGTCGCTGTGGAACACCACCTCGTCGCCGCGCCGGGCCAGCCAATGCACCAGGGCATTGACCTGGGCGGCGGGCGGGGTGGCGCCGACCAGGTCGCAGCGCTCGGCGGAGATGATCGCCGCCCCGCTGGCCTGGGCGAAGTCCAGGAGCACGTCGGGCAGCTCCAGCAGGCCGTCGCTGATGCTGTCGTGATCGGCCATGGCCGACAGCATCTGCACGATGCGCTGGCGCAGTTCGAGCAACTGGCGGGTGCTGGCGTGGGACTCGCGCGATTCAATCTGCAACGACAGCACGCTGCTCAGCAGCTCGCAGGCGGTGCGGGTCTGGAAGCCGACCGGGCGCGGCTCGCGGTGGTGGCAGGAAATCAGCCCCCAGAGGCGGCCGTCCACCACGATGGACAGTGACATGGACGCCAGGGTGCCCATGTTGCGCATGTACTGCAGGTGCACCGGGGAGACGCTGCGCAGGGCGGCGAAGCTCATGTCCAGCGGTCGCCCGGTGCGCGGGTTGTCCGCCGGGACCAGCGGGGACGGCTGGTAGTTGGCGTCCTCGATGACACGGATGCGGTTGGTGCGGTACAGCTCGCGAGCCTGGCGCGGAATGTCCGAAGCGGGAAAGCACAGGCCCAGGTACTGCGGATAGCCGGGGTCGGCTTCCTCGGCGATGACCAGGCCATTGCCGTCGGCGTCGAAGCGGTAGGCCTTGACCCGGCCGAAGCCGGTGATGCGCTTGATCTCGCGCACGGAGCGCTGCAGCAACTCCTCGATGTTGCCGACGGTGTGCAGGCTGCTGACGAAGGCGCGCACCAGCGGATAGAAGTCCACATGCGGGTCGCCGGGGGCACGCTTGCGGCGTGGCTCGAATTCGGCGATCAGCACCTGGTCGTAGCGGTGCACCAGCAGCGTGGTGCGCTCGCCCGCCGACGGGCCCAGGCGCAGGCGTACGTCGCCGATATGGAAGGGGAAGATTTCCCCCTCCGGCAGTTGCTCCAGGTGCGCGCGCAGGTCGAAGTCATCGCCGATCAGCGCGCCAAGGTCGCGGCCGAGCAGCTCGCCGGCGGGCATTCCGAGCCAGCGCTGGGCGTTCTCGCTGGCCTGGAGGATGCGCAGGTCGGCTTCGTCCAGCACCAGCAGGAATCCCTGGGGCTGGATGCTCCCAGGCACTTGGATCGGCTCCTGGGCACAACGCTCGATGGCCTGGTCGAGGGCGGTGTCGGCGACGGGCAAGTCGGGCACTCCGTTTGGGACCGGCGAGTCACGCCGGCCGATGAGAATGGGCAGTTTCTGACGACCTTGTATGAAAGCACGTCAGTGTGGCTGTCTCGAACCTTTTTCGCACTGGTGGCTGAGGGCCATTCTTCCTCTCATGACGCTCTGGACCGCCATTCTTGCGCCCGGTTCCCTTCAGTGCGCGGCGAGAAAGGCCAGCAGGGTGGCTTCCTCGGCGCTCAGGTGCTTGCGCTTGCGGGCCTTGGGCAGGTTGACCAGCTCGCCGGCGAGAAAGGCTTCGATGACCCGCGGGTGCACGTAGCACTTGCGGCAGATCGCCGGGGTGTTGCCCAGCTCGCCCGCCACCTGGGCGATGATCTCCTTGAGCTGGCGGCTGGCGCTTTTCTCGTCCTGCCAGGGCGTCCGACGGCAGTACTCCAGCGCCAGGGTGCTGCCGGCCCAGGTGCGGTAGTCCTTGGCGGTGAAGCCCTCGCCGGCATGCTCGCGCAGGTAGGCGTTGATGTCGCGCGAGTCGATCATGTGCCGCTGGCGTTCCTCGTCCAGATACTGGAACAACTGCTGGCCGGGCAGCTCCAGGCAGCGCCGGAGGATGCGCGCCAGGCGCGGGTGCTCGATGTCCACGCTGTGTTTGACGCCGCTCTTGCCGCGAAAGGCGAAGCGGATGCGCGCGCCCTGCACCTCGACGTGGCGGCTGTCCAGGGTGGTCAGGCCGAACGAGCGGTTCTGCTTGCGGTAGCGCTGGTTGCCGATGCGGATCAGGGTGCGGTCGAGCAGTTCGACCACTGTCGCCATGACCTTTTCCGCCCCCAGGCCGGGCAGGGCCAGGTGCTGTTCTATCTGCGCGCGCAAGGTGGGCAGGTTGGCGCCGAAACGCAGCAGGCGCTCGTATTTGACGCTGTCGCGCACCTCGGTCCAGCGCGGGTGGTAGCGGTACTGCTTGCGTCCGCGCACGTCGCGCCCGGTGGCTTGCAGATGGCCTAGCGGGTCGAGGCAGATCCACACGTCCTGGTAAGCCGGCGGGATGGCCAGGCGGTTGATCCGCTCGATCTCCGCTTCCACGCGGATCCGCTCGCCGCCGGGATCGAAGTAGGCGAAGCGCCCGCGCAGGCGGCGCCGGCTGATGCCCGGCAGGCTGTCGTCGACGTAGTGCAGGTCGGGGGGAAGCTCCAGCAGCTCCGGCGGTGTGCTCATGGCGGCTCCTCGAGGACTCTTCCGTCAATGGATCGCGCAAGGGCGCTGCGAGTGCCGTTTTTTTCATCCTGCAGGAGCGGGCCGTGCCCGCGATCCGCTGGCAAATGCGGTGTTTCAGACGAGGTTCGCGAGCAAGCTCGCTCCTACAATGTGGCGGGGAGCTCGGTATTTCCGGGTGATCGGAATACGCGGTGATGGCTGTCGCAGGCGTGGCCCGCTCCTACAGGCAGGTTGTAGGAGCGAGCTTGCTCGCGAACCGCACGGCACGAGGTCCATCGCGCCACGGGGGGCGGGGCTACAGCAGCAGATACCCCTGCGGCGCCTTGAACCGCGGCGGGTCGGCGATGAACTTCAGCCGCTCCGGCTTCCACCACCCCGGTAGCAACTTCCGCACCCCCGGCTGGTTGAAACGGTCGTCGAGCAGGTAGATCACCCCCGAATCCGTCGGGGTGCGGATCACCCGGCCGGCCGCCTGGACGACCTTCTGCAGCCCGGGGAACAGGTAGGTGTAGTCGTAGCCGTCGCCGAACATTCCCTGCATGCGCTGCTTGATCTCCTCGTTGACCTCGTTCACCTGCGGCAGGCCCAGGGTGGCGATGAAGGCGCCGATCAGGCGCTCGCCCGGCAGGTCGATGCCTTCGCCGAAAGCGCCGCCGAGCACGGCGAAGCCGATGCCGCGCGAGGAGGGGGTGAAGCGGTCGAGGAAGGCCTGGCGCTCGATCTCGTTCATGCTGCGCGACTGCACCCAGCAGGGAATGTCCGGGTGCTCGGCGGTGAAGCGCTCCAGCGCCTGTTGCAGGTAGGCGTAGCTGCTGAAGAAGGCCAGGTAGTTGCCGGGGCGTGCGCGGAACTGCCGTGCCATGAGCGTGCTGATCGGCGTGAGGCTGGCCTCGCGATGCTGGTAGCGGGTGGACAGGTTGCTCAATGCGTGGACTTCCAGCTGTTCGGCGCGGAACGGCGACTCCACCTCGCGCCAGCCGGTGTCTTCGGGCAGGCCGAGCAGGTCGGCGTAGTAGTGCGCCGGGGTCAGCGTGGCGGAGAACAGCGTGGTGCTGTGGGCCACCTTGAAGCGTTCGGCGAGGAAGGGCGCCGGCACCACGTTGCGCAGGCACAGGGTCGAGAGCACGCGGCGCGCGCTGACATCGTGGCGGGTGATGTCGAACAGCGAGTGCGGCCCGTAGGCTTCGGCCAGCCGGCAGAACAGCATGGCGTCGAGGTAGAAGCGCAGCAGCTCGGCCTCGTTGCCGGTGGGCTGGTCGGTCAGGTGGTCGGTGATGGCGCTGACGGCCTTCTGCAGCGCGGCGATGAACAGGTCGGGGATGGTCGGGTAGATCTGGTAGTCGACGTCCTGGTCCTGGTGCAGCTGGTTCCAGTGCCGGCCGACGCGCTCCAACGCGCTTTTCAGCTTGGCCGGGGCGACCTTGCGCAGGGCGTTGAACTCACCCTGGTCCAGCTCGGCGCTGTACATGCCGCGGCCGCGCTCGATGAGGTTGTGCGCCTCGTCCACCAGCAGGGTGACCTTCCAGTCGTTGAGCACGGTAAGGCCGTAGAGCAGGGCGGTCATGTCGAAGTAGTAGTTGTAGTCGCCCACCACCACGTCGGCCCAGCGGCACAGTTCCTGGCTCAGGTAGTAGGGGCAGACCCGATGCTCCAGCGCCACGTTGCGCACCGCTTCCTGGGTCAACCAGCGCTGCTGGAGCGCAGCCTCGCGGGCGGCGGGGAGGCGGTCGTAGAAACCCTTGGCCAGCGGGCAGGATTCGCCGTGGCAGGCCTTGTCCGGATGTTCGCAGGCCTTGTCGCGGGCGACGTGCTCCAGCACCCGCAGCGGCTGGGCGGCCTCCTGCTGGCGCAGGGTCGCCAGGGCGTCCAAGGCCAGGCGCCGGCCGGGGGTCTTGGCGGTGAGGAAGAACAGCCGGTCCAGTTGTTGGCCGGGGAAGGCCTTGAGCTGCGGGAACAGCGTGCCCAGGGTCTTGCCGATGCCGGTGGTGGCCTGCGCCATCAGCGTCTGGCCGTCGCGGGCGGCGCGGTAGACGGACTCGGCAAGCATGCGCTGGCCCTGGCGGAAGTCGGCATAGGGAAAGCGCAGCGCCTCAAGGCCCAGGTCGCGCTCGACGCGGTGGGCGCTTTCCTGCTCGGCCCACTGCACGAAGCGCTGGCATTGCAGCTCGAAGAAGGCGCGCAGATCGTCGGCGGCGAAGCGCTCGCGGAACGCGGTTTCCTTCTGGGTGATGACGTTGAAGTAGACGACGGCCAGGTCGATGGCGTCGATCTCCAGGGTCTGGCACAGCAGCCAGCCGTACACCTTTACCTGCGCCCAGTGCAGCAGCCGGTGGTTCTGCGGGATGCGCGCGACGTCGCCGCGGTGGGTCTTGATCTCTTCCAGCAGGTTTTCGTTCGGGTCGTAGCCGTCGGCGCGGCCGCTGACCACCAGCCCCGGATACTCGCCGCGCAGCGGCAGTTCGGCGATGTAGCCCAGGCCGCGGCGGGCGACCACCGTGGCGTGCCCGGCCATGCCTTCCTGGGCGGTGGGGGCGGGGGTGAAGCGCAGGTCGAGGTCACCTTCCTTGGCGGTGAATTCGCACAGCGCGCGCACGGCAATGGCGTAGCTCACGCGCTTTCCGCCACGTCGTCCGCCCAGCGCACGTAGCAGACTTCCACCGGCATGCCGTGCTCGGCGCAGAAGGCCAGCCAGCGCTTCTGGTTGTCCTGCAGACGGTCGCCGGGGCCCTTCACCTCGATCATCCGGTAGCGCGCCTGGGCGGGCCAGAACTGGATCAGGTCGGGCATGCCGGCGCGGTTGGCCTTCGGGTCGGCCAGCAGGCGTTCGAACCACAGCTTCAGGTGCGCCGCGGGCAGGCAGTGCAGGGCTTGTTCCAGCAGGTTTTCGTCCAGCAGCTCCCAGTGCACGAATGGCGAGATGATGCCGAACTTGGCGGCATGGGTGGCCCGGATCGCCGCCCGGTAGGCGTCGCTGTCCAGCAGCGCCAGGCGCGCGGCGAAGGCCTGCGCGCGGCGGCTGACGAAGTCGCTGCGGTTGAGGTCGCTGGGGCCGGCCTGGAAGGGGTGGAAAAAGGCACCGGGCAGCGGCGTGAAGATCACCTCCCAGCAGAGCAGCCCGAACAGGCTGCACACCAGTGCGTTCTCCACGTAGTGCACCGGCGCTTCGTCCTCGTGCAGCACGGCCTGCACGGCGAACTCGACGTTGACGTCCGGACGCGGCAGCTCCAGGTCGATGCGCAGCGGCGGCGCCGGTTTGCTCGGCTTCTGCTTCGACAGACCCAACTGGCGAACCAGCCGGGTCAGCGCGCGCTCGACCAACTGCAGCTCGCTGTCGCTTTCCGGCGCGGCCAGTGCGCTGTGTGCCAGCGCGTGGGCTTCCTCGATGCGTTGCAGGCGTTCCAGCACGCGGATCTGCCGCTGTCGGGAACCGCCGGCCGCGGTGCGCCGGTACAGCGCCAGGGCGGCGTCCAGCTCGCCTTCGCGTTCCAACTGGTAGGCCATGCGGTACAGCAGGCGGCCGTGGCGCTCCTGCAGGTAGGGATTGTCGCTGCGGAAGTCGCCCAGCTCGGCCAGCAGCTCGTCGATGGGTTCCCCGCTGTCGAAGCGCACGGCGGCGTTCCACAGGTGGAGGTAGGCCTCCAGGTCGTCGCGGCGGCGAAAGGCGCGGGAGTCGGCGGTGAAGGGGACGCTCTCGTAACGGAAGATGCCGAGGTCGGCGAGGACGAATTCGGACCAGTCCTGCTGCAGGTTGCCGAAGAACAGCAGGCGCAGGCGGTCGCACAGCGGCGTGGCCACCAGGGTGTAGAGCGGGTCGAGGCCCGGATACCAGCCGGCGAACGGCTGTACCTGGTCGTGGTAGGCGTGCAGGTGCTCGTAGAGCTCGGCCTTCTTCAGCGCGCCGCGCGGCAGGTCATCGCGAAAGCGCCCGAGCAGTTCGTCCTTGAGCAGCAGCGGCAGCAGTTCTTCCAGCGTGAGCGGGCAGGCGTCGTCCAGCCAGCCCAGTGCCAGCAGCGGCGCGGCGGCGCTGGGAATGTCGCCAATCTCCACGTAGCTCAGCTTGCCGGCGCGAAAATGCGGCCCCTTGCGCATCACCAGCCGCACCAGCAGCGCCCGCGAGGGCAGCGGCAGCGCGCGGAAATCGGCGATGAAGCGGGCTTCCTCGGCGTCGAGCAGGTCGGCGTAGCGTTCGTCGATCCAGTCGAGGGCGCGGTGGAAGTTGGTCAGGTAGTAGAGGCTGGGGTCGAGCGGCGCAAGCATCGGCGGGCACTGGTTTTACATACAGTGCCAAGGATGGCGCGATGGGGGCTCGGCCGCAAGGGTTAGCGCGGCCTTTCATCGGGATATGTCTTACGCCCCACACCGATACTCCCTGTAGGAGCGCCCCATGGGCGCGATCGCGGGCATGGCCCGCTCCTACCCTGAACTCCTGCGTATGGATCGGCCCTCACCCTGGCCCTGGCTGCGCGCCCCGCTCAGAGGGAGAGGGGGCCGTCCGGAGCAGGATTAAGCCATGGCGTCAGCCGGCACGATCAGCCCCCTCTCCCCTGGGAGAGGGTTGGGGTGAGGGGATGCTCAGGCACCCATATTTCCAGTCCGTAGGGCGAATAACCGTTCACGGTTATCCGCCGTTCTTGCGTCATGGCGCTGGTGAAGCGGGAGGCTCTGCTCTTCGTAGGAGCGAGCTTGCTCGCGAACGCATTGCACCGGTTGGCCCGGCGTGAAGCGGGGTTCGCGAGCAAGCTCGCTCCTACAAAAGGGGCCGTGCCCAGGGCGTTATCCGCCCTACGGCGCTTTGTAGGATGGGTGGAGCTTGCGATACCCATGGGGCTAGGTGCGCAGGATCGATGGGTATCGCTTCGCTCCACGCCATCCTGCGGACGCTCTTCACGCCCCACGCTGTCTCGCCGGATCAATCCATCCGAAACACCAGCGCCTTGAGCCCGCTGTCTTCCTCGATATCGGCGAACTCCGGCGGGTTTTCCAGGCGCTCGACGAAGCGCAGTGGCGGCGCTTCGGCGGCCATGCCCTGGAGGAGAAAGTCCACGCCCACGGCCGGGTCGTTCACGCAGGCCAGCACGGTGCCGGCGCCGTCCAGCAGTTCCGGCAGGCGGCGCAGCACGCGGGCGTAGTCCTTGTCGAGGACGAAGCTGCCTTTCTGGAAGCTCGGCGGGTCGATGATGATCAGGTCGTACGGGCCGGATTTCTTCACCTTGCCCCAGGACTTGAACAGGTCGTGGTCGAGGAAGCTCACCTTCGACAGGTCGTGGCCGTTCAGGCGGTGGTTGTCGCGCCCGCGGCTGAGCGCGGCGCGGGCCATGTCGAGGTTGACCACCTTCTGCGCTCCGCCGGCCATCGCCGCCACGGAGAAGCCACAGGTGTAGGCGAACAGGTTGAGCACGCGCAGCCCCGCGGCGTTGGCCTGCACCCACTGGCGGCCGTAGCGCATGTCGAGGAACAGGCCGTTGTTCTGCTTGCGGCCCAGGTCCAGCTGGTAGCGCAGGCCGTGCTCGCTGATCTGCCAGCCGTCGAAGGCCTCGCCGGCCAGCACTTCCATGGTGCTTTCCAGGGTGTAGCGGTGCTGCAGCATCAGGCTGCGGGCGCCGCTGGCGCGCCAGGTATCGCCCTGCGCCAGTTCCAGCAGCATGGCCCGCAGCGCGGCCAGCTCATCGGCCTCCGGCTCGCGGAACAGCGACACCAGCAGCACGCCTTCCAGCCAGTCGGCGGTGACCTGCTCCAGCCCTGGCCAGCGCCGGCCACGGCCATGGAACAGGCGGCGGGTTTCTGCGGGGGCGGGGTTGAGGGCGCTGAGCAGTTGCTCGCGCAGGGTGGCGATGGCGTCGGTGTTCATCTATCGGGTCTTTCCATTGGGGGCGGCGATTCTACGCGCTCAGGCGCCATGGCGCTGCACCTGCAGCTTTTCCTCCGGGCGCGGGGCGACGAAGTAGCGATTGAGCGCCTCGTAGCCGGCCGGGTCCAGCGGCGCCGACAGCGGGGCGAGGGCGTGGCGGGCGAGCAGGCGGTTGCGGCAGGTGGCCGGGTCGACGTCGAGGAAATGCAGGCAATGCGCGGCGCCGGCCTGTTGCGCCAGGTCGATCAGCCAGCGACGGTCGGCCAGGGTGTTTGCCGGGATGTCCAGCACCACGCTGGTGCCGGCGCGCAGCAGGCCGACCACGTGCGGGCCCATGACCTTGCGCACGCGGCGGGCGTAGAGCTGGTAGTCATCGGGGTTGCTGATGCCCCAGGGGAACAACTCGGCCAGCCAGTGTTCCTCGGCCAGCATCACGGTGCCCGGCGCTTCGGCCAGTTCGCGGGCCAAGCAGGACTTGCCCGACGCGGCCTTGCCGCACAGCAGGTGCAGAGTGCCGGTACTCATGGGGTCGCCTCCAGCAGGTCGGTGCCGTAGGAGTTGTCCACGGCGCAGCGCCAGGCGCCATCGGCGTCGCGGCGGAATACGTAGGTGGCGCGGCGGCTGAGCTTGCCGTGGCTGGTGTCGAGCAACGTCTGCGCGACCACCAGGGCGGTGTCGCCGGTCTCGAGGATTTCCAGGCGGCCCTGGCGCACCCGCAGGTTGTGCCCGAAGTGCCCGGCGATGGCGACGAAGGCCTGGCGGATCTGCGCCTTGCCGCGCGCCAGCAGGCCGGGCTTGACCACCAGCACGGCGTCGTCGGCATAGAACCCGATCAGCGCGTCGAAGTCCTCGCGGCCGATGGCCTCGTCGGCGGCCTGGATGAGCGCGTGCACGGGATGCGATACGGGTGGGTTTGCCGGGTCCATCGGTGTCTCCTCGATCGGGAGCCTCGGACGGCGGGCATTAAAAAACCCGCCGGGAGGCGGGTTTGGTTGTTCGCTGGAATGCGCTAACCCACCATCGGAGCGATGGTGGTAATAATCTGCTGGAAGGTGCGGTTGGCGGCATTCATGGGGTCAGAAACTAGCAG
Source organism: Pseudomonas sp. NY15437 (assembly GCF_048068435.1). Taxonomy (NCBI): domain Bacteria; kingdom Pseudomonadati; phylum Pseudomonadota; class Gammaproteobacteria; order Pseudomonadales; family Pseudomonadaceae; genus Pseudomonas; species Pseudomonas sp. NY15437. Next base: position 398,757 of record NZ_JBLUQC010000003.1, read on the forward strand.
AAGTCTCATCCGTCGCGCCAGCACTCTTTTTTTGCTGGCGGCATGGCATGATCGCGCCGCGCCATGGTCTGAGCACCAGGTCTTTCTCCACGTTGTAGCGGAGTCTTTGCATGCCATCCCCCTTTGCCGCCCGTCTCCTGCGCGCCCTGGCGCTGCTCGCCGGGCTGGCCGCGTCCGTCGATGCCCTGGCCGCGACCTGCCCGTCAGGCCAGCGCCAGGTCTGCCTCGACACCTGCACCTGCCTGCCGGACCTGGGGGCGGTGCTCGGCCCGGTGCTGTCGGATACCCGCAAGATGGCCGCCCAGGCGCTGGGCGTGTGGCTGCAGCAGTCCCGCGAGCAGGCGGAGCAGGGCGGCACCGAGCCGATCCCGCTGGAAATCCGCGCGCAGCTGCAGCCGTATTTCTCCGACGAGGTGCTGATGGCCGCGCGCTATTCCACCGGGGCGCTGGACGAGCTGAACGCCGCCCAGGCGATCATGCAGAACCCCGACACCGAGGCGGTCACCCTGGTGGATGTGATCGTCTTCCGCAGCGAGGACGACGCGCAGAAGGACGTCGCCCTCTGGGCCCACGAGCTGTGGCACGTCAAGCAGTACCAGGAGTGGGGCGTGCAGGGCTTCGCCACGCGTTACTCCGAGGACTACGACGCCGTGGAGGCGCCCGCCTACGAGATGCAGCGGCGGGTCGCCAAGGACCTGCGCGACGGCAAGCTCAGCGCGCGGAAGAACTGACCTCGGCCCCGGGCGCCGGCGTGCCGCCGCCCAGCGCCTTGCACAGGGCGATCAGTGTCAGGCGCAGCTGGGTATCGCTGTCCACCAGGTCGCGGCGCGACTGCAGGTAGGCGCGCTGGGCGTCCAGCTCCACCAGAAAGTCGGTCATGCCGCCGGCATAGCGCGCCTTGGCCATGCCGTAGGCAACGTCGCTGCTGTGCAGCTTTTCCTGCAGTCGCTGGTTGCGCTGGCGTTCGGCGCCATAGTGGCTCAGCGCGTCGTCCACTTCTTGCCAGGCCTTGAGCACCGCCTGCTGGTAGGCAACCGCCGCTTCCTGCTGTTCCAGCTGCCGCAGGTTGATCTGCGAGCGCCGTCGGCCATTGTCGAAGATCGGCAATGACAGACTCGGGCCGACGCTCCAGGTGCGGCTGCCCCAGTCGCTGAACTTGCCGTCGTCGGCTGATTCATAGCCGAACTTCGCACCCAGGCGGATCGATGGGTAGAGGTCGGCCACGGCCACGCCGACGTTGGCGGTGGCGGCGTGCAGCTGGGCCTCGGCGGCGCGGATGTCCGGGCGGCGGCGGGCTACTTCCGAGGGCAGGCCGAGGCTCAGGTCCGGAGTCTGCGCCGTGCGTTGCGCCACGGGCTTGAGCTCCTCGCGCAGGCTGCCGGGTTCGGCGCCGATCAGCACGCCGATCTGGTTGATCGCCGCGCTTTCGCTGGCACGCAGTTGCGGCAGGCTGGCGCGCAGCTCGGCCAGTTGGCCGCGTTGGCGCTCGACGTCGAAATCGTCCACCAGCCCGCCATCGGCGCGTACCTGGATCAGTTGCAGGGATTCTTCGGTAGCGCTGATGTCCTGGTTAGCCACGGCGATCTGCTGCTGCACGCCGCGCAGTTCGAAGTAGGCCCGGGCCAGCTCCGCCGAGACGCCCAGGCGGGTTTCCTCGAGCATGGCCTGCTGCGCGGCGACGCTGGCGTCGGCGGCCTCCACCGAGCGGCGGATGCGGCCCCACAGGTCCGGCTCCCAGGAAGCATCGAAACCGGCCTGGTAGAGGGTGAAGGGCTGGGCCAGCACCTGGCTGATCTGGTCGCTGTCGGCGCCGGGGGCGATGCGCTGGATCATCAGTGCGTTGGCGCCGTTCTCGCTCATGCGCTGGCGCGTCACGCCGGCGGAGGCGTTGACGTCCACCCCGCGCTGGGCTGCCACCATCTGCCGCTGCATGCGGCTCTGGGCGAAGCGCAGCACGGCCGTGCGCAGGTCGGGGCTGGCCTTGTCGGTGCGGCGTTGCAGGTTGTTCAGCACCGGGTCGTTGAACAGCGTCCACCAGTCTTCGCCGAGGCGCACATCGCCCTGGGCCGGGTGCAATTGCGTATCGCCCGAATGCGCCGCCTGCCAGCTGGCCGGCGCCTGGGGTTGCGGTGCTTCGTAGTCGGGGCCGACGGCGCAGCCTCCCAGCAGGATCAGGCAGCAGGCGAGGGGAGTGAGGGAATGCTTCATGGGGTTCTCTCACGCAAGCCGGTGGCGGAACAGCCACGCGGCGAGGGGCAGGGTGATGGCGGCCAGCACCAGCATGGGGATCAGGTTGAAGCCCACCTCGGCCAGGGTGGCGCCTTCGAGGTAGACGCGCTGGATCAGGTCGATGCCGAAGCGCAGCGGGTTGGCATAGGTGACCGTCTGCAGGAACTCGGGCATGTTGCGCACCGGCGTGGCGAGGCCGGAGAGCAGCGTCAGCGGCATGATCAGCACGAAGGTGTAGAGCATCGCCTGCTGCATGTTCAGCGACACGGCGCTGATTGACATGCCCAGCCCGACGCAGGCCATGGTGAACACCGTCAGCCCGCCGTAGAGGTTGAGCAGCGACCCGGCCATGGGTATTCGGAACCAGAACAGCGCCATCAACAGCACCAGCGTGGCTTGCAGCATGCCGATCAGCAGGGGCGGGATGGCCTTGCCGAGCATGATTTCCAGCGGCGTGTAGGGCGTCACCAGGAGCTGGTCGAAGGTGCCCTGTTCGCGCTCGCGGGCCACCGAGAGCGCGGTGAGCATCAGCGTCTGCATCATGCTCAGGGTGGCGATCAGCGCAGGGATCAGCGGCCAGCGGGTTTCCAGGTTGGGGTTGTACCAGGCACGGCTGACCACGCTGATGGGTGCCGCGGCCAGGCCCTGCTCCTGGTTGAACTGCTGCACCACCACCGCCAGCCCGGCGGCGGCGGAGCCGGCGGTGTTGGAGTTGCGGCCGTCGAGGATGACCTGGAACGGCGCCGGGTCGCCCTGGGCCAGGCGCGTCTGGAAGTCCGAGGGAATATGGATCACCAGCAGCGCCTTCTGCTCGTCGATCACCGTCTGGATTTCCTCCACGCGGGTCAGCGTCGCCACCCGGTGGAAGATGCCGCTGCCGTCCAGGCGCGAGGCGAGGCGCGTGGAGGATTCGCTGTGGCTGAGGTCGAGGATGGCGTAGGGCGCGTCGTTGAGGTCGAAGGTCACCGCGTAGCCGAACAGCACGCTCTGCATCAGCACCGGTGCCACCAGCACGATGCGGTTGGCCGGGTCCTTGAGGATCACCAGCAGTTCCTTGCGCCAGAGGTTGAGGATGCGCCAGAGAAATTCCATGCAATTCAGTCCAGCCGCTTGCGCGTCACCATCCTCGCCAGGCCCAATAGGGCGACGGCGTAGGCGGCGAGGATGGCGCAGTTCTTGAGGATCATTGGCCAGAAGTCGCCGGCCAGGAACAGGGATTTCACCAGCTCCATGAAGTAGGTCGCCGGCAGCAGGTTGCCGATGATGCGAATGGCCGTGGGCACGTTGCGCAGGTCGAAGATGAAGCCCGACAGCATCATCGCCGGCAGGAAGCTGGCGAGCAGGGCGATCTGGCTGGCGAGGAACTGGTTCTTGGTCACCGCCGAGATCAGCAGGCCGATGCCCAGTGCCACCAGCATGTAGAGCATGGAGGCGATCACCAGCACGACGAAGGAACCGTACAGCGGCACGTCGAACAGGAAGCGCGCGGCGAGCAGGCACAGGGCGAGGCCGATCATGCCGATGCCGAAGCAGGGGATGATCTTCGCCAGGAGGATTTCCACCGGCCGCACCGGCGTGACGAACAGCGCCTCCAGCGTGCCGCGTTCCCATTCGCGGGCCATCACCAGGGCGGTGAGGAAGGCGCCGACCAGGGTCATGATCAGCACGATCAACCCCGGCACCAGGTACCAGGTGCTGGTATTGGCGGCGTTGAACCACATGCGCTGGACGATGGTGACCGCGCCGCGCTGGTCCATGGATTGCGCGCTGAGGCCGGCGCCGCGGTCGGCCTGCTTCTCGGCGTAGCCGGCCAGGGCGCTGCTGACGTAGGTGGAGACGCTGGCCGCGCGGGTGGCGTCCGAACCCTGCACCAGCACCTGGATCTGCGCGTTGCCCTCGTTCAGGCGGCGGCCGAAGTCGGCGGGGAACTGCACCAGAGCGTCCACCTCGCGGGCCTTCATCAGCGCCTCGCCCTCGGCGAAGGAGCGCACGAGGTGCGGTTCCAGGTACTCGCTGCGGCTGATCGTGGCGGCCACGTCGCTGGCCACGGGGGACGGGTCGTCGAGGACAACGGCGACGATGGCGCGCTTCACGTCCAGCGACAGGCCGTAGCCGAAGATCAGGATCAGCGCGATGGGCAGGCCGATGCCGATGAGCAGGTTGCTGCGGTCGCGCACCAGCTGCCGCACTTCCTTGCGGGTCAGCGAGGCGAGGCGCCGCCAGAAGCCGCCGGCGCTCATGCGGCACCTGCCTTGGCGTGCTGGTGGCTGCTATCGAGGCGGTTGCTTTCGACGATCTGGATGAACGCCTGCTCCATGTTCAGCGTGCTGCCCTTGCCGCCGGCCTGCTCGCGGACTTCCTGCGGGGTGCCCATGGCCAGCAACTTGCCGGCGTCCTGGATGACGATGCGGTCGCAGTATTCGGCTTCTTCCATGAAGTGGGTGGTGATGATGATGGTGGTGCCCGACGCCGCCAGCGCCGTGATGCGCTGCCAGAAGCCGCGGCGGGCCAGCGGGTCGGCGCCGCTGGTGGGTTCGTCGAGGAAGAGGATTTCCGGCTCGTGGAGCAGGCCGACCGCCATCGCCAGGCGTTGCTTGAAGCCGCCGGGCAACTGGCCGCTGGGCGCGTCCTCCTGGCCGGCGAGGTCGAATTGCCGCGACACCGCGTCCATCCGTTGGCTCAGGCGTTTGCCGCCCAGGCCGTAGGCACCGCCGAAGAAGCGCAGGTTCTCGGCCACCGAGAGGTTGCCGTAGAGGGAGAACTTCTGCGACACGTAGCCGACCTTGCGCCGCGCCTGGGCCCGCGCGTGGCGCAGGTTGACCCCGGCCACCTGCAGTGTGCCGCTGGTGGCCGGCAGCAGCCCGCAGAGCATGCGGAAGGTCGTGGTCTTGCCGGCGCCGTTGGGTCCGAGCAGGCCGAAGATTTCCCCGCGGCGCACGCTGAAACTGGTGCTGGCCACGGCCGTGAAGTCGCCGAACCTGCGCACCAGGTCCTTCACTTCGATCACCGCTTCGTCACTGTTCTCATGGCGGTGCGTGCCGGCCTTGAGGGATTCCATGTCCACCGCTTCGGCGTCGCTGCGCTCGCGCAGCAGGAACATGAAGCCGTCTTCCAGGCGCGCGTCCACCGGGCGGACCGGGGCGCCGTCGAGCAGCTTGTCCAGCACCGCCTGGTCCGCATCCGGCTGGCGGATGAAGCGCACCTCGCCGGACTGCGGCACCGCGTCGACGACGTTGTGGTGGTCCTCCAGCAAGCGCGCCTGCAGGGTGCGGGCGGGCTCGCCGGCGGGCGGCGTGGCGATGAAACAGAGGTGGTCGGCGTGCGCGCGGATCGACGCCGGGTCGCCCTGGGCCATCAGCTGGCCCTGGTGCAGCAGGAAGACTTCGGCGCAGCGCTCGGCCTCGTCCATGTAGGAGGTGGACACCAGCACGCTGAGCTGCTCCTGCGCGATCAATTGCTGGATGATCTCCCACAACTCGCGGCGCGACAGCGGGTCGACGCCCACGGTGGGCTCGTCGAGCAGCAGCAGGTCCGGCGAGCGCACCAGGGTGCAGGCCAGGCCGAGCTTCTGTTTCATGCCGCCGGAGAGCTTGCCCGCGGGGCGCTCGGTGAAGCGCGCCAGGTCGGTCATCTCCAGCAGGCGCTGGTAGCGCTCCCGGCGCTGCGTGGGTGGCACACCATGGAGATCGGCATAGAGGTCGAGGTTCTCCTGCACGCTGAGGTCCTCGTAGAGGCCAAAGCGTTGCGGCATGTAGCTGATGCGGTCCTGCACCTGCTGCGGATGGGCGTGGACGTCCACGTCCAGCACCGTGAGCGTGCCGGCATCGGCCCGCAGCAGGCCGGCCACCAGGCGCAGGAAGGTGGTCTTGCCGGCGCCGTCCGGGCCTACCAGCGCGGTGAGCTGGCCGCGGGGGATGTCCAGGCGGATGTCCTTGAGGGCCTGTACCGTCTTGCCTGACTCTTTCACCAGGAAGTGCTTGGCCAGGCCTTCCGCGCGGATTACCGGAGCCTCGGCCATCAGCGCGCCTCGTCGGCGAAGCGCACCGTGGCCGGCATGCCCAGGCGCAGGCGGTTGTCCGGGTCGGCCACCCGCACGCGCACCTCGTAGACGAGGCTGGTGCGCAACTCCTCGGTCTGCACCGACTTGGGCGTGAACTCGGCCACCGAGGAAATAAAGCCGACCTGGCCGTCGATGGCCTGGTCCGGGTGGCTGTCGGTGAACACCTGGGCCTTCATGCCGGGCTTGATGCGGCCCAGGTTGGTTTCGCTGACGTAGGCGCGGATCCATTTCGGGTCGGTCAGCGCCAGGGAGTACACCGGGCGCTGCGGCGAGGCCATGTCGCCAGGCTCCAGCAGGCGCGAACGCACGGTGGCGTTCTGCGGCGCCTTGAGGTCGGCTTCGTCGAGGTTGTGCTGCAGCAGCGCCAGGTCGGCGCGGGCAGCGGCGAGCTGGGCCTCGGCCTGGGCGATGTCTTCCGCGCGCGGGCCGATCTGCGCCAGGCGCAGGGATTTCTGCCGGTCTTCCAGCTCGGCCTGGGCGACCTTCTGCTGCGAGGTGGCGCTGTCGATGTCCTGCTGGCTGACGGCGCGGCCCCCGGGGCTGTTGGCGCGGATGTTCTGCAGCCGGCGCAGCTGGGTCGTGGCCAGGTCGAGCTGGGCGCGGGCGGCCTTGTCCTGCGCCTTGGCGCGATCGATGTCCTCGGGGCGCGAGCCGTTCTTCAGGCGCAGCAGGTTCTGCTCCTGAGCGGCGATCTGCGCGCGGGCCTTGTTGACCTGCAGGCGCAGGGCGCGGGTATCGAGGCTGGCCAGCACATCGCCGGCTTTCACCACGTCACCTTCCTCGACATTCATCGTCGCGATGCGCTCGCTGCCGGTGAAGGCCAGCGACACCTGGCGGATGTCCACGTTGCCGTAGAGCACCAGGCGTTTGTCGCCACTCTCGCGGGACTGCAGGTACCACCACAGCCCGCCCCCCAGCAGCAGCGCAACGAGCGCCACCAGCACCAGCTTCTTCGGCATTGCCCCATCCCTGTTCCATGACAGCCCGGTGAAGGATAGACAGTGATTCGCCGCCAGACCTTGATGCAGGCCGCTACCCCGCGTCGCAGAGCCTGCCCTTTGTCGGCTGCCGCGCCGCTGCGCACGCCGCCTGTTAGCGTGGAGAGACATTCCCCTGGAGATGCCGTCATGAGCGACAAGGGCACTATCCTGACCGCGCCGCGGGCCTCCTGGCACCTGCGCGCCCAGCGCCTGCAGTGGTTCGGGCTGGTGCTGCTGTTCCTGGCGGTGGGCCTGGCGGCGTTGACCGACTTCCTCCAGCGCGACGGCGGCGTGGCGACCCTTGCCGCTTTCGCCATCGTCGGCGTGCTGGCGCTGGTGGTGGCGCGGGTGATCCTGGCGCGGGCCGGCTAGCGGAGGGCGGAGTGGGTGCGGTTCGCGAGCAAGCTCGCTCCTACAGGTCAGGCGTGCGGCTCTTCGTAGGAGCGAGCTTGCTCGCGAACCCGCCCAGCTCCCTTCACGCCGGTTGACCCCGGCGAGGCGTGGTCATGGCCTCTTTCCGGCTTCCGGCTGCAGGTCTTCCCAGGGGCGATTCTCTCCAGCCCTGCCACCGAAAGCGAAAATTCCCCGGCAGAGCCTGCACATACCTGAGCCAGAGCCTCCAGCGCATCTGTCGGAACGACCGCCCGAATTCCCCGCGTGATCGGGCTGCAGCCCTCGTCATACGGAGGTTTCGACGATCGTGCAGATTGCCATGGATCAACCATACTCAGGCAACTCGCTCCGGCGTTGTGCTCGGGGGGATCTAGGAGGGCGGGATGCTTGACTATTTTGCGCTGGGGGTACTGATCTTCGTCGGATTGGTACTGTTCTACGGGATCATCGTGCTGCACGACATTCCCTACGAGATCGCGGTACACCGTAACCATCCCCACCAGGACGCGATCCATGCGGCCGGCTGGGTGAGCCTGTTCACGCTGCATGCGCTGTGGCCGTTCCTGTGGATCTGGGCCATGTTGTACCGCGAGGACCGGGGCTGGGGCTTCCACCACGGCAAGACGCCGGCGCAGGAGGCCGAGTACCTGGAGCAGCAACTGGCCGAGCTGCGCCAGCGCCTGGACGTGCTGGAGGGCCGCACCGGCGCGCCCGCCGCACCGGCAACCACTCAACCGGGCGGGGAGGGCTGAGTCATGGACCTGTTGCTGATCCTCACCTATGCCGCCATCTGCATCGCCATCTTCAAGATCTTCCGCATCCCGCTGAACAAGTGGACCGTGCCCACCGCCGTGCTCGGCGGGGTGATCATCATCGGCGCGCTGATCTTCACCATGAACTACAACCACCCGTACTCCGAGGTGGCGCGTACCTACTTCGTCACCACGCCGGTGATCCCGGTGGTCACCGGGCAGGTGGTGGAGGTGCCGGTGAAGGGCAACGAGATGATCGAGAAGGGCGCGGTGCTGTTCCGCATCGATCCCAAGCCCTTCCAGCTGAAGCTGGACTCGATCAAGGCGCAGCTGGTGTCGGCGCGCGCCGACCAGGCCCGCGCCCGCGAGCTGGCCGTGCGCAACGTCGGCAACAAGCGCGACGTCGACCTGACTACCGCCCGCGTGGACGACCTCACGGCGCAGCAGGGCCTGGCCCAGTTCGAGCTGGACAACACCGTGGTGCGTGCGCCGTCGCGCGGCTTCGTCACCCACGTGTCGTTGCGCCCGGGGATGATGGCGACCCGGCTGCCGCTGCGCCCGTCGATGGTCTTCGTGCCGGAAGAGGGGCCGTACTTCACCGCGTGGATGCGCCAGAACAGCCAGTTGCGCCTGAGCGTAGGCGACGAGGCCGAGGTGGCGTTCGATGGCATCCCTGGCGAGGTCTTCGCCGGCAAGGTCAAGCAGGTCATCGCGGTGATCGGCGAGGGCCAGGTGCAGCCGTCGGGCACGCTGATCAGCTACAGCGGCTCGCCACCGCCGGGGCGGGTGCCGGTGATCATCGAGATCACCGACCCGAAATTCGCCCCCTACGCCTCGCTGATGCCCGGTGGCGCCTATGGCCAGGCGGCGCTCTACAGCGAGCATTTCCACCATGTGGCGATCATGCGCAAGATCCTTCTGCGCATGGCGGCCTGGATGAACTACATCTTCCCGTTCCACTGATGGCGAGCATTGCGGCGCCCCACCGGGGCGCCAGCGTGCGGGCGCTCGCCGGCACGCGAAACAACGCGGGGGAGGGGGTAGCGCAGTCTCCTGCCGTACAACCTGGCGACATCGATATCTCAACCGGAGAACCCTATGAAGTCCTATGTCGCGTTGTTGTCCCTCCTGCTGTTGCCATTGCTGCAAGGCTGCGCGGAAAAGCAGGTCCAGCCGGAGGAATACTCCGGCTTCCTGTATGACTACTCCCGTCTCACCGAGCAGGAAAACGCCTCGGGCAACAAGGTGCTGGCCTGGGTCGATCCCACGCTGAACCTGATGAACTACCGCAGCATCGTCATCGAGCGTTCGCAGTTCTACCCCGCGCCCAAGGCCACCGAGCAGCTCTCGCAGGCGACCATGACGCAGATCACCGACTACTACGACAAGGCGCTGCGCCGCGAGCTGGGCCAGGTGCTGCAGGTGGTCGACAAGCCCGGCCCGGGCACCCTGGTGCTGCGCCCGGCGATCACCGCGGTGAGCAGCCACACCCAGTCGCTCAAGCCCTATGAGGTGATCCCGATCGCCCTGATCGCCGCCGGCGTCAGCACCGCCACCGGCATCCGCGACCAGGACACCCAGATCGGCACCGAAGCCGCGATTCTCGACGGCCCCTCCAGCCGCGTGGTCGCCCAGGTGGTGCGCAAGGGTACCGGGCACGCGCTGGAAAACGACACCCAGGCCATGACCGCCGGCGACTTCAAGGGCGTGCTCGACGGCTGGGCCCGTGACATGCGCCTGACCTACAGCAAATTGCGCGAGCTGAAGTAGGCCGCCTGGTGAAGGGGAAGGGCTGCCAATTGGCGGCCCTTTTTCTTTTCGGGCGGGTGTTGGGACGTATGGTGCAGGTGGGGACCAAGACGTCGGCCGGTACGGACGGCTCCCTCTCCCTGAAGGGAGAGGGAGTATCCGAGCCGGCTGACGCCACAGTTTCAGCCGGCACCGATTCAGTCCCCTCTCCCTTCAGGGAGAGGGCTAGGGAGAGGGCCGCCGCTTGCGCTGAAGTCGTCGGTAGGAGCGGACCTTGTCCGCGAAGTCCGAGCGGCAGCTGCGGAGCGCCAGGCGAAACCAACGAATGGCCCCGCAGGCCGGACGCCGGCCCTGCCGGCGGATCGCGGGCATGGCCCGCTCCTACAGGGAAACACCGTTGCATGAGGGTCATCGCAGGCTGCTTACAACGTAGGAGCGGACCTTGTCCGCGAAGTCCTCCGCGGCGGCCCGCAAGGCGACCGGGGAAAGCCGGTGGCGTGCGCTGGCGGGACAGAGACGCCGGCCCTGGCGGCGGATCGCGGGCATGGCCCGCTCCTACAGGGCCGGTACGGCGCCCAGGCCACGCCGTACCGGCCCTGTCATGAAATGAAAAGCCCCTGTCGCACGATGTGAAGCTTCCCGACCGGCCCCTGCCTATTGTCCGCTCAAAGGCGCTTGCCCGCTCCAAACGAAAGCGCCCACGACAACAAGACAACTGGAGATTCCGGCCATGGCCAAAGCCGTTCGTTTCTATGAAACAGGGGGACCCGACGTCCTGCGTTACGAGGACGTGGAGGTCGGCGAGCCCGGCCCGGGGCAAGTGCGCCTCCGCCATGTGGCGGTGGGCCTGAACTATGCCGATACCTACTTCCGCAATGGCACCTACGCCGTCCCGCTGCCCAGCGGCATGGGCGTGGAAGCCGCCGGCGTGGTGGTGGCGGTGGGCGAGGGCGTGACCAACGTGGTGCCCGGCGACCGCGTGACCTACACCGGCTTCATCAACACCCTCGGCGCCTACAGCACCGAGCGCCTGGTGCCGGCGGCGCCGCTGATCCGCCTGCCGGAGAACATCGCCTTCGAAACCGCCGCCGCCATGACCATGCGCGGCCTGACCTCGGCCTACCTGCTGCGCCGCATCCACGACTTCAAGCCGGGCCAGAGCATCCTGCTGCACGCCGCTGCCGGCGGTGTCGGGCTGATCGTCTCGCAGTGGGCCAAGCTGCTCGGCCTGCGCGTGATCGGCACCGTCTCCAGCGACGCCAAGGCCGAGATCGCGTTCGCCCACGGCTGCGAACACGTCATCAACTACAGCCGGGAAGGCGTTGCCGAGCGGGTGCGCGAGCTGACCGACGGGCGGGGCGTGGACGTGGTCTTCGACAGCGTCGGCAAGGACACCTTCATGACTTCCCTGGAGTCGCTCAAGCGCCGTGGCCTGATGGTCTGCGTCGGCACCGCGTCCGGCCCGATCCCGCCGTTCGACCCGGTGCTGCTGGCGATGAAGGGCTCGATCTTCCTCACTCGCCCGGCCCTGGCCGACTACATCGCCGACCCGGCGGAGAAGGCGGCACTGCTGGACGAGCTGTTCACCCACGTGGGCAACGGCGACATCCGCATCGAGATCAACCAGCACTACGCGCTGGCGGACGCCGTGCAAGCCCACCGCGACCTCGAGTCGCGCAAGACCACCGGCTCGTCGATCTTCGTCATCTGAGGGCGCCGCCATGCACGTAGAACGTCTGACCTGCAGCATCGGCGCCGAAATCTCCGGGGTGAACCTGGGCGACGCCTCCCGCGACGAAGGACTGTTCGCCGCACTGCGCGAGCTGTTGCTCAAGCACAAGGTGCTGTTCCTGCGTGACCAGGACATCAGCCGCGCCGAGCACGTGGCCTTCGCCCGTCGCTTCGGCGAGCTGGAAGACCACCCGGTGGCCGGCAGCGACCCGGAGCATCCGGGCCTGGTGCGCATCTACAAGACCCCGGACCTGCCCAACGACCGCTACGAGAACGCCTGGCACACCGACGCCACCTGGCGCGAGGCGCCGCCCATGGGCTGCGTCCTGCGCTGCGTGGAATGCCCGCCGGTGGGCGGCGACACCATGTGGGCGAACATGGCCCTGGCCTACGAGATGCTCCCGACTGAGATCAAGGAGCGCATCGCCAAGCTGCGCGCGCGCCACAGCATCGAGGCCAGCTTCGGCGCGGCCATGCCCATCGACAAGCGCCTGGCGCTCAAGGCGCTGTACCCCGACGCCGAGCACCCGGTGGTGCGTACCCATCCGGAAACCGGCGAGAAGGTGCTGTTCGTCAACGCCTTCACCACCCACTTCACCAACTACCACACCCCGCAGAACGTGCGCTTCGGCCAGGACGCCAACCCCGGCGCGGCCGACCTGCTGCGCTACCTGGTGAGCCAGGTGTACATCCCCGAATTCCAGGTGCGCTGGCGCTGGAAGAGGAACGACGTGGCGATCTGGGACAACCGCTGTACCCAGCACTACGCGGTGATGGACTACCCGCCCTGCGTGCGCCGCATGGAGCGCGCCGGGATCATCGGCGACAAGCCTTTCTGACCCTCTGCACCCAGAGCCCGACAAGAACAATTACGGAGACCGACATGCAATTCTTCGACGATTCGCTGCACCCCGAGAACCAGGACAAGGTGGTCATCACCACCGCTCCCTACGGCCCGGAATGGATGCCCGAGGACTTCCCCGAGGACATCCCGGTGACCATGGACGAGCAGGTCCAGAAGGCCGTCGACTGCTACGAAGCCGGCGCCACCGTGCTCCACCTGCACGTGCGCGAGCTGGACGGCAAGGGTTCCAAGCGCCTGTCCAAGTTCAACGAGCTGATCGCCGGCGTGCGCGAAGCCGTGCCGGACATGATCATCCAGGTCGGCGGCTCGATTTCCTTCGCCCCCGAAAGCGACGGCGAAGCCGCCAAGTGGCTGTCCGACGACACCCGCCACATGCTCGCCGAGCTGACGCCCAAGCCCGACCAGGTGACCGTGGCGATCAACACCACGCAAATGAACATCATGGAGCTGCTCTACCCGGAGTACCTCAAGGGCACCTCCCTGGAGAACCCGTTGTACCAGGCGGCCTACAGCGAGATGACCGTGCCGGCCGGCCCGGCCTGGGTCGAGGAGCACTTGAAGCGCCTGCAGGCCGCCGGCATCCAGCCGCACTTCCAGCTCACCGGCATGCACGCCCTGGAAACCCTCGAGCGCCTGGTGCGCAAGGGCGTCTACAAGGGCCCGCTGAACCTGACCTGGATCGGCATCGGCGGCGGCTTCGACGGCCCCAACCCGTTCAACTTCATGAACTTCGTGCACCGCGCACCGGACGGCGCCACCGTCACCGCCGAGTCGCTGCTCAAGAACGTCCTGCCGTTCAACATGATGGCGATGGCCATGGGGCTGCACCCGCGTTGCGGCATCGAGGACACCATCATCGGCCAGCACGGCCAGCGCATGACCTCGGTGGAGCAGATCCAGCAGTGCGTCCGCGTCGCCCACGAGCTGGGCCGCGAGGTCGCCAACGGCAAGGAAGCGCGCGCCATCTACAAGATCGGCGTGCAGTACGACAGCGTCGAGCAAACCCTGCGCATGAACGGCATGGCGCCCAACCGCCAGCCGGGCCAGAAGTCCGTCCCGCTTCGCGCGTGACAGATTGGCTGTAACCAGAGACGGCTGATAACGGCCCTCTCCCCAGCCCTGGCTGCGCGCCCCGCTCCGAAGGGAGAGGGAGCTGTCCGTGCCGGCTGACGCGATGGTTTCCTCCTGCGCCGAACGGTCCCCTCTCCCTTCAGGGAAAGGGTTAGGGAGAGGGGCTGATCCACAACCCAAAACAACAAGAATCCACCCACTCACCTGGAGAGCTAGCACCATGGCCATCCACTCCGTCGCCCTGGGCGACATCCCTGCCACCGTGCCCAGCGTGCCGCGCCGCTACGCCTGGGTGGTGTTCGCCCTGACCTTCGGCCTGCTGATCTCCGATTACATGTCGCGCCAGGTGCTCAATGCCGTCTTCCCGCTGCTCAAGGTCGAATGGGCCCTGAGCGATGCGCAGCTCGGCCTGCTCAGCGGCATCGTCGCGGTGATGGTCGGCCTGCTGACGTTCCCGCTGTCGCTGCTCGCCGACCGCTGGGGGCGCGTGCGCAGCCTGGCGCTGATGGCCATGCTCTGGAGCCTCGCCACCCTGGGCTGCGCTGTGGCGCAGACCTTCCCGCAGATGTTCGCCGCGCGCTTCTTCGTCGGCGTCGGCGAGGCCGCCTACGGCAGCGTCGGCATCGCTGTGGTCATCTCGGTCTTCCCGGCGCACCTGCGCGCCACCCTGACCGGCGCCTTCATGGCCGGCGGGATGTTCGGCTCGGTGCTGGGCATGGGCCTGGGCGGCGTACTCGCCGCGCACCTGGGCTGGCGCTGGGCCTTCGCCGGCATGGCGCTGTTCGGCCTGCTGCTGGCGCTGCTCTACCCGCTGGTGGTGAGCGAGAAGCGCATTGCCCCGGTGGCCGCCGCCGAGGCGCCGCGCCAGGCCGGCGGCCGCTCGCTGCGCAGCCTGTTCGGTAGCCGCTCGGTGATCGCCGCGTACCTGGGCAGCGGCCTGCAGCTGTTCGTCGCCGCCGCGGTGATGGTATGGATCCCCAGCTACCTGAACCGCTACTACCACCTGGACACCGGCAAGGCCGGGATGATCTCCGCGGTCATCGTGCTGGTCGGCGGCAGCGGCATGGTGCTCTGCGGCATCCTCTGCGACCGCCTGGGGCGCAGCGACCCGCCGCGCAAGATCATTCTCGCCATCGGTTTCTGCCTGGCCAGCTGCTTGCTGCTGTCGGTGGCCTTCCACCTGCCGCCGGGCACCGCGCAACTGAGCCTGATCGCCCTGGGCATGCTGGTTGCCGCCGGCACCTCCGGGCCGTCCGGCGCCATGGTCGCCAACCTCACCGCGCCGGCCGTGCACGGCACCGCCTTCGCCACCCTGACCCTGGCCAACAACCTGCTGGGTCTGGCGCCCGGCCCGCTGCTCACCGGCGTGCTGGCCGACCACCTCGGGCTGGACCGCGCCTTCCAGCTGGTCCCGCTGCTGAGCATTCTCGCCGCGCTGGTCTTCCTCTACGCCCGGCGCCACTACCACCGCGATATCCGCCGCCTGCGCGGCGAAGAGGAGGGCGCGTGATGCCGACTCTCAACCTCGACATGACCTTCGACTTCATCTGCCCCTGGTGCCTGATCGGCAAGCGCAACCTCGACGTCGCGTTGCGCCTGCTGGCTCGCCAGCGCCCCGAGCTGCACGTGCGGGTGAACTGGCTCGGCCTGCAACTGCTGCCGCAGATTTCCCTGGACGGCGAGCCCTTCGCCGAGTTCTACCAGCGCCGCCTGGGCGGCAAGCGCGCCGTGCGGGCGCGCATGGGTGAAGTGCGCCGCGCGGCCGAGGCCGCCAAGGTCGACCTGGACCTCGAACGCATCCTCACCATGCCCAACACCACCTATGCGCACCGGGTGTTCCAGCGGGCGGTGCACGTGGGCAGCGACAACCAGAAGGAACAGCTGCTGGAGATGATCTTCCGCGCGCACTTCCAGCTGGGCGCGGACATCGGAAACCGCGACACCCTGTGTCGCCTGCTGCGCGCCTGCGATTTCAACGTCGCCGATTTCGACGACGCCCTGGCCGATGGCGCGCGCCAGTTCATCGGCCGCCGCGTGGCGCTGGCCGATTCCAGCGTGCCGATGTTCCTCCTCGAAGGCCGCGCCTTCGCCCTCGGCGGGCAGAGCCCGGAGCAGCTGCTGGCGGCCCTCCATCGAGCGATGGATCGCCAGCACCCGGAGGCGATCCCGGCATGAGCTGCTCGATCCGTATTCCCGCCGAGCGCCTGCCGGCGCGCGGTGGGCGCAGTCTGATCCATCACGAGAAAGGCATCATCCTGCTGTTCGATATCGACGGCGAACTGCACGCCATCGACGACCGTTGCCCCCACGCCGGCGCCTCGCTGTTCAGTGGACGCCTGGACGGCCGCTGGCTGCAGTGCCCGGCCCACGGTTTGCGTTTCGATCTTGCCACGGGTTGCCCCGCCGGCATCAAGGGCTTCGGACTGAAGCGCTACGAGATCGAGTGGCGCGCCGATGCCTGCTACGTTGTGGCGGCGCGGCAGGAGGTGCCGGCATGACCACGCTGACCCTCACGGCCCTTGGCTCGCGCAGCCGAACCCTGCTGCCCGGCCTGCTGGTCAGCGCCATGGTGGCTGCTGCCGCGACCTTTCTCTCCGAGCACTACGGCGCGCCGGTGATGCTGTTCGCGCTGCTGCTTGGGCTGGCGATGAACTTCCTCTCCGCCGACAGCGTGTGCAAGGCCGGCATCGAATTCACCGCCCGCGAAATCCTGCGCCTGGGCGTGGCGCTGCTGGGCATCCGCATCACCTTCGGGCAGATCGCCGAGCTGGGCTGGCAGCCGGTGATCATGGTGGTGGTGCTGGTGACGGTGACCATCCTGGTGTCCATCGCCGCGGCCCGCGCCATGGGCTTCAACTTCCTCTTCGGGCTGCTCACCGGTGGCGCCACCGCCATCTGCGGCGCCTCGGCGGCGCTGGCACTGGCAGCGGCCCTGCCGGCCCACACGCAGAAGGAGAAGGCCACGCTGTTCACCGTGCTCGGGGTGTCGGCGCTGTCGACCCTGGCGATGATCCTCTACCCGATGATCGTCAAGGCGCTGGGCCTGCCGCCGCTGCAGGCGGGCATCTTCCTTGGCGGCACCATCCACGACGTGGCCCAGGTGGTGGGCGCCGGCTACAGCATTTCCAAGGAGGTCGGCGACAGCGCCACGGTGGTCAAGCTGATGCGCGTGGCGATGCTGCTGCCGGTGATCCTCTGCGCGGCGATGATCACCCGCGCCCGTGGCGTGGAGCCGGGCGACAAGCGTCCGCCACTGCTGCCGTGGTTCGCCGTGGGCTTCGTGCTGCTGGCGGCGGTGAACAGCACCGGTTACCTGCCGCCGGCGGTACAGCTGGCGGGCGGCAAGCTCTCGCAGTGGTGCCTGGTGATCGCCATCGCGGCGCTGGGCATGAAGACCCAGCTGCGCGCGCTGGCGACGGTGGGGATCAAGCCGATCCTGTTGATGCTGGGGGAGACGGCGTTCCTGGCGGTGCTGGTGCTGGGGATGTTGCGCTTCGCCGGTTGATCCGCCCTACGTACCGGCGCCGACCTGTAGGAGCGGGCCATGCCCGCGATCCGCCGGCAGGGCCGGCGTTTCGAGTGGGTTCAGGAGCAATAACGATGGCGTCCCCCTCGCTCCTGCGAAGAGCACACCGAAGTTCACCTTGTAGGAGCGAGCTTGCTCGCGAACCGCACGGCATCGTTCCTCTCAGGAGGCACTCACTCCGTCTCCCTCCCCAGATGCTCCTTGCGCCACGCCGCCGGCGACATGCCGTATTGCACGGCGAACCAGCGGGTGAAGGAGCTGGGCATCGAATACCCCAGCAGATCGGCGATGCGTCCCAGGGAATAGCGGGGGTTTTCCATGTAGCGCAGTACCAGCTCGCGCCGGACCTCGTTGATCAGGTCGGAGAAGGTCACGCCGTTGTCCTCCAGCCGCCGTTGCAGCGTGCGCACGTTCAGGCCCAGCGACTGGGCGATCTGCTCGATGGTCGCGCGCCCCATGGGCAGCAGCAGGTAGATGGACTTGCGCACCTCGTTCAGCGTGCTGCCGTCGGTGGCGCCGGGCAGGGAGTCGACGAAGCTGCGCGCGTGCCGGGCCATGGCCGGGTCGGCCATGGGGTTGGCGGCGTCGAGGTCGGCGGCGGGGATGACGATGCCGTTGAACTCGCTGCCGAATTCGATCTTGCAGCCGAACAACCGGCGATGCACCTGCAGGTCCGCCGGGGCGTCGTGGCTGAAGTTCACGCTGACCGGCCGCCAGTGCGGGCCGAGAAGGGCGGCGCAGAGCCGGTAAAGGGTCCCCAGGGCCAGCTCCAACCCCTGGCGCATGGGCATCGGCGGCACCGTGAGGAGTTCTTCGCGCAGGATCGCCAGCTTGCCTTCCTGGTCCACGTACAGCGCCAGGGATTCGTTGAGCAGGTGGCGGTAGCGGATGATGGTGTCCATCGCCTCGCGCAGGGTCGCCTGGTGCGACAGCAGCAGGCTGATCACGCCGAAATCGGCGAGCTGGCGCGATTCGGCCATGCGCAGGCCGAAGGTTTCGCAACCGCTGATGCGCGCCGATTCCTCCAGCAGGGTCACCGCGGTGGAGACGGGGATGCGCTGCTCCGGGTGCTCAAGCATGGATTGGGAAAGGCCCACCGCGCTCAGTTGCTGCTGCGGGTTGAGGCCCAGGTGTCGGGCCACTTCCAGGTAGTTGGTGAGGGCCGCAATGCGAACCATGGGGGTCATGCGGGAATCGCCTTCTTGTTCTTGTGGGGCTCCGCGCCGGCAGGGTCCGGGGACGCCTGGCGAGGGGAGTGCACGCTGCTGGGTCGATGACCTCTGATTCTAGCGACAGCTGTAACCAATCGTGTACGAAAGTTCTCACTTCGGCCAGTGCCTGCGCCGCTCTGGAATGCGCCGTGCGTCCCGCTACGCCCGAATGCCGTGGGCACGGCGGGACAGCAGGCTGGCCGGGGCCTGTCACCAAATGCGAAGTGCCTGACGCTCAATGCAAAGCACTGCCACCGGTGCGGCTCTACTGTCTGTCCAACAAGTTCGAAATCACCCAAAGGTGAACCGGTGAGCCACAACAACTCCTCCACCACCGTCCTCCTGGTCCCCGGCCTGCGCGACCACGTCGCCGAGCACTGGCAGACCCTGCTCCAGCATCGCTTGCCCAATGTCCGCTGCGTACCGCCGCTGACCGAGAACAAGCTGGACCTGGACGCCCGCGTCGAGGCCATCCAGCGCGAGCTGCAGAGCATCGACGGCGAGGTGATCCTGGTCGCCCACAGCGCCGGTGTGCTGATGGTCGCCCACTGGGCGGCGCGCTACAGCCGGCCGATCAAGGGTGCGCTGCTGGCCACCCCGCCAGACCTGGACGGCGACTGGCCGGCCCATTACCCCAAGCCCGAGGTGCTGGCCGAAATGGGCTGGGCGCCGCTGCCGCTGGAGCCGCTGCCATTCCCGGCGCTGGTGGCCTGCAGCGACAACGACCCGCTGGCGACGCCCGAAGCCGTGCAGCGCATGGCCCGCCACTGGCGAGCCAGCGTGGTGGAGCTGGGCCGCGTCGGCCATCTCAACCCGGCCTCCGGATACGGCGACTGGCCCCAGGCCGACGAGCTGATCCAGCTGCTGGATACCTGATCCAACCGAGCAACCTCCGGCTCCGGCGTTCGCGCCGGGGCAGGCCCCCGTGCGCTCCGGCGCAGGGGGGAGGGGCCGCGGGACGGGCCCGGAAAGCGTCCCGACCACAACAAGAAACGGAGCACGAGAATGCATCATCAGAGCAACCCGCACCGCCCCCTGCAACGCTGCCTGCTGGCGAGCGCAGTCCTCGCCGCCATGGCCGGGCAGCCGCTGCAGGCCTTCGAGCTGGACACCGGCAACCCGGACCTGTCGATCCGCTTCGACAACACCGTCAAGCTCAGCTATGGACAGCGCGTCGAGTCGCCCAACAGCAAGATCGCCGGCACCGCCAACACCAACGACGGCGACCGCAACTTCTCCTCCGGCAGCCCGGTGACCCAGCGCTTCGACCTGCTCAGCGAGCTGGACTTCGTCTACCGCGACAGCATGGGCTTCCGCCTGTCCGCCGCCGGCTGGTACGACCATGCCTACGATGATGTCGGCTCGGACAATCCGTTCCCCGGCCAGAAAGGCAATGCCGGCCACCTGGTCAGCCGCAACGGCACGGTCATCGCCCCGCGCGGCGCGCAGCCGGCCACCCACGGCCTGAGCAACTTCGCCGACCGCTACTACAACGGCCCGTCCGGCGAGCTGCTCGATGCCTTCGTCTTCGCCAGCCACCAGGTCGGCGACGACATGCAGCTCAGCGGCAAGCTCGGCCGCCACACCATCTACTGGGGCGAGACCCTGTTCAGCGCCGCCAACGGCATCAACTACGGCCAGTCGGCCCTGGACCTGGGCAAGCTGTACAACGTGCCCGGCACCGAGGCGAAGGAGCTGTTCATGCCGCGCAACCAGCTGTCCGCCTCGCTGACGGTGAACCCCGAGCTGACCCTGGCCGCGCAGTACTTCCTCGAGTTCGAGAATTCGCGTTTCCCCGAAGGCGGCACCTACATGGGCCCCTACGACATGCTCAACGACGGCGGCAACGTCTTCTGGCTGCCGCTGCCGGCGCAGAACGCCTTCTATGGCGCGCCGCGCGGCCACGACCGCGAGCCGGACAACACCGGCGACTTCGGCCTGATGGCCAAGTGGAGCCCGGAATGGCTCGACGGCACCCTGGGCTTCTACTACCGCAAGACCTCCGACACCCTGCCGGCGGTGCTGGTGAATGCGCCGAACCTGCACAAGCCGGGCCTCGCCGGCCTGCAGGGGATGAACTACGTCACCGCCTACGCCGACGACATCGACATCTACGGCATCAGCCTGTCCAAGGAAGTCGGCGGCGTCAGCGTCGGCATGGACCTGAACTACCGCGAGAACATGCCGCTGGCGAGCAACTTCACCACGGTCAACCCGACGCTCTATGCCGCGGCCAAGCGCGGCGCGATCAACGGCGCCAACCTGATCGGAGAGATGCCCAGCGACGGCGACACCGGCCTTGCCCGCGGCAAGACCTTCCACGTCGTGCTCAACGGCCTGGTGACCTTCGGCGCCACCCCGCTGTGGGACGCCTCGTCGCTGGCGGTGGAAGGCACCCTGACGCACCTGGTGGACGTCACCGAAGGCCAGCAGACCTTCAAGGGCGACTCCAGCTACCACGGCGTCGACAAGGTCACCACCAACGCCTACGCCATGTCCGCCAACTTCACCCCGACCTGGTACCAGGCCTTCCCCGGCGTCGACCTGTCCATGCCCATGTCCTACAACGTCGGCCTGCACGGCAACTCGGCGGTGCAGCTGGGCGGTAACGAAGACGCGGGCAGCTACTCGGTCGGCGTGGCCGCGGACTTCCACCAGAAATACCGCCTGGACCTGAAATACGTCGACGCCTTCGGCCCCTTCGATACCTGCGAGAGCGGCCGCGACAACAACACCCCCGGCGCCAACGGCCAGTACCAGTGCATCCCCGGCCAGATCACCTCGCAGGCGGGCCTTGCGCCCCTGCTGAAGGACCGCGGCATGGTCACCGCATCCCTGAAGGCCACTTTCTGATTTCACCCCAGGCTTCGCCCACGAAGCAGGAGAAACACAGCATGAACTTCAAACCCACCCTGATCGCCACTGCCCTCGGCCTGTCCCTCTGCGGCTTGGCCCAGGCTGCCGTTTCCCCGCAGGATGCCGCCCAGCTCGGCAGCACCCTGACCCTGGTCGGCGCCGAGAAAGCCGCCAGCAGCGATGGCTCGATTCCCGCCTACGCCGGCGGCCTGACCACCGCCCCGGCCAGCTTCAAGGCCGGCGACAGCATGCGCCCGGACCCGTTCGCCAGCGACAAGCCGGTGCTGGTGATCGACGGCAAGAACGTCGAGCAGTACAAGAACGAGCTGTCGGCCACCACCGTCGAGCTGGCCAAGCGTTATCCGACCTTCCGCGTCGACGTCTACCCGACCCACCGCAGCGCCGCGCTGCCGGACACCGTGCTGGAGAACAGCAGGAAGAACGCCGTCACCGCGCAATCGCTCGAAGGCGGCACCGCCATCGACAACGCGCTGCCGGGCGTGCCGTTCCCGATTCCGAAGACCGGCGCCGAGGCCATGTGGAACTTCCTGCTGCGCTACCAGGGGGTGAACATCAAGGCCAAGTACGACTCCTGGAACGTCGATGCCTCGGGCAGCGCCAACCTCGCCACCACCGGCCAGGCCTTCATCAACTACCCGGTGTACGAGGACCTCACCCAGCCGGTGAAGGGCTCCGAGGTCTACTACCAGATGAAGCTGTACTACAGCGGCCCGGCCCGCCGCGCCGGCGAGGCGATGATGCTCAAGGACGCCGCCAACCCGCTGCAGCAGCCACGCCGCGCCTGGCAGTACCTGCCCGGCCAGCGCCGCGTGAAGCTGGCGCCGAACCTCGCCTACGACACCCCCAACCCCGGCATGGCCGGCGCCGGCACCTACGATGACGTGTTCGTCTTCAACGGCGCGCTGGACCGCTACGACTGGAAGCTGGTGGGCAAGCAGGAAATGATCGTGCCCTACAACACCTACCGCCTGACCTACGCCAGCGACATCAAGCCGGTGGTCACGCCCAACCACCTGGCGCCCGACTACGTGCGCTGGGAAAAACACCGCGTGTGGGTCGTCGAAGGCACCCTGAAGTCCGGCGCGCGGCACATCTACGCCAAGCGCCGCTTCTACCTCGACGAAGACAGCTGGGTGGCCCTGGCCTCCGACCAGTACGACGCCCGTGGCCAGCTCTATCGCGGCTCCTTCGCCTTCCTCAGCCAGAGCTACGACAAGCGCATCCCGGACGCCACGCCGTTCATGATCTACGACCTGACCGCCGGCTCCTACAACATCAACGGCGTCGTCGGCCCGTACGGCGGCATCAGCTACATCGACCCCCTGGCCAAGACCCAGTGGTCCCCCGAGGCGCTGGCCGGCAGCGGCATTCGCTGACCCTGGACGCGGCGGCCCCCGCATGCAGCGCGGGGCCGCCGCGGTTCCTGCGGCGAAAGCGGCAGGAAACGATGCGAAGAGAGTTGTGAGGAAAGCTTCATGCAGATCCCCTTCAAGCGCCTGCTGATCCTGGGCGCCTTGCTGCTGGCGGGCGGCGCCCAGGCCGGCGAGAAGGCCGAGACGTTCGTCGACGTCCTCGACCAGCCGGCGCCCCACAGCGCCAACCCCTCCCGCGCGCCGCTGCTGGCCGTCACCCGCGCCGACAAGCGCCTGGTGAGCGTCGGCCCGCGCGGCCACATTCTCTATTCCGACGATGGCGGCACCAGCTGGCGCCAGGCCGAGGTGCCGGTCAGCTCCGACCTCACCGCCGTGCGCTTCCCCACGCCGCAGGACGGCTGGGCGGTCGGCCACGACGGGGTGGTGCTGCACAGCGCCGATGGCGGCCAGCACTGGGAGCGCCAGCTCGACGGCCGGCAGGTCGGCCAGGTGATGCTCGACTACTACGCCGCCCACCCGCAGCCGGACAACGCCACCTGGCTGGACCAGGCGCGCCGGTACCAGGAGGAGGGCGCCGACAAGCCGTTCCTCGACCTGTGGTTCCGCGATGCCAACGAAGGCTTCGTGATCGGCGCGTTCAACCTGATCCTGCACACCCGCGACGGCGGGCGCAGCTGGGAGCCGTGGAACCATCGCATCGACAACCCGCAGGCGCTGCACCTGACCGCCATGGCGGCCAGCGGCGATGACCTGTTCATCGTTGGCGAGCAGGGCCTGTTGCTGCGCCTGGACCGGCAACAGGAGGACCCGCAGCAGCGCTTCGTCGCCCTGCCGTCGCCCTATGCCGGCAGCTTCTTCGGCGTGATCGCGCAACCCGGCCTGATCTTCGCCTACGGCCTGCGCGGCCATGCGATCCGCAGCCTCGACAACGGCGCGAGCTGGAGCGCGGTAGACACCGGCCTGCCGGTCAGCCTGACCGCCGCCAGCCTCGACGCCAACGGCCGGCTGTACCTGTTCAGCCAGGCCGGCCAGGGCCTGGTCAGCGACGACCGTGGCGCCAGCTTCAAGCCCCTGGACCTGGCCGAGCGCCTGCCCGTCAGCGGCGCGGTGGCCGGCCCCGGCCGCCTGTTGCTGGTGGGTGCCCGCGGCGTGCGCGAGAACGCCATGCCGGTGCGCTGAGCGCAGCGGCGTGCCACCGGTTCAAGACTCATAAGAACAAGAGATAGAGAGACAGCCTCATGGTCGACCTGAAGCAAGGCGAGATGCCTGTAGTCCGCGAACTGCGGGACTTTGACACCCACAGCGGGAACCTGCTGGAGCGCCTGGTGTTCAACCACCGCGCGCTGTTCATCGCCCTGATCGCGCTGGTCACCGTGGTGCTGGGCTACATGGCCGTGACGCGCCTGGAGATGCGCCCGGCGTTCGAGAAGATGATCCCCCACGGCGACCCGTACATCCGCAACTACCTGGACAACCGCGCCGCCCTGCGCGGCCTGGGCAACTCGGTGCGGGTGGTGGTGGAAAATCCCACGGGCGACATCTTCGACCCGGCCTACCTCGCCAACCTGCGGCAGATCAGCGACCAGCTGTTCCTCAGCCACGGCGTCGACCGCGCCTGGATGAAGTCGCTGTGGTCGCCGGCGGTACGCTGGACCGAGGTCACCGAGGAAGGCTTCCAGGGCGGCCCGGTGATGCCCGACGGCTACGACGGCAAGCCCGAATCCATCGGGCAACTGCGCCAGAACATCGCCCGCGCCGGCATCGTCGGCAGCCTGGTGGGCAACGACTTCCGCTCCAGCATGCTGGTGGTGCCGCTGCTGGACCGCGACTCGGCCACCGGCAAGGGCATCGACTATCGCGAATTCTCCCGCGCCCTCGACGACCTGCGTCTGAAGTACGAATACCTGGGCGACGAGCGCGCCTTCGCCGTCGGCGAGGAGGGCAAGGGCCCGGTGCGCCTGCACGTGATCGGCTTCGCCAAGCTGGTGGGCGACCTGATCGACGGCCTGGTGCGGGTGATGTTCTTCTTCGGCCTGGCGGTGGTCACTGCCTTCGTCATCATCTTCTTCTATACCCGCTGCCTGCGCAGCAGCCTGCTGGTGATCGGCTGCTCGCTCCTGGCCGTGGTCTGGCAACTGGGGCTGGTGGCGTGGCTGGGGTATGCGCTGGACCCATACTCGATCCTGGTGCCGTTCCTGATCTTCGCCATCGGCGTGTCCCACGCCACCCAGAAGATGAACGGCATCATGCAGGACATCGGCCGCGGCACCCACAAGCAGGTCGCCGCGCGCAACACCTTCCGCCGCCTGTTCCTGGCCGGCGTCACCGCGCTGCTGTCCGATGCCGTGGGCTTTGCCGTGCTGATGCTGATCGACATCCCGGTCATCCAGGACCTGGCCATCGCCGCCAGCATCGGCGTGGCGGTGCTGATCTTCACCTCGCTGCTGATGATGCCGGTGGCGCTGTCCTACGTCGGCGTCAGCCCGAAAGCCGCCGCCCGCGCCCTGCGCGAGGACCGCCAGGCGGACCAGCATGTCGGCCTGGGCAAGCTGTGGGACCTGCTGGACCGCTTCACCCAGCGCCGCTGGGCCGGCGTCACCCTGGTTATCGCCGCGCTGCTGGGCGCCGGCGGCCTGCTGGTCAGCCAGCACCTGCAGATCGGCGATCTCGATGCCGGCGCCCCGGAGCTGCGCGCCGACTCGCGCTACAACCGTGACAACGCCTACATCACCAGCCACTACGCGCTTTCCAGCGACCTCTTCGCGGTGATGGTGAAGACTGCGCCGGAAGGCTGCCTGAACTACCGCACGCTGATCCTCGCCGACCGCCTGGGCTGGGCGCTGCAACAGCATGAAGGCGTGCAGGCGACCACCTCGCTGGTCAACGCCGTGCGGCAGATCACTGCCGGCACCTACGAGGGCAACCCCAAGTTCGCCAGCCTGCAGCGCAACCAGGACGTGCTCAACTACGCCGCCCAACAGGCCTCGGTGAACACCCCGGAGCTGTTCAACACCGAATGCTCGCTGATGCCGGTGATCGCCTTCCTCAAGGACCACAAGGCGCAGACCCTGGATGAAGTGGCTGGCATCGCCGAGACCTTCGCCCGCGCCAACAGCACGCCGGAGCGCCAGTTCCTGCTGGCCGCCGGCAGCGCCGGGATCGAAGCGGCGACCAACCGCGTGGTGCGCGAGGCCAACCACCGCATGCTGTTCTACGTCTACGCCGCGGTGGGCATCTTCTGCCTGATCACCTTCCGCAGCTGGCGCGCGACCTTGGTGGCGCTGCTGCCGCTGGTGCTCACCTCGATCCTCTGCGAAGCGCTGATGGTGATGATGGGCATCGGCGTGAAGGTCGCCACGCTGCCGGTGATCGCGCTGGGCGTGGGCATCGGGGTGGACTACGCGTTGTACCTGCTCAGCGTGCAGCTGCAACTGCAGCGCGCCGGGTTGCCGTTGTCGGTGGCCTACCAGCAGGCCGTGGCCTTCACCGGCAAGGTGGTCGCGCTGGTCGGCGTGACCCTGGCGGCGGGCGTCATCACCTGGGCCTGGTCGCCGATCAAGTTCCAGGCGGACATGGGCATCCTGCTGACCTTCATGTTCCTCTGGAACATGCTGGGGGCGCTGATCCTGATCCCGGCGCTGTCGCATTTCCTGCTGGGCGGGAAGAAGCTCTGAGCGCGAATGCCGTGCCCCTGTAGGAGCGGGCCGCGCCCGCGATCTGCCGGCCGGGCCGGCGGCTGTTCTGGCACCGATGTTGGGGTGTGCTGCTTCGGGTGGGGCATTTCAGCGCCAATGACCGCAACGGCGGATAACGCTGACGCGTTATCCGCCCTACGGACTGTGCCGTGCGGTTCGCGAGCAAGCTCGCTCCTACAAAGAGCCGGATCGCGACACCCTGTAGGAGCGAGCTTGCTCGCGAACCGCATGATGCACATGTTGCCGTGTAGGAGCGGGCCACGCCCGCGATCCGCCGGCAGGGCCGGCGCATACCCCATGGCCGCTTCGACGCGAGTGTTCCAGCAATGCTTCGGCGTGCGCGTGGGCTTCGTGTTTCGCCCCCTCGGGCGAGTCACTTTGGAAAGACCCAAAGTAACCAAAGGTCTTGCCCCGGACATCCGGTTTTTCGCCTAGGCGAAAAATTCCCTCGTTGAAGCGAAGTTTCAGGGGCACGCTGCGAAGGGCCATCCCTGGCCCATCGCAGCTCTCGCGACATCCCTGTCGCTCAACCCCTGAAACTCCGCTTCCACTCGGCCTCCTGAACGGGGCATTCGGAGCGCGCGGATGTTTCTCTGGAAACCCTCTGAGAGCGAAGGGCGAAAAATAGTTGGGGGAGCGAGCTCGCGAGTCGCGCCGATGTTCCGTTGTAGGAGCGGGCCATGCCCGCGATCCGCCGGCAGGGCCGGCGTTTCATACCGGTCGGTACCTGAAGGTAAACACGCATCAACCTGCAGGAGCGCCCCGTGGGCACGATCGCGGGCATGGCCCGCTCCTACAGGGAAGTACCGTGCCCGGTAGGAGCGGACTCCGTCCGCGATCGCGTCCAGAGCGCAGAGGACTCCCCGGCATCAATCAAATGCCGGAATCGCCTCCAGCTCGTGCAACAGCCAATCCGCGAACTCCCGCGCCAACGCCTGGTTACCGTGGGGCGGGATGATCAGGAAGTAGGGGTGGGGCGCCGGGAAATCGATGTCGAACAGGCGCACCAGCCGCCCCTGGTGCAGCTCTTCGCCGGCGAGGATGTGGTCACTGATGGTCACGCCGCCGCCGGCCAGGGCGGCGCGGATGGTCAGGTAGGCGTCGGGCAGGAAGACGTTCTGCCGCGCCTGCAAGCCGGGCACGCCGGCGGCGAGGAAGTAGCGGTTCCAGTCGAAGCCGTCGTCTTCGTGCAGCAGCACCTGGCGCGCCAGGTCGCGGGGTTTGCGCAGGTGTTCCTGGGTGTTGAGCAGACGCGGGCTGCACACCGGGAAGTAGCGGATGTCGCCCAGCGCGGCGAAGCGCTGGCCTTCGATGTGCGTCTCGCCGAAGGAGATCACCATGTCCACGTCGCCCAGGTCGCTGGTCATCGGCAGCAGGTGCAGGGCGACTTCCTGGTAGTTGCGCAGGAATTTTTCCAGCAGCGATGACACCCGCGCCAGCAGCGCCGGGGCGCAGGCGATGCGCAGCTCGCCGGCCGGCTCCTCGGTGGGCAGGGCGCGGCGGATGTCGCGCAGCTGGTCGAAGGCGCTGCTGATCTGCTGGCTCAGCTGGCGCCCGGCCGGGGTCAGCTTGACGCCCTTGCCCTGGCGCTCCACCAGTGCCACGCCCAGTTCCTCTTCCAGCTTCTTCACCTGGTGGCTGACCGCCCCGTGGGTGACGTGCAGCTCCAGCGCGGCGCGGCCGATGCTGCCCTGCCGCACCAGTGCCTCGAAAGCGCGCAGGGCGATGAGCGACGGCAGGCGAAACGCACTGTTCTGACGCATGAGGGACCTTTTTTCGTGAATTTGACTAACGATTCAGGTGGAAATCTATTGAATTGTCGTTAGTTAAATTTGCACAGAAGATGACTCCACGCCAACCCCGATCAACAAGAAAAAACGGCTGGAGATCCGCCATGCAGCATTTCGTCGACTTGCTCGGCCTGGGCAAGCGCTACGGCAACCTGCAGGTCCTGAGCGACCTCAGCCTGAGCATCCGCCAGGGCGAATTCCTCACGCTGCTGGGGCCGTCCGGCTCGGGCAAGAGCACCACGCTGATGATGCTCGCCGGCTTCGTCGAGCCCAGCGAAGGGCGCATCGAGCAGGATGGCCGCGACATCACCCGCCTGTCGCCGGACCAGCGCGAGTTCGGCGTGGTGTTCCAGGGCTACGCGCTGTTCCCGCACATGAGCGTGGCGCAGAACGTCGCCTACCCGCTGCGCATCCGCAAGGTGCCGGGCGCGGAGATCGAGCGCCGGGTCGCCGAAGTGCTGGAGCGCGTCGGCCTCGCCGGCATGGGCGAGCGCGGCATCGGCCAGCTTTCCGGCGGCCAGCAGCAGCGCGTGGCGCTGGCCCGGGCGCTGGTGTTCAAGCCGAAACTGCTGTTGCTCGACGAGCCGCTGTCCGCCCTCGATCGCCGTCTGCGCCAGGAGATGCAGGGCGAGCTGGCACGCATGCACAAGGACTTCGGCACCACTTTCGTCTTCGTCACCCACGACCAGGAAGAAGCCCTCGCGCTGTCGGATCGCATCGCCGTGTTCAACAAGGGCCGCCTGGAACAGGTCGGCACTCCGCGCGAGGTCTACGAGCGCCCGGCCAGCCGCTTCGTCGCCAACTTCCTCGGCGACACCAACCTGCTGGAGGTGGGCGTGGTCGGTCGCGAGGCCGAAGCCACGCTCTGCGATTTCCGCGGCCAGCCGTTGCGCGTGGCGCACACGCCCGGTGCCAGCCGGAGCGGCACGCACTGGCTGGCAGTGCGCCCGGAGCACATCGACCTGCGCCCGCTGCAGGACGCCGGCCGCGACAACGGCCTCTGCGCCACCGCGGGCAACGCCACCTACCAGGGCGCCCACGTCAATCTCGAACTGAGCCTGGAGCAGGGCGAGCGCCTCGACCTGCGCCTGCCGGTAGCGCACCCGCTGCTGGGTAGCCTGCGCCGCGGCCAGCGCTACTGGTGCTGCTGGTCGCCGCAGCACTGCCACCTGTTGTCCGCCTGACACACGCATAACGAAAACAAACGATCGGGGAGCAATCACAATGAAAGAACGCCAGGGCTTCATCGAAGACGCCATCGAGATCGCCGCCGAGAAAGGCGAGCGCGCCGGCATCAGCCGCCGCGATTTCAACCGCAGCCTGCTGCTGCTCGCTGCCGCCAGTGCGCTGCCGTTCGGCGCCGCTGGGCGCGCCTTCGCCGCCGGCGGCAACCTGGTGCTGGCCAACTGGGGCGGCGATGCGGTGCCGGCCTTCGAGAAGAGCTTCGGCGGCTTCGACCAGGCGTCCGGCCTGGCGCTGAAGGTGGACGGCAGCGGCCCCACCGAGGGCGCGCTGAAGACCCAGGTGAGCAGCGGCGCGGTGCGCTGGGACGTGTGCGACGGCGAGATGTATTCGTCCTACCGGCTGGGCAGGGAGCAGTTCCTCGCGCCCATCGACTACGGCATCGTCGACAGGTCGCTGATCGGCTACGGCGACGTGCATGACTTCGGCCTCGCCAACTACACCTACAGCTATGTGATCGGCTACGACCACGAACGCTTCGGCAAGAACCCGCCCAGGTCCTGGGCCGACTTCTGGGACGTGAAGAAGTACCCGGGCAAGCGCACCCTCTACAAGTGGATGAGCGCCAACCTCGAATGCGCGCTGCTGGCTGACGGCGTGCCGCCCGAGCAGCTCTACCCCCTGGACGTGGACCGCGCCCTGCGCAAGATCGAACAGTTGCTGCCGCACATCGCCACCCACTGGTCCACCGGCGCCGAGTCGCAGCAGCTGATCCGCGACGGCGAGGTGAGCCTGGCGCAGATGTGGCACACCCGCGCCGAGCTGGTGAAGAACGACACCGCCGGCAAGATCGACTGGAGCTTCGACGGCGGCATCGTCTCGCCGTCCGTGTGGATGGTGCCCAGGAACAACCCGGCCGGCGCGAAGGCAGCCATGGACTTCATCGCCTATGCCCTTCGTCCTGAAGTCCAGGCCAGGCTCATGGAGGTCTACAACATGGGCCCGGTGAACCTCAAGGCCAACGAGCTGCTGAGCACCCAGTTGCAGGCGATCAACCCCACCGCGCCCGACAACCTGAAGAAGCAGGTGTCGCTGAACAACAAGTGGCACGCCGAACACTACGGCGAAACCCTGGAGCGCTACCTGGCGCTGATCGGGGGCTGAGATGCGACGTTTCGCACCGGGCGTGCTGCCGGTCTACGGCCTGCTGATCCTGCCCCTGCCTGTGCTCGTGGTGGTCGGCTACCTGCTGCCGACCCTCGGCGTGCTCGGCTGGAGCTTCAGCCTGCCGCAGTGGGGCATGCAGAACTACGCGGCGATTGCCGATAACGCCAACCTGCAGGCGGTAATCTGGCGCACCCTGCGCATCTGCCTGCTGACCACCGCGATCAGCGTCGCCATCGCCTACCTGATCGCCTACCGCTGGCGCTTCGCAACGCCGCGCGGCCGGCAACTGATCGAGCTGTTCGTGCTGCTGCCGTTCTGGCTGTCGATGCTGATCCGCGCCTTCGCCTGGCTGGTGCTGCTGCGCAACGGGGGGCTGGTCAGCCAGGGGCTGATGGCCACCGGCTGGTTCGACGCGCCGCCGCCGCTGGTGCGCAACGAGCTGGGCGCGCTGATCGGCATGGTGCACTTCATGGTGCCGTACGCGGTGCTGCCGCTGCTGTCTTCGCTGAAACAGGTGGACGACAGCCTGCTGCGCGCGTCCAGCAGCCTGGGCGCGAGCCACTGGCAGACGCTCAGGGACATCTTCATCCCGCTGACCCTGCCGGGCGTGGTCGCCGCCTCGGCCATCGTCTTCGTGTTCAGCCTCGGCTGTTTCGTCACCCCCGCGCTGCTGGGCGGCGGCAAGGCCGCGATGCTCGCCGAATACATCTACGTGCAGATGTTCCAGCTTTCCAACTGGGGCCTGGGCGCGGCGCTGAGCATCGTGCTGATGCTGCTGGTGGTGGGCTGCGCGCTGCTGTTCGGACAACTCATCGGCTACCGCCGCCTGCTCGGGAGGACTGAGCTGTGACTCCGCAGGGAACCTATCTCTCCGCCATGCCCAAGGGCGTGAAAAAGCCGCCACTGCCGCGCCCGCCGCTGGGGCGCTGGTTGTCCTGGACCGCGCTGGGGCTGTCCGCGCTGTTCCTGCTGCTGCCGATCCTGGTGATCGTGCCGCTGTCGTTCGGCAACCAGCGCTACCTGGCCTTCCCGGACGGCGGCTGGTCGCTGCGCCACTACGCGACGCTGTTCGACGGCGCCTGGCTGCTGTCGATCCTGCAGAGCCTGGGGCTGGCGCTGGTGGTCGGCGCGCTGTCCACCGCGCTGGCCTTCCTCTTCGCCACCGGCATCTGGCTGCAGCGGCGTTTTCGCACCGTACTGACGCTGATCGTGCTGCTGCCGATGATCGTCCCGCAGGTGGTCTCGGCCATGTCGATCTACTACCTCGACGCGCGCCTGGGCATGCTCGACCACCTGCTGGGCGTCGGCTTCGGCCACCTGCTGATGGCGCTGCCGTACGCGGTGATCGCCCTGCTGGTGGCCTACGCGCGGCTCGACCTGAGCCTGTACAAGGCCTCGCGCTCCCTCGGCGCCGGGCTCTGGCCAACGCTCTGGCACGTGCTGCTGCCCAACGTGCGCGGCGGCATTCTCGGCGGCTTCTTCATGGGCTTCGTGATGAGCTGGGAGGAGGTGGTGGTGACCCTGTTCACCAGCGGCCTGAACGTGGTGACGCTGCCCAAGCGCATCTGGGACGGCCTGCGCTACAACCTCGACCCGGCGATTGCCGCCGTCTCCACCCTGATGATCGTCCTCACCCTGGCGGTGATGCTGCTGCGCATGTACCTCGAACGGCATCGACCGCCTTCCTGATCCACCTCCGGCGGCCCGATGGCCGCCACCTGAACTGCCTGTCGCTTGCACCTTGTCCCTGAGGAGGGAATCCCCATGCTTACCGCTTTCCCCGCGCGCACCTACCGTCAACGCGTCGACGCCGTCAAACGGCGCATGGCCGATCGTGGCCTGGACGCCCTGGTGGTCAACTACCCGGACAACATCAACTACCTGACCGGCTTCGACAGCCTGGGCTTCCTCTGGTACCAGGCGCTGATCATTTCGCCGAAGCTGGCCGAGCCGGTGTTCCTCACCCGCACCAGCGAGGAGCCCTGCACCTGGGAGCTGTCGTGCATCAACGAGGCGATCTTCTATGACATCGCCCGGCAGGACCCGCTGAAGATCGTCGCCGACGTGCTCGCCCAGGCAGGGTTGAGCCAGGCGCGCATCGGCCTGGAAATGACCGCCTCGACCTTCTCCCCGGCGCAGTACAACGCACTGCTGGGCTATATGCCCGAAGCGCGTTTCGAAGATGCCGGCCCGCTGATCGCCGAGAACCGGTTGATCAAGACCGCCGAGGAAATCGAATACCAGCGCAGCGCCGCGCGCATGGCCGACCAGGGCATGCTGGCGGCCTTCGAGGCGCTGCATCCGGGCATCTCCGAAGTGGAAGTGGCCGGCATCGTCGCCAATGCCCTGGGCCGCGCCGGCAGCGAGTACTCGGCGATCAGCCCGATGTGCGCCACCGGCCGCCGCAGCACCATGACCCACGCCATGCCGCACCGTCAGACCATCAGCCATGGCGACGTGGTGATCCTCGAACACGCCGGCGTGTGCAACCGCTACCACGCCATCCTCATGCGCACCGCGGTGATCGGCAAACCCAGCCCGCGGGTGAAGGAGGTGGCGAGCCTGCTCACCGAGGCCTTCAACGCCGCCATCGAGATCGCCACGCCGGGCACCCCGGTGGGCGAGGCCAACCGCGTGTGCAACCAGATCCTCGACCGCATCGACCTCTCGCGCACCCGCGTGCATCGCATCGGCTACAGCCTGGGGCTGGCCTACCCGCCGACCTGGCTGGAAGCGATGATGGTGGACGAGGCCGACGACCACGTGTTCCAGCCGAACATGTCGTTCTCCATCGAGCCCAACCTGTCCTTGTACAGCGAAGGCTTCGGCATCAAGCTCGGCGACACCGTGCTGTGCGGCGAGCAGGGCTCGGCGAGCCTGTCGGAGATTCCGCCGGAGCTGACGATCATCGACTGATACGGGCTCGCCTTCAGCCGTATGACGTCGTTGGGCGGCCTTGCCGTGCTAAGCACTGTCTTAGGCCGCCCGCCGAGTTCTCCGGCCCAATGCACACCCGTATGAACCTGTTTGAAGCGTGCCTGCGTTTGCGGGCGCAGTGATGGAATCCGAGGGTTTCCGATGAGCCACACGATGGATGTTTTCTGGCACGACGACGTGCTGCGCCACGACACCGCCGCCGGCGTCTTCGAGGCGCCGCCCAGCGACCTGCTGGCCGAGCAACTGCTGCACCCGGAGAGCAATCCCCGGCTGCTGAACATGCGCGCCATCCTCCAGCGCGGGCCGGTCGCCGGCTCGCTGCGCTGGCAGGAAGGCCGCCATGCCAGGGAAGAAGAGCTGCTGCGCTTTCACGATGCCGACTACCTGCGCGGCATCTTCGCGGCGGACGCCCAGGGCAAGCGCTTCAGCAGCACCACGCTGATGTCCGCCGGCAGCCTCGCCGGGTTGCTGGCCGCCGCCGGCACCAGCCTGGCGGCGCTGGACAGCATGCTGGCGAGCGGCAACCCGGCCATGGCCCTGGTGCGCCCGCCGGGCCACCACGCCGCGCCGGCGATGGCTGACGGCTACTGCTTCTTCAACAACGTCGGTATCGCTGCGCGGGCGGCGCAGGCGGCGGGGCTGGAGCGCGTGGCCATCGTCGACTGGGACGTGCACCACGGCAACGGGACGCAGGAAGGTTTTTACGACGACCCGTCGGTGTTCACGGTATCCCTGCACATGGACCACGGCGCCTGGGGGCCGAGCCACCCGCAGACCGGCGCGGCGGACGAACGCGGCCGGGGCGCGGGGCTGGGCAGCAACCTCAACCTGCCGCTGCCCATGGGCTCGGGCGACCAGCTCTACGAGTGGGTCTTCAGCCGCTTCGTCGAGCCCGCGCTGCGGGCCTTCAAACCGGACCTGCTGATCATCGCCAACGGCCTGGACGCCTCGCAGTTCGACCCCAACGGCCGCCAGCTGGTGACCATGCAGGGCTTCAACCGCCTGGCCCGCCGCGCCCGTGCGCTGGCCGACGAACTCTGCCAGGGACGCCTGCTGGTGGTGCAGGAGGGCGGCTACAACCCGGCCTACAGCGCCTATTGCCTGCACGCCGCGACGGAAGGCTTCCTCGGTCAGCCGTCCACGCTGCCCGACCCCCTGGCGTACATGCCGGAACCGGCGGCGCGGGTGGAAGCCGACCTGGCGGCGCTGGATACGCGGCTGGCAGCGGCGGGGTGGACGTTCGCCTGAGCCGCCGGCGCGCAGGGGTAGGCTTGGCGTAGGAGCGGACTGCGTCCGCGATCGGTTCGCCGCCGCTCCGGTGGATATCGGAGCATGGGCCAGACCATCGCGGGTCAGGGCGGCCCGGCGGATAACCTGTTCCAGGTTATGCGCCCTACGTCGCTTCACATGCGGTTCGCGAGCAAGCTCGCTCCTGCAGCCCGGTCAAACTCCGGCGCGCTCTTGGGTAGGAGCGAGCTTGCTCGCGAACCCTCACCGAACCACCCCGTCAGCGATGGTTGCGATAACGCTCAGTCAGCGACTGCACGCGGGCGACATAGGTTTGCGTCTCGCTGTAGGGCGGGATGCCGTTGTACTTGTCGACGGTCATTTCGCCGGCGTTGTAGCTGGCCAGCGCCAGCCGCTGGTTGCCGTTGAAGCGCTTGAGCAGCCAGGCCAGGTAGCGCACGCCGCCACGGATGTTCTGCCTGGCGTCGAACGGGTCGCTCACGTTGAAGCGCTCGGCGGTGTCGGGCATCAGCTGCATCAACCCCTGGGCGCCGGCGATGGAGACGGCGTTGGGTTGAAATGCCGATTCGGCATGGATCACCGCCCGCACCAGCGCCTGGTCGACGCCATAGCGCGTCGAGGCCGACTCGATTTCCCGCCGGTAGGAGCGGGTGTCCAGGCGCAGGGCCGCGACGTTGAAATCCTTCGGCGCCATGCACAGGTAGCAGCCCTTGATGTAGTACACGTCGAGCACGTCGACCCGCGCGGTGATGCCGACCGGGCGGCGGCTCACATACTGGCGCACGCCGTTATGGACGAAGGTGTACACGCGGATGCGCTCTGCGCCCGACGCGGTGCCGCGCGCGGATGGCGCCGCGGCTTTTGCCTTGACGCCCTGGCCGGCCTTGCCGTGCTGCTGGGTGCAGCGCGCGCCGGCAACCGCCTGGCTGCCGTGGCTGACCGTGCCGTCGCGGGCGTGGCAGGTGAACTGGGCGTTGGCGAAGAGCGGAGCGGCCAGCAAGGCCAGGCCGACGCATCCGGGTAGGCACCTGCGGGCCCATCGCCAAGCTCTGGAACTCATCGCACCGCTCCGCGCCGATCAGGCTGGGCACGCCTGAACCGGGCTGGGGAAAAGGCCAATCGGGGCGGGCATCGCAGGGGCAACCCGGCGGCCCGCCGTTTCGTTCCGCTAGTTATAGCCGTTTCATTTCACCGTGGCGCGTGCGCAGACGTACGGCTGGTGGGCGTTCCGGTGGGCTCGATTCGCGCGGGGCCAATCGGTGCGTAGGAGCGGACTCCGTCCGCGATCGGCATCCGCCGTAAAGACATCGCGGATGAATCCGCTCCGACAGCAACCGTTGCCTGTAGGAGCGAGCTTGCTCGCGAACCGTCCAGACGCAGGACTCAGCCCAGAATGAAGTACACCTTGCGCACCGGCGTGAGGTTCTCCCAGGTGCCCTTGAACCCCGCCGCGACCACGAAGGAATCCCCCGGCCCGAAGGTCCTCGCCACGCCCTCGGCGTCGGTCAGGCGCACCGTGCCTTCGAGGATATGGCACAGCTCGTCGTAGTCGCATTCGCAGCGTTCCAGGTGCACGCCGGCCTCCCAGATGCCGGCGATGGCGTTCTTTTCCGGCGCACTGAAGTGCCGCCAGCTGCGGCTGCGGTACGGCACATCGACGATGGTCGGGTCGTTGATCTCGCGCTCCTGCGGGGCGAGGTCCGGGTTGGCGAAGTCGATGACGTGGCGGGGCAGGGTGGACATGGGGTTCTCCATCAGGAATCGAAACCGACGCCGAAGGCATCGAGGGACTTGAGCAGCAGGTCGCGGCGGCCGGTGCGGTCTTCCTTGGCCAGCGAACGCTGCGCCAGGCGCACGCCGAGGTAGCGCAGCGGCTCGGGCGGGAAGGGGAAGGGCTTCTGCGAGGTCATGCGCAGCCGGGTGCGTTCGGTGCTTTCGCCGCCCAGCTGGTCGAGCATGTTGAGCGCGGCGAAACGGCTCGCCGCCACGCCCTGGCCGGTGAAGCCCAGCGCGTAGGCGACGCGGTTGTCGAGTACGCAGCCGGTGAACAGCGTGGTGCGCGCGGAGGTATCGATGATGCCGCCCCACGCGTGGCTGAATTCGACCGGGCCGAGCTGCGGGAAGGCCTCGCGGAACTGCCCGGCCAGGCGCTGGAAGCTTTCCGGGCGCTGGGTCAGGGCTTCGTCGCGGCGGCTGCCGAAGTGATAGATGGCGTCGAAGCCGGCCCACAGGATGCGGTTGTCGGCGGTCTTGCGCAGGTAGTGGAACTGGTTGCCGGCGTCGGCGATGCCGTAGCGGTCGACCCAGCCGATGGCGCGCAGCTGATCGTCGGTGAGCGGCTGGGTGACCAGCGAGTAGTCGTACACCGGGATCACGCTGGAATTCAGATGACCCAGCAGCGGCGGCGCGATGTTGGTGGCCAGGGCGATCTGCCCGGCTTCCAGCTCGCCACGGTCACAGCGCAGCAGCAAGCGGTCGCCACGCTGGTGCAGCTCGTGCACGGGGGTGTTCTCGAACAGCTGGATGCCGTGCTCCAGGCAGACCCGGCGCAGCTCGGCAGCCATTTTCGCCGGGTTGAGCAGCGCGTAGTTGGGCTCGAACACGCCGGCCTTGTAGAGGGGCGAATCGAGTTTCTGTGCCAGTTCCGCGCCTTCGAGCCACTCGCAGTCGATACCGAAGCGCTGGTAGTTGCGCTGCATGCCGCGCAGGCCATCGACCTGCCAGGGTTGTGCGGCAACGCTGAGCTTGCCGCGGCGCTCGAACTCCACGTTCATGCCAAAGCGGTTCAGGTCCGCCTCGAATTCGTCGAGGTTCTGACGGCCCAGGCGTACCAGGGTTTCGGCTTCTTCCGGCCAGCGGCGCAAGGCGTTGCCTACGCCGTGGGAAATGCTCGGCGCGCAGAAGCCGCCATTGCGCCCGCTGGCTTCGCCGCCGCAACGCCGCGCCTCGACCACCGCGATGCCCGCGCCGGGCCAGCGCAGGCGGGCGTGCAGGGCGGTCCAGAGACCGGTGAAGCCGCCGCCGACCACCACCAGGTCGAAGCGGCGATCGGCTTCCAGCGCCGGCGCGGCGGGAGCGGGATCGAGGGTATCGAGCCAGAAGGGTCGGGGAATGGCGTGCGCAAGAAGGGCGGATGTCATCGGAAAACTCCGGCAGAATGTCGGAAGAAAAAGCGGTCTTCGGGCCGTATCCGAGTTTTGTAATCGCTCCGGGGGGCTCAGGCATACGCCTTCCCGCTCTTTGCGGGCACGCCCGGAGCAGGAAAGCCGGCCCAGACCGGCAGGGGAACAGCATGAGCGAAGAACAGGGCTGGAGTGCCACGCTGGAAGGCACGCCTTACCAGCCCGACCCGGCGAGCGCCAGCACCCACGCGGTGGTGATGCGCTATCACCAGGCCTGGCGTCGGCACGACATCGAGGCGCTGATGGCGCTGTTCGATCCGCAGGTGGAGTACACCGATTTCTTCCAGGGGCGTCGGATTGCGCCGAGCGAGTTGCGCGATTACTTGCAGACCAGCATGCCGGCGGCCGGCGATGAATCGCAGGTCTACACCGACCGCCTGCGCGTGGACGGCGACACCGCTTTCCTGCAGTACCAGGTGACCTTGCGCGGCACCCAGGGCCTGGTGTCGTTCCGCGCCACCGAGGCCTACACCGTGCGTGACGGCAGGATCATCCGGGTGAACGAGCACGCCGCACTGGTCGGCCAGCCGGAGAAAACCGCCAGCGAGCCGCAACCGCGCATGGCCGACAGCCGCCTGGGGTTGTCGGCGCGGCAGCTGAGCCTGCTCGGCGGCGATATCCAGCAGTACTTCCAGCAGACCCGGCCGTTCCTCAACCCCGACCTGGACATGCCCCAGGTCGCGGCGGCCACCGGCTACACGCGCAACCAGATTTCCTACTTCCTCAACCAGGTGCTGGGCCTGAGTTTCTACCAGTACCTGAACCAGCTGCGCCTGCGCCACCTGCTCGCCCAACTGGACGGCGCCACCAGCGTCACGCGCATCGATGAGCTGGCGCGCGCGGCCGGGTTCCGCTCGCTGTCGACCTTCTACCGCTGCTTCCGCGAGGAGACGGGGTTGTCGCCCAAGGCGTACCTGGAGCAACAGCGCGCGTGACGTACCGGTAGGAGCGAGCGTGCTCGCGAACGGATGTTTCCCTTGGCTCCGCAGCTGGGCGGTTCGCGAGCAAGCTCGCTCCTGCATGAGGCATCTGCGCTCGGATCGGCCCTCACCCTAGCCCTCTCCCAGGGGGAGAGGGGACCGTTCGGTGCAGGGGGAGTCTTCGCTATCAGCCGGCACGATTTGCCCCCTCTTCCTGAGGGAGAGGGCTGGGGTGAGGGCAGCACAACGCTGAACTTTCCAGAGAGGCCAATCGCTCCCGCGAGGAGTTCCGCGCGTGCCCGCATGCAGGGCGCCCGCGTTATCAACCTGACGCGCATTTCCCTATGCTCGGCCGACAATCATTCCAACCCGCTCAGGAGACCTCCCCATGCGCGACCAGCTCTATATCGACGGCCAGTGGCAGGCACCCGCACAAGGCGGCCGCTTCGAGGTGTACGAACCCTCCAGCGAAGCCGTGCTGACCGAAGTCGCCGCCGCCACCGGCGAGGATGTGGACCGCGCCGTGCAGGCCGCACGCCGGGCTTTCGACGAGGGCGAGTGGGGCCGCAGCACGGGCAAGGAACGCGCCGGCTACCTGCGCGCCATCGCCGACAACCTGCGTGGCCGCCGCGAAGACCTGGCCCGCCTGGAAGTGCAGGACAACGGCAAGCCGCTGCCCGAGGCGCAGTGGGACATCGACGACGCCATCGGCTGCTTCGACTACTACGCCGAGCTGGCCGAAGGGTTGAACGGCGAGGGCGAAGTGGTCGCGTTGCCCGACGAGCGTTTCGCCTGCCGCGTGCTGCGCGAGCCGGTCGGCGTGGCCGGGCAGATCATCCCGTGGAACTACCCGCTGCTGATGGCTTCGTGGAAGGTCGCGCCGGCACTCGCCGCCGGCTGCACCGCCGTGCTCAAACCCTCCGAGCTGACCCCGCTGACCTCCCTGGAACTGGCCGCCGCGGCCGATGCCGTGGGCCTGCCCAAGGGCGTGCTCAACGTGGTCACCGGCCTGGGCCGCGATGCCGGCTCGCCGCTGTCGGCGCACCCGGGCGTGGACAAGCTGGCCTTCACCGGCAGCGTGCCCACCGGGCGCGCGATCATGCAGGCGGCGGCCCAGGACATCAAGAACGTCAGCCTGGAGCTGGGCGGCAAGTCGGCGTTCATCGTCTTCGATGACGCCGATATCGAAGCAGCGGTGGAGTGGATCCTCTTTGGCATCTTCTGGAACCAGGGGCAGGTGTGCAGCGCGACCTCGCGCCTGCTGGTGCAGGAGGGGCTGCATGACCGGCTGATCGAGCGCCTGGTGGAAGAGGCCCGCCGTATCACCATCGGCAATGGCCTGGAGCCGGGCGTGCTGCTCGGCCCGCTGGTCAGTGCCGGGCAACACGCCAAGGTGCTGCAGGCCATCGAGGCCGGCGTGCGCGACGGGGCGAAGCTGGTCACTGGCGGCAAGCGTCCGGCCCATCGCGAGAAGGGCTGGTTCGTCGAGCCCACGGTGTTCGTCGACGCCCCGCTGGACAGCGCCGTGTGGCGCGAGGAGATCTTCGGCCCGGTGCTCGCCGTGCGCCGCTTCAAGGACGAAGCCGAGGCGCTGCGCCTGGCCAACGATAGCCAGTTCGGCCTGGCGGCGGCCGTGATGTCCGCCGACCCGGCGCGCTGCCAGCGGGTGAGCCGGGGGCTGCGCGCAGGCATCGTGTGGGTCAACTGCTCGCAGCCGACCTTCACCCAGGCGCCCTGGGGCGGCTACAAGCAGAGCGGCATCGGCCGCGAGCTGGGCGTGTGGGGGCTGGACAACTACCTGGAGACCAAGCAGGTCACCGAGTACCTCAGCGACCAGCCGTGGGGGTGGTACATCAAGTAAGGCTGTGGTGAGGCGGCGGATTGCCTGTTGCGGGTTATCCGCCCTGCCTACCGCGCTGGACGGGTTCGCGAGCAAGCTCGCTCCTACAGCCCAGCCCGTGCTTCGAGCCGCTCTTCGTAGGAGCGAGCTTGCTCGCGAACAGCCCAACGCCGGTCTCAACCTGTAGGAGCGGGCCATGCCCGCGACCACGCGCATGCGTGCTCCTGCAGGTCATCACCCGCCACGTAGGAGCGGACTCCGTCCGCGATCGCTTGCCGGCGGCTGCGAACCTGCCGGTCATGCCTCGCGAACAATGTCCGCTCCTATGCTCGGCGGCAGATTCGTGTGCGTTGTCGCACCCGCGGGCCAACGCCTTCGTCCTGGCTCAGACCAACCCCTTCCCCTGCAGGTGCTCGCGCAGGTACTCGATGAACACCCGCACCTTGCGCGTGCTGCGCCGGTGCGGCAGGTAGAGCACATGCACCCAGGGCCCGAAGGCGCTCTGGTCGCGCCAGCAGTCGGGTAGCTGCTCCACCAGCTCGCCGCTTTCCAGGTAGGGCAGCGCGCTCCACTGCGGGAGGAACTGCAGGCCCTGGCCATCCAGCAGGCACGCCAGCAGGAAGTCATAGTTGTCGCTGGCGATGCGCGGCACCGGCTGGCGGATGCGGAGGCGTTCGCCGTCCTTCTGCACCCACCAGAAGTTCCGGTTCAGCAGCGGGTGGCGGAAGATCAGCCAGTCGTGCTGCTCGTAGTTCTCCAGCGTCACCTCCATCCCCTTTTCGGCGAGATAGCGAGGGCTGGCGCAGAGCATCAGGCGGTTCTCGATCAGCGGCTGGGCGATCACGTCCGGCAGGTCGATGGGGCCGTCGCGCAGGGCGAGGTCGTAGCCGCCTTCCACCAGGTCGGCGAATTCGTCCGCCAGGTCCACCTCCAGGCGCACCTGCGGATGCTCGCGCAGGAAGCGGCAGCACACCGCGTTGAAGAAGGCCGGGGCGAAGGAGGGTGGTGCGGCGATGCGCAGGCTGCCGCGCAGCTCGGTCTGCAACTGTTCGACTTCCTCGCTGGCGCGTTGCAGTTGCATCAGCGCCGAGCGCGCGCCTTCCAGGTAGATGTGCCCGGCTTCGGTCAGCGCCATGCGCCGTGTGGTGCGTTCGAACAGCCTTTGGCCCAGTTCGGCCTCGAGTTGCGCCACGCCCTTGGTGATCGCCGAGGGGGTCTTGCCCAGCTGTTCGGCCGCGCGGCTGAAGCCGCCGTGGTCGGCGGTGGCGACGAACATGGTGAGGGCGGTCATCTTGTCCATGGATTATTTCCTGGTATTGCTTCCTGACAGGAACAGAAGTTGTGCGGGAAGTCGGTGTTAAAGCCGCCGGGGCTTTTGCTTAACCTTCGTCACAGATCAACAATAACGAAGGCTCTGCGATGAAACTACTGATTCCGGCCCTGGTGTCGGCCGCGTGCGCTTTTTCCTCGTTGGAAACGATGGCAGCCGCCGACCTCATCCTGCATGGTGGCAAGGTCTACACCGCCGAACCCGGCCAGGCCCTGCAACAGGCGGTGGCGGTGGAGAACGGCCGTATCCTCGCCGTTGGCAGCGACGCGCAGATCCTCAAGCTCCGCCAGCCGGCCACCCAGGTCATCGACCTGCACGGCCAGGTGCTGATGCCCGGTTTCATCGATGCCCACACCCACCTGGTCAAGGGTGGCCTGCAGATGCTCCAGGCCAACCTCGACAATCAGGACCTGCCGCTGGACGCGTTCGAGAGCAAGCTGCGCCAGTGGCGTGATGACGGCCGCGCGCGGCGTGGCCAGTTCCTCTCGGTGGGTGGCGTGCCCACGGCGTACTGGGACCATATCGGCGAGTTGCAGCAGCGCTTCAACCAGGGCGAATGGGCCAGGCAGCCGATCCTCCTGGCCGGCGGTGATTACCACACCGGCTGGGCCAACCAGGCGCTGCTCGACCTCGCCGGCATCGACGCGGCCAAGGTCAAGGCGCTCAAGGGCGAGGAGCAGGCGACCATCGGCCATGATGCCGACGGCAGGCCCAACGGCTTCCTGGTCGATGCCGGCCTCTATCCGGTACAGGCGCTGCTGCCGCTGGCGAGCGACGACGAACTGCTCGAGGCGCTGAAGGGCGCGCAGCGCTACTACCATGAGCTGGGCATCACCGCCTGGATGGAGCCCCTGGCGAACGAGAACCCCGGTGGCGACATCCACAACGACTCCGTCGGCGTGCTGCCGGCCTACAAGAGGCTGGCGGAAGAGGGCGGGCTGACTGCCCACGTCGCCGCCCTGCTGATGGCCGATTCCAAGGCAACCCCGGCCGACCTCGACGAGCTGGACAAGGTGCGTCAGCAGTTCGCCGGCGTCGCGAACCTGACCCTG
Organism: Pseudomonas sp. NY15437; assembly: GCF_048068435.1. NCBI lineage: Bacteria > Pseudomonadati > Pseudomonadota > Gammaproteobacteria > Pseudomonadales > Pseudomonadaceae > Pseudomonas > Pseudomonas sp. NY15437. The sequence continues at coordinate 441,917 of NZ_JBLUQC010000003.1, forward strand.
CCGGGCATCAAGGTCTTCGCCGACGGCGTGGCCGAGGTGCCGGCGCAGAGCGCGGCGATGCTCGAGCCCTACCGCAACTCGAAGAAGTACGGCGAACTGCTGATCGCCCCCCGGCATTTCGGCGAACTGGTCAGCGCCGCCGACGCCCGTGGCTGGCTGGTGCACATCCATGCCATCGGCGACCGCGCGGTGCGCGAGTCGCTCAACGGCATCGAGCAGGCGCGCAAGGATCGCCACAGCGGCATCCCGCATTCGATCACCCACCTGCAGATGGTCAACCCCGCCGACTTTCCGCGCTTCAAGGCGCTCGACGTGATCGCCGCCATGCAGCTGTACTGGGCCGCCGCCGACGAGAACAGTGTCGACCTGGTCAAGCCCTACGTCAGCGCCATGGCCTTCCTGCACATGTACCCGGCGCGCTCGCTGCTCAAGCACGGCGCGACGATTTCCGGCGCCAGCGACTGGCCGATCACCACGCCCGATCCGTGGAAGGCCATCTACCAGGCGATCCAGCGCGTCGGCCCGAAAGGCGTGCTCAACGCCGCCGAAGACATCGACCGGCAGACCATGTTCCAGGCCTACACCCTCAACGCCGCGCGCACCATCCGCCTGGAGGATCGCATCGGTTCGCTGAAGCCGGGCAAGCAGGCCGATCTGATCCTGCTCGACCGCGACGTGTTCACGGTCGAGCCCGACGCGCTGCGCGACACCCGTGTGCTCAAGACCTGGTTCGCCGGTCGCGAAGTCTATAGTCGTTCGAACGCCAATCGCTGATTCACCGGGAGCGCCGTATCGCTCCCGACAAGTCCAAGTCGTAACAGGAGCCTTGCCGTGATTCTTCACACCTTCACCACCGACATCCGCGACCCGCTGCAGCGTGGCCGGCAGATCGGCGAAACCTTTGCCGAGCAGATCCGCCAGACCGTGGCGCTGTACCTGGACTTCTTCCCACGCGTCGGCGTGGAGCTGGACAGGGCCCGCAGCATCGGCGAAGCCAGCCTCGCGGCGCTGGCTGACTGGTGCCCGGCGCTGGCGATGGAAGTCGAGGGGCTGGCTCTGGGCGTCGGTCTGCCGCTGTGGCAACTGGCGGCGCTGAATGCGCGGACCGAAATTCTCGCGGTGATGCCGGAGCAGCCGGTGGAAGGCGAGTGTTCCACCTCCGTCTACGCCCCCGCGGGTGCCGCTGCACCGCGCAGCCTGCAGACCTGGGACTGGCACGACAGCCTGGTGCCCCACGGGCTGCTGCTGGGCTTCACCGGCAGCACCGGCCTCACCGCCAAGCTGTTCACCGAGTTCGGCATGCTCGGCAAGATCGGCGTGAACAGCGCAGGCCTGGGCGTGCACTTCAACATCCTGCACCACGCCAGCGACGACGGCAGCGCCGGCGTGCCGGTGCATGCCATCGCCCGCCGCGTGCTGGAGGAGGCCACGAGTGTCACCGAGGCCATCGACATGGCGCGCTCGGCGCGGGTCAGCGCGTCCACCGTGCTCAGCGTATTCACCCGCGAGGACGTGCGCGCCCGCGCCGCCAGCATCGAGATGAGCCCGGCGCACACCGCCGTGGTGGTGCCGCGCGAGGATGGCTGGCTGCTGCACACCAACCACTTCCTCGACGGCGAGCTGAGCTGGGGCGAGCGCACGGCGGATGTGTCCACCACCTACGCGCGCCTGGATCACCTCAAGGCCGCCACCGCCGGCATGACCGGCAAGACCCTGCGCGAACGCGCCGACGCGTTCTGCGGTGCCGACGGCGACCAGGCGGTGGTGTGCTTCCACCCGGACATGTCCGAGCCGGATACCGACCGCTGGGAGACCCTGCTGAGCATCGGCCTGGATACCGCGGGCTGCGCGTTGGAGTACGTGGCCGGCACGCCGAAGAAGCTGGCGGATGAGGGGTTCCTGCGGTTCTGAAACTGCGGTGCCGTCCTGTCAGACCCTCTCCCCAGCCCTCTCCCTGAAGGGAGAGGGAGCCGTCCTGGCCGGCTGACACCACCGTTTCAACTTGTACCGTACGGTCCCCTCTCCCTTCAGGGAGAGGGTTAGGGAGAGGGCATAACCCAGGCGCCGATCTTTCCAGCAGGCAGTTCGTAGGGCGCATAACGCGCCAGCGTTATCCGCCGCCGAACCGTCGGCGAATAACCCGTTCCCGGTCATGCGCCCTACGCACCATCGCATTCAAAACCAATGCCTCCGTGACGACCCAATGGCCGCCGCGCGGGTTCCGTGTTGCCACAAAAACAAGAGTGAACCACCATGATCGACCACACGCCCGCAGCCCCCGGCTCGCGCTCGGCCTTTCGCACCTTCTGCGTCTCCGGCATGGGCACCGCGCTGGAGTTCTACGATTTCGTCATCTACGGCTACGCCGCCGCGCTGATCTTCCCGCAGCTGTTCTTCCCCGGCATGGATCGCCTGACCGCCGTGCTGGTCGCGTTCGCCGCGTTCGGCGCCGGCTTCTTCGCCCGGCCGCTGGGCGGCGTGGTGTTCGGCCACCTGGGTGACCGCTACGGCCGGCAGAAGGCGCTGGTCGCCACCCTCGTGCTGATGGGCGCGAGCACCCTGCTGATCGGCTTTCTGCCCACCCACGCCAGCATCGGCGCGGCGGCGCCGGTGCTGCTGGTGCTGCTGCGCCTGGTGCAGGGTTTCGCCGCGGGCGGCGAGTGGGGCGGGGCGGCGCTGTTCGGCATCGAGGTTGCGCCCACGGGCCGCCGCGGCCTGTGGGGCAGCTTCACGAGCATGGGCATCGGCATCGGCGGCATCTTCGGGTCTGCGGTGTTCGCCATCGTCAGCGTCGCCTTCGACGACGACCTCTCCGGCATCGCCTGGCGCATTCCGTTCTGGCTCGGTGGCCTGCTGGTGCTGATCGGCCTCTACGCGCGCCTGCAGAATACGGCGTCGCAGCCCAAGACCGCGCCGCATGCCGAGGCGCGCATGCCGCTGATGCAAGCCTTCCGCCGCCGCCCGCGCGAGCTGCTGCTGTGCATCGGCATCGCCTTCGGCTATGTCACCATCGCCTACATCGGCAGCACCTTCTTCCTCGCCTACGCGACCGACATCGGCTACAGCAGCAGCCACGCCTTGCTGTTCGACTTCTCGCTGTCGGTGGCCATCGTCGCCTCCGCGCCGTTCTTCGGGCATCTGTCGGACCGTTTCGGTCGTCGCGCGGTGATGATCTTCGGCGCGGCGATCATGGCCCTGGGGCTGTTCGCCTTCTTCCCGCTGATCGGCCTGCACAGCCTGCCGCTGGCGCTGCTGGCGTATGTCGCCGTGGGCTTCTTCATGGGCGCGACCCAGGGGCCGATCCCGGCCTTCCTCGCCGAGCAGTTCCCGCGGGAAATGCGCTACTCGGGGATCTCCTTCAGCTACCAGATCGGCGCGGCGCTGGGCGGCGGCACGGCGTCGAGCATCGCCACTGCCATCCTCATCGCCACCGGGCGCAACCCTTTCGGCGTGGCGCTCTACGGCGCGGCGGCACTCTTGTTGGTGGCGGTGTGTTCCTGGCTGCTGCGGGAAACCTCGCGCCTGCCCATGGACGTGATCGACCGCGATGACGCTGCGCCAGACACGGTATCGGTGCAGGCGATCAACTGACCGCGCGCGCTCGGGTGCCCGGTACGAGGCCGAGCACCAGGGCGCAGCCGACCAGGATGATCAGCGCGCCCACGCCCTGCACCAGCGACAGGCTCTCGCCCAGCACCAGCGCGCCCACCAGCACGGCGACCACTGTGACGACGAATTCCACGCTGATGGTCTTCGTCGCGCCGATGCGTGCGACCAGATGGAAATACACCACGTAGTTCACCGCGCTGAGCACGCAGCCGCACAGCAGCAGGAAGAGGAAGTCGAGGGGTTGCGGCGTGCCCGGCACCGGTACCCAGACCAGCAGCGGCAGGGTCAGCAGCCCGCCGATGAGAAAGGCGCCGCAGGTCACTTCCCAGGGGCCGGCCGTGCGCAGTTTGAGGCTCGCGTAGTTGCTGCCGAAGGCTGCGCACACCGCGCCGAACACCGAGGCGGCGCAACCGAGGAGGAATTCATGGGTGACCGGCACCGCCGGGAAGCCCACCAGCAGCACCATGCCGAAGAAGCCCAGGAGCAGGCCGCCCAGGCCGCTCCAGGTGATGCGCTCCAGGCCCCAGAGACGACCGATGAGCATGGAGAACAGCGGAATGCCGGCGACGAAGATCGCTGCCATGGCCGTGCCGATGCGTGGGGTGGCGTAGGTCATGCCGATCAATTGGCCGGCCACGGTGGTGGCGCCGACCACGCACAGTGGCTTCCACAGTCCGTTGAAGTTCAGTCGGCGGCCGGACAGTTTCGCCACCGCGAACAACGTGAAGCTGGCGATCAGCGCGCGAAAACTGACCGCGCCGACCCAGCCGAAGCCGGCGATGGCCTTGAGCAGCACGAGGAAGGACAGCCCCCAGCCGATCGCGAGGAACAGGTAGGCGGCAAGGTCGCGCGGTTGCATACGACTCCGGGCACAAGGCAGAAGCGGGCCGCCGAAATGCGGCGACGAAGACCGCTATCTTGCCGGGGCGCGATGACGCTTGGGAAGGCACGGCAGGGACCTTTTTCGGCTGGCCAGCGGCAGGCCCAGCGGCTGGCGATTGTTTGACGCCGTATGCAACCTCGGTGCGGTTCGTCGCCATTGCTAAATTTAAATTGAATTTAAATTTAGCTTTCGCCACGCTGTTGGCACTGAATCGTCCAACAGGAAAACGTCATGTCCTCTCGCGAATCCCGAAAAGACGGTGAAGCGACCCGCATTCGCATCCTGGAAGCCGCTGGCGAGTTGTTTTCGGCGCTGGGTTTCGCCGAAACCAGCAACAAGGCGGTGGCCGCCAAGGCGGAAGTCGACCTGGCGTCGATCAACTATCACTTCGGCAGCCGCAATGGCCTCTACCAAGCGGTACTGGAGGAGGCGCGCCGGCGCTTCCTCGACATCGCCGATCTGCAACGCATCATTCAGAGCGCGCAGCCTGCGCCGGACAAGTTGCTGGCCTTGACCGAACTGGTCGTACGCAAGGCCTCGCGCGGGCGGGAGAGCTGGCACCTGCGCGTGCTGGCAGCCGAGGCCCTGGCGCCCAGCAGCCACGGCCAGGAAGTGCTGCACCCGCAGAAGGCACTTAAGTTGACGCTGCTCAAGCAACTGTTCAGCGAGATCACCACGATACCGTCGGATGACCCGGCGCTGGTGCCTTGCATTCTCAGCGTGACCGCGCCCTGGGCGATGTTGCTGATCGGGCCGAGGGGAGGGCAAGGCGCCCTGCGCGACATCCTCCAGATGCCCGGCGACGTGGTCACCGCGCAACTCTACAGCTTCACGCTGGCCGGCCTGCAGGAAGTGGGGCGGCAATACCGCGAACGCAGCGCGGCGGGCCAGTGAGGCCGCATTCATCGGACTCTGCACCCCACATCGCCTAATTCCTCAGGTCCCCTCATGCAAACGGTTTCCGAACCTACCCTGAATACAAACGTGGCCACCGGTATCGACAGCCGCTCCGCCCGACCCTCGATTCCACTGCTGCTGGCGGCCCTGCTACTGGTGATGTTCCTGGCGGCGCTGGACCAGACCATCGTCTCCACCGCGCTGCCGACCATCGTCGGCGAACTGGGCGGCCTGCACCTGCTGTCGTGGGTGGTGACCGCCTACCTGCTGGCCTCCACCGTGGTGGTCCCGCTGTATGGCAAGTTCGGTGACCTCTACGGTCGCAAGCTGGTGCTGCAGACCGCCATCGTGCTGTTCCTGCTGGGTTCGGCGCTGTGCGGGCTGGCGCAGAACATGACCCAGCTGATCCTGCTGCGCGCCCTCCAGGGGTTGGGCGGAGGAGGCCTGATGGTGGTCGCGATGGCGGCCATCGGCGACGTCATCCCGCCGGCCGAGCGCGGTCGCTACCAGGGGCTGTTCGGTGGCGTGTTCGGCCTGGCCACTGTGGTCGGCCCGCTGGTGGGCGGCTTCCTCGTCGAGCAGTTGTCCTGGCGCTGGATCTTCTACATCAATCTGCCGCTGGGGATCGTCGCGCTGCTGGTGATCGGCAACGCCTTCCGTCCTCACGTCGCGCGGGTGAAGCACGTCATCGACTATTTCGGCGCCTTTTTCCTGACCCTGGCGCTGGCCTCGCTGGTGCTGATCACCAGCCTGGGCGGCAGCACCCTGGAATGGACCTCGATCGACATCCTGGTCCTGGCCCTGTTCGCCGTTGTCGGGGTGGTCGGCTTCGTCCACGAACAACGTATCGCCGCGGAGCCGATCATGCCGCTGCACCTGTTCCGCCATCGAACCTTCGTGCTCGCGGGGCTGATCGGTTTTACCGTGGGCGTTTCGCTGTTCGGCTCGGTGACCTTCCTGCCGCTCTACCTGCAGGTGGTGAAGGACGCCACGCCGACCAGCGCGGGCCTGCAGATGCTACCGCTGATGGGGTCGATGCTGCTGGTCTCGGCCATCACCGGCCGGCTGATCAGCCGCTGGGGGCGCTACCGGGTGTTCCCCATCCTTGGCACCTTGCTGCAGGTCATCGCCCTGGCGTTGCTGAGTCGTCTCGACCTGCAGTCGTCAATGCTGCAGATGAACCTTTACATGGCGTTGCTCGGCGCCGGGCTGGGCATGGTGATGCAGGTGCTGATTCTGGCGGTGCAGAACGGCGTCGAGTTTCGCCACATGGGGGTAGCCACCTCCGGGGCGACACTGTTCCGCTCCATCGGCGGCTCCATCGGCGTTTCGGCGTTCGGCGCGTTGTTCACCCATGAGCTGATGAGCCGCCTCGTCAGCAGCTTCCCGGCCAATGCCGGCTCACCGGCCAACCTGTCCCCGGCCGACGTGCATGCCTTGCCGATGGCCCTGCAGCAGACCTACCTGGCCGCCTTCTCCGGGTCGATGCACTGGGTATTCCTGGTGGCGTGCCTGGTCAGCGCCGTGGCGTTCGCGCTCTCCTGGCTGCTACAGGAGGTGCCGCTGCGCGCGGCCTGAGCCGCCGGGGACGCCGCCCGCCAAGGCCTACCTCCAGCCGCCGGCCGCCTTGCGAACGTGCACGGTGACATTGCCGGCGCGCCAATGGCCTTGGTCCGCGCGCTCGCTTATAGTCGCGCCCCCCAGCGAAGCCGCCAGCGCCATTCAGGCCTGTCTTCGGCAACGCTACCACTCACGGCGCGAGGAGCACGCCAGATCATGAAAACAGAACAAGGCATCCTGCGGCTCTCCATCATCGTGACCGTGCTGCTGGCCGGTTTCGGGATCATCGTCGGCCTGTTGTCGGGATCCTTCTCCATCGTCTTCGACGGTGTCTACTCGCTGGCCGACGCCAGCATGAGCGGCCTGGCGCTGATGGTGGCCACCCTGATCCGCCGCCACACCACCGAAGGCGACGCCAGCCGGCGCCTGGCCGAGCGCTTCAACATGGGCTTCTGGCACCTGGAGCCGATGGTGCTGGCGCTCAACGGCACGCTGCTGTGCGGGGTGACGCTGTACGCGTTGATCAACGCCGTCGGCCGCCTGCTCAGCGGCGGCCACGCGCTGGAATTCGGCTTCGCCATCCTCTACGCCGCCGTCGCCACGCTGGTCTGCTTCGCCCTGGCGGCGGTGCAGTTCCGCGCCAACAAGCGCATCGGCTCGGACTTCGTCGCCCTCGATGCGAAGTCCTGGGTGATGTCCGGCAGCATCTCCCTGGCCTTGCTCATCGCCTTCCTGGTCGGCGACGTGGCCACCGTGAGCGGCTACGCCCACATCGGGCCGTATGTCGACCCGGCGGTGCTGGCGCTGATCTGCCTGGCGATCCTGCCGATTCCGTTCCTGACCATTCGCCAGGCGTTCAAGGACATCCTCCTGGTCACTCCGCCGGAGCTCAAGGAACACGTCGACGAGGTGGCCACGGCCACCGTCGCCCAGCATGGCTTCCTGGCCTACCAGGCCTACGTCGCCAAGGTCGGGCGGGCGCAGCAGATCGAGCTGTACTTCATCGTCCCGCCGACCTGGCCGGCGCAGACCCTGGCCGAGTGGGACAGGCTGCGCGACGAGATCGGCGAGGCCATCGGCGGCGAAGGCCCCAACCGCTGGCTGACCATCGCCTTCACCACCGATCCGCTCTGGACCCGCTAGTTTGCCGGTCGGGACGCCGCGGCAGGCCCGTCGCTGCCCGCCGCGCGCGGCGGATGCGCGGACTTCGCGAACTCCTGGCGCAACCACGACAGCACGCGCTGCGCCGGGCGTGACCGCTGGCCACCCCGCTCGATCAGGTGGAACGCGCGTCCGGAACTGACGCGATAGAGGGTCAGCCCGACCAGGCGGCCTTGTTCGATCAAGGGCGTCACCAGCGGCTCGATGCCAATGGCGATCCCGTCTCCGCGCAGGGTGCGCTCGTAAAGCAGCACCGAGTCGACCGGGCGGATGCGGATCTCGCCGTGGTCCAGCGGGTGCGCCTCCAGCCATTCCTGCCAGAACTCCGGGCGGTGGTTCGGCCCGAGCAGCCGGTGTCGCAGCAGATCGGCAGCGTCCGAGATGCCGCTGAGGTGATCGGGGCTCCAGACCGGGTAGAGGTGGATCGGCAGCGTCGGCACCGTCGCCTCGGCGGTGCTGGTCGATAGCCGGATGACCGCGTCCAGGTTCCGCGCATCGAGATCCTCGAGCACGGCAGAGGTCTGAACGTCGACTTCGATATCGGGGTTTTCGCGTTCGAATCGGTTCAGCCGGGGAAGCAGCCAGCGTGTCGCGAAGGTAGGCACCGTCGACAGCCGGACGACATGGTCGTGCTCCCCCCTGGCCTCCCGGCTGGCTTGCCGGAGCTCGGCCAGCACCGGGGCCACGCGGGCCAGGAAGGCCTCGCCGGCCGGCGTCACCACCACGCCGCGGGAGACGCGATCGAACAGGCGCACCTCCAGGTCCGACTCCAACTGGGCAATGCGCCGGCTCAGTGCCGGAACCGACATGGCGATCTCATCGCCCGCGGCCGCCAGGCTGCCGAGGCGGGCAACGGCCAGGGCCGCTTCGAGAGACCTGAGCGAGGGTAATCGCATGCGGGAAACCTCCAGGGATCGTCACAATGCCTTTCGATTTCCGAAAGGCACTTGTCGAGATCGCAATTGTTCCGGATGGAAGAACCACCAAGACTCCGGGTGATCGGCAACGGATCAACCCATTCCCTCTGGAGGATAAGCCAATGTCAGCCCCGGAATCTCCCCGCTCTCCCGCCGACAGTCTCGTCACGTCACCTGGCTCCTCGCAGGGGGACGTGCGTGCCACCGATGGCCGGGCCCATCGCGGAGTCGAATTGCGTGGGGAGAATGGTGTCGAAGGTCCGAAGGCCTTCTACATCCACATCGAGGCGCGTCCGGGTAAGGAACGCGCGGTCATGCAGATGCTGCGTGACATCTACGGATGCGTGCTGGATGAGCCCGCGACAGGGCCATGGTTTGCCGTGCGTTATTGCGAAACGACCTTCGGCATCTTCGAGGCATTTCCCAGTATCGCGGGCCGCGATGCCCATGTGGCCGGCGGCGGTGGCGATATCTTCCGCGACAGCGCGCGGATGAACGACATCCTTGCGTATCCGGCCCAGGTCCACCGCGTCGATGTGCTGCTGATCAAGGCGCTGTTCGCCACCTAGTGGTTTCGCTCACACCGCAAAGGAGAGGGGATTTGCCTCAACGCTCGCCCTGGCACCAGCGTCGGATCGCATTCCTGGCCGACACCACCGCGCTGATCCTGTTCTTCACCACGACCGGGATTATCAATGAGCGATTCATCGCCGGCATGGTGTGGGACCAGGTGCTCCAGGCTCGACTGCTGGGAGCGCTGCTGATGGTGCCGGTGGCAAGGCCCTACGGCCTGTGGCGGGACTGGCTGATGCAGCGAGCCACCCGGGGACGGCTGTCCCGGCTGCTGTGGGACAGCCTGGCGCTGGTGAGTTTCCAGGTGCCGCTTTATGCGGCGATCATCGCCAGCAGCGGAGCCTCGGGTAGCGGCCTGCTGCGCGGGACGCTCGGCGCCGCCGCGATGATGCTCCTGCTGGGGCGGCCTTACGGCGCATTTCTCAACGGGGTTCGCAGGCTCTTCGGATTACCCGCCGGCGGCGCGAAACCCATGTCGCTGAACAGCTGAACCGACGCGCTCGCTTGCAGCGGGCAGCGCTGGTCGAACGAGGAAGAAACCACGATGAAGGCCGCCTATTACTACACGCAGGGCCGCGCGCGGGACGTATTGACGGTGGGCGAGGTCGCGGAACCCGTGCCCGCTGCCGGAGAGGTGCGGGTACGCATCTTTGTATCGGGGTTGAACCCGAGCGACATCAAGGCACGGACGGGCTTCTCGGCCGCGATGGCCTACCCGCGCATCATTCCCCATCAGGACGGCGCGGGGGTGATCGATTGCGTCGGCGAGGGCGTGTCCGCGCAGCGCATCGGGCAGCGGGTCTGGGTCTACGAGGCGCAGCAGGGAAGTGCCAACGGCACGGCCGCCGAATCGGTGGTGGTGCCGGAGCACAAGGCGGTCGAGCTGCCGGCGGACGTGGGGATGGCGGTGGGAGCGTGCCTGGGCATCGCCGCACTGACGGCGCACCGTTGCCTGCTGGCCGACGGCAGTATCCGCGGGAAGCGCGTGCTGGTGCATGGCGGTGCCGGCGCTGTCGGCAGCGCCGCGATACTGCTCGCCAAGTGGGCGGGCGCCTGGGTGGCCACGACCGTTTCCACTGCGCAGCAGGCGGCCGTGGCGCGCGCTGCCGGCGCGGACCTGGTCATCGATCGCCATCGGCAGCGTACCGCGGACGTGCTGATGGCCGCCACCGGCGCCGAGGGCGTCGAGCGGATCGTGGACGTGGACCTGTCGGTGAACCTCGCCACCAACCTTGCCTGCTCGGCGCCGGGCGCCGTGGTGAGCGCCTACGCCCTGCGGCAGGCGACGGATGCCGTATCGGTGCCGATGCTCGAAGCGATGAAAAAGGGCATCGTGCTTCGCTTCGTGTACATCTACAGCGTCCCGCAGGCGGACAAGCTCCTGGCGATTCGCGATATCACCCAATGCCTGAGCGCGGGAGCCTACGCGCCGGAAATCGGCCGGATATTCAGCCTGGATCGGATCGTCGACGCCCACGAGGCGATGGAGTCATCCTCCGTGATCGGGAAGATCCTCATCGAGGTCAGGGGCGAAGGTTAGCCGGCAACGCCGCCCAACGGGCCTCACGCTGCCGGCCCATGGAAGAGCGGCCCTTCCCGAAGTGATAGAGGCACGATGCTCATTCCCGCTACGCCCGAAGGAGATCCGGCCTTTGCCATGCCGTGAAGAAAGTGCCGTCGCCGATACTGCGCTCCCCGCCGGGGGCTGCTGACGATAGCTATCAGCGGCATCGCAGAGATCAGGGAACTACCGTGAGTCGACCATCATCCGACGGCGCTGCTGGCTTTCGAGCAGTGTGGGGCGGCCGCATGCGAGCGGCGCTGGGCACCGCCGCCACCTGGGGTTTTGTCTGCTGGCTGGCTGCGCTCCCGTGGACGCTTGGCGGATTTGAATTTGGCTTTCCTCCACTCCTGCTCGCCTTGGTGGCGGGCGGGCTCTGCGCCTTTTCCTTCACCAATTGGGTATTGTCGATTAGCTCCCGGCGCATCGCTTGGACGCTGCGCATGGGCATGCTGCTGGCGATCATCGTGACGTTCGTCAACCTCACCGCAGTGTTGAAACTGATCAAGCCGCTACCGGATTGGGCTTCCCGCCAACTGTTCTTCCTGATGATCGCCTTCGGCCCGTTTAGCGCCTGGGTGCTGAAGATGGAGCTGTACCTGTTCATCGACTGGCTCGGTGTCCACGCGGGTGCATGGCTGCGTCGCCTCAGGCTATTGCCAAAAGAGCAGCCTGACCCCGTCGCCCCTCGCTGGGCGATCAACAAGGCTCGGCCGGCGGTGTTAAAAGTTCACGCGTTGCGATGGAGCATGCGCGCCCTGACCGCGAGCATCGTCGCCGTCACTCTTTTGGGGAGCGGGATGAGCCTGGTGATCCTGATCTCCCTGGATCTACATGGGCTGCGTGTGCCGCTAGCTCTGGCCATTATCGTCTGCGCGGTGATTGGTTTGGCGTTGGCGTATTTATTCCTCACGCACCTGCGGTCACGCCGGCGGCGCTGGCAGATCATGATCGATGCCGCGGGGATCAGTGTGGCGTGTACCCACCAGAGCTGGGTGTTTCCGTGGCGGGAATTGACGCGGGTCGAACTGCGGCAAAACACGGACTATGCCCGCCTGGTCGTTGCCAGCGCCTCGCAGCGCATCAGCTTATTGACGGGAATTGTCACCAGGCAGCCGTGCCACCTGCCGCCTTTCCCGAAAGAGGTTCAGCGCCGCTTGCGCTCCTCCGGGCTTGTCGAGTTGCCCGTCAAGGCGGCGGATCTGGCAATCTGGCAGCGTTCGTCTTGACACTCGGCGGCAGGTGCGGGCGAGGGGGCGAACAATGCGCGAATTGCAGGGACTCAACAGCGTGGCTGAACGATGAACAACTATCCCGTACGTCCGCCTGCCCGCCGGTGGAAAAACATCCTGGGCTGTGTTCTGGGAGGTTTTCTCGGCGTGGGGGGCATCTTTGGCGCCAGCATCGGCGCGCTGTTATTGATCGAGCAGGTCTGGCCTGAAGCGTCCCTGAGATTTGATACGGTGTCTCGTGCCACCGTGCTGGCGGTGCTCCTGGTACTGGTGCACCCGTGGTTGTCGTTGCGCCTGCTCCGAGGTCACCCGTTGCTGGGCGAGCACGCTATCGTTGAGCGGCCCCAGCGCACCTTGCGTGGCACGGCCATCCTCTGGTTCGTGCTGCCGCATATCGTTTCCGCCGGCGTGTTGTTCTGGTCGTTCATGTCTATCGAGTGGTGGCTGACACGATGGCAGATCCCCAAGCCAGGCCTATTCATCCTGCTGTGTGGCGCCGCAACCTTCGTCCCGGTGCTCGGCTGCTGGGCGCTTGCCGATAAGTTGCTCGACCGCTGCCCCCGCGCCGAGCTGCACCTGGTGCAATTGCGCAGGGACATCATCGGCAGTTGGGGCATGGCTAGCGCAATGATCGCGGGGATCGCAGCCATGTTCTCGCTGCTGATGCGCCAACTGTAGGGAGAAGAGTGCTTGCCTATCGCATTCTTCCAGGTACGTCAGTCCGCACAAATCCCCAGAATCGCCCGCGCCGCCGCCTCGGTGCCGCGCGAGGCCTGCATCTGTTCGCGCACGGTGGCCAGGCGTCGCTGCATGGCCTGGTCCGCGAGCAGCTCGGCGAGGGCGGCGGGCAGCGCCGCCAGCGGGTTTTCGAAGCGCGGCAGGTAGCGCGCCACGCCCACTTCCTCGGCGCGCCGGGCGTTGTCGTGGCCGTCCCAGCAGTAGGGGATGATCACCGACGGCAGGCCGAAATACAGCGCCTCGCAGAAGCTGTTGTTGCCGCCGTGGTGGATGAACAGCTGGCACTCGCGCAGCACCGCCGGCTGCGGGTACCAGCTGTCGAGGTAGACGTTGTCCGGCACCGTGTCGTAGTGCTCGCGGTAGGCGCCGACGTTGATCAGGAAGCGGTAGGGCAATTGCGCCACGGCGTCGATCAGTCGGCGCATCATCGCCACATCGGCGGCGCCCAGGCTGCCGAAGCTCACGTAGATCAGCGGGGCGTCGTCATGCCGGGGGAACTGCGGGGGAATGTACGGCGCCTCGCTGCGCACGCAGCCATCGAGGTACAGGTAGCGCTCGGCGGGCAGCGGTTTTTCGCGCTCGTAGCGTACCGGCTTCGGTGACAGCAGCAGGTTGAGCCAGGGCGAATCCTCGAGGAACTGGCCGGCGGGCAGGGGCGGGTGGCCGCACTCGGCGAGGAAGCGGGCGAAGCGCTCATGGGCGGGCCGGGTCGCTCGCAGGTAGTGTTCGCGATAGGTGGCGCAGGCCTGTGCATCGCGGCTGCTGGCGCCGGACAGATAGGGCGGCACGGCGGCGTCGGGCAGTTCGGTTTCCGCGCAGGAGACCATGCGCACCCAGGGGCAACCGGCCGCGGCGATGGCCGGGAAGCTGACCACGTTGTCCAGCACGATGGCGTCGGGCTTGAGCCGGGCGAGCAGCTGCTGCAGCGGTTTTTCCGACTCGATGGCGGTGTCGATGATGGCTTCCCAGGCCGGCGCGACGTAGCTGTCGATCTGCGCCAGGGGCGGCTGGTCGAAGTACGGCACGTTGCGCTCGATGAAGCGCTCCCAGTAGTGCTGGTGGTCGGCGGCGGAGAGCGGCGAGTCCAGCTGCAGCGGGTACTCGGCGAAGCCGTACTCGGCGAAGATGCCCTGGAAGTGCGCATGGCAGATGAACACCGGGCGGGCGCCCAGCTCGCGCAGGGCCTGGGCGATACCGATGCAGTTCAGCGCGGCGCCGAAGCTGGCCTCGGGGAAGAAGGCGATGGTTCTTGTTCTTTGCGTCATGGGCACATCCGGGTGTTGCTCAGAGCCTGTTTACGATCTGCTGCGCGTCGGCATAACTGCGTTAAAAACAGGCTCGGATTGCTCATTTACAGCTCGTAAACTCCGCATCCTCGCCTGTTTTTGCCTTGTTTTGCTCTGGCTCGCGAGATCGTAAACAGGCTCTCACGGGCACTGCGTGAAACTGATACTGCATTTTTTCGTTAAAAAAAACACCGTGGCAGAAAAATAATCAGCGGCGGCCCACGGCGAACGACTGGGGGATGCCGCGGTTGGCCGTCTGCGGACGTTGCGCGAAGGACAGCCGCAAGTGCAGGCGCATCAGGTCGGCGGCCACTTCCAGCTGGCCGCGCTCGATCTGCTCGATGATCCGCAGATGCTCGCGCAGGGCCTCCTGCAGGCGGTGCACGCTGACCATCGGCAACAGGTTGGGCAGGCGGCGCAGGCGCTGGTGCTGCAGCAGGGCATCGCCGACGAAGCGGTTGCCGCAGCCCTGGGCGATCAGTTCGTGGAAGCCGATGTCCAGCTCGCGGAACTGCGCCACGTCGAAGCGCTCGATGGGCGCGCCGAGCAGCTCCTGCATGGCGCCGCGCAGCAGCGCGAGGCGCGCAAGATCCGGCTCGAAGCCAGGGGCGAGCAGCGCCTCGGGCTCGAGGATCAGGCGGTAGCGCAGGCTGTCTTCCAGCGCCGCCAGGTTGTTCAGCAGCGGGCGGAACGACCAGCTCTGCCCGGCGCCGCGCTCCAGCACCTGGTCTTCGCTGAGCTGCGCCAGCACCTTCTGCGCGGCGGCGCGGCCGATGTCGTAGCGGCGCATCAGTTCGCTGGCGCTGAGGCTGTTGCCCAGCCGGCCGGCCATGCGGTCGCGCAACACCGAGGCGGCCAGCGCCTGTTCCTCGGCCTGGGGCAGGGCGGGGCCGAGCACCTGAGCGGACGGGTCGGCGGCCAGGCGATAGCCCTTGCCCGGCTCGTGGGCCACCAGGTGCTGTTCCAGCAGCAGGTCCAGGCCCGCGCGGATCAGCGTGCGCGACACGCCGAAGGTGCGCGCCAGTTGCTGCTCGGACAGACCGTCGCCATCGCTCAATCCCGTGTCCTGGGCGTGCTCGATGATCCGCCGGGCCAGTTCCAGGTGGTTGGTGCGCGGTCTTTTTTCGGTGTCCTTGCTCAAGCGGTTTCTCTCCAGCAGGCCCGTGGTAGAGGGGCGACCCGTTATGCCACAGCGGGGGTGGCCCAACAAGAATGTGAGAAATGGTTGTAGGAAATTGTTGACTTCGCCAGCTGTTCGGTTTTTATTTTTGAAAAAAGACATGTAGTACGCTTTTCGTTCCGCTGCCGTCGACACAACAACAACCAATCGTCAGGTACGCAAGATGAAGCTGAAGACCATGCTCTACGCAGGGGCCACCCTTGCGCTCACGCTGTCCGCCACCACGGCCAGCGCCAAGGATCTGGTGATCTCCATCTGGGACGGCTACATGGCCCCGGACAACCTGGAGAAGTTCCAGAAAGCCACTGGCCTTGAAGCCGACAAATCCCTCCACGCCACCAACGAAGAGATCATGGGCAAGCTCATGGCCTCCGGCGGCGAAGGCTATGACGTGGTGTTCGTGTCCTCGCCCTTTGCCGAGATCCTGCACAAGCAGGGGCTGCTCGCCGAGATCGATCCGGCCAAGGTGCCGAACCTGAAGAATCTCTACCCCGAAGCGCAGAAGCTCGAGTACGACGTCGGCAACCACTTCTCCGTGCCCTACACCTGGGGCACCACCGGTATCTGCTACCGCTCGGACAAGGTCAGCCCGGCGCCGTCCAGCTGGAGCGACCTGCTCAAGCCTTCCGATGCCCTCAAGGGCAAGACCACCATGCTGGCCACCGACCGCTGGCTGCTGGGGGCGGGCTTTCTCGCCAACGGCTGGTCGGTCAACGACGGCAACCCGGACCAGATCAACGCCGTGCGCGATCAGCTGATCGCCACCAAGAAGCGCCTGCTGTCCTTCGACGACACCACCTTCTACTCCAAGCTGGCCTCGGGCGAGGCGCTGATGGCCCACGCCTGGGATGGCTGGTGCAACTACGGCACCCAGGCCAACGAGGCGATCAAGTTCGTCGTGCCCAAGGAGGGTTCCGACCTCTGGGTGGACACCATGGTCGTGCTCAAGAGCTCGAAGAACCCCGACGCCGCCTACCGCTTCATCAACTACATGCTGGAGCCGGCGAACCACGCCTGGGTCGCCGAGAACATCCTCTACAAGGTGCCCAACCAGGCGGCGATGGCGACCTTGAAGCCTGACCTGCTGGCCAAGTACCCGAACCTCACCACCACGCCGGCCGAGCTGGTCAAGCAGCAGCAGTTGCGGGATGTCGGCGGGTCCACGCAGAAGGCCTACACCCGCGCCGTGACCGAAATCATGGCTGCGCAGTAGGGCCGGCTGCGCGTCGGCGATGCTGCGTTGAGAACAAGCGCGGGCTTGCTTATTTACATCCGCGCCCACGCTTGTTCTCGCCTTGCCTCGCTCTAGCTCGCTCGCCCCACAAGTTCACTGCATTCAATAACCCTGAAGCACCCCGCCTGGCGTGGGGTTGGGGGAACTACGCATGACCGCTTTGTCCGCCGACCGGAAACTCTCGGCCTGGCTGCTCGCGCCCGGCCTTGGCTGGCTGGCCCTGTTCCTGCTGCTGCCGTGCCTCTTGGTGCTGGTCTACAGCTTCCTCGAACGCGGTGCCTATGGCGGCATCGACTACGTGTTCACCTGGGAAAACTACCGCCGCGCGGTGGACCCGCTGTACCTCGACATCCTCCTGCGCTCGGCGAAGATCGCCGGCCTGGCCACGCTGTTCGCGGTGCTCATCGGCTACCCGGCGGCCTACGCCATCACCCGCAGCACGCCTCGCCGGCAGGCCGTGTTCCTGTTCCTGGTGATGCTGCCGTTCTGGAGCAACTACCTGATCCGCACCTACGCCTGGATCGTGCTGCTCAACCGCGAAGGCCTGCTCAACCGGCTGTTCCATCTGCTGGGCTACAGCGGCGAGCCGATCAGCCTGCTGTACACCGACGCCACCGTGGTGCTGGGGCTGGTCTACAACTACATCCCCTTTGTCATCCTCGCCATCTACAGCTCGCTGTCGCGCATCGACAACGAACTCTGGGAAGCCTCGCGGGACCTCGGTGCCTCGGGCTGGACCACCTTCCGCCGGGTGATCCTGCCGCTGTCGGTGCCGGGCGTGGCCGCCGGTGCGGTGTTCGTCTTCGTGCTGTCCATCGGCAACTTCATCACCGCCGACCTCTTGGGCGGCAAGCAGGTGCAGATGGTCGGCAACCTGATCTACGCGCAGTTCCTCACCGCGCGGGACTGGCCGTTCGGCGCGGCGCTGAGCTTCTTCCTGATCGGCATCATGATGCTGCTGCTGTTCATCCAGGCCATGGTCTCGCGCCGGGCCCAGGGCGCGGAGGGTGAACGCCATGCGTAACGCCTCCGGCATCGCCCTCGGCGCACACCTGTGGCTGGTGTATGCGTTCCTCTACGTGCCGATCCTGGTGCTGATCCTGCTGTCGTTCAACGCCAGCGGCCTGCCCACCGCCTGGGGCGGCGCGTCGCTGAAGTGGTACGCCAAGCTGCTGGCCAACGCCTCGATCCAGCATGCGGCGCTGAATACCCTGATCGTCGCGCTCACTTCCACCTTCGTCGCCTGCGTGCTGGGCACGCTGCTCGCCCTCGGGGTGGAAATGCGCGCCCGCAATAACCCCGGCAAGAAGGGGGCGAACCTCGCCGACACCCTGCTGATGGCGCCGATGATCATCCCCGACATCGTGCTGGCCATCGCGCTGCTGAGTTTCTTCAACCTGCTGAAGATGAGCCTGGGGCTGCACTCGATCATCCTCAGCCACGTGGTGTTCAACATCGCCTTCGTCTGCGCGGTGGTGCGCACGCGGCTCAAGCACTTCGACTACTCCATCCTCGAAGCCTCCATCGACCTGGGCGCCGGCTGGTTCACCACCGCGCGCCGCGTGCTGCTGCCGGCGATCTTCCCCGGCGTGATGGCCGGCGGGCTGCTGGCGTTCACCCTGTCGGTGGACGAATTCATCATCGCCTTCTTCAACTCCGGTTCCGGCAGCGCCTCCACCACCTTGCCGATGCAGATCTACTCGATGATCCGCTTCGGCGTGACGCCGGAAATCAACGCCCTCGCCACCCTGGTGATGCTGGTCAGCTTCACCGCGCTGTTCGCCTCCCAACGTCTGAACAAGGTGCCCAAAGCCCATGACTAAGTCATCCGACCTGCTCGTGCTGGAGCAGGTGAGCAAATCCTACGGCGAGGGCCTGACCGCGGTGGACCAGGTGTCGCTGAGCATCCGCGAGAACGAATTCTTCGCGCTGCTCGGCCCCTCCGGCTGCGGCAAGACCACCCTGATGCGCATGATCGCCGGCTTCGAGACGCCGACCTCCGGCGCCATCTACCTCAATGGCCAGGACATCTCGCCGCTGCCGCCGAACAGGCGCCCGCTGAACCTGATGTTCCAGTCCTATGCGCTGTTCCCCAACATGACCGTGCGCGGCAACATCGCCTACGGCCTGGAGATGGAAAAGCTGCCGGCCGCGGAAATCCGCCAGCGCGTCGATGCGGTGCTGGACACCGCGCAGCTCGGCGCGCTGGCCAACCGCCGGCCGGACCAGCTCTCCGGCGGCCAACGCCAGCGCGTTGCCCTGGCCCGCGCCCTGGTCAAGCGCCCGCGCGTGCTGCTGCTGGACGAACCCCTCGGCGCGCTGGACAAGAAGCTGCGCGAGAAGATGCAGCTGGAGCTCAAGCGCCTGCAGCACGAGAGCGGCATCACTTTCATCATGGTCACCCACGACCAGGAAGAAGCGCTGGTCATGTCCGACCGCATGGCCGTGCTGCGTGACGGCAAGGTCTGCCAATGCGGCAGCCCCAGCGAACTCTACGAAAACCCGGGTAGCCGCTTCGTCGCCGACTTCATCGGCGTCAGCAACCTGATCGAGGGCCGCCGCGTGGGCACCAACCGCCTGCAGGCCGGCGGCCAGGTGCTGAGCATCGAGACCACCGCCGAGTCGAGCCCCGAGAGCGTGACCCTGGCGCTGCGCCCGGAGCGTTTACGGGTACTCACCGACGCAACGCCCGCCACCGACAACCAGATCCACGGCGAGGTGGCCGAGGTGGCCTACCACGGCCTGGACACCAACCTGCACGTGAACACGGCGCTGTCCAGCAAGCCGCTGATCGTCCGCGTGCCGTCTTCGGACTACGACTTCCTGCGACTCGCCGCCGGCATGCCGGTGCGCCTGGGCTGGGATGCGCGGCATGGCCGCGTGCTGACTCACTGATCGCCTTAAGAACAAGACTGACTGGAGAGCACCATGAGTAGTGAACGCAAGGTCATCGCATTCTTCCCCGAGGCCGCCTACGGCCCGGCCCTCAATTCGGTGGGCATCGCCCAGGCCTGCGAGGCGCTGGGGCACAAGGCGGTGTTCCTCACCGACCCGGGCATGACCGGCGTGTATGCCGCCTACGGCTTCGAGGAGCACTACGTGAACATGTCCGAGCCGATGCCGGCCGAGGAGATGGCGCGCTACTGGACGGACTTCATCAACGGCCATATCCCCAACTTCCGCAAGGCGCCGATCGACCAGCTCGACAACTACGTGAAGGAGTGCTGGGAGGCCATCGTCTCCACCGCCAAGTGGGCGCAGAAGGAGCTGCCGGCGATCCTCGACCGCATCAAGCCGGACCTGATCTGCGTGGACAACGTGATCCTCTTCCCGGCCATCAAGCACTACGGCAAGCCCTGGGTGCGGATCATCTCCTGCTCGGAGAACGAGGTGCACGACCCGGACATCCCGCCGTACCTGTCGGGCATGAGCGTGGACGACAAGGACGGCCACGCTCGCTTCCAGAAGCGCTTCGAGGAAGTGATCGCGCCGATCCATGCCGACTTCAACGACTTCCTCGCGCAGTGTGGCGAGCGCCCCTATCCGCTGGGCACCTTCTTCGAGGAGTCGCCCTACATGAACCTGCTGCTCTACCCGGACCCGGTGAAGTTCCAGCGCCGCCACCCGCTGCCGGCGCGGCAGTTCCACTACCTGCAGGGTTGCGTGCGCACCGACAAGCCGTATGAGATTCCGCAGTTCAAGGCGCACAACGACAAGCCGCTGCTGTACGTCAGCTTCGGCAGCCTGGGCTCGGGCGACGTCGAGCTGCTCAAGCGCCTGGTCAACACTATCGGCAAGCTGCCGTACCGCGCGCTGTTCAACGTCGGCGAGCACGTGGAGAAATACACCGACCTGCCGGACAACGTGATCGTCTCCAACTGGTACCCGCAGCCCTCGGTCATCGCCCAGGTCGACGCGGTGATCCACCACGGCGGCAACAACAGCTTCACCGAGTGCCTGTTCTTCGGTAAGCCGGCCATCGTCATGCCCTACGTGTGGGACGGCCACGACAACGCCATGCGCGCCCAGGAGAGCGGCCATGGCCTGCGCATGGATCGCTACGACTGGAGCGAGGAGGACCTCGCGCGCAACATCGCCCAACTGCTGGGCGATGAGCTGATGCGCGAGCGGCTGGCGCGCACCAGCGACTACATGCGCTCGCGCAAAGGGCCGGAAGATGCCGCGCGTATCCTCGACCGGCTGGCCCAGGGCAAGGCGGTGAACCATGCCTGAGTTCAAGGCCGCGTTCTTTAATGGAGAGAGCACTGCGCCGCACATCCGCGGCGCCCGCGACTACGACGACCTGGTGGACTGGGGCGTGCAGTCCGACGCGCTGGAGGGTGTCTCGCACTCCAGCGGCCGGCTGCTGTTCAAGGGCCCGAACAACAGCCCTGAAACCGGCGTGTGGGTCTGCACACCGGGCCGCTGGCGGCTGTCGATCCCGCGCGACGAGCTGTGCCACTTCGTATCCGGCCGCGCCACCTACCGCTCCGACGCGGGCGAGGTGATCGAGGTCGAGCCCGACACCCTGGTGCTGTTCCCCGCCGGCTGGACCGGCGAATGCACGGTGCACAGCACGATACGCAATCTCTACATGCTGGCGTGATTTCCGACTCCATCGGCGGATAACCGCGAGTGGTTATCCGCCCCATGTTTCGCCTCATCAGGAGTGAACGATGAAGACCCCCGTTATCCACCGCCCGCTGCAGGTCACCGAACTCAAGGACTGGGGCGTGATCCCGACCATGCTCGAGGGCGAGTCCCACGTCAGCGGCGTGGTCCTGCACAAGGGGCCCGAGGGCCAGTCCGAATGCGGCATCTGGCATTGCACGCCGGGCAAGTGGTTCTGCCACGTCACCAGCGACGAGTTCTGCCACTTCCTCGAAGGCCGCTGCACCTACGTGCACGAGTCCGGCGAGGTGATCGAGATCGAGCCGGACACCGCGGCCTTCTTCCCCAAGGACTGGAAGGGCGTGTGCACCGTGCACGAGACCATCAAGAAGGTCTACATGATCCGGTGATGCCATGAACCTGCCCTGCGACACCACCCGTGCCGCCGCCCGCGAGACCTTCCTCGCCGGCAACGGCCTGGCCGGCGCAGCCATTACCGCGCTGCCGGCGGACGCCTCGATGCGGCGCTACTTCCGGCTCGACGGCAAGGGACTGCTGCTGATGGATTCGCCGCCCGGCGCCGAGCCGCTGGCACCCTACCTGCGGGTGGCGCAGCTGCTGCGCGACTGCGGGCTTTCCGCCCCGGGCGTGCTGGCCGCCGACCGCGAACTGGGCCTGGCGTTGGTCGAGGACTTCGGCGATGCGACCTACACCCGGCTGCTCGCTGCCGGCCATGACGAGGCGGCGCTGTACCGCCTCGCCGTGGACGCCCTCGTGCGCCTGCACCGCGCCGGGCCCCAGGCCGCCGAGGGCGTGCCGGCCTACGACGGGCAGAAACTGGCGGACGAAGCGGCGCTGTTCATCGACTGGTACGCGCCGCTGCTGGTGGGCGAGAAGGCCGCGGCGCTGCTGCGCGAGCGCTACCTGGCGGAGTTCGCCGCGCTCTGGCGCGACGTCGCCCTGCGCCGCGAGGTGCTGGTGCTGCGCGACTACCACGTGGACAACCTGATGCTGCTGGAGGGCAGGGCGGGCGTGGCCGCGTGCGGGTTGCTGGACTTCCAGGATGCGCTGTTCGGCTCGCCGGCCTACGACCTCATGTCCCTGCTCGAAGACGCGCGCCGCGACATTCCCGAAACCCTGCGCGTGACCCTGCTCACCCGTTACCTCGGCCAGCGTGCGGAGGTGGACGGCCGGCGCTTCATGGCCGACTACCAGGTGCTCGCCGCGCAGCGCCACGCCAAGGTGCTGGGCATCTTCGTGCGCCTGGCCAAACGCGATGGCAAGCACGGCTACCTCAAGCACCTGCCGCGCGTGCTGCGGCTGTTCCAGCGCGCGCTCGACAGCGAACACCTGCGCCCACTCGCGGCGCTGCTCGACACCCATCTGCCGAACTGGCGCCAGGGGCTTGAGAGCGACGTGATCGCCCAGCGCCTGGCTTCTTCCCAATCCCTGCGGAGCATTCCATGACCGACTTCCACGTTGATCGGCCCCTGCGTTTCATCGGCCCGGATTACCAGGGCGTGGCGACGCAGCGCCTGCGCGACATCGTCAACCCCGCCGACCTCACCCCGGTCGGGCGCATCGCCCTGTGCGATGCCGAGGACGTGGACGCCGCCATCGACGCGGCCAACGCGGCGCAGCGCCAGTGGAAGCGCATCGACGCGAAATCCCGCGCGGCGATCCTCCACCAACTGGCCAACGCCATCGAAACCGACCAGGCCACCCAGCGCGAAGTGGCGCGGCTGATGACCCTGGAAATGGGCAAGCCGTTCCCCGAGGCCATGGGCGAGCTGGCCAACTGCGCGCCGATCTTCCGCTACTACGCCGAGATGGCCCGCGACGAGGCCGGCAAGGTGGCCGGTACCACGCAGCTCGGCTCGTTCCAGCATGTGCGCTACGAGCCCTACGGCGTCAGCGTGCACATCATGCCGTTCAACTTCCCCATCCTGCTGATGTGCTGGACCCTGGCCGCCTCGCTGGCCGCGGGCAACGCCTGCATCGTCAAGCCGGCGGAAAGCACCACGCTGTGCACGCTGAAGTTCATGCAGCACTTCAAGGTGCTGCCGGCGGGGATGGTCAGCTGCGTACCCGGCGACGCCAGCACGGCGCAGCGCCTGGTGCAGTCCGAGCGTACCCACGCCGTGGCCTTCACCGGCAGTGTCGCGGCCGGCAAGGCAGTGGCGGTGGCCTGCGCCGAGCGGATGAAGCCGGCGGTGATCGAGGCCGGCGGCAGCGACCCGATGATCATCTCCCGCCATGCGCCGCTGGAGGTCGCGGCGGCCGGCGCGGTGACCGGGGCTTTTCACCTGAGCGGGCAGATCTGCACCTCGGCGGAGCGCTTCTATGTGGTCGATGAGGTGCACGACGAATTCGTCGCGCGCTTCGCCGAACGCACCCGCGCGCTGCGTATCGGCCATGGGCTGGAGCGTTCCGAGATTGGCCCGATGGTCAGCGAGGCGGCCCGCGCCAAGGTGATCCGCCTGGTGGACGACGCCCTCGCCAAGGGCGCCACGCTGGTCTGCGGCGGACGCATCCCGCCACAGTTCCCGGTGGGCTGGTACTACGAGCCGACCATCCTCACCGACGTCACCCCGGCCATGGCGATCTTCCATGAGGAATGCTTCGGCCCGGTGGCGGCGATCTGCAAGGTGAAGGACTTCGACGAAGCCGTGCGCCTGGCCAACGATTCGCCCTTCGGCCTGGGCGCCTCGCTGTTCTCCACGGACCTTGCCGAAGCAATGGAAGCGGCGGATCGCCTGGAAGCGGGGATGGTCTGGGTGAACAACCCGCTGATCGACAACGATGCGCTGCCGTTCGGCGGCTGGAAGATGTCCGGCATGGGCCGCGAGCTGGGCCGCCAGGGGCTGGATGCGTTCCGCCGCTCGAAGATGGTGATCATCGACCACCAGCCGCAGATCCACTCCTGGTGGTACCCGTACAGCGACGAGGTGTTCTACCAGGGCTGAGCGGCGCGGCGCCTCACTCCGGCTGGTGGCAGACGCAGCAGAGCTTGTTGCCGTCGGGGTCGCGCAGGTAGGCGCCGTAGTAGTGCGCGTGGTACTCCGGGCGCAGCCCCGGGGCGCCCGCGCAGGTGCCGCCGTTGGCCAGGGCTGTGGCGTAGGCTCGGTCCACCATCGCGCGGGAGCTGGCTGCCAGCGCGAGCATCTGCCCGTTACCGGGGGCCGCTTCGCCTTCGAACGGCGCGCCGACGATGAACAGCGGGCGCGGCGCGTCCGCCGGCATCCAGGCGGCCCAGGGGCGTTCGCGCTCGATGAACTTCAGCGGATAGCCCAGCACCAGCATGAGCGGCTGGTAGAACGCCAGGGCGCGCTCGAAATCCGTGGTGCCGAGGAAGACGTGGGACAGCATGCCGATGCTCCTTCTGTTCAGGTCAGCTGCGGGGCAAGCCGCTCCAGCAGCCGCGCCTTCACCTCGGGCCATTCGCTGTCGATGATGCTGAAGCGCACCGAGTTGCGCTTGCGGCCGTCGGGCATGATGCGTTCGTGACGGACGATGCCTTCCTGCACCGCGCCCAGGCGCAGGATGGCGGCGCGGGATTTCTCGTTCAGCTCGTCGGTGGTGAACTGCACGCGCACGCAGTCCAGTGCCTCGAAGGCGTAGGTGAGCAGCAGGAGCTTGGCCTCGGTGTTGATCGGCGTGCGCTGCGCCGACAGGGCAAGCCAGGTGTGGCCGATCTCCAGCTTGCGATTGGTGCGGTCCACCTTCCAGAAGCGGGTGCTGCCGACGATCTTGCCCGTGCGCCGGTCGAGGATGGCGAAGGGCAGGACGGTGCCTTCCTCCTGGCCCTTCTCGGCCTTGGCGATGTAGCTGTCGACGGTATCCGGGCCGGGCACCACGGTGACCTTCAGGTTCCATAGCTCGCCGTCGGCGGCGGCATCGAGGAGGGCCTGAGCGTGTTCGGCGCGCAGAGGCAGGAGTTCGACGTGCTGGCCGGTCAGGTGCGGGCAGGTGAGGGCGGGCATGCTCTTGGGCTCTGGTGGAGTGCGATCACAGACTACCGGATGCCGGTGCATTTCTGTAGGAGCGGACCACGCCCGCGATCGCGCGCATGGCGCGCTCCTACACATGGGCGCTGCGCAACGGTGTTTGCCGGTGAGCATGGATGACGCCGCGATGGATTTCGCGGACAAGGTCCGCTCCTACCTGAAATATCGCGCCGGCGCACGCCCTCTCCCCCCGCCCTGGCTACGCGCCCCGCTCCGAAGGGAGCGGGAGCCGTCCGGCGTGCGCGGTTAACACCGAGCTCATCGGCAGACACGGAAGATCGCTGGGCACGGATATCCCCTCTCCCTTCAGGGAGAGGGTTAGGGAGAGGGAAAACCCAGGAACGGCGTTCCGGTGAAGGACAGTTGCTCCTACCAGAAGACGGTCATCAACGGTAGGAGCGGGCCACGCCCGCGATCGCGCGCATGGCGCGCTCCTACACATGGGCGCTGCGCAACGGTGCTTGCCGGTGAGCATGGATGACGCCGCGTTGGATTTCGCGGACAAGGGGTCCGCTCCTACCCAAAGACGACCGCCAACTGTAGGAGCGGGCCACGCCCGCGAACGGCGCCGGCACGGCGCCGCGTGCCTGGGGCACTCACGCATGCCTGATCTGCAGATCCTTGATCACGCACACCGAGGCATCGGTCGCGAGCGTCGTCGCGCTGAAGTCGATCTGGTTGTAGACCCCGCCGTGGAAGTCGAACACGCGCGCCGCCCAGCTGGCGTCGAGCGTCATGGGCGCCACGTTCGAGGTGCGGCCATTGCAGCTGGCCTGCACCGTCAGCGTCAGGCTGGACGTGGCGCGGATCAGGATGTCGAAATCTGCTCCCAGCGGCACATTGTCCAGCACGGTGCTGTTCACCGGCGTCTCCTGGTTGAAGCTCTGGCGAAAGCCCATGGTCAGCTTGCCCTTCTGCCAGAACACCTTGAGCAACGGGCTGTCATCGTCCTTCACGTGCATCTGCGCGATCACCACCTTTTGCGCGGAGTTCACCTGGGTGACGGCCATCAGCTGGCGGTTGACGTGCTCGGTGGCGCTGCTCAGCGCCCAGTAGATGGGCTCCTTCCACTCGCAGCGGGTGCGGTGCACGCTCTTGCTCGCCGCGCCCTGGGTCGGCGC
The DNA here is from genome assembly GCF_048068435.1 of Pseudomonas sp. NY15437. Taxonomy (NCBI): domain Bacteria; kingdom Pseudomonadati; phylum Pseudomonadota; class Gammaproteobacteria; order Pseudomonadales; family Pseudomonadaceae; genus Pseudomonas; species Pseudomonas sp. NY15437. The sequence continues at coordinate 468,487 of NZ_JBLUQC010000003.1, forward strand.
GGTCAGCCGCAGGCTGCCGTCGGGCAAGCGCGTCACCAGCTCGGGATACTGCGCCAGGGCCTGCGGGCCGGGCAGCTCGATGGCGAGGGTGTCGGTGGGCGTCTTGCCGACGGGCAGGGCGATGTTCAGGTTGTCGATGTTCACGGTCATACCAGGCACTCCTGCTGCGGTGGGGGTGCTGGTTTTGACCGGGCAGGGTTTCGCCGCCATCGAAATTTCGGCTGAGCGGTCATGGTGGCCGTTCTGGCAGGACCTTTCGCTGTAGGAGCGAGGGGGACGCCCAGTCCTTGCTCGCGAACCGCATGGCAGCATCGGTGCCGGCAGAAGCGGTTCGCGAGCAAGCTCGCTCCTACAAGGGTGGCACCTGCGCCCTGGCCCTTGGTCAGAGGCGGACGCGCGCCACCGGGCCGTCCATGGACAGTTGCGTCCCATAGGGCTCGGAGAGTGCGGCGAAGCGCTGCAGGATCGCCTCGGCCTGTTCTCCCTCGGCCAGGCGCGGGCGGCCACGGCGGTGTACCGCCTCGCCCAGGCCCAGGCTCACCGGGTGCAGTTCGATGCCGGTGAGGCGGCGGCCGTCGAACTGGCAGACCGGCACCAGGCTTTCCCAGAAGCGCGCATCGGAGGGGAAGCTGCGGGTGTCGTTCCGGGTGCGCTGCAGGAACACCTTCGACGGCGTCTGGTTACGGTCCACGCGGAACTGTTCGTAGCTGTCCGCCGGCAGGCGTTCCACCAGTTCGTTCTGGCCGATGAAGTTGCCCAGGCTGTAGAAGATCGGCTTGCCGTTGTAGATCTCCAGGCCGCGCAGCAGATGCGGGCCGTGGCCGATGACGATGTCGACGCCGGCATCGATCATGCGCCGCGCCACCGGCTGGATGAATTCGGCGGCCACTTCCAGGTTCCATTCCCCGGTCGCGTCGTGGCCCAGTTCGTGGGCGTGGATGCTCAGCACCACCACGTCGGACATCAGCCGCGCTTCCTCGACCCAGCGCAGGATGTCGTCCATGTCCTTTTTGCGCGGCAGGGTGCGCAGGCGTGCGCTTTCGCCCTGGCGGAACAGCAGCGGGGTGAAGGGGCCGAACACCGCCAGCGACGGATCGGGAATCGGGTGGGCGAAGCCCAGGTCCACGGCGCCCTGGTAGAGGCGGTCCAGGCCCAGGCTGGCGATGATGCCGCGCATGGCCTCCATCTGCGCGCCGTCGAGCTGGTGCACGGTGTCGTAGCGCAGCGGGTTGAGGCCGGGGCGGCCGGGCATGTCGCGGGTCTGCTCGCTGGCTTCCTGGCCCTTGCCGAAGGTGGAGGTGCAGGCCAGCAGCGAGACGGTGCCGGCGGGCCTGGTGCAGTACACCGGGCGGCGTGCCTCCTCAAGGTTGCGGCCGGTGCCGGCGAACAGCAGCTCGCGCTTGTGCAGCTGGGCATGGGCGGCGTGCAGGCCGGCGATGCCGTAGTCCAGGCTGTGGTTGTTGGCGGTGGAGAACAGGTCGAAGCCGCCGTCCACCAGCTCGTCGAGCACCCAGGATGGCGCGCCGAAGTGCGAGCCGCCGCTTTCCAGCACGGCATCGCCCTGGAAGTCGTTGGGCAGCACTTCCAGGTTGGTGAAGCTGACGTCCGCGCCGCGCAGCAGGTCGAACAGCGGGCGCAGGGTTTCGTCGTCGCGGCTGTTCAGGCGGCGCTGCAGGATGCTGTCGCCGGTCAACGCAATCTTCATGGTCCACCTCGGGGTCGGGAATCGCTGATGGCGGCGGACTTTAGGCCAATGCGCGGCCCGGGTCGGCTGAATCCTGGGTATCGCGATAGCCGTCGGTTATCGCCCGTAATGCCCCGCCAGCGGCACGATCCCGGTGTTTTCATTCTGGCTATGGGCATCACTTTTTTTCAGAAGTCAGCCTTGCGACAGCGCTCTTACCATGCGACCGCCTCCCGGCCAACGAGCCGCGGAGCAGGGGTGGCACGGCGTGCCGTGCCAGCACGATCCAGGCGGAGATCAGCATGAAAAGAACAATAACCGGCGCCGCAGGCTTCAGGCCGCACGCGCTGGCGCTGGCGACCAGCATGGCCCTTGGCGGGGCATCTTCGGCTCACGCAGTGAGCTTCAACGTGGGGGAAATCGAGGGGCGCTTCGACTCGACGCTGTCCATCGGTGCGAGCTGGGCGATGGACAACCCGGACAAGAAGTTCATCGGCACCCGCAACGGCGGCACGGCGTCCAGCCAGACCTCCGACGACGGCCGGCTGAACTTCAAGAAGGGCGAGACCTTCTCCAAGATCTTCAAGGGCCTGCACGACCTGGAGCTGAAGTACGGCGACAGCGGCCTGTTCGTGCGTGGCAAGTACTGGTACGACTTCGAACTCAAGGACGAGCACCGTCCGCTCTACGACATCGATGACAGCGGCCGCGATACCGCCGCCCAGTCCTCCGGCGCCGAGCTGCTCGACGCGTTCATCTACCACAACTACGAACTGCGCGATTTGCCGGGCACCGTGCGCCTGGGGCGCCAGGTGGTGAGCTGGGGCGAGAGCACCTTCATCCAGAACGGCATCAACTCGATCAACCCGGCGGACGTCGCCGCGTTGCGCCGCCCCGGCTCCGAGGTGAAGGAAGCGCTGATCCCGGTGAGCATGCTGTATTTCAACCAGGGGCTCACCGACACCCTGTCCATGGAGGCCTTCTACCAGCTGGAGTGGGAGAAGACCGTGCCGGACAACTGCGGCACCTTCTTCGGCAGCGACGTGGCAGCCAAGGGCTGCGACATCAACATGGCGGTGAACGGCAGCGACTTCGACCGCGACATCGACGGCACCGGCATCAAGGGCGGCTACGGCTACGTGCCGCGCGGCAAGGACCACGACGCCCGCGACGGCGGCCAGTTCGGCGTGGCGTTGCGCTGGATGGTCAACGACACCGAGTTCTCCGCCTACGCGATGAACTACCACAGCCGCACGCCGACCAGTAACTGGGTAGTGGGCAAGGGCGCGCTGGCCGACCCGGTGGGCGGGCTGATCGGGCAGGGCGGCGTGAGTACCGCGCGCTGGTACCTGGATTACCCCGAAGACATCCGCCTCTACGGCCTGGGCTTCAACACCACCTGGGGCAGCACGGCGGTGCAGGGCGAGATCAGCTACCGACCGAACATGCCGCTGGGCATCAACTCCAGCGACGTCTCCGGCGCCGCCACCCTTGGCTCGGCGGCAACCAACCCGCTGGTCAACGGCGGCCTGCCGATCTTCTCCAGCGGCTGGGCCGACTCGGCCTACGGCTCGCTGATCCAGGGCTACGAGCGCAAGCCGTTCACCCAGGCGCAGATGACCTTCACCAGCACCTTCGACCAGATCGAGCTGATCGGCGCCGAGCGCCTGACCCTGGTGGGCGAGATCGGCTTCAGCCACATCGCCGACCTGGGCTCCACCGACGGCTCCGACCTGCGCTTCGGCCGCAGCAGCGTGTATGGCAACGGTGAGCTGGCCAGCGCCGGCACCTCGGCATTGCTGGGGCTGTCGGGCAACGCGATCTGCCAGAAGGTGGTCAACCCGGCCAACCCCGGGCAGTGCGACGACAAGGGCTTCTACACCCAGAACTCCTGGGGTTACCGCGTGCGCGCGGGCCTGGAATACAACGACCTGATCGGCGGCGTTTCGCTGCGGCCGAACCTGGCGTTCGCCCACGACGTGCAGGGTTACGGCCCGACATTCAACGAGGGTGACAAGTCGGTCAGCGTCGGCCTCGATGCCGAGTACCTGACCCGCTACACCGCCAGCATCAGTTACACCGACTACTTCGGCGGCGATTACAACGTCAACACCGACCGCGACTTCCTCGCCGTCAGCCTGGGCGTCAGCTTCTGATGCCCGCCAGCCCCAGTCCTAGAGGTAAACGCATGAACAACACGCAATGGTTGCAGGCCGGCTGCCTGACGCTGGGCCTGCTCGCCGGGCAGGTCATGGCCGCGGTCGGCGCCGACCAGGCTGCGCGCCTGGGCAATGAACTCACCCCCATTGGCGCCGAGAAGGCGGGCAACGCCGACGGCAGCATCCCGGCCTGGACCGGCGGCCTGGCACCCAACGCCGGCAAGGCCGACGCCGGTGGCTTCCTGGCCGACCCCTATGCCGCGGAAAAGCCGCTGTTCACCATCACCGCGCAGAACGCCCAGCAGTACCAGGACAAGCTCACCCCGGGGCAACTGGCGATGTTCCAGCGCTTCCCCGACACCTACCGTATCCCGGTCTACCCCAGCCATCGCAGCGCCAGCTACCCGCAGGCGGTGATCGACGCGGCGAAGAAGAACGCCACCGCCACCTCGCTGGCCGAAGGCGGCAACGGCCTGACCCACTTCAGCATGACCGTGCCGTTCCCGATCCCGCAGAACGGCCTGGAAGTGATCTGGAACCACGTCACCCGCTACCGTGGCAACGCCATGCTGCGCACCACCGCGCAGATGAACCCGCAGAGCAATGGCGCCTACACCATCAGCTACATGAAGGAGCAGTTCGCCTTCCCGTTCGGGCTCAAGGACTACGACCCGGCGAAGATGGACAACATCCTCTACTACTTCCGCCAGGAAATCCTCTCGCCGCCGCGTCGTGCCGGCAGCGTGATGCTGGTGCTGGAGACCATCGACCAGGTCAAGGAGCCGCGCATGGCCTGGATGTACAACGCCGGTCAGCGCCGCGTGCGCCGCGCCCCGCAGGTGGGCTACGACAGCCCCGGCGCGGAAGGCATGCGTACCTACGACGACTTCGACATGTTCAACGGCGCGCCGGATCGCTACGACTGGAAGCTGGTGGGCAAGAAGGAGCTGTACATCCCCTACAACAGCTTCGCCCTCGACTCGCCGACGCTGAAGTACGACGACATCGTCAAGCCCGGCCACCTGAACCCCGACCACACCCGCTACGAACTGCACCGCGTGTGGCACGTGGTGGCGACCCTGAAGCCGGGCCAGCGGCACATCTACAGCAAGCGTGACCTGTACATCGACGAGGACAGCTGGCAGATCGCCGAGGCCGACGCCTACGACGGCCGTGGCAGCCTCTGGCGCGTGGCCGAGGGCCATGCGCGGCCGTTCTACGACCAGCAGTTCACCTGGCTGACGGCGGAAACCCACTATGACGTGCTGTCCGGCCGCTACACGGTGTCCGGCCTGCGCAACGAGGAGAAGAGCAGCTACGACTTCGCCGTGCAGTCCAGCAGCAACGACTTCACCCCCAACGCCTTGCGCGCTACGGGCATCCGCTGAGGCGGGCTCCAGCGGCGCTCACCGGCGCTCCGATGTGTTTATCAGCGGCCTTCGGGCCGCTTTTTTTCGAGTCGCGCATTCACTGTAGGAGCGGGCCATGCCCGCGATCCGCCGGCAGATCCGGCGCCGTCTTCTGCTCGGGCGTTGATCCTGTATCACTGCTTCGACATGGGTGTTTCTGCGCCGCTTTGGCGTACGCGCGGACTCCCTGTTTCGCCCCCTCGGGCGACCTTCTTTGGCAAACGACCCAAAGAAGGCAAAGGTCTCGCCCCGGACATCCGGTTTTTCGCTCAGGCGAAAAATGCCCTCGCTCCATCGCAGTTCCAGGGGCACGCCGCGGTGGGCCATCCCTGGCCCATCGCGGCTCTCGCGGCATCCATGCCGCTCTACCCCTGGAACTCCGATTCCACTCGGCCTCCTGAACGGGGCATTCGGCGTGTTTGGACATTTCTCTGGAAGACCACAGAGCTAGAGCCAAAGCCAAAGCCAAAGCCGAGGAGGTGGTTGTTGTAGGAGCGAGCTTGCTCGCGAACCGCCCAACACTGAACTCCCCCTGTAGCAGCGGACTTTGTCCGCCATCGCGTGCATGGCACGCTCCTACAGGCAGGGCGCGGTTCGTGTAGGAGCGGGCCATGCCCGCGACCGCGCGTATGGCGCGCTCATGCAGGTCAGCGCTGAAGCTAAGGGTTTTGTAGGAGCGGACCCTGTCCGCGAATCCTCCCAGCCGCACAGCCGTCACAGGAAAACCTCGCAGTAGGATGGCGTAGAGCGCAGCGATACCCATGCTGGCAAAGCGCGAAACTCCCAGGGCGCGCGCCGCCTGAATCACCCCGCAAAAACACCCCAGCGACCCACCAGTCCTCCCGCGTTTACCAACCGTTACCCACGCCGGCCTCGATTTTGCTTTATGTTCCACCCTGTCACCGAACCCGAGCCGACGCCCCCTCCATGAAGTTGCATCAACTACGCGCCATCGTCGCCATCTGTGAGAGCGGCAGCATCCAGGAGGCTTCGCGCCTGCTGCATATTTCCCAACCGGCCCTGTCCAAGAGCATCAAGGAGCTGGAAGCCGAGCTGGGCGTGCCGTTGCTGGTGCGTTCCAACCGCGGGATCACCGCCACCGAATACGGCGAGCGCCTGGTGCGCCGCGCCCGGCTGGTGGTGGAGGAGGTGCGCCGCGCGCGGGATGAGATCGAGACGCTCAAGGGCGCGATGGACGGTCGCGTGGCCATCGGCGTGTCACCCGTGACGCCCAGCCAGCAATTCGCCAGTTGCCTGCTGCGTTACCGCAAGCGCTACCCCAAGGTACAACTGCAGATCAACGAGCTGCGGCCCGCCAAGCTGCTTGAAGGTCTGCGCGAAGGGCAGCTGGACCTGGTGCTCACCTCGCAGCCGTCCTCGCGCAACGTCGACGGTTTCCACTGGCAGGAGCTCTACGCCCAGCCCACCACGCTGGCCGTGCGCAAGGGGCATCCGCTGCGCCACGCGCGTTCGCTGCACGAGCTGCTGGACGAGGAATGGCTGGTGCCCGATTCGCTGGATGTGTCCCTGGCCGGGCAGATGTTCGAGCAATACCAGGTGCGCCATCCCGAGCGCGTCATCGAATGCGCCTCGGTGGTGCTCTACGCGGAGCTGGCGGCCAACACGGATGCGGTGAGCTTCTGGTCGCGGCGGGTGTTCGACCTGCCCATCGTCTCCGGTACCCTGGACGCGCTGGACATCGCCGAAACCGTGCCGGGCACCGACATCTCGCTGGTTTGCCGCCCGCCGGAACTGATGACCCGCGAGGCGCAGACGCTGGTCGACGAGTTGGTCTACGCCTTCAAGGGCCCGCACCTGCGCAAGGCCGATTGAAGGCAGGCGTCGATAACCAGCCTGGATAAGCATGCGCGAAGGTCATTATTCAGCGCCACGCGCGTGGGGCATCCTGCCGGCCACATCAGAACAATGAGCAGGATGCGGCATGAGTCAGCACCCCACCCTTGAACGTCTTTTCGCTTCCCAGGAAACCTTCGTCCGGATTCGCCGGGACCTCCACCAACACCCGGAACTGGGGTTCGAGGAGGCACGCACGGCCTCCATCGTTGCCGGCTACCTGCGCGAATGGGGCTATGACGTCCACGAAGGTGTGGGCGGCACCGGCGTGGTCGGTGTGCTGCGCCAGGGCAACAGCGCGCGCAGCATCGGCATCCGCGCCGACATGGACGCGCTGCCCATCGACGAGGCCAGCGGCGTGCCCTACGCTAGCCAGCACGCCGGCCGCATGCACGCCTGTGGGCACGATGGGCATACCGCCATCCTGCTTTGCGCCGCGCGTGACCTGGCCGAGCGACGCGCCTTCGACGGCACCCTCAACCTGATCTTCCAGCCCGCCGAGGAAACCCTGGGCGGCGCCGTGGCGATGATGGACGACGGCCTGTTCGAGCGCTTCCCCTGCGATGCGGTGTACGCGCTGCACAATGCGCCGGGCCTGCCGGTGGGCTGCTTCCTGACCCGCGAAGGTGCGCTGACGGCATCGTCCGACCGCGTGTCGATCCGCCTGACCGGCGTCGGCGGCCACGGCGCCATGCCGCACCTGGCCAGAGACCCGATCCTCGCCGCCGCCGAACTGGTGCTGGCGCTGCAAAGCATCGTCGCGCGCAACGTGCCGTCCACCGAGGTGGCCGTCGTGACTGTGGGCATGCTCAAGGCGGGGGAGGCGGCCAATGTGATTCCCGAGCACGCCGACCTGCGCCTGAGCGTGCGCGCCACCCGGCCGGAGGTGCGCGAGCTGCTCAAGCGGCGCATCGGCGAGATCACCCGTGGCATCGCCGCCGTGCATGGCATGGAGTTGCAGTTCGACTACGAGGAACTGGTGCCGGTGCTGGTCAACACGCCGGAGGAAACCCGTCTCGCACGCCAGGTGCTGACCGAGCTGGTCGGCCCGCAGCGGCTGCTCTCCGAGATTCCCTCGGGCTTCCTCGGCAGCGAGGATTTCGCCTGGATGCTGGAACGCCGCCCCGGCTGCTACATCGCCCTGGGCAACGGCAACAGTGGCCCCAGCGGCTGCATGGTCCACAACCCCGGCTACGACTTCAACGACGCCGCCATTCCCTTCGGCGCGGCGCTCTGGGTGCGGCTGGTGGAAACCGTCCTGGACATGGGAGCCTGAGCATGACTCGACGCAACGGGGTACTCGTGCTGCTGATGCTGGTCATGGTCATCAGCGTGCTCGACAAGACCATCTTCGCCTTCGCCGGCGCGCAGATCATCGACGAGCTGAAGCTGTCGCCGACCGAGTTCGGCTTCATCGGCAGTGCGTTCTTCTTTCTCTACTCCATCTCCGGCGTACTGGTGGGCTTCCTCGCCAACCGCTTCCCGACGCGCTGGATTCTCGCGGGCATGTCGCTGGTGTGGATGGCCTCGCAACTGCTGGTGGCGCTGTCCAGCGGCTTTGCCGCGCTGGTAGCGGGCCGCCTGCTGCTGGGCGCCGGCACCGGGCCGGGCACGGCGGTGACACAGCATGCCTGCTTCAAGTGGTTCGGCCCGAAGGAGCGCGTGCTGCCGTCGGCGCTGATCCAGGTGTCGATCATGCTCGGCGCGGTCCTTGGCGCACTCAGCCTGCCGCTGGCGATCCAGCACTTCGGCTGGCGAACCGCGTACTTCCTGCTGGCCCTGCTGGGGCTGATCTGGCTGGTGGTCTGGCTCCTCTTCGGCCGTGAAGGACAGCAGACCGAGGCGGAGGGGCCCGGTGCGTCGCTGCGTCTGCCCTACAGCCGCCTGCTGCTCAACCGCAGTTTCGTCTGGATCACCCTCATGGGCTTCCTCAGCTATCTGCCCACCGCGCTGGTGTACAGCTGGGTGCCGGTCTACCTGCAGAAAGGCCAGGGCATGACGCCCATGCAGTCGGGCTATACGGTGATGGTGGTGACGGTCGGGGTGATCCTCGCCAACCTGCTGCTCTCCACGCTCTCGCAGCGGGCGATGCAGCGCGGTGCCTCGGTGCAGCGCGCCATGGTGCTGCCGCCGATGCTCTTCGCGGCGGTCGCTGGCCTGGCCTTCTGCGCACTGACCGTGCTGCACGGCGATCGCCTGGCGATCCTGGTGCTCTACGCCCTGGGCGCGATCCTGGTGAACGTCCTGCCAACCTTCTGCAACACCCTGGTCGCCTACATCGCCCCCAGCGCACAGCGCGGTTCGATGCTGGCGATCCACATCGGCGGCATGACCAGCGCCGGCATGCTCGCGCCGTGGATCGTCGGCCAACTGGTGGAGTGGCGCGGTGGCGATATCGCCCATGGCTTCGAGACCGCCCTCGGCCTGTTCGGCGTGCTCACCGTGGTCTGCGCCGTCCTGGGCTGCCGGATCATCGCCCCCGAGCGCACCCGCCAATCGCTGCAGGGCGAGCACAGCGAAGCGCCGCTGCCGGGCGCCGTCGGCCACGCCTGATCGTCCCCCGAAGGGCCCGTACGTCGGGCCCGGTTTTTTGTCCCAATCATCCGGAGTGGTGATGAACCCGTCTGCCTGTTTTTCCCAGAGCTACGCCGAAGCGCGTGGCAAGTTTCTCGCCGCCTGCCTGTCGGCCAATCTGGTCGTCGAATCCCACCGTCATCCACTGCCCGGCCGCGACGGCGAACCGCTCGCGCTGGATGTGGCACGCAGCGGCCCGCTCGATGCGCGCAACCTGCTGATCATCAGCAGCGGATGCCACGGTGTAGAGGGCTTCTGCGGCTCGGCGGTGCAGGTCGCGCTGCTGCACGATCCGGATTGGCTGGAGCAGTGCGCCAAGGCCGATTGCGCAGTGCTCTACCTGCATGCGGCCAACCCCTACGGCTTCTCCTGGTGGCGGCGCTGGACCCACGAGAACGTCGACCTCAACCGAAATTTCATCGACTTCTCCCAGCCGCGCCAACGCAACCAGGCCTACGCGACGCTCGACCCGATCCTGGTTCCGCGCCGCTGGCCGTCTTTCGCCAGCCACCTGCAACTGCTGCGCTACGCCGTGCGCCATGGCCGCAAGCAACTGCAGGCGGCGATTTCCAGCGGCCAGGACAGCCATCCCAACGGTCTGTTCTACATCGGCGCCAAGCCGACCTGGAGTAACCAGGCGGTGCGCCAGGTGCTGCGCCAGCACGCCCGCGACTGCTCCCGGCTGGGCTGGATCGACGTGCACACCGGCCTGGGACCCAAGGGCCACGGAGAGCGCATCTACGTTGGCGCCAATGACCCGCGGACCCTCGCGCGCACGCGCCGCTGGTGGGGCGCGCAGGTGACGTCCGCCCACGAAGGCGGGTCGGTGTCGGTGCAGTTGCAGGGGCAGATGATCCTCGCCGCGGCCAGCGAGTGCCCGCAGGCTGAGCTGACGGCCATCGCACTGGAATACGGCACGTTGCCGGGACTCAAGGTGCTCAAGGCACTGCGCGCGGACCAGTGGCTGGCGAACAATCCCGGTGTGCCGGCGGACAAGGCCCTGCGCATCCATCGGCAGCTGCGCGATGCCTTCTACGTGGACGAGGACGGCTGGAAGCGCCAGGTGCTCGCGCAGGCCGGCGAAGCCGCGCGCCAGGCCCTCGTCGGGTTGGGCGAGGCGCAGGCAGCGTCGGTGCGCGCGTCCCGCTGAGCGAGCGCCGGGGGCCGTGATTGCCTGGGGCCGCTCAGCGGCCGGGCAACATCGGTGTCAGGTGCAGGATGTTGAGCAGATGCGGAACGCGCAGCGGGTAGCAGGCCTGCAGGCGCACGCGCGCCTCGGAAAGGGACATCTGGCGGGAAAACGAGCGCAGCACGGTCTTGCCCAGGCAGTGACCGTCCTGAAAATGCACGAGGAATTCATTCATGGCGAAGCGACAACGAGGAAACACGCACGAGGTGGCGCACAGGGCGCGAATAATAGCGACTTCGACGCGTTCATCGTTGCCATAAATCATCCTTTGCAGGAACTGTCCGACGGAACGCTCGTTCCGCAACCGGCCGAACCGACGGCCGGCGTCGGAGAAACCTAGAGTCCAGAAGCATGCTCGTAAGAGTAGTCCAGGCGCATGCCGAAGGCGTGCATGAAGAAGGCCTCCAGCTGCAGCTCCAGCGAGCGAGACGTGAGCGACGTCAGGCGCGCGCCCTGGCGGCGCGTCCGGCGGTTCACCGCGGTGAACTCTTCGTGGACGATACCCTGGGCAGCCGGGTCGGCGATCAGGCGATAACAACTGTCGGGGAGGTCGTCGCGCTGGGTGGCGCTGAGGCTGAGTTCGGGATGGCCGTCGGCGTTGGTGATCAGCTCGACGCTGCAGCGCAGACCTCGGTCGCGGGCGAAGCGCGAGGCCTCTTCGAAGGCCGGCAGGGCCTTCTGCAGGACCTGGATTTCGAAGGCGAGGAGGAATTGCTCGTCGAATTCGACGTCCTGGGTATTCCGGGGTGCCTGGTTCAACATCGCCGGCATCTCCTGTGTCGATGAAACGAGAAAACTTTCGAAAGCGACCGTCGGGATCGCCCAAGTTTCGTCATCGCGGCATTGCAGGCACAACGCTCACACAGTCAGCCGGCAACGCCATTTGCCTGAACGAAACGCCATCTCACAAGAAGCATGACAAGACTGTCAACGTGCATTCGTGCATAAGCACTGCACGTGGCAATAGCCAAGCGTGCGATCGAGGAAAGGCGCCAGCGGCGGGGCGCGGCCGCTGGCGAGAGGGAAGGGTGTAACGCTGGCTTTACAGGCATCCGCCGCGGACATCCGATTCGGATGGGCGGCGGTGCCTGCAAAAGACCGGGATCATTCAGCCTGAACGGTGAACTCGATACGGCGGTTCTTCGCCCGGCCTTCTTCGGTCGCGTTATCGGCGATGGGCTTGGTGGCGCCATAGCCCTTGGCGATCAGGGTGGCGGGGGCGACGCCGAGTTCCACCAGCTTGGCCACGACCGCGTCGGCGCGCTTCTGGCTCATGTCCAGGTTGCCCTGGTCAGTGCCGACGCTGTCGCTGTGACCGCCCACTTCGATGCGGGTGTCCTGCGGGGCGGATTTGATCGCCTCGGCCGCGCGCGCCAGGATCTCCTGGCTGTCCGCGGTGATGGCGTTGGAGTTGGTATCGAAGTACACGTTCATCAGGTTCAGCGCCTGCACCAGATCATGGGCGCTGAAGCCGGATTGCAGGCCTGCCAGGGCTGCGGTGGCGCGTTCCCACAGGCCGCTCATGGAGTAGCCGCTGAACAGCGAGCGCAGCTTCTGGCTGATGTCGAAGCGCTGGTCTTCGGGGAGGGCGGAAGTATCGACGGACAGCTTGTCGCCGTCGAAGCCGATCTTCAGCCCGCTGGCGGCCAGCTGCGGCAGGGCCGCGATCAGCTTGTCCATCCAGCCGGTCGGCAGGGTGTGCGCATCGACGCTGATGTCACCGCTCAGGTTGTCGGCACCGAACTGGGCCTTCAGGGCGTCCCACAGGCGCTGTTTTTCCTCATCGCTGGCGAGCTTGCCATTGACGGTGATCTTGCCGTCCTGGTTGGCTAGTTGCAGCTGCGCAGGGTGCTGCTCCTCAGGGGCCTGCTCGACCGGTTCCTGGACCACGGTTTCCTGGACTTCCGCCACCGGCGCCGGAGCGACAGGCGCGGGCGCCGGGGTGGTGGCCGGTACGGCGGCGGTGCTCTTGTCCGGGCGGGCGTTGCTGATGGCCACTACCAGCAGTGCCAGCAGGGCGGCGAGCAGCAGCCAGAACAGCCAGCCCAGGCCATGACGCCTCTCGGCGTGCACGGGTTGCTGGTGCAGCAGCGCGCTCAGGTGTGCCGGCAGGGCAGTGGGGTTGCGATCCTGGGCGGTCAGCAGGCTGACCAGCTTGGGCAGCGCCCCGGCGCCGGCCAGGTTGACCGCGCCGGTGGTGACGCCCAGCAGCTTGGCGAGGCGGCTGCTTTCCTCGGCGCCGAAGCCGGCGGCGAACTGGTCGGGATGCAGCGCGTGGTCGGCCGGCGGGTGGTCCATCCAGGAGCGCAGCAGCGTGCCGAGTCCGGCGTCATCGAAGCGCTTGATCAAGCCTTGGAAGCCTCCGCTTCTGCTGCTGACGAGCGACTCGGCAAGCAGCCCGACGAAGCGCCGTGCCTGGGTGCCCATGCCCCGCAGGGCGGCTTGGTGAATGATGGTGTCTAGCATCAGAAACTCCGCTGGAATTGAATGCTGGCCCGACGCTCGATGCGTGTGCGGGGCAGAACAGCCCCCGTCGCGTTGCGCGCGGGGGCACACATTCTCGGAGTTGCTGCGGATGGCGTTCAGTCAGCCTTTTCCCAAATGATCCCCGCCATCGCCCGTATCAGGGGCCGATACCGCCAGGCGTCAACATTGCCGCCACGGCGCGTCTGGCCCGGTCATGCGGCGGGGGCGGAGGTCATTGCCCAGGTGATGAAGCCGGCGTTGGCTGCCGTGAAGAGCAGCGCAACCAGGAACACGCAGTCGGCGATTCGCACGACCGCTTGGCTGCGCCGCGTGCGGTGCGCGCGCAGGCTCCAGTAAGCGCAGAAGGCCGACACCACGTAGAGCAGCATGTTCAGCGCCACCAGATCGTCGATGATCAGGTCCTGCCGCTGGAGGGTGATGATCAGCCGGATGATGCCGATCACCGTGAGGCACACACCGACCATGGTGGCGGAGACGGTGAAGATATGGACGCAGATATCGTCGTCCAGTGTGCGGGTTTCCGGTTCCTTCATGGGGCGTACCCCCGCTGTCTTGAGAAGGGGTGGCAGGCTAGTCGCCACAGGTTATGACGCGCTTAACGACACGGAGGATGCCACGAAGGGGCGGCGCGTGTTAGAAGACATCTCCCTCCGCTCGTCCATGACTGATTCCCCCATGATCGACTTCAACAATATCACCGCCTACCAGCAGCAGACCCGCGTGCTGGATGGCTTCTCCCTGCACATCGGCGAAGGCGAGAAGGTCGCCATCCTCGGCCCCAATGGCGCTGGCAAGAGCACGCTGCTCAAGCTGATCAGCCGCGAGCTCTACCCGGTGGATAGGCCCGACAGCTCGCTGAACCTGTTCGGCCTGCAGAACGTCACCCTGTGGGATCTGCGCAGCCGTATCGGTTTCGTCTCCCAGGACCTGCAGGAGGACTACACGCCCTTCACCCAGGCACTGGACGTGGTGATTTCCGGCTTCTTCGGCGCCATCGGCAGCCATGGTCACCTGCAGCCGACGCCGCAGCAGATCGACAAGGCGCGGGAAATGCTCGCTGCCGTGGAGATGGACGACTATGCCGAGCGCATGTTCCAGCGCCTGTCCACCGGCCAGAAGCGCCGCCTGCTGCTGGCCCGCGCGCTGATCCACGAGCCGCGTGCGCTGATCCTCGACGAGCCGGCCAACGGCCTGGACATGGGCGCCAGCCTGCAGATGCTGACCTTGCTGCGGCGATTCTGCGGCCCGGAGCACGCGATGATCATCACCACCCACCACCTGGACGAGATCATCCCGGAGATCGATCGCGTCGTACTGATCGCCAACGGCAAGGTGGTGGCCGATGGAGCCAAGGCCGAGATTCTCACCAGCGAGCACCTGTCGGTGTTGTACGAGGCCCCGCTGAAGGTGACCGAGAAGGATGGCTGGTATCGCTGCTGGCACGCCTGAGCGCCGGCGCCCGCTAAATCAGTCGGTCATGCTCCAGCGCGTTGGCGTGGCAGCACGGTCCACGCCACGCCCAGCAGCAGCAGCGCAGCGACCAGCACGTAGGGCGCGCGGCTGTCCACCTGGTGCAGCAGCGTACCCAGCAGTGGCCCGCTGATCATGCCCAGGCCATGCACCGCCACCAGGCTGCCGGCAGCGGCGCCTTGCTCATCGGCTTCCACCGCATTGGCGTTGAGCGCCGATACAGCAGGAAACACCCAGCCCATCCCCGCCGCCGCGACGAAGCAGCAGACGTAGAGCATCCACGGGGCCACGGCAAAGCACACCGAGGCAAAGCCCAGCGCCGAGACGCAGCCGCCAACGCCGATCAGGCGCAGCGGGGCCCAGTTGAGCCTGCGCACCAGCATTTGCGCGCCGATCAGCGCCACGCCCACCGAGGTGAGAGCGATACCGGCAACCCGGGCGGCCTCGGCTGGCGGCAACTGCAGACGGTCAAGGGCGAAGAAGCCAACGGTCATCTGTGCCACGGTCACGCAGACCATGGCGATGAAACCGAGCGTCAGCGAACGGCGCAGGCGGGCGTCGCTGATCGCCAGCGCAGGGCCCTTGCGCTCACGGGGGCGCTCATACCGCGGCAGCCATTGCCACAGCACGCCCAACGCCAGCAGCGGCAGCAGGCACGTGAGCAGCAGCGGCAGCGCCAGCCCGAGCATGGCCAGCAAGCCGGCGACGCTGGGGCCGATCACCATGCCCATGGCGCTCGCCGCTCCCAGGCCCGCCATGGCCGAGGCACGCCGGTCCGCTGTCACGTGGTCCGCCACCAGCGCTGCCGAGCAGGCCGGCACGGCAGCGTAGAAACCTCCCGCCAGCCCGCGCAGCGCAACCATCCCGACGAAGGCCGGCCACGGCGGCATCGAGGTGTTCTGGGCCAACGCCATGAAGGCGCAGAGCAGGGCATAGGTCAGTGCAAAGCCGGCCAGGCCGCTGAGCAGCACGCGGCGTCGGCCCAGCCGGTCACTGGCGATACCCCAGACCCGCGCCATGAGCATCCAGGCGATGCCCCCGACCGTCACCGTCATCCCCGCCTGCCAGGGCGCCAGACCCAGGGTACGCGCCACCGGGCCGATCAGCGCGACGAAGGACATTACCGCCACCGTGCAGACGAACGTCTCGAACATCAGCGGGCGCAGGTTGAGGGTGGGCGCCTGGGGAGGCATGGCGGTCATAGCGGCGGACTCCTTTGCGGCCGGCTCATCTCCATTAAGACGAGCGGCGGCGACGGAACACCAAAAGAAAATCGGCGGGCATCTTGATCTCGGTAGCAGGACGCTGCAATGCAAGAGGCCCTGTCGACGGCAGGCGCCGCCTGGAGCGTGCCTTGGTGCGAAGACACGAACCCGGGAGTCCACCACCTTTCCCAACCCTGTCGTCGCAGAGCGTCTGAGGAAACGGATGAAAACCCATGTATCGGAATATTCCGTCGGAATTTTTCCTTATCGAGAATCGAGAAAATTACTTGTTTTGGCTGATTAGTTAATTGGCTATGTAGGAAAGTTCCTGAATTTAATCTGGGTCTGTTGGCGGGCTTGTCTTGGCTTCAGTTCATGGCAGTCTTCGCGAGTTGTCGAAGTGAACCGAATCGCAGGCATGGAAGGGTTACAAAGATTTGGGTATTCCTGATCATTCTGACGAAGTGGCTCGGGTGACAACTGGGTAGTCCAGTCGCCGGAGTGGCTTCGATATCAGATTCGTCGCGTGCAACGCTCGATACAGAGTTGCTGCCGTGATGCGTGCTTGCATTAACAAAGGAATTGTAAGGCAGGGTAATCATGGCGTCTGATAGTTTCCAGAATGAAGTTCCGAAAGCTCGCGTTAATATTAAGCTCGATTTGCACACTGGCGGCGCCCAGAAGAAAGTCGAACTTCCGCTGAAGCTCATGGTGTTGGGTGATTACAGTAACGGTCGGGAAAGTCGCCCGCTATCCGAGCGTAGCAAAATCGATATCAACAAGAACAACTTCAATAGTGTTCTGGCTGAATTCCAGCCCAGCCTGAAAGTCGCTGTGCCCAATACCCTGGCCAACGATGGCTCCGACGCCAGCGTCGAACTGACGTTCCGCGACATGAAGGACTTCGAGCCCGAACAAGTCGCCCGTCAGTTGCCCGAACTTCGTGCCCTGCTGGCCATGCGCAATCTGCTGCGCGATCTCAAATCGAACCTGCTGGACAACGTCACTTTCCGTCGCGAACTCGAACGCATCCTCAAGGATGACGCCCTGAGCAGCGAACTGCGCGCCGAACTCGCCGCGCTGGCTCCGCAAGACGATGCGAAACAGTAAGGAGAGATGACATGTCCGTAGAAACCAGCACCGTATCCGCCACTGGCAACACCGTACACACTCGCGAGGCGCAGGGCGTCTATGCCGCGCTGTTCGACAAGATCAACCTGAACCCGGTGTCGTCGTTGACCGACATCGAGGCCTACCAGAACACCGACGTGCTCTCGGACGTCTCTGCTGACGAGCGTGTCACGGCAGCGGTCAGCGTCTTCCTGGATCTGCTCAAGCGCTCCTCGCAGAAAGTGGAGCGCCTCGACAAGACGCTGCTGGACGAGCACATCGCTCAACTGGACGAGCAGATCAGCCGTCAGTTGGACGCGATCATGCATCACCCCGACTTCCAGCGGGTCGAATCCACCTGGCGCGGCGTGAAATCGCTGATCGACCAGACCGACTTCCGTCAGAACGTGCGCATCGAGTTGCTGGATGTCAGCAAGGACCACCTGGTGCAGGACTTCGAGGACGCACCGGAAATCGCCCAGAGTGGCCTCTACGTCCATACCTACACCCAGGAATACGACACGCCCGGCGGCGAGCCCATCGCGGCAGCGATCTCCAACTACGAGTTCGATCGCGGCCCGCGGGATATCGCATTGCTGCGCAGCATCTCCAAGGTGGCCGCCGCTGCCCACATGCCCTTCATTGGCTCGGTGGGGCCGGCCTTCTTCGGCAAGGAAACGATGGAGGAAGTGGCGGCAATCAAGGACATCGGCAACTACTTCGACCGTGCCGAGTACCTGAAGTGGAAATCCTTCCGTGATTCCGACGACGCGCGCTACATCGGCCTGACCATGCCGCGCGTGCTGGGACGCCTGCCATACGGCCCGGATACCGTGCCGGTGCGCAGCTTCAACTACATCGAAAACGTAAAAGGCCCGGACCACGACAAGTACCTGTGGACCAACGCGACCTTCTCCTTCGCCGCCAACATGGTGAAGAGCTTCATCAACAACGGCTGGTGCGTGCAGATCCGTGGCCCGCAGGCGGGCGGGGCGGTCACCGACCTGCCGATCCACCTGTACGACCTGGGGACGGGTAATCAGGTGAAGATCCCCTCGGAAGTGATGATCCCCGAAACCCGCGAATTCGAATTCGCCAACCTCGGCTTCATTCCGCTCTCGTACTACAAGAATCGCGATTATCGGCAGACGCTGGACCAGGCATTGCAGCGCTGGTGGCAGCGGCGCAGCGCGGCGCTGCCGGTGGACCAGGTGCTGCTGTTGGGGCCGGCTGGCGACGCGCAGGTGTATTACCAGGGCTTGATGGCTGCCACAGCGATGCCGCAACCGGAGACCGACGCAAGCGGAACGCGGTTGCGCTGCCAGGCGGCACGTTCGACCGGGGAGCAACGGGTGTTGGGGCTAGGCCGGCACTTGGCGCGCCTGGCATTGGCGTTGCCGGGACGTGAGGAGCGCTGGCCGCGATTGTGCGGCCTGGCCTGGATGGGCGATGCGAGTAGTGAGTCTGTGTTCCTCGATACGCTGGCCACTGCGGGTGTGACGGTGCTCGACACACGCTGGCAGCTCAACTCGCTGGATGACCTGGATGCGTTGATCGATGCCTTCCCCCAGGCCTGCCCCGAGGAGGGGGATTGCCTTTTGTGCGCGGGCGTGGTCTCGCGCAATGAGGCCGATGAGGGCGAGGTGCCTGGTGAGGCTGGCTTCGTCTGGGTGGTTGGGCGCAAGGGGACGTTGCGGTTGCATCGCGGCGAGTATCTGCTGGCCGAAAAAGGGGAGTCGGCGAGTGAACTCTGTTCACAGATGCAACGTTACGCCGGGTTGACAGAGGCACCAGCGGATTGCTTGGCGCTGGATGCCGCTAGTGTGGGCGCTTTCGTCGACGGGGGATGGGCGGCCGCTCAGCACCCGCTGGCGGACTACTGGGGCGCACTGGGTGAGCTGGCGCCGTTCGTGGGCATGTCGCTGGCGGCCTTCCAAACGGCGGAAAGCGGTAATGCCTGTGGCTGGCTGGGCAAGGATGAAGCGGGGCGGTTGGCAATGGGTGTGGTGGTGTCTCATGGCGATTGAGAAGGCAACAAGCAAAAGCTCGATGAGCATTGCGGGGCTGGTCTATTGCCTGGCGGTCGCGGTGCTGGTGGCTTTGGGTTGCCTGGCATACGGTTTGTGGGGTGGTTGGCTGGAGCTGCCCAGTCTCCCCGCGAAGCAATTGGCGGTGTGCGGGGTACTCATCTGGCTGGGGCTTTGCTTGTTCTGCCCGCTGTATCTGAAGGCCTGGAAGTCCCTGGCGGTTGGTCGGGCGCAGGCGTTGGTGGGCGAGCTGGCCCAAACGAAGGATGCGGCGGCAGAAAAGGACAAACGGAACGACAGCGCGGCTATCGAGGTGCGTGAGCGCCTGCGCAATACCTATGGTTACTTCTGGCGTCGTCACGTCCGTGTGCTACTGGTGGTGGGCGAGCCGGAAGAGATCGAGGCAATTGCCCCCGGCCTCGCTGCGCAACATTGGCAAGAGGGGCACGGTAGTGTGCTGCTGTGGGGCGGTGCGCTGAAGGAAGCCTGGGAAAGCCAGTGGCCCGAAAACCTGCGGAAACTGTCTTGGCGCAAGCCGCTGGACGGTGTGATATGGGCACTGACCGCGGAACAGGCCGCGCGGGAGGAGAACTTCGGCGAGGGAGTGCGCCGTTTGCATTCCTTGGCGCGTACCCTGCGCTGGCAGGCCCCGCTGTATCTGTGGCAAGTCACGCGCAGCGATTGGCAGCAGGATGGCCACGCCAATGCTGCGGTGGGCTGTCTGCTGTGTGCAGGCGCAGCCCCTGGGCAAGTGGAGAATGCCCTCAGGCAACTGGTGGTCCCCCTGCGTGAGCGTGGGGTGGAGCATCTGGAAGGGGGGGCGTCCCGTGACTTCCTCCTGCGCTTGTCCAGAGACCTGAACGGAACTGGCATCAGCCTGTGGCAAAACACCCTGACTCTATTTGCCGGCAGCTTTGCCCATGGGGTGCCGTTGCGTGGCTTGCTGTTCAGCTTGCCGCAAAAAGCAGGCGACGCGCAGCGAAAGCACAGTTGGTGGCCGCCGCCAGCCTGGGATGCCATCCGTGGGGACAAGCAAGCCCGCGGGCGAATGCTGGGTTGGGGCTGGCTGCGTGGCTTGTACATGGTTGCTCTCGGTGCAGCGGGCCTGTGCCTACTCGCTCTGCTGCTCTCTTTCACCAGCAACCGCGCACAGATCGCCACGGTGGAAACCGCTCTGGAAACCATAGGCCAGCCGAAGGACCGGGACGCGCAACTGATGGCGCTCAACGAGTTGACCCGCGAGATCGCGCGGCTGGACTACCGGCGCGAGCACGGTGTGCCCTGGTATCAGCGCTTTGGCCTGAGCCAGAACGATGCCTTGCTGGAGTCGCTGTGGCCGCGCTATGCCCAGGCCAACAATCAACTGATGCGCGATGCGGCGACGCAGCATCTGGAGCAACAGTTGAGCGAACTGGCCGCCTTGCCGGCGGACAGCCCCGAGCGGGCAACGCGTGCCGAAGAGGCTCACGCGCAGCTCAAGGCCTATCTGATGATGGCGCGGCCGGACAAGGTCGACGCAACCTTCCTGACCAAGCAGCTGATCGCCGAGGAGCCGGAGCGCCCTGGCGTGGCACCGGGGCTCTGGCAGGGCATCTCGCCTAATCTGTGGGCCTTCTACGCGCAACATCTGTCAGCGCATCCGGAGTGGCGCATCGAGGCCAAGCCCGAATTGGTAGGCCAGGCCCGCCAGGTCTTGCTGGGGCAGTTGGGGCGGCGCAACGGCGTGGCCAACCTGTATCAGCAGGTACTCGACCGGGCGAGCAACAACTACGCGGCAATGACGCTGATGGACATGGTCGGCGAGACCGACTCTGCATGCGCTGGATAGCCAGCTCAGAGCGGTGGCGGACGTTCTGCATCGCCGTGACCAGGCGGCAATGCCGGCGCTGGAAGCGCTGACCAGCCAGTTCAAGGGACTGAGCAGACGGCTTGCGCCGGAGGCAGGAATCCCTGCGGCCGAAACCACGCCTGCTGTAGAACGGCTGCCGGACGCCGCGAAGGCGACTGCCGACCAGCCGGACGCGGCCGTCGAGAACACGCCGCCTGTGCCTTTGGACGAGCGCAACGCCGCGCGGGCAATCCCCGTGCCTGCGGAAAAAGCACGTGCGGTGCGTGTGCCGCGCCGTGCGACCACGGCGGTGGCGGTATCCAGGTCGGCTGGCGATGCAACCACGGCAGTCCAGTCTCCTCAACGCAAACGCCGGATGCTCTGGCCTTGGCTGCTGCTGTTGATGGGCCTGGCATTGCTGACAGGGCTGTTCGCCTGGGCCCACAGCCAAGGGTGGCGGGTGATACCGGCGGCTGGACCGCTCTCAGTAAACGAACCGGCCGCGCCGGCTGGGGAGCCTTCAAAGCCGATTCGCCTGGATGGCCAACTGCTGTTCCCGCCGGGCAAGGCCGTTCTGCGGCCCGAGTCGGACAAAGTGCTGATCAACAGCCTGATCGACATCAAGGCGCAGCCGGGCTGGCTGATTGTCATCACCGGGCACAGCGATTCGACCGGGGATACCCGGCGTAACCTGGCGCTTTCCCATGATCGTGCGGTTGCCGTGCGCGACTGGATGCAGCGCATGGGCGACATCCCGGACGATTGCTTCGAGGTGCGCGGCGCGGGGGACAGCGAGCCGGTGGCCAGTGATGCGACGGAAGAGGGGCGCAATGCCAATCGGCGAGTCGAAATAACCCTCACCCCGGAAGGCGGCGCCTGCACGGCGCACTGAGCGAGGCCCGCGCTGACGTTTCCGCCTCACCGACCGCCGCGTGGCTGTCGGCGAGGCGCCACAACGTCCTCAGCACACCGCAATATGCGAGTCCGCGCGCGGTTCGGTGCCGCCGCAGAGTACGCCGGTCTGCGGGTCGCGGACGATGATCTGGCCGCGGCCGTAGTCGGTCAGGTCGCAGGCGATCTCCACCTCGTGGCCGCGCCGCGCGAGGCCGAAGGCCAGGTCGCGGTTGGCGTGCTGTTCGATGCCGACCTTCATGCCGCCCAGCCACTGCCAGCGCGGAGCATCCAGCGCGGCCTGGGGGTTGAGGCCGAAGTCCACCAGGTTCATCACCATCTGCACGTGGCCCTGGGGCTGCATGTACCCGCCCATCACGCCGAACGGGCCGACGGCCACGCCGTCCTTGCTGAGGAAGCCGGGGATGATGGTGTGGAAGGTCTTCTTGCCCGGCGCCAGGGCGTTGGAGTGCGCCGGGTCGAGGCTGAATTCCGAGCCACGGTTCTGCAGGCCGATGCCGCTGTCAGGCAGCACCACGCCGGAGCCGAAGCCGTGGTAGGCGCTCTGGATGAACGAGACCATGTTGCCTTCGCCATCGGCGGTGGCGATGTACACGGTGCCGCTGGCGTGCGGGTCGCCATGCTTGGGCTCGGCGGCACGTTCGCCGATTTCGGCGCGGCGCCGTGCGGCGTAGTCGTCGGAGAGCAGCGCGGCGGTGCTGACGCGCATGTGCTCCGAATCGGTGATGTAGTGCAGGCCGTCGGCGTAGGCCTTCTTCATCGCTTCGAGCTGGCGGTGCCAGGTGAGCTGGCTGTCGCGCTGGTCGAAGTCGTAGCCCTGGAGGATGTTCAGGGTCATCAGGGCGATCAGGCCCTGGCCGGCCGGTGGGATTTCCCAGACGTCATAGCCGCGGTAGTTGGCCTTGATCGGCTCGACCCACTTGGGCTGGTAGCCGGCCAGGTCGGCGGCGCTCAGCTCGCCACCGGTGGCCGCGGAGTGGGCGGCGAGGCGCTCGGCGATGGCGCCACGGTAGAAGCTTTCGCACCGCGTCTCGGCCAGCTCGGCGAGGGTTTTCGCCTGGGCCGGGTTGCGGAACAGTTGGCCTGCCCGCGGCGCTTCGCCGTCGATGGTGAAGGTGTCGAACCAGGCTTCCAGCGCCGGCACGGCGGCGCGGCTTTGCTGGTATTCGTGGCGGGCGATTTCCCACTGGTGGGCGACCACCGGCGAGACCGGGAAGCCGTCGCGGGCCAGGGCGATGGCCGGTTGCAGCAGGTCGGCGAAGGGCAGCTTGCCGAAGCGCGCGGACAGCGCGGCCCAGGCCGAGGGGATGCCCGGCACGGTGACCGGCAGCCAGCCATGCACGGGCATCTTGTCGAAGCCGGCGGCCTTGACCTTGTCGATGGAAAGGGAGGCGGGCGCGTGGCCGCTGGCGTCCAGGCCGTGCAGCTGGTCCTTGACCCAGACCAGGGCGAAGGCGTCGCCGCCGATGGCGCAGCCGGTGGGTTCGACCACGGTCAATGCGGCGGCGGTGGCAATGGCGGCGTCGATGGCGTTACCGCCGGCACGCAGCATGGCGATGCCGGCCTCGGCAGCCAGGGGCTGCGAGGCGGCGACCATGCCGTTGCGAGCGAACACGCTCTGGCGCTGGGAGGCGTAGGGATATTCGTGGGCAGAGAAGCTCAGCATGGAAAACTCTCTTCGGTTCAGCGGTCAGTCTTGATTCGGGTCCATTCGCGGGTGATCACGCGCTGGATTTTCGGCGGCAGGTCGGCGGAGACGTAGAGCTTCTCGATCACCGCGTCGCTGGGGTAGATGCCGGGGTTGTCGCGCACCTTCGGGTCGAGCAGCGGCGTGGCGTCGGGGTTGGGGTTGGCGTAGCCGACGTAGTCGCTGACCGGGGCGATCACCTCCGGGCGCAGCAGGTAGTTCACCAGCGCGTGGGCGCCCCTGGGGTTCTTCGCGTCGCGCGGGATGGCGAGCATGTCGAACCACAGGTTGGCGCCTTCCTTGGGGATCACGTAGCGCACGTCGATCTTCTTGCCGGCTTCCTGGGCGCGGGTCTGTGCCTGCATCACGTCGCCCGAGTAGCCGACCGCCACGCAGATGTCGCCGTTGGCGAGGTCGGTGGTGTACTTGGAGGAGTTGAAGTAGGTGATCGATGGACGCAGCGTCTGCAGCAGGGCGGAGGCCTTGGTGTAGTCCTCGGGGTTCGTGCTGTTCGGGTCCAGGCCCAGGTAATGCAGGGCCTGCGGAATGATCTTCACCGGTGCGTCGAGGAAGGCGACGCCGCAGCCGTGCAGCTTGGCGAGGTTTTCCGGTTTGAAGATCAGGTCCCAGGAATCCAGCGGTGCGTTGTCGCCCAGGGCAGCCTTGACCTTGTCGAGGTTGTAGCCGATGCCCACGGTGCCCCACATGTAGGGCACGGCGTACTGGTTGCCCGGGTCGGCGGCTTCCAGGCGCTTCATCAGGCGCGGGTCGAGGTGCTTCCAGTTGCTCAGTTGGGCGCGGTCGAGCTTCTGGTAGACGCCGGCGTTGATCTGCTTGGTGAGGAACTGGCTGGAGGGCACCACCAGGTCGTAGCCCGAGTGGCCGGAGAGCAGCTTGGCCTCGAGCATCTCGTTGGTGTCGAACACGTCGTACTGGACCTTGATGCCGCTGTCCTTTTCGAAATTCTTCAGGGTGTCCGGGCCCATGTAGTCGGACCAGTTGTAGAAGCGCACCAGCTTGTCGTCGGCCTGGGCTGCGGTGGCGCAGGCGAGGAGGGTGAGAGTGCTGGCGAGCAGAGCGCGTTTACGCATGACTTGTCCTTATCGTTAGAGAACGCGGCTTAGGAATTCCCGCGTACGCGGGTGGTGCGGATTGCCGAAGACCTGCGCCGGCGGACCTTCTTCGATGAGCTCCCCCTGGTGCAGCACCACCACGCGGTCGGCCACTTCGCGGGCGAAGCCCATTTCGTGGGTGACCACGACCATGGTCATGCCTTCGTCGGCCAGCTCCTTCATGACCTGCAGCACCTCGCCGACGGTTTCCGGGTCCAGCGCGCTGGTGGGTTCGTCGAAGAGCATGGCCTGGGGCTTCATCGCCAGGGCGCGGGCGATGGCCACGCGCTGTTGCTGGCCGCCGGAAAGCTGGCCGGGGTAGTGCTCGGCCTTGTCGGACAGGCGCACCCGCGCCAGCAGGCGGCGGGCCTGGTCCAGCGCCTCGCCCCGGGGCACGCCGAGCACCTGGGTCGGTGCTTCGATGATGTTCTCCAGCACCGTCATGTGCGGGAACAGGTTGAAGCGCTGGAACACCATGCCGATGTCGCGGCGGCGCCGGGCGATGTTGCTTTCCGAGTCGCGCACCAGCTTGCCGTCCGGGCGTTCGCGATAACCCATCAGCTCGCCGTTGACGCGGATGCTGCCGCCCTGGATGTCTTCCAGGTGGTTCATGCAGCGGATGAAGGTGGTCTTGCCCGAGCCCGAGGCGCCGATCAGCACCACCACTTCGCCACGGTGCACGTCCAGGGACACGCCCTTGAGGATTTCCAGCTCGCCGAAGGCCTTGTGCACGTCGCGCGCCTGGATCACCACGTCTTTCATGTCCGGGATCATCTCAACGCCCCCTCAGCAGTTTCATCGCCTGCCGGCCGAACATCCGGTTCGGTGCCGCGGCCTGCCCGTCGGATTTGCCGAAGCGTGCTTCCAGCCAGCGCTGGAAGAAGCCCCACAGGGTGGTCAGGGCGAGGAAGTAGATCGCCACGACCAGGTACAGCTCGAACACGCGGAAGGTCGCCGAGGTGACCATCTGCGTGCTCAGCAGCAGCTCCTGCACGCCGATCACGCTGACCAGCGTGGTGTTCTTGAGCATCACGTTGAACTCGTTGCCCAGTGGCGGAACGATGACGCGGAAGGCCTGCGGCAGCACGATGCGGCGCATCAGCCTGGGGAAGGTCATGCCCAGGGATTTGCCGGCCTCGTACTGGCCCTTGTCCACCGCGCCGATGCCGGCGCGGATGATCTCGGCCATGTACGCGCCTTCGTTGAGGCCCAGGGCGATGATCGCCGCCTGGATGTTGCCGGGCAGGATGAACAGCCCCAGGTCCAGGTCCTCGAAGCGGAAGATGCCGCCGGCGGCCAGTGCGGTGTAGAGGAAGACGATCTGCACCAGCAGCGGCGTGCCGCGCATCAGCCACACGTAGAAGCGCACCGGGTATTGCAGCAGCGGGTTGCTCGACAGGCGCATCAGCGCCGCCAGCAACCCGAGCACGCAGCCCAGCAGCATGGCGCTGACGGCGATCACGCAGGTCAGCCAGAGGCCGTAGAGGTAGATGTCGCTCGGCCGCAGCAGGTACTGCCAGAACACGTCCCAACTGAAGTTCATGGCTCGTTACCTCAGTCCAGTTTGTCGCCTTCGATGTGCCACTTGGCAAGCAGCGCGTGGTAGCTGCCGTCGGCCTGCATGTCCTTGATGATCTGCGTCACGGCCTCGCTCAGCTGCTTGTCTTCCTTGCGGATGCCAAGGCCCGTGAGGATGCGCGCGAAGGCGGGCACGCCGATCTCGAACAGGTCCGGCGCCATGCTCTGGTAGTAGCCCGCCGTTTCCACGGTGGTGCCGTAGGCGTCGGCCTGGCGGATGCGCAGGGCCTGGAAGGCGTCGGTGTCGGTGTTGTAGACGATCACCTTCATTGGCGGCTTGCCGGCCTTGGCCAGCTTCTCGTTGTGGGCGTCGAGCAGGGTGCGGATGGTCGAGCCGTTGAGCACCGCGACCTTCTTGCCGGACAGGTCGTCCAGGGTGCGGATGCCCTCGGGGTTACCCTTGCCGACCACCACGGCCTGGCTGGAGTACATGTAGTTGACCATGTCGATCACTTCGCGCCGCTCGGGCTTGTCGAACAGTTGGTCCACCAGCATGTCGCACTGGCCGGCGAGCAGCGCCGGGATCAGCCCGGAGAAGGGCGTGATGCGCCAGTCGATCTTCTTGTCGCCCAGGCGCTTGGCAATGGCCTCGCCCAGGTCGATGGTGACCCCGGTGAGCTTCTGGTTCGCGTCATAGAAACCCATGGGCGGGGAGTCCATGCCGCCGCAGAAGGTCACCTTGCTGGCGTTCTGCAAGCGGTCGGGAATCTTCACCTCGGCGTGCGCCAGCGGGGCGGCCAGGCAAAGGGCGAGAAGGCACTGCGGGATCCTGCGTTCGAACATGTTGAGCTCCGGGGTGGGGTTGCCAGGGCAGTTCAGGGACACAGAAGTACGGGTCTGGGCGCCCGTTGCTTCGACTCTCGTGGGTGGATGGCGCCTCAGGTGGTCTGGGCTTCCAGGAAACGCGCCAGGGAGGGGATGGTCCCCTCGATGTGCTCGCAGAGCACCCGCTCGGCTTCGCGGGCATTCTTCGAGCGCAGGGCGTCGAGGATCACGGCGTGTTCCTCGCGGGCGCTCATGGGCTTGTCGACGTGCTGCAGCCACAGGCGCATGTGCGGTTCGATCACCGAGTACAGCGCGGTGATCTGGCGCAGCAGGCGCGGGCGGCCGGCGAGGCTGCAGAGGTATTCGTGGAAGGCGCGGTGGCGGCTGACCCACTCGGCGCTGTCGTCGCGGTAGTCGTCCATCTCGTCGAGCATGCGCTCCAGGCGGGACAGGTCGCGGTCGGTCAGTTGCGGCACGGCGATGCGGATGGCGAGGCCCTCCAGGGCGCTGCGCATCTCGAAGACTTCGCGCATCTCCTCGATGTTCAGGCCGCTGACGATGGCGCCGCGATTGGGCCGCAGGGTCACCAGGCCCTCGGCGTCCAGGCGCTTGAAGGCGCCCCGCACGGGCATCCGGCTCATGCCGATCTCGCTGGCGATGTCCTCGGCCACCAGGCGGTCGCCGGTCCGGTAACGCCCGGTGCAGATAGCCTGGAGGAGATAGTCGTAGGCCTCGTCTTCGGCGCTCATCGGCGGGCGGGCAACAGGTACCAGGCGCATGGGGTGTTTCCTCGTGGATTTTTGGATCCAATTATCCATGCATGCAAATAAGCAGATGCCGTGCCAAGCCTGACGAACTGGCGGCGATTGGCCGAAGTAGAGCGGTGAGTGTGGGAAATCGGCGTAGGACTGAGCGTGTGGGAACGGGGCGGAACGGTAACGCACGGGGCGATTCGTGCGCGTTGGCGGTGCGCTTCGGTAACGTTGTGGTGCGGGGGCTCCGGTCGATTTGCCGGGTGGATCGACGCAGGGGCAGGTCCGCGAGCAAGCTCGCTCCTACGAAAAGCGCTCCGATGCTTATCCTGTAGGAGCGAGCTTGCTCGCGAACGCTTTGGTGCGATGCGGATCTATCGCGGACGGAGTCCGCTCCTACGCATGTCGGGAAGCGCGGGTTGAAACAAGCAGAAACGGCCTGCACGTAATGCGGACCGTTGATAGTTGACTGCAAAGGTTGGTGATGCGCGGCGCTTTCGATAGAATGCGCAAACGTTTCAGCAGACCATGCATCCCTCCCACAACAAAAGCCAAAGCCGAAGGCTTTGCGTGTCTCTCTGCGCAGGACGTCCCTCATTCCATCAAGCAGGCCTCAGAGCCGGCGGAGGAGGGAACTGAGTCCCGACTCATCCTCGTCATCTGTCGCCTTGCCTTTCGCGCCCTGCGCGCCGGGCGCGGCCTTCACGCTGAATGACGCCGGTGGGGAAGGCCAAGCCCTAACGACGAGAAACCTTTCGATGATCAAGAAAGTTAGCGGGGCGCTGCTGGGCCTCGCTCTGGCAGTGAATTGCGCGCCCGCGTTCGCGGAACCCAAGAAAGTCGACGTGCTGCTGATCGGCGGCGGCATCATGAGCACCACCCTGGGCGTCTGGCTCAACGAGCTGGAGCCGGGCTGGAGCATGGAGATGGTCGAGCGCCTGGACGGCGTCGCCCTGGAAAGCTCCAACGGCTGGAACAACGCCGGTACCGGCCACTCCGCCCTGGCCGAACTGAACTACACCCCCGAGGACAAGGACGGCAACGTCACTATCGCCAAGGCGGTGGAGATCAACGAGTCGTTCCAGATCTCCCGTCAGTTCTGGGCCTGGCAGGTGCAGAACGGCGTGCTGAAGAACCCGCGCTCGTTCATCAACTCCACCCCGCACATGAGCTTCGTCTGGGGCGACGACAACATCGCCTTCCTCAAGAAGCGCTACGAAGCGTTGCAGGCCAGCCCGCTGTTCCGCGGCATGCAGTACTCCGAGGACCCGGCGCAGATCGCCAAGTGGGTGCCGCTGATGATGCAGGGCCGCGACCCGTCGCAGAAGATCGCCGCCACCTGGACGCCGATCGGCACTGACGTGAACTTCGGCGAGATCACCCGCCAGTTCGCCGGCTACCTGCAGAGCAAGCCGAACTTCAGCCTGAAGCTCTCCAGTGAAGTCGAGGACATCACCCGCAACGCCGATGGCACCTGGCGCGTCGAGTACAAGAACCTGAAGGACGGCAGCGTCACCGAGACCGACGCCAAGTTCGTCTTCATCGGTGCGGGCGGCGGCGCCCTGCGCCTGCTGCAGAAATCCGGCATCGAGGAAGCCAAGGATTACGCCGGCTTCCCGGTAGGCGGCTCGTTCCTGGTCACCGAGAACCCGACCATCGCCCAGCAGCACCTGGCCAAGGCCTATGGCAAGGCGTCGGTCGGCGCGCCGCCGATGTCCGTGCCGCACCTGGACACCCGCGTGCTCGACGGCAAGCGCGTGATCCTCTTCGGGCCGTTCGCCACCTTCTCCACCAAGTTCCTCAAGGAAGGCTCGTACCTGGACCTGCTGGGCAGTACCAACGTCCACAACGTCTGGCCGATGACCCGCGTGGGCATCGACGAGTACCCGCTGGTGGAGTACCTCGCCGGCCAGCTGATGCTCTCCGACGAGGACCGCCTCGCCGCCCTGCGCGAATACTTCCCCGACGCCAAGGCCGAGGACTGGCGCCTGTGGCAGGCTGGCCAGCGCGTGCAGATCATCAAGCGGGATGCGGAGAAGGGGGGCGTGCTGAAGCTTGGCACCGAGATCGTCGCTTCCGCCGACGGCAGCATCGCCGGCCTGCTGGGCGCATCCCCGGGTGCCTCCACCGCCGCGCCGATCATGCTCAACGTGCTGGAAAAGGTGTTCAAGGACAAGCTCGCCACCCCCGAGTGGCAGGCCAAGGTCCACCAGATCGTCCCGAGCTACGGCACCAAGCTCAACGACAGCCCGGAGAAGACCTTCGCCGAGTGGAGCTACACCGCCAAGGTGCTGCAACTGGACCCGCCGCCGGCCATCGACCAGGCGCCGGCCGCGCAGCCGACCGATGCCGCCCCGGCGCCGGCGAAAGCCGCCAGCGACCTGGCGCTCTGACCGGTCCGCCGTGCCACGCGAAGGCCCGCCCATTGGCGGGCCTTCTGCTTTGTGTGCCCGGTACGACGGGGTTGTCCGAGGCGGTTCGGAACGGAACGGCGTTCGGGCGATCCAAGCAGAGACTGGGCGCGATTCCGTGAAGGGCGCGCCTGCCGGCGCGGATCGCGGGCATGGCCCGCTCCTACAGGAGGAGTTCGGAGCCAGACCGTAAGATGGCTGCAGAAGCGGACCCCGGCCGCGATGGCATCCGGCGCGCTTGGGATCTGCCGACTGAGGAACACCCGGCATACGCCTCCTTCTCCCGACAGGGAAGGGCCGGGGACCTGGGGAGGGCAAGGGCGTGGCACCTGTAGGGGCGAGCCTGCCGGCCATGGTGTTCCGGGCGGGGCTTGCGGGCGGGCTCGCTCCTACGGCGGCCGGCGTGGCCGCGAATACGCAAGGGCGAAATGCGCGTAGGAGCGGACTCCGTCCGCGATCGATTCAACGCCACTCCGTTCCAGCAGGGAGCGGGGCAAAACCATCGCGGACGCAGTCCGCTCCTATGTCGCACGGGATGCGGCGCATGACGCAAGCAGCCATGCGCCCCTGTGCTCTACCGCCGCGAGGCCTTCCAGCGGCGGATCAGCAGTTTCTCCAGTTCGACCGCGAAGAACACCGCGATGCCAATGCCCAGCGAGATCAGCCAGCCGCTGAAGGGCAGGGCGACGGTGTGGAAGGCGGTCTGCATGAACGGCACGTAGATCACGAAGCACTGCAACAGGATCAGCGCCAGGGTCACGGTGAGCAGTGCGCCGTTGCGCAGCAGCGCGAGGTTGAGCGAGAACTCCTCCTGCAGCCGGCAGTTGAACAGGTAGGCCCACTGCGCGGTGACCAGGGTGTGCAGGATCATGGTGCGGATGTGGTCGGTGTCCTGGCCGTTGCTGACCATCCAGGCTTCCAGCAGGAAGGCCGCGGCGGTGAGCAGGCCGCCCACGTACAGCACCCGCCAGACCGCGAAGCCATTGAGGATCGACTCCTTCGCGTTGCGCGGCGGCCGGCGCATCATGCCCGGCTCCCCAGGCTCGAAGGCCAGGGCGAAGGACAGGGTGGTGGAGGTCGCCATGTTCATCCAGAGGATCTGCAGCGGCGCCAGGGGGATCACCGCGCCGGCGAGGATCGCCATGACGATCAGCAGGCCCTGGGCCATGTTGGTCGGCAGGATGAACAGCACGGTCTTCTTCAGGTTGTCGTAGACCCGGCGCCCCTCGCGCACGGCGCCGGCGATGGTGGAGAAGTTGTCGTCGGTGAGCACCATGTCGGCGGCTTCCTTGGTCACCTCGGTACCCTTGATGCCCATGGCGATGCCGACGTCGGCCTGCTTCAGCGCCGGGGCGTCGTTGACCCCGTCGCCGGTCATGCCGACCACTTCCTCGTTGGCCTGCAGCGCGCGCACCAGGCGCAGCTTGTGCTCGGGGCTGGTGCGGGCGAACACCGAGTACTGCATGGCGAGGGATCTCAGCTGCGCGTCATCGGCCTGCTCCAGTTCCTGGCCGGTCATGGCGCGCAGGTCGTTGCCCATGCCGAGCATGTCGGCGATGGCCACGGCGGTGTCCGGGTGGTCGCCGGTGATCATCTTCACCTGGATGCCGGCGCGCTTGCACAACGCGATGGCTTCGATGGCTTCCGGGCGCGGCGGGTCGAGCAGGCCGGCGACGCCGAGGAAGATCATGCCGTCCTGCACGTCCTCGTGGTCGATCACGCCGTCATCGGGCTGCACCGGCTTGTAGGCGGCGGCCAGCATGCGCAGGCCCTGCCCGGCGATGAAGCTCATCTCGCGCTCCCAGTACTCCCGGTCCAGCGGCTCCACGCCATGGGCGCCAAGCTGCTGCTGGCACATGCGCAGCAGCACGTCCGGCGCGCCCTTGAGATAGATCAGGCTCTGCCCGGCCACATCGCAGCGCCGCGCCATGTACTTGTAGGCGGAGTCGAAGGGAATCTTGCCGAACTTCTGGAACTCGACCTCCGGCAGGCTGGCCTTGCGTGCCAGGACCTTGAGCGCGCCCTCGGTGGGCCCGCCGACCACGCTCCAGCGGCCTTCGTCGTTCA
The DNA here is from genome assembly GCF_048068435.1 of Pseudomonas sp. NY15437. Taxonomy (NCBI): domain Bacteria; kingdom Pseudomonadati; phylum Pseudomonadota; class Gammaproteobacteria; order Pseudomonadales; family Pseudomonadaceae; genus Pseudomonas; species Pseudomonas sp. NY15437. The sequence goes on from NZ_JBLUQC010000003.1 coordinate 500,767, forward strand.
GTTGCAGGCTGCTGTCGTTGCAGATGTCCACGGCGCGGATGAAGGCGTCCAGCGCCCCATGCTGCGACCAGTCCAGCTCATCGCTGGTGCTGCCGAAGGTGATGCGGCCCTTGGGCTCGTAGCTCTGGCCCTCGACCGCGTAGAGACCGTTGGCGAGCAGCACGTTTTTGACGGTCATCTCGTTCATGGTCAGGGTGCCGGTCTTGTCCGAGCAGATCACGCTCATGGCGCCCAGGGTTTCCACGGTTGGCAGCTTGCGGATGATCGCCTTGTTCTGCGCCATGCGCTGCACGCCCAGCGACAGGATGATCGAGACGATGGCCGGCAGGCCCTCGGGCACGGCGGCCACGGCCAGGCTGATCAGCGACAGCAGCAGCTCGCCGAAGGGATAGTCGTGCCAGAAGAAGCCGATAATGAAGAGCACCAGCATCATGCCGATGATCAGTTGGAAGATGCGCTTGCCCAGCTCGGCGATCTGCCGCAGCAACGGGGTCTCGCTTTCGTCGACGTTGGCGATCAGCTTGTTGATGCGCCCGAGCTCCGTGGCCGGGCCGGTCGCGATCACCACGCCGCGTGCATTGCCGGCGCTGACGTGGGTGCCGGAGAAGCCGAGGTTGGTGCGGTCGGCCAGCAGCGCATCCTTGTCCAGCGCGTCGGCGTGCTTGCCCACGGTGAGGGATTCACCGGTGAGCATGGATTCCTCGACCTGCAGGTGGTGCACGTCGAACAGGCGCACGTCGGCGGGAATCTTGTCGCCGGGGCGCAGGATGACGACGTCGCCGGGCACCAGCTGGGCGGCGTCGATCTCGAGCTTCTTGCCGTTGCGCACCACGTGGGCCGTGCTGCTGAGCATGCCGCGCAGGGCGGCCAGGGATTTCTCCGCCTTGTTCTCCTGGAAGAACCCGATGCCCGCGTTGATCACGGCCACCAGCAGGATGACGAGGGTGTCGGTCCAGTGGCCCATCAGCGCCGTGGCCACGGCGGCTGCCAGGAGGATGTAGATCAGCACGTCGTTGAAGTGCTTGGCGAAGCGCAGCCACAGCGGGTCGACCGCCTTGGCCGGCAGCGCGTTGGGGCCGACGCGCAGCAGTCGTGCCTCGGCGTCGTCAGGGGAAAGGCCTTCGGCGCTGGTCTGCAGAGCGGCCAGGGTCTGGTCGACGCTCTTGCGGTACCAGTCGGGGCTGGTGGGTTCGGTGCCTTGCGGTTTGCCGTCGGTGGGTTGCAGCACAGTCATGCGTGGACTCCCGGCTCCTGCCTGTTAGGAAAGTAGGACTGCGCCCAGACTAGACGGCAGGGATTACATCGGACCTGTCATATCTCAAAGTTCTTCGATTCTTGACTGAACACTTCCTGAACGGCGTAGGAATTGCTCGAAACCTGTAGAAGCGGGCCACGCCCGCGACCGCGGACAACGTCCGCGCTTGCCACCGAACGCCGCCAGCCTGAACGTAGGAGCGGACTCCGTCCGCGATGCTCCGGAACACGGGCTGTCGCAGGCATGGCCAGCTCCTACAGGTGGTGCCTGGGAGGGGTCAATCGCGGATGGAGTCCGCTCCTACGAAAGACCCGCCGCGCTGTTCGCGCGGCTGGCCTGGCGCCACCGATTCGGCGTGCAGCCCACCAGTTTGCGAAAGCTCCGGCAGAAGTGCGACTGGTCGGCGAAGCCGCACGCCTGGCTCACCTGGGCAATCGGCTTCGCGGTAGTGGCAAGCAGTTCGCGGGCATGGTCGATGCGCAGGCGCAGTGCCCATTCCCGCGGCGCAAGCCCGGTGGCCTGCTTGAACGCGCGGGAAAAATGGCTGCGCGACATGCCGCACTGCGCAGCCACGTCGGCGATGTACAGGCGGCTGAGCAGGCAGCCGGCGAGTATCGCCTTGGCCTTGCGCTCCTGCCAGGGCGCGAGGGCGAGGCGCCCGCCGGCATTCGGCTCGTCGTCGCCCGCCTCGGGCATCCGGTAATGCTCCAGCAGGTGCTGGCACAGGCGCTGGCTGGCCTGCTGGAGGTCTTCTCCCTGGTTTTCCAGCTCCTCCATGAGCTGCAGTACCATGCGATGGGTCTGGGGGGCGAGCATGGTCGCTACCTGGTGGGCAGGTGCGGGCATGGCGTCTCTCTTCTCGTCATCTCGGCGGCGAAAGACCACCGCGGAATTGTAAAAATCCAAGGTAAATCAAGGTGATCCGTTGCTCAATGGGAGTAGGCCAAACGGCAGGCAAATGAGCACACACGTCCAAGAAAAACGCCGCGCGTGATGATGGACTGGCGTGGCCCTCGTCTTGTGCAAAGATGCCCACCCCACAGCCCCGAGCGACCAGCCATGAATCGAAACGACCTGCGCCGCCTGGACATGAACCTGCTGGTGATCTTCGAATCCCTGATGCTGGAGCGGAACCTCACCCGCGTCGGCGAGAAGCTGTTCATCACCCAGTCCACCGTCAGCGCCGCCCTCGCGCGCCTGCGCGACCTGTTCGACGATCCGCTGCTGGTGCGCGCCGGCCGCGCCATGGAGCCCACCAGCCGGGCGCTGCACATCTTCGAGGAGCTGCGCCCGGCGATGGACGTGATCTCCGCCGCCGTCAGCCGGGCCAAGACCTTCGAGCCCGAGTCCAGCTGCAACATCTTCCGCCTGGGGCTTTCCGACGACGCCGAGTTCGGCCTGTTCCCCGCGCTGCTGGCGCGCCTGCAGCAGGAAGCGCCGAACATCACCGTGGTGGTGCGCCGCGCCAACTTCCTGTTGATGCCGGCGCTGCTGTCCTCCGGCGAAATCACCGCGGGCGTCAGCTACACCACGGATCTTCCGGCCAACGCCAAGCGCCGCAAGCTGCGCGATATCGGTGTGAAGGTACTGCGCGGCGATGATCGCCCCGGCCCGCTGACGCTCGATGAATACTGCTCGCGGCCGCATGTGATGGTGTCGTTCTCCGGCGATCTCAATGGCGCCATCGACCTGGACCTGGAGCGCATCGAACGGCGCCGCCGCGTGGTTCTCGCCGTGCCGCAGTTCGGCAGCCTGCGCGCGCTGCTGCGCCACACCGAGATGATCGCCACGGTGCCTGACTACGCCGCCTGTGCCCTGGTGGAAGACAGCTGCCTGCGCGCCGAGGACCCGCCGCTGGAGATCAAGCCGGCGGAGCTTTCCCTGGTCTGGAGCGCCGCCCACGACAACGACCCGGCCGAGCGCTGGCTGCGCGAGCGGATGGTCGAATACATGAGTGCGCCGGTGCCCTGAGCGGTTCAGTTGCGGCGGATAACGCTGGCGCGTTATGCGCCCTACGAACTGAACGGGGCATTGGGCACGAGCGGATGTTTCCCTGGAAACCGTCAAGAGCCAAAGCGGCACGCGCGCTCTTGTAGGAGCGGAGCTTCTCCGCGATTCGCCGCCAGGCGATGGTTGACGGAAAATCCCGAAACTCCGATATCCGCCGCGACGTACTTCGCGGACAAGGTCCGCTCCTACGCAAGCCCCGGCATTGACGCCAACCTGTAGGAGCGGGCCATGCCCGCGAACCGCCGGCAGGGCCGGCGTTTTGGTGGATTCGCGAGCAAGCTCGCTCCTACGAAGAGCACCCTCGGCTTGCCCGCGACCGCCGGACAACGTCCGCGTTCACCGGGAGGCATCGATGCCGGCAGTTCGCGAGCAAGCTCGCTCCTACAGCCGCTCACGCCAGGACGCCGCCGTACGCCCCGAGCACGTGCGGCACAGACGTCCAATAATCGCCCGGCCAACACAGGGCGGCATGGCGCCACCATTTTCCCCAGGAGGCGCCGACCATGCCGGCATCCCGTAGCAACCACTGCTTTGCGCTCCTGGCCAGCGCACTGCTGGTCTCCACCTTCGCCTGCGCCGAGCCGCCGGCACCGCTGAAAACCCAGGCGCCGGGCTATTTCCGCCTGGCGGTGGGCGAGTACGAAGTCACCGCGCTCTACGACGGCTACAACGACCTGTCGCCGGGGCTGCTGCAGGGCCTGAGCCGCGAACGCATCCGTGCGCTGCTGGCCCGCGACGCCATGAACGGCGAGCGCGTGCAGACCAACTTCAACGCCTTCCTGGTCAATACCGGCAGGCACCTGGTGCTGGTGGACAGCGGCGCCGGCCAGTGCATCGGCGGCACCGCGGGGCACCTGCTGGAGAACATGAAGGCGGCCGGCTACGCGCCCGAACAGGTGGACAGCATCCTGCTCACCCATATGCACCTGGACCACGTCTGCGGCCTGGTGGACGGGCAGGGCAAGGCGCTGTTCGCCAACGCCACCGTCTATGCGGCGCAGGCCGAGGCGGACTACTGGCTGGACCAGCAGCGCCGCGACCAGGCGCCGGAAAAGGCCCGCGAGTTCTTCGACGTGGCCCAGCATTCCCTGGCGCCGTACCGCGCCGCCCATCGCCTGCAGACCTTCCTGCCGCCGGCTTCGCCGCTCCCGGAACTGAAGACCGAGGCCACCAGCGGCCACACGCCGGGCAGCACCAGCTATCGCTTCGAATCCGACGGTGCGGCCATCGTGTTCATCGGCGACCTGATCCACAACGTCGCCGTGCAGTTCGCCCACCCGGAAGTGGCGATCCGCTTCGACACCGACCCGAAGGAGGCGGTGAAGGCTCGCGACGCCGAGTTCAGTGCGCTGGCGAAAAACGTCGCCTGGGTCGCCGCCGCGCACCTGCCGTTCCCGGGCATCGGGCATGTCACTCGCGACGGCAAGGCGTTCAACTGGGCGCCCACGGTGTACGGGCCCTACCAGCGTGCGGACAAGGTGCCGTTCATCCAGTGACGCCAGGCGCGGGCACGACCCTGTAGGAGCGAGCTTGCTCGCGAACGAATTCCCCGCCGCTCTGGTGCGGGGCGGTTCGCGAGCAAGCTCGCTCCTACGAAGTGCACCCGCGGCTCGCTCCTGCAACGCCCTCATGCACTCGCGGTTGCTACGTCGAACGCCTGCACGATGGCGTCGATCACCGCGCGCACCCGGGCCGTGTGGCGTACGTCCTTGTGCGTTACCAGCCACACGTCGTAGGGCAGCGGCGGGCGATCCGGCCATAAACGCAGCAGCCCGTCCGCCTCGCCCAGCGGCAGCGGCAGTTCGCCCACGCCCAGGCCTGCGGCGAGCGCGCGGCGGACCATGAAACCGGAGGTACAGGTCATGGCGATGCGCCCGCGGATGATCGGTTCGCCGGCGAGAAACACGTCCTTGCCCGCGTCGAGATAGGGCTGGTAGACCACCAGGTCGTGCCCGGCAAAGGCGCTTCCGGCCTCGGGAATGCCGCGCGCCTCGACGTATCGCGCGGAGGCGAACAGCCCGGTACCCCAGCGCGCCAGCCGCCGGACGATCAGGTCGGGGTTTTCCGGTTGGTGGGTGCGCACGGCGATGTCGGCCTCGCGCTTGGCCAGGTTGAGCATCTGCGTGGACGTCTGCAGTTGCACCTCGATGCCCGGTTGCTCGCGGTGCAGCGTGGCGACGGCGGAGATGACGAAGTCGGCGGCGAAGGAGTCGGTGGTGGTGACCCGCACCACGCCGCTCATGCGGTCGTCCATGCCGAGGATCTGCCGCTGCAGTTCGGCGGCGGAGGATTCCATGGCCTGCGCGGCGGCCATGGCGATCTCGCCGGCGGCGGTCAGGCTGTAGCCGGCCGAGGTGCGCAGGAACAGCGTCGCCTCCAGCGAGCGCTCCAGCGACGCCAGGCGCCGGCCCACCGTGGCCTGGTCCACCGCCAGCACGCGGGCGGCGCCGCGCAGCGTCTGTTCGCGGCACAGGGCGAGAAATACGCGGGCATCGTCCCAGTTCATCATGGCGAAATCCTCGTGATGCATAAACGCAATGGTGACATGAAAACTCGCTGCATTACTGCATCGATGCGCCACTTTATGATTTCCCCATCACCACGCAACGGCGCCGCCCTGACGGCGCGATAGGGGTTGTCATGAACACCGATGCTTCCCGCCTCGCCAGCCGAGGCTCCCTCTGGTTGCCGATCTGGGCGGGCCTGTGCGCCAGCCTGGTCGGCATCGGCCTGGCGCGCTTCGCCTACACGCCACTGATCCCGGCGCTGATCGAGGCGCACTGGTTCTCCGCCTCCGCGGTGGTCTACCTCGGCGCGGCCAACCTCGCCGGCTATCTGGTCGGTGCGCTGGCCGGGCGCCCGCTGGCGGCGCGCTGGTCGAGCGCCACGGTGCTGCGCGGCATGATGCTGCTGGTCACGCTGTCGTTCTTCGCCTGTGCCTGGCCGCTGAACCAGGCGTGGTTCTTCTTCTGGCGCCTGGTGTCGGGCGTGTCCGGCGGGGTGATCATGGTGCTGGCCGCCAGCACCATCCTGCCCCACGTGGCGGCCAATCGGCGCGGGCTGGCCAGTGGCGCGATCTTCCTCGGCATCGGCCTGGGCATCGCCGCTTCCGGCACGCTGGTACCGTTGCTGCTGGCCTTCGGCCTGCTGCAGACCTGGCTCGGCCTGGGTGCACTGGCGCTGCTGCTGAGCCTGAGCAGCTGGTCCGGCTGGCCGCAGGAGCACGCCCATGCCCAGACGCACCCCATCGAAGCGCCGCGCGCCTCGGCTGGCGTCTACGTGCTGTTCGCCCAGTACGCGCTGATGGCCGCCGCGCTGGTGGCGCCGATGATGTTCCTGGTGGACTACGTCGCCCGGGGCCTCGGCGCCGGCACCCACGGCGGCGCGCTGGTGTGGACGCTGTACGGCGTCGGCGCCATCGTCGGCCCGGTAGTGTATGGCTTCCTCGCCGATCACCTGGGCGCGCGGGCGGCGATTCGGCTGGTGCTGGTGGCGCAACTGATCGCCCTCGGCCTGCTGCTGGAAACCACCGACCTGCGCCTGCTGGGCGTGGCGAGCGTGGTGATCGGCTCGTTCCCGCCGGGCATCGTGCCGCTGGCCCTGGCGCGGGTTCACCAACTGGTGCCCGGCCATGCCGCGCAGAACGCAACCTGGAGCCGCGCGACGGTGTCCTTCGCCAGCTTCCAGGCCATCGCCGGCTACGCCTATTCGGCGCTCTTCAGTGCCAGCCACGGGCATTACGCGCTGCTCTTCGCCGTGGCGGCCGGCGCCATCGTGCTGGCGGTGCTGATGGAGCTGGCGCTGCTGTCCAGGGCGGCGCCGCGGGCCGGTGAGCCGGCGCGGGGCTGACGCGTCGACCTTCCTGTAGGAGCGAGCTTGCTCGCGAACGCCTTCACCGGGATTGGCCGGCGTGAAGCGGGGTCGCGAGCAAGCGCGCTCCTACAGGCCCTGCCAGGTTGGCGTTGGCGCGGTTCAGAACACACCCTTGAGCGGGTATTCGATGATCACGTAGAGGCGATCGATGTCCGCTCCGCCCTGGGCGTCGTTGGCGCGGTGCGAGACCTGGGCGACGCTCAGCGCCAGGTCCTTGGCCGGGCCGGACTGCACCACGTAGCGTACGTCCAGGTCGCGCTCCCAGTGACGCCCACCGTCGCCATAGGCGGGTTGGCAGGCGCCGCCCTGCATCGGGTTGTAGGCGCCGCCGCAGGGGGCGTGGGTGCCGTCGATACCACTGCCGCGCACGTAGCGCGTAGAGAGGGTCAGGCCGGCGAGGCCGGCGCTGGCGCCGTCCCACTGGTAGCGCGCCTGCCAGGAATGTTCGCCGGGGCCGTTGAAGTCGGCGTACTTGATCGAGTTGGCGAGGTAGATGGAGTCGCCGCCGACGAAGTCGAAGGGCGTGTCGCCGTCGATCTTCTGGTAGGAAAGGCTCAGTGCGTGGCTGCCTAGGGCGACCTTGCCCAGCAGGCTCCAGGCCAGGGTGTCGATGTGGCCGGCGCGGGCGCTGCCGGTGTCGCCGGTCTTGTACAGGTTGGCGTCCACTGACCAGCGACCGAAGTGGCCGTTGAGGTTGGCGTAGGCCTGGTGCCAGACGTCGTCCAGTTGGCTGGCGTAGAGTGCGCCGCCCCAGCTGGCGTCGGGCGCGCTCCAGGTGGCGCCAGCCAGGCTCAGGCCGCCGAAGCGGGTGCTGGCGCCGTAGCCTTCGAACTCGCCGTGGCTGGAGCTGGTGTCCTGGTTCTTGAAGGCGGTGAAGCGCCCGGCCTGCAGGCGCAGGCCCGGCAGGCTGCGGTCGTCGAGGAACCAGCCGGTGGCGTACTCCGGTTGCAGGCGCTTGTCCCCGGTGTCGAACATCGGGGTTTCCACTTCCATTTCGCCCCAGGCAAGGGAGGTCTTCCCGTGCACCAGACGCAGCGCGGCGCCGGCATCGGAGTACTCGCTCTCGCTGCGGCCGTCGCTGTCCAGCGGCAGCAGGCCGGTGCCGGCGTGGCCGCGCCCGCCGTCGAGCTTCACGCCGAGAAAGGCGTGGGCATCGACGCCCAGGCCGATGGTGCCGGGCGTAACGTCGCTGCTGAAGCGGCCGATGAAGCCCTGCGCCCATTCGCGGCGCAGGCTCTGGCCGTTGGGGCCGGGGCTGCGGTAGTCGTTGTCGAGGAAGTAGTTGCGCGACAGCAGCGACCAATCGGCTGCCGGGGCCTGGCCGCAGGCGAGCGCCAGGGCGCAGGGGAGCAGGGCATTTCTCAGGGGGAGGGCCACGGTCAGGTCTCCGTGCGCATGGCGGCGAGGCGGGGCAGGGCGAGGCGATAGCGGCCGGGGCCGGCCATCGCCAGGCCGGTGAAGAGGATCAGCATCCACCAGGCGAACTGGCCTTCTTCCAGCGACCACTGCGGGTGCACGAACAGCAGCGCCACCAGCAGCACGGCGATCACCGGCAGGCAGGCGAGACGGGCGAAGACGCCGAGGATCAGCAGGAGCGGACAGAGCACTTCGGCGAACACCGCCAGCGCCAGGGTCGGCACGGCGCCGAGGCCGAACGGGTCTTCGATGTGCTGCAACTCGGTGTGCCAGTGCAGCAGCTTGGGCAGCCCGTGCACCTGGAACAGCAACAGGGCGGCGGTAACGCGCATGAACAGCAGCGCCAGGGCGCCGCAGCGGTCTTGGGTCGGCATGGTGTTTTTCCCGGAAATGAAAAAGGGGCGGCAATGCCGCCCCTTTCTACTGCTCTGGCTCAGTGGCCTTCGCTGGCGTTGAACATGGTCTTGGCGTAGATCAGGCCCAGGCCGTAGGCGCCGCCGTGCTCGATGGAGGTCTTCACGGTCGCATCGTAGGTTTCGCCGCGGGCCCAGTCGCGTTGCAGCTCCAGCAGGTACTGCAGGGAGGTCATCGGGCGGGCGCCCAGCTGGATCATTCGTTGCAGGGCCATCTCGTGGGCTTCGGTGGACACGTCGCCACAGGCGTCGGCGATCACGTAGACCTCGAAGCCCTGGTCGATGGCCGACAGGGCCGGGCCGACGATGCACACGGAGGTCCACAGGCCGGCCAGGACGATCTTCTGCTTGCCGAACTTGTTCACTTCGACGGCGATGCGCGGGTCTTCCCAGGTGTTCATGCTGGTGCGGTCGATGACGTTGTGCTCGGGGAAGACCGACTTGATCTCGTCGAAGATCGGGCCGGAGAAGCTCTTCTCGGCGACGGTGGTGAGGATGGTGGAAACGCCGAATTCCTTGGCCGCCTTGGACACCAGCGCGGCGTTGTTGCGCAGGGTCACCGCGTCGATGGACTTGGTCGCGAAGGACATCTGCGACTGGTGGTCGATCATGATCAGGGTGTGGTCGGTGGGGCTGAGCAGGGTCTTGCCGGGAACGGCTTTGGCGATGGCGGTCATGGTCGGGTTTCCTGAAGTCTGAGGTGGGCGAAACGTGGTATCGGCTGGATCGTTCTGCGAGTCCGCGGCGCTTGGCGGCGAACCGTGGACACATCTTTGCCGAACGCGGCGAGGCGCGGAACAGACAGCCTTGCAGGGTGGTTTTGCAGTTCTGCAAGGGCCATCCGGGCGCTTCGATGGGCAAACTATGGTTTCGCCGGCGCGGCATTTATTGGACCTGTGTGCTCGGCCCGCGCGGCTCAGAATGATGCAAACGTGCGATTCGCCAGCGCGGCGAGTCGGTACAGTGACGAATTCCCATACCGGGGCACGCGAGATCGCCAAGCCCCGTTTGCGTGCGAGTAGACGAATGAAAACAGTGGCCATGGTGCTGTACGACGATGTGCTGGCGCTGGACGTGACCGGGCCGATGGAGGTGTTCTCCATGGCCAACCGCTACCTGCCGCCGGAGCGGCATTACCGCTTGCTGACGGTGGCCGCGACGCCCGAGGGCGTGCGGGCCTCCAGCGGCCTGAAGATGAGCGCCGACCTTGCGCTGGGGGAGCTGCCCGCCGGTGTCGACCTGCTGCTGGTGCCTGGCGGCCCCGGCGCCTACAACGGCAACAATGCGGCACTCAACGCCTGGCTGCCGGCAGCCGCGCGCGCGGCCAAGCGCTATGGTGCGGTGTGCACGGGCGCCTTCCTGCTCGGCGCCGCCGGGCTGCTCGACGGCTACCGCTGCACCACGCACTGGAATTACCTTGAACGCCTGGCGCAGCTCTACCCGCGCACCCAGGTGCAGGCCGAGCGCATCTACGTCATCGACCGCAACCTGATCACCTCCGGCGGCGTCACCGCCGGCATCGACATGGCGCTGGCGGTGGTCGCCGAGGACCACGGCAAGGACGTCGCCCTGGAAGTCGCCAAGGTGCTGCTGGTGGTGCTCAAGCGCCAGGGCGGGCAAACGCCGTTCGGCCCGCTGCTGGTGTCGGTGGTGCGCGACGGCTCGGTGATCGCCCGCGCCCAGGCCTACGTGGTGGACCACATCGACGAGCCGCTGACGGTGAATCGCCTGGCCGAAGTGGTCGCCATGAGCCCGCGCAACTTCGCCCGCGCTTTCCAGCGTGAAACCAGCATGACGCCCATGCAGTACGTGCAGAGCGCCCGCATCGACCATGCGCGCAAGCTGCTGGAGAGCAGCGACCTGCCGCTCAAGCAGGTGGCCAGCCGCAGCGGCTTCGGCAGCCCCCGGCACATGCGCACGGTGTTTGGCGAGCGGATCGGCATGACGCCGAGCCAGTACCGCGAGCAATTCGGCTATGCGTGATGGCCGTGGGCCGCAATTCGCGCCGTTTGACCGTCCGGCGCACCCAAGTTGGCCGAATCCTTCCCCCTGTAGGAATTGCGCTGTCACGCGGGGACGGGAAAATACACGGACCAATCATCAGGGGCGCGTCACCTCGGTTCTGACCAGATCGCCTGGAGGCCCCGTTGTAGAGCGATCCGTCAGTTCCACGACGTGAGCAGGACATGAGCGCAAGCACGGAAAACCGCACCGAGACCATCCTGCAGTTCGGTCGCTTCCAGTTTCACCCCTACAAGCGCCAGTTGCTCCAGGGGGATCGCCCGGTGCGCATCGGCAGCCGGGCGCTGGACATTCTCCAGGTGCTGATCCGCCAACCCGGCGAGATCATCGGCAAGGACACGATCATCGGCGAAGTCTGGGGCGACACCGTGGTCGAGGAGATCAACCTGCGCGTGCACATCGCCGCGCTGCGCCGCGCCCTCGGCGAAGGCCGCACCGGCGAGCGCTACATCGCCAACGTGCCGTTGCGCGGCTACGGCTTCGTCGGCGTGGTGGAAACCGTGGTCGCGCCGGTGCAGGCCGTCGCGCTGCCCTGTGACGTGCGCAGCAGCAACCTGCCGGTGCTGCTGATGGGCCTGGTCGGCCGCCAGGCGCTGCTGGAACGGGTGGTGAAGCAGATGCCCGCCACGCGCCTGATGACCCTGGTCGGCCCCGGCGGCATGGGCAAGACCTCCCTGGCGATCCACGCCGCCGAACAACTGGGCCGGCAGTTCAGCCGGGTGCACTTCCTCGACCTGTCGGCCGACCCGGACGGCATTTCCCTCAGCCAGAGCCTGGCCATCCTGCTGCGCGAGCCGGCCTTCGACCCGACCCTGTTGCTGCTGGACAACTGCGAACACCTCGCCGAACGCTGCGCCGAGGCGGTGGAGCACCTGCTGCGCCTGCACCCGGGGTTGAGCATCCTGGCCACCAGCCGCGAGCCGCTGCGCGCCGAGGGCGAGCACGTGCTGCGCCTGCCGCCGCTGGAAGTCCCCGCGCAGGACGATGCGCCCTTGGCGCTGGCCATGTGCAGTTCGGCGGTGCAGCTCTTCGTCATGCGGGCGCGGGAAGTCTGCGACCGCTTCGAGCTCAAGCCCGGCCAGGTGCGCGCCATCATCGACATCTGCCGGCGCCTGGACGGCCTTCCCCTGGCCATCGAGATCGCCGCGCGGCAGGTGGGCATCCTCGGCCTCGCCGGCCTGCCGGCGCTGCTCGATACCCCCCTGCAACTGCTGATGCCCGGCCGCCGCACCGCCCCGGCGCGGCAGCAGAGCCTGCGCGCGACCTACGACTGGAGCTATCGCCTGCTCGACAACGCCGAGCAGCGCTGCCTCGGGCTGCTGGCGCAAATGGCCGACGGCTTCACCCTGGACGTGGCGGTCGCCTCGCTGGACGACCAGCGCTGGTGCCGCGACAGCGTGTTCGCCGCCGTGCGGCAACTGGCGGACAAATCGCTGTTGTGGGTGGAGCAGGGCGAGTGCGAGGTGCGCTACCGCGTGCCACACACGGCGCGCGCCTACATGCGCCAGGTGTCCCCGCCGGACCTCGCCATCAGCGCCGCGTGAGTGTTCCGTTGCCTGGCGGGAGCGGGCTGCGTCCGCGACAGGTCCGCCTCGCGCCGGACACCATCGCGGACGGAGTCCGCTCCTACATCGCCGCACCTCCCTTGTAGGAGCGGGCCATGCCCGCGATCCACCGTGCAGCCACCGGCGGAGCGCGGCATTCGGCAAACGCGGATAGACGCGCGGCAGGCGGCGCTCTTCGTAGGAGCGAGCTTGCTTGCGAACCGCCCAGCGCAAGTATTCCCCCGGTAGGAGCGCGCGATGCGCGCGATCGCGGGCATGGCCCGCTCCTACAGAAAGCCGCGGCGCTATCCAGGCCACCGCGGATAACCCGTTGCGGGTTATGCGCCCTACCTGGTTGACCCGGTGTAGGAGCGGACTTCGTCCGCGATAGGTTTGCATTGCGCCTGACGCCATCGCGGACGGAGTCCGCTCCTACGCACCTGCAGCGGCGTAGGGCGCATAACGCGCCAGCGTTATCCGCCGTTCTGCCACCCGCGCATCCACCTATCCAGCACATGCGTCCAATAGACCGGCCGATCCCGTCGCCATAGTGAGCGGACTTCCATCACGCGTCCGGGACCCCCATGAGCGCCGAAACCATCGATCTGAACAGCGTGGTGACGCTGGTGGTCCACCACAAGGTGCGTTGCGAAGCGCTGCCCAGCTATGAAACCTGGCTGCGCCGCACCGTCGCTGCCGCGCGCCGGCAGCCGGGGCACCTGGGCGTGAACGTGATCCGCCCCGACGGCGAGGGCGCGATGTACACCACCGTGGTGCGCTTCGCCGCCGCGGCGCAATTGCAGGCCTGGATCGATTCCCCCGAGCGCGCCCAGCTGATCGACGAAGTCTCGCCGCTGCTGGAAGAGGGCGACCACCCGCTGATCCACAACGACGCCGAGTTCTGGTTCACCCCCGAGCACGGCAACGTGCGCCAGCCGCCGAAATGGAAGCAGGCGCTGCTCACCTACCTGGTGATCAGCCCGCTGACCATGGTCATCCCGCCGCTCTGGGGACCGGCGTTCGAGCGCTTCCCGGTGCTGGCTGGGGTGGTGCCGAGCAACCTGTTGGTGACCCTGTGCATCGTCCTCCCGGTGGTCTACCTGATCATGCCCTGGGTGACCCGTCGTTGCGCCGGCTGGCTCAACGCCGATTGATTTCCCCTCCCGCGGCGCCCCGGTTGGCGTCCGTTCCCACATCGTCCTGCATGGCAGGCAGAGGAGTTTCCATGAGCACTTTCGTAACCCGTGACGGCACCGAGATCTACTACAAGGACTGGGGCAGCGGCAAACCCGTGCTGTTCAGCCACGGCTGGCCGCTGGACGGCGACATGTGGGAATACCAGATGCAGTACCTGAGCAGCCGCGGCTACCGCACCATCGCCTTCGATCGTCGCGGTTTCGGCCGTTCCAGCCAGCCGTGGAACGGCTACGACTACGACACCTTCGCCGATGACATCGCCGGCCTGATCGAGCACCTGGACCTGCGTGACGTCACCCTGGTCGGCTTCTCCATGGGCGGCGGCGACGTCAGCCGTTACATCGGCCGCCACGGCACCTCCCGCGTCGCCGGTCTGGTGCTGCTGGGCGCCGTCACGCCGATCTTCGGCAAGGCCGCCGACTTCCCGCAGGGCGTCGACGGCTCGGTGTTCGACGGCATCAAGGCCGGCCTGCTGCAGGACCGCGCGCAGTTCATCGCCGACTTCGCCGCACCGTTCTATGGCATCAACCACGGCCAGAAAGTCTCCGACGGCGTGCTCACCCAGACCCTCAACATCGCCCTGCTGGCCTCGCTCAAGGGCACCGTGGATTGCGTCGGCGCCTTCTCGGAAACCGACTTCCGCGCGGACCTGGACAAGGTCGACGTGCCGACCCTGGTGATCCATGGCGACGACGACCAGATCGTGCCGTTCGAAACCACCGGCAAGCTGGCCGCCGAGCAGATCAAGGGCGCCGAGCTGAAGGTCTACGCCGGCGCGCCCCACGGCTTCGCCGTCACCCACGCGCAGCAACTCAACGAAGACCTGCTGGCCTTCCTGCAACGCTGAGGGTCGCGAACATGAGCAATGCAGAGCGCAACGCAGACCTGATCCTGTTCAACGGCAAGCTGCACACCGTCGACCCGGAGCGTCCGCACGCCACCGCGGTGGCCATCGCCGACGGCAAGTTCCTGGTCGTCGGCACCGACGCCCAGGCCATGGCCTACCGCGACGCGTCCACCCAACTGGTCGACCTCAATCGCCGTACCGTCATTCCCGGCCTCAACGACTCCCACCTGCACCTGATCCGTGGCGGCCTGAACTACAACCTCGAACTGCGCTGGGAAGGCGTGCCGTCGCTCTCCGACGCGCTGGAGATGCTGCGCCTGCAGGCCCAGCGCACACCGTCGCCGCAGTGGGTGCGGGTGGTCGGCGGCTGGAACGAATTCCAGTTCGCCGAACGCCGCCTGCCGACCATCGAAGAGCTGAACAAGGCCGCGCCGGATACCCCGGTGTTCGTCCTCCACCTCTACGACCGCGCGCTGCTCAACCGCGCCGCGCTGCGCGTCGTCGGCTACACGAAGGACACGCCGAACCCGCCCGGCGGCGAGATCGTTCGTGACAGCAACGGCGAACCCACCGGCATGCTGATCGCTCGCCCCAACGCGATGATCCTCTACGCAACCTTGGCCAAGGGACCGAAGCTGCCGCTGGAATACCAGGTCAACTCGACCCGTCAGTTCATGCGCGAACTGAACCGCCTGGGCCTGACCAGCGTGATCGACGCCGGCGGCGGCTTCCAGAACTACCCGGACGACTACCAGGTGATCCAGCAACTGGCCGACGCCGACCAGCTCACCGTGCGCATCGCCTACAACCTGTTCACCCAGAAGCCCAAGGAAGAGCTGGCCGACTTCAGGAACTGGACCTCCAGCGTGACCTACGGCCAGGGCACCGACTTCCTGCGGCACAACGGCGCCGGCGAGATGCTGGTGTTCTCGGCGGCAGACTTCGAGGACTTCCTCGAACCGCGCCCGGACCTGCCCGGCACCATGGAGGCCGAGCTGGAGCCGGTGGTGCGCCACCTGGTGGAGCAGCGCTGGCCGTTCCGCCTGCACGCGACCTATGACGAGTCGATCTCGCGCATGCTGGATGTGTTCGAGAAGGTCAACCGGGATATCCCGTTCAACGGCCTGCCGTGGTTCTTCGACCACGCCGAGACCATCACGCCGAAGAACATCGAGCGCGTTCGCGCCCTGGGCGGCGGCATCGCCATCCAGGACCGCATGGCTTTCCAGGGCGAATACTTCGTCGACCGTTACGGCAAGCAGGCTGCCGAGGCGACCCCGCCGATCAAGCGCATGCTGGCCGAAGGCGTGCCGGTGGGCGCCGGCACCGACGCCACCCGCGTGTCCAGCTACAACCCCTGGACGTCGCTGTACTGGATGGTCAGCGGCAAGACCGTCGGCGGCCTGAGCCTGTACCCCGAGGGCCTGTCCCGCGAGGTGGCGATCCAGCTGTTCACCCACGGCAGCGCGTGGTTCTCCAGCGAGCAGGGCAAGAAGGGCATGCTCAAGGCTGGCCAGCTGGCGGACCTGGCGGTGCTCTCGGAGGACTTCTTCAGCGTCGAGGAAGAGGCCATCAAGACCATCGAATCGGTGCTCACCGTGGTGGGCGGCAAGATCGTCCACGGCGAGCGCGAGTTCGACAAGCTGGCCCCGCCGAGCATCCCGGTGGTGCCGGAGTGGTCGCCGGTGGCCAAGGTCCCCGGCCATTGGCGGCCACAGGCGCCGCTGCAGCAGGCCGTGCACCAGTGCGTCGGCTCCTGCGGCGTGCATGGCCACAGCCACGAGCGGGCGCGCCAGTCGAGCGTGCCGGTGAGTGATTTCCAGGGCTTCTGGGGCGCGTTCGGCTGTTCCTGCTTCGCGTTCTGATGGCGTAACGGTCCGGCCCGCGAGGGCCGGATGATGATCGCGGACGCAGTCCGCTCCTACGTTCAGGGACGCGCCGGTGCACATTTCCGCGCGTAGGAGCGGACTGCGTCCGCGATCGATTTCAAGCCGGCAGCGGACGACCCCGTTCGTGAGCCAGCTCGCATCTGGGCTATCCCGCCCAACCCCGCGACCCAGCCGTCTTCCCTTCGATAGTTTTTATCGTTACAGCCAATCAATAACTGCAATAGCAGCCCGTCCCGTTTGATCTATCTTCTGATGGGTTGTGCGAATTCGAGGCGCCGTACAGGCGCCCCCCAAGGAGCCTGCAATGAGCGAAGAAAAGAAAGGTAGCTGCCCCTTCCACCACACCGCCGGTGGCGGCACCTCGAACCGTGACTGGTGGCCGAACCAGCTGCGGCTGGACCTGCTGCACCAGCACTCCTCCAAATCCAATCCGATGGGCGAGGACTTCAACTACGCCGAGGCCTTCAAGACCCTCGACCTGGAAGCGGTCAAGGCCGATCTGCGCGCCGTGATGACCGATTCCCAGGACTGGTGGCCGGCAGACTTCGGCCACTACGGCCCGCTGTTCATCCGCATGGCCTGGCACTCCGCCGGTACCTACCGCGTCGGCGATGGCCGTGGCGGCGCCGGCCGTGGCCAGCAGCGTTTCGCACCGCTCAACAGCTGGCCGGACAACGTCAGCCTGGACAAGGCACGCCGGCTCATCTGGCCGATCAAGCAGAAGTACGGCGCCAAGCTGTCCTGGGCCGACCTGATCGTCCTCACCGGCAACGTCGCCCTGGAATCCATGGGCTTCAAGACCTTCGGCTTCGCCGGTGGCCGCGAGGACGTCTGGGAACCGGACCAGGACGTCTACTGGGGCGAAGAGACCACCTGGCTGGGGGGCGACAAGCGCTACTCCGGCGAGCGCGACCTGGAGAACCCCCTGGCCGCCGTGCAGATGGGCCTGATCTACGTGAACCCGGAAGGCCCCAACGGCAACCCCGACCCGCTGGCCGCCGCCCGTGACATCCGCGAGACCTTCGCGCGCATGGCCATGGACGACGAGGAAACCGTCGCTCTGATCGCCGGCGGCCACACCTTCGGCAAGACCCACGGCGCCGGCCCGGCCGACCACGTCGGCGCCGACCCGGAAGCCGCCGGGCTGGAAAACCAGGGCCTGGGCTGGGTCAGCAGCTTTGGCACGGGGGCCGGTGGCGACGCCATCACCAGCGGTCTGGAGGTCACCTGGACGTCCACGCCGACGCGCTGGAGCAACAACTTCTTCTGGAACCTGTTCGGCTACGAATGGGAACTGACCAAGAGCCCGGCCGGCGCCCACCAGTGGCAGCCCAAGAACGGCGCGGGCGCCGGCAGCATTCCCGATGCCCATGACAAATCCAAGCGCCGCGCGCCGTCGATGCTCACCACCGACATCGCGCTGCGCGTCGACCCGGCGTACGAAAAGATTGCCCGGCGCTTCTACGAAGACCCGGATGCCTTCGCCGATGCCTTCGCCCGCGCCTGGTTCAAGCTGACCCACCGCGACATGGGCCCGCTGGCCCGCTACCTGGGCCCGGAAGTGCCGAAAGAGGAGCTGATCTGGCAGGACCCGATTCCCGCCGTCGACCACCCGCTGGTGGACGAGCAGGACGTCGCCGCGCTCAAGGCCAAGGTGCTGGCATCGGGGCTGTCGGTGGCCGAGCTGGTGTCCACCGCCTGGGCCTCGGCCTCGACCTTCCGCGGCTCGGACAAGCGCGGCGGCGCCAACGGCGCGCGCATTCGCCTGGCGCCGCAGAAGGACTGGCCGGTGAACCAGCCCGAACAGCTGGCCAAGGTGCTCGGCGTGCTGGGGGAAATCCAGGCTGAGTTCAATGCCTCCGCCGGTGGCGGCAAGAAGATCTCCCTGGCCGACCTGATCGTCCTGGCCGGTGCCGCCGGTGTGGAAGAAGCCACGCGCAAGGGCGGTCATCGGGTCAGCGTGCCGTTCGCGCCGGGCCGCATGGACGCCAGCCAGGAGCAGACCGACGTGCACTCGGTGGGCATGCTGGAGCCGGTGGCCGACGGCTTCCGCAACTTCTTGAAGGCGAAGTTCACCGTGCCGGCCGAGGCGCTGCTGATCGACAAGGCGCAGCTGCTGACCCTCACCGCGCCGGAACTCACCGTGCTGATCGGCGGCCTGCGCGTGCTGGGCGCCAACGCCGGCGGCTCGCAGAACGGCGTGTTCACCACGCGCCCCGGCACCCTGAGCAACGACTTCTTCGTCAACCTGCTGGACATGGGCACCGTCTGGAAGCCGACCTCGCCGGACAACGACCAGTTCGAAGGTCGCGACCGCAAGACCGGCGAAGCGAAGTGGACGGCGAGCCGCATCGACCTGCTGCTGGGCTCCAACTCGCAGCTGCGGGCGTTGTCGGAGGTCTATGGCTGTTCGGACGGCGAACGCAAGTTCGTCCATGACTTCGTCAAGGCCTGGACCAAGGTGATGAACCTCGACCGCTTCGACCTGGCGCACTGACCGGCAGCCCTGTGGGAGCGAGCTTGCTCGCGAACCGGGGCAGAAGAGCCGGGTTCGCCAGCAAGTTCCTGCGACGAAAAGCCTGGGCCCGCTGAGAGTGATCTCAGCGGGCTTTTTCATGCCCGGTCATACCGACGGAATTGCGCGGGGCGGGGAGGGTCCTATGCTTGCAGGTTTTCTCGGGCCTGGTTGCACGAACGTCATGCTCCCGCGCCAGACTGGCCCGCTTGGCCGTCACCGATCGAAGGGGGTTCACCCATGCACCGTCGCATCATCGCTGTACTGGGCACCATCGCACTGGCCGCGGCCAGTTTCATCGCCAGCGCCGAGGAGCCGCCCGGCCGCGCCCTGATCGAGGCGGCCGGCGTGCCCTGGCCAGCCGTGATCGCCCACCGCGGCGCGTCCCACGACGCACCGGAGGAGACTGCCCCGGCGTATCTCGCGGCCCGCGACCTGGGCGCCGATTACCTGGAAGCGGACCTGCAGCGCACCAAGGACGGCGTGCTGGTGGCGCTGCACGACGACACCCTGGAACGCACCACCAACGTCGCCAAGGTCTTCCCCGGCCGCGAGAAGAACCCGGTCAGCACGTTCACCCTGGCCGAACTCAAGCGCCTGGACGCCGGCAGCTGGTTCAATGCGACCTACCCCGAACGGGCCCGCTCCACCTACGTCGGGGTGCGCATCCTCACACTCGACGAGCTGATCGACATCGCCGAAGGCGGTGGCGAAACCCCCGGCCTGTACCTGGAAACCAAGGCGCCCGGCCAGTTTCCCGGCATCGAGGAGGACCTGCGCAAGACCCTGGAAAACCGCGGCTGGCTGAATGCCGACGGCGAGCCCCAGGGCAAGATCGTCCTGCAGACGTTCGAGAAGAGCAGCCTCGAGCTGCTGCACAAGAGCATGCCGCAGGTGCCGAAAGTCCTGCTGCTATGGGTGGGCGACGGCTACATGGCGGCGAAGCAGCCGGCCACCTTTGCCCAGTCCGGCGAGAAGATCAAAGCGGATTTCTATGCCCGGCAGGAGGTGAAGTCCAGGGAAGAATTCTTCGCCTGGCTGGACTGGGCCAAGGCCCATGGCGCGCTGGGCACAGGCCCCTCGGCGACCCTGACCGCCCGCGGCGACCAGAGCTACATGGACCTAGTGCAGCCCTGGATGAACCAGGCCGCACACGAGCGCGGGCTGTTCGTGCATGCCTACACGGTGGACGAGGCCGTGGACTTCGACACGCTGACCAAGGCCGGGGTGGATGGCTTCTTCACCAACCGCACGGACCAGTTGCTGATGTTCCTGGGCCGGCAGCCGAGCCAGTCCGTCAGCGATGTCCTGAAGGCGGTGGGTTACTGAGTTGACGTTCACCTGCGCCGTCTACACTCGCAGTGGCGCTTCGCGCCGCGTCGTAGGCAACCAGGAGAGCCCCATGAATGCCCGCACACTGATCCCCGCCGTGCTCGCCGCCACATTGCTGCCGTGGTCGCTGGCCCAGGCGGCGTCCCTCGGCGATGTCGCCGGCCAGCTCGGCGGCCTCGGCAACCTGTCGTCGGTGTCCTCCAGCAGCAGTAGCAACGTCGCCGGGTTGCTGGAATACTGCGCGAAGAACAACTACCTCAATGCCAACGCCGCGACCCAGGTGAAGGACAAGCTGCTGGGCAAGCTGCCGGGTAACACCACCACCAGCGACAGCGGCTACAAGGATGGCGCCAAGGGCATCCTCACCGGGACCGACGGCAAGAGCGTCGACCTGACCGGCAGCGGCATCAAGGAAAAGGTCACCAAGCAGGTATGCGACAAGGTCCTCAGCCAGGGCAAGTCGTTGCTCTGAGGGATTTTGCCGTCTGGCACCTGGCTTCCTGGTTGCGGGCCCTATCCCGCATGCGCGAATGCCGCACGGTGTAGGAGCGGGCCGTGCCCGCGATCCGCCGGCAGGGCCGGCGACTTGTCATCAGGTGGCGGAAAAGCCGCTGTGGTAAGCGACCTCGCCGGCGGCCTGCGAGCCGTCCAGCGACAGCGCCATGAAGTACTCCGGCGGCACGCCCGCGTAGCGGATCGCCGGGTCCTGACGAAAACCGAAGCGTGGGTAGTACGCCGAGTCACCCAGTACCACGCAGCCTTTCGCCCCGAGGCCCTGAAGGTGCGCCAGCCCCGCGCGGATCAGCGCCGCGCCAATGCCCTGGCCATGCAGGTCGGGCCGCACGGAAACCGGGCCCAGGCCGTACCAGCCGATATCCACTCCATCCAGGGTGACGGGCGAGAACGCCACATGACCGACCACCTCGCCCTCCACCCTGGCGACCAGGGAAACACTCAGCGCCCCGGCCGCGCGCAAGGCGTCGACGATGGCGCCCTCGGTACCGCTGCTGTGCTCGGCCTGAGCGAAGGCGGCTTCGGTTACACGGCGGATTGCGCCGGAGTCTTCGTCGCGCTCGGGGCGGATGGTGTAGGGCATGGGGTGCGTCTCGGTGATGGGGGCGGCGGATACTCTAGCGCGTTGCGAGCGGGGAGGGATTGTCCACGGGCAAGCCAGCGCGGACAGAGTTCGCTCCTGCAGGTTGGCTTCGGTGCGCCTGGGGTGTAGGAGTATCGGTCGTTCCCCAGGTTAATTCGCGCATTGGGTTTCCCCTCACCCCAACCCTCTCCCAGAGGAAGAGGGGGCCGATCGCGCCGGCTGACGCCCTGGTTATCCTGCACCCAACGCCTCCCTCTACCTGGAAAGACGCCCCTGTAGGAGCGGGCCACGCCCGCGAAATCCCTCGCGGCGGAATGCGGTGCTGTCGGTGTACGCCTGAACATGTCGCTCGTGCTGGCGGTGGGTTCGCGAGCAAGCTCGCTCCTACAGGTCGGCCTCGGCGTAGGCGCGGACTGCGTCCGCGGTCGCGTGCATGGCACGCTCCTACAGGTGGGGTGCCGCTTTTGTAGGAGCTGGCCATGCCCGCGATCCGCCGGCAGGGCCAGCGGTCAGCCTTGGCGTCATGCCTGTGAGCGTCTGCCAGCCTGATGGATGTCGCGAATGAATCCGCGCCTGCGAGAGCCTGCGCCGTGCCCGTGCCCGTGCTCCGCTGGCAAGGTCGGCACAAGGGCCGGTTCGCGAGCAGGCTCGCTCCTACAGGTTGGCTTGGCGTAGGCGCGGACTGTGTCCGCCATCGCGTGCCTGGCACGCTCCTACAAGTGGGCGCGGCTCGTGTAGGAGCGGGCCACGCCCGCGAAATCCCTCGCGGCGGAATGCGGTGCTGTCGGCGTGCGTCTGAACATGGCGCTCGTGCTGGTGGCGGGTTCGCGAGCAAGCTCGCTCCTACAGGTTGGCCTTGGGGTAGGCGCGGACTTTGTCCGCGATCGCGTGCGTGGCACGCTCCTACAGGTGGGCGGTTCGTGTAGGAGCGGGCCGTGCCCGCGATCCGGCGGCAGGGCCGGCGTCAGGATGCCCGGGCTGCTTCCCGGCGTTCTGCGCGGCGTTTGAGTTTCCTGGCGTGGCGCTCCAGCCAGAGGTAGACCGCGCAGGCCAGCAGCAGCGGAATGAGGAAATACAGCACGCGGTAGCCAATCAGCGCGGCCAGCAGTTCGCCACGGGAGAAGTGATCGCGCAGCACCGTGATGAAGACCGTCTCGATCACCCCCAGCCCCGCCGGGACATGCAGCACCACGCCGGCGATGCTGCTGATCAGCAGCGTCGCCAGTACGGCCGGGTAGCTCGCCGAGTCCGGCAGCAGGGTATAGATCAGCAGGGCCATCATCGACCAGTTGCTGGCGCCGGCGATGCCCTGCAGGGCGGCCAGGCGCCAGGTGGGCAGGTTCAGCCGGTAGCGCTTCCAGCCCCAGGCGCGGCGGCGGGCGAAACGGCAGGCGAGCAGGTAGCCGGCGCCCAGCAGCAACAGCAGCACGCCGATCGCGCGCAGGCCGCTCTGGCCAAGGGACCAGTTGTCGGGCAGGTTCGGGTAGCCACAGACGAACAGCACGCCGGCCAGCAGCAGGTAGCCGTACCAGTTGGTGATCATGCTGAAGGTGAGGATGCGCGTGATGTCGCCGGCGCTCATGCCCAGCCGGCCATACAGACGGAAGCGCAGGGCGATGGCGCCGACCCAGGAGCTGAGGTTGAGGTTGAAGGCGTTGCACACGAAGGCGACGGTGAACACCCGCCGCACCGGCAGCGGGTGGCCGATGTAGTAGCGGCTGAGCACGTCGAAGCTGCTGAAGATGCCGTAGCTGGCCAGGGCGATCAGCATGCCCAGGGCGAGGGTGCTGAACCGGTATTCGCGCAGCAGGCGGAACACCTCGTCCCAGTCGGTGGCGCGCAACAGCAGGAACAGCAGCACCGGCAGGGCGACCAGCAGGGCGATGTTGAAGATGCGGTTGGCGCGCTTCCAGAAGCGCTTGGAGTTCTTCATGGCTGCACCTGCGACTGGCCGGGTTCCTCGTCGATGCGGGCGGGGTGGAGCATCTGGCGGTGCGCCGGCAACTGGCCGGCGATGGCCGGGAAGTGGCGCAGGAAGTGGAAGCTCAGGAACACCAGCGGGGCGCGCCACCAGTAGCCGCGGCGGGCGTACTGGCGGGTGACGCGGCGGCAGCTGTCGGCGGCCAGGCGCTCCAGGTGATCGTCCAGGGCGCTGGCGAAGGCTTCGTCCTCGATCATCAGGTTGCCTTCCAGGTTCAGCGACAGGCTCAGCGGGTCGAGGTTGCTCGAACCCACCGTGGCCCAGTGGCGGTCCATCACCGCGACCTTGCCGTGCAGCGGGCGGTCGCGGTACTCGTAGATTTCCACGCCGTCGCGCAGCAGGGTGTCGTAGAGCAGCTTGCTGCACAGCCGCACCAGCGGCATGTCCGGCAGCCCCTGGAGGATCAGGCGCACCGTCACCCCACGCTTGGCCGCATCGCGCAGGGCGCGCAGCAGGCGATAGCCGGGGAAGAAGTAGGCGTTGGCGATCAGCAGGCGCTCCCGGGCGCGGGCGATGGCGCGCAGGTAGTGCTGCTCGATCTCGGTGCGGCGGTGCAGGTTGTCGCGGATCGCCAGGCAAGTGCGGCACGGCCCGGCGGGCCCACCGGGGTGCACGGCGTCGGCGGCGGGCATGTCGCTGCTCTCAAGGTGAGGAGCGGGGCGCAGCACCTCCAGGCAGGCGCGGCGGATGTCCTGCACGCCGGGGCCTTCGATCCGCACGGCGTAGTCCTGCTTGGCCATGGGCCCGAAGTCGGCCAGGTGGTCGGCGCAGAAGTTGATGCCGCCGACGAAGGCCACCGCGCCATCCACCACCACGTGCTTGCGGTGCAGGCGGCGGAACAGGTTGGTGCGCATGCCCAGGCGCCGCGGCTGCGGGTCGAACAGGTGCAGGCGCACGCCGGCATCGAGCAGGCCGCCGAGGAAGCTGGCGTCCAGGTCCGGCGTGCCGTAGCCATCGGCGATCACGTCGACCCGCACGCCGCGGCGGGCGGCGTCGATCAGCACCTGGCGCAGGCCGCGGCCGACCTTGTCGTCGCGCAGGATGAAGGTTTCCAGCAGGACTTCGCGGCGCGCGTCCTCGATGGCCTGGTAGACGCTCGGGTAGAAGCCCTCGCCATTGATCAGCAGCTCGACCCGGTTGCCATCGCGCCAGACCTCGTTCATAGCGATACCTCGGCAAGCAGGGGCAGGTGGTCGGAGAGGTGCGGCCAGGGTTTGCGGTTGAGCACTTCGCTCAGGGTCACCTTGAGGTGGCGCACGTAGATGCGGTCCAGGCGCAGCAGCGGCCAGCGCGCCGGAAAGCTGCGCGGCTCGCCGCCCTGTTCGGCAAATGCCGGGCGCAGGCCGCAGCCGGCGAGGGTGCCGCTGGCCCGGCAGCGCCAGTCGTTGAAGTCGCCGGCGACCACCACCGGGTCGTCGGCCGGCAGCTCGCCGATCAGCCCGCAGAGCAGTTGCAGCTGCCGTTGCCGCTGCGATTCGTGCAGGCCCAGGTGCACGCACACGGCGTGCAGGGCGCGCTCGCCGGGCAGGTCGATGTGCGCGTGGAGCAGGCCGCGCTCCTCGGTGCCGGCCTCGGAGACGTCGCGATTGTCCCAGCGGCGGATCGGCAGGCGCGAGAGCAGGGCGTTGCCGTGGTGGCCTTCGGGGTAGACGGCGTTGCGCCCGTAGGCGAAGGCCGGCCACATGCTGTCGGCGAGGAATTCGTAGTGCGGCGTGGCTGGCCAGTCCGGGTGGCGTTCGGCATGCAGTTGATGCTCGCCGTGGACCTCCTGGAGGAACACCAGGTCCGCCGAGGTGGCGCGTACCGCGTCGCGCAATTCATGCAGGATGAAGCGCCGGTTGAAGGCGGTGAAGCCCTTGTGGGTGTTCACCGTGAGCACCCGCAACAGGGTGCCGGCCTGCGCCTGGGCGAGGCTCTGCGGAGCGCGCTCGGCCAGGCTCATGACCAGTCCCCCGCCGGTGCGCCGGGTGCTTGCCGGTCCACCAGCTCCAGGCCCAGCAGCGCCATGAGCTTGCTGGCGTCGTAGGGCGCGCGCACCTTGATGTCGTTGTCGAAGTAGCAGTACACCTCGCGCTGCCGCCGATCGCCCCGGGTCGAGGGGTCGAACAGTTCGGCGTCGGCCGGTTGCAGCCCGCGCCGCCAGCGGCCGATGCGAGCGTTCCAGCGTTCCAGGGCGGGGTCGCCGTAGCCGCTGGCATACAGCTGCTTGTCGCCGTGCAGGCGCAGGTAGACGAAGTCCGGGGCGGTCAGGTCTTCGCCGTAGGGCCACTTGCGCGGCGCATCGGCGAACACCAGGGCGACGCCATGGCGGCGCAGTTGGCGGGCGAACTCCGGGCAGGCGAAGCTGGCGTGGCGCACCTCCATGGCATGGCGCAGCGCTCGTTTCTTCAGGGAGGTGGGCCACTGGTCCGGACGCCGGGTGGCCGATGCCTTGGCCAGCTTGAGCGCCGCGTCGCTGCTGGCCGGCAGCAGCGCGAGGAAGGCTTCGACCACGTCTTCGTCGTATGGCAGGCTCGGCGGCAGTTGCCAGAGCATCGGCCCGAGCTTGTCGCCCAGTTCCAGCGGGCCGGAGGCGAAGAAGTTGGCCAGGCCTTCCTCGGCGTCGCGCAGGCGCTTGATGTGGGTGATGTAGCGCGGCCCCTTGACGCTGAAGACGAAGCCGTCGGGCGTGTCCTGAGCCCACTGGCGGTAGCGCTCGGGCTTCTGCAGCGCGTAGAACGAACCGTTCAGTTCGATGCTGTTGAAGGCGCGCGAGGCGTAGCGCAGCTCGTCCTTCTGGCGCAGCCCCTTGGGGTAGAAGTCGCCGCGCCAGGGCGTGTAGCGCCAGCCGGAAATCCCGATGTGCAGGGCCTTCATCGGCTCAGTTCTCCCGGTCGGAGGCTGTGGCGAGGGGCGGCTGGCTGCATCGGCATCTCCTTGGGCGATGGAATATCCCGGGCGCCGCCGTACCGGCCGGACGCCCGTCTGTGAAAGTTCCGACCCGACGGAGCGGGCCGGCGTTCAGAGGGATTGCCCCAGTGGTCATTCCTCGCTGCGGCGCAGGGTGAACAGCGCCAGCGAGCGCCCGGCCAGCGGGTAGGCGGCGCCGAATTCCCAGTTGTGCTCGGGGTCCTGCGGCGAGGCGGTGTCCAGCAGGAACTGCCAGTCGCGGCCCTGGGCGGTTTCCGGGAGGATGAAGTCGAGGCCTTCGTGCCCGGCGTTCACCAGCAGGAGCAGGGTGGCGTCGCCGCCGCTGCGGCGGATGCCGGTGGGCTGGGCGCGGCCGTCCATGAGCATGCCCAGGCTGCGCCGCTGCGGGTCGTGCCAGCGGTCCTCGGTCATTTCCTCGCCTTCGGGGGCGAGCCAGGTGACGTCGCGTACACCCAGTTCCTCGTTGTACTCGCCGACCAGGAAGCGCCCGCGCCGCAGAATCGGGTAGGCCTGGCGCAGGCGGATCAGCCGGCGGGTGAAGGCCAGCAGCTCGCGGCCCTCGTCGTCGAGGTTCCAGTCCACCCAGCCCAGTTCGTTGTCCTGGCAGTAGACGTTGTTGTTGCCCTGCTGGGTGCGGCTGAATTCGTCACCGGCCAGCAGCATCGGCGTGCCCTGGGAGAGCAACAGGGTGGCCATCAGGTTGCGCATCTGCTGCAGGCGCAGGCGGCGGATGTCGGCATCCTCGGTGGGCCCTTCGACGCCATGGTTCCACGAGCGGTTGTCATCGCTGCCGTCGCGGTTGTCTTCGCCGTTGGCCTCGTTGTGCTTGTGATCGTAGGTCACCACGTCGCGCAGGGTGAAGCCGTCGTGCGCGGTGATGAAGTTGACCGAGGCATAGGGTCGCCGGCCGCGCTGGTTGTACAGGTCGCCCGAGGCGGTCAGGCGACGCGCCAGGTCCGGCAGCTGGCCTTCGTCGCCGCGCCAGAAGCTGCGCACGGTGTCGCGGAAGCGGTCGTTCCACTCCACCCAGCCGGGCGGGAAGCCGCCCACCTGGTAGCCGCCGGGGCCGCAGTCCCAGGGTTCGGCGATGAGCTTGCGGTGGCTCAGCACCGGGTCCTGGCGGCAGGCGACGAGGAAGCT
The DNA here is from genome assembly GCF_048068435.1 of Pseudomonas sp. NY15437. Taxonomy (NCBI): domain Bacteria; kingdom Pseudomonadati; phylum Pseudomonadota; class Gammaproteobacteria; order Pseudomonadales; family Pseudomonadaceae; genus Pseudomonas; species Pseudomonas sp. NY15437. The sequence goes on from NZ_JBLUQC010000003.1 coordinate 528,207, forward strand.
GTGGCGCTCGTCGAAGCCGTCGGCGTAGCGGCCGAGGATCGACGCCAGGTCGAAGCGGAAGCCGTCCACCCGCATCTCCGTGGCCCAGTAGCGCAGCGAGTCGGTGACCATCTGCAGCACGCAGGGGTGGCTCAGGTCCAGGGTGTTACCGGTGCCCGAATCGTTGACGTAGTAGCGTCGGTTGTCCGCCTGCAGGCGGTAGTAGGAGACGTTGTCGATGCCCCGCATGGACAGCGTCGGGCCGAGCTCGTTGCCCTCGGCGGTGTGGTTGTAGACCACGTCGAGGATCAGCTCGATGCCGGCCGCGTGCAGGTGCGCGACCATCTCCTTGAACTCGTTGATATGGCCGCTGGCGAGGTAGCGGGCCTGGGGCGCGAAGAAGGCGATGGTGTTGTAGCCCCAGTAGTTGGCCATGCCCTTTTCCAGCAGGTGCTTGTCGTCGAGGAAACCGTGCACCGGCAGCAGCTCCAGGCTGGTGATGCCCAGCTGCCGCAAGTGTTGCAGCAGCTCGGCGTTCATCAGCCCCGCGCAGGTGCCGCGCAGGCGCTCCGGCACCGCGGGGTGCTGCATGGTCAGGCCGCGCAGGTGGGCTTCGTAGATCACCGTCTCGTTCCACGGCACGCGCACCGGCTGCTGTTCGCCCCAGGTGAAGGCCGGGTCGATGACCTTGCACTTGGGCACGAACGCCGCGCTGTCGCGCTCATCGAAACTCAGGTCGGCGTCGGGCGAACCGATGGTGTAGCCGAACAGCGATTCCGACCATTTCAGCTCCCCGACCAGCTGCCGGGCGTAGGGGTCGATCAGCAGCTTGTTGGGGTTGAAGCGGTGCCCGGCGTCGGGCTCGTAGGGGCCGTACACGCGGTAGCCGTAGATCTGCCCCGGATGGGCGTCGGGCAGGTAGCCGTGCCAGATTTCGTCGCTGTATTCGGGCAACTCGATGCGTTCGATCTCGCGCTTGCCCTGGGCGTCGAACAGGCACAGTTCGACCTTGGTGGCGTGGGCGGAGAACAGCGCGAAGTTGACGCCCAGGCCGTCCCAGGTGGCGCCCAGGGGGAAGGGGCGTCCTTCGGTGACGCGGGACTGTGCTCGTCGGGTCATTTACCGGCTCCTGGGGTCAGACGGGCTGCTGTTTCTTCGTGCGTGGGCTGCGGGGCCCCGGCTCGCCGGGCGTCGCGGCCTCGGCCGCGCTGGCCTTGGGTTTGCGTTTGGCGGTGGGGGTGACGGTCGGTGCGCTCTTCACCGGCTTGGCCTTGGCCGGCGAGCGGCGCGCGGCGGGCTCGGGCGTGGGCGCCACGGTTTCACCCTGGTCGTCCCCCGGTACTTCCGGGTGCGCCTTGGGCAGGCGCCCCTTGCGCCGCGGCGGTTCCTGCAGCAGGGCCGGCTTCTCCGGCTCCTGCTCGCTTTCGAAGCGCTGCTTCACCGATTCTTCGGGCTCGGCGTGGTTGACCGTTTCGGCTTCGGCCAGGCTGTGGGCCATGCGCCAGTGGCGCTCCTGCTGACCGTCCGGGCGTCCTTCGGACTCCCAGATCTGGTAGGCCAGCTCGCGGACTCTTGCCTCGTTGACCTTCATTGTTCACCTCCGGATATGAGCAGGTTGACGGGGACCGCGCCGAGCAGGTCGGCCAGGCGGGGTTCCCCGTTGTGCGGTTCGAGCGGGCCGGCCAATCCGTTCCAGCGGATGGCGGCCAGCGACGAGGGCAGGTGCAGGCGCGTGTCCGCCCAGCGTTCGGGCGCGACCTGCGGCAGTGGCGAATCGCCGAGAAGGGCGGCGGCGCAACGGGGCACCACCACCAGCAGATGCTGGCCGGCGTGGCGGCGGACGAAGGCGACCACCTGCGCGGCGTGCTCGCCGCGTACCTCCAGCGGCAGGTAGTCGCCCGCCGTGAACAGCGTCGGCCAGCGTTTGCGCAGGCCCAGCGCGGCGGCCAGCACGGCCTGCTTGATGTGGCCGCTGCGCCAGTCGCGCAGCAGCGCCGGCCAGTCGGGCGGGCCGTCCAGCGCGGCCTCGCGGGCGGCGAAGTCGGGGATGCGGCGGTTGTCCGGGTCCACCAGGCTGAAGTCCCACAGCTCGCAGCCCTGGTAGAGATCCGGCACACCGGGCGTGGTGTTGCGCAGCACGCACTGGGCCAGGCCGTTGAGCGCGCCGGCGGGCATCAGGCTCCGGGCCGCCGTGGCGATGGCCTGGCGCAGCGGCGCGCCGGCGTCCTCCAGCAGCACGCTGGCGAGGAACTGCGCGCAGACCTGCTCGTAGGCTTCATTGGGCGCGCTCCAGTCGCTGTCCAGCTTGGCCTCGCGGATCGCCTTGCGCTGCCATTGCTCGATGCGCTGGTGGTACGCGCGCAGGCCTTCGCGGTCATCGGCGGCCAGTTCCAGCGGCCAGCTGCCGAGCAGGCACTGGTAGAGAATCAGCTCGTCGCCGCCGCTGGGTGCGGGGCCGCGCTCGATGTGCTGGCGCAGTGGCGCGGCGAGCTTCCACCAGCTCCACACCTGGTCGGCGAACCATGCGGCGCGCTCGCTGAGCACCGCCAGGCGCGCGCGGCAGTCTTCGCCGCGCTTGTGGTCGTGGGTGGCGGTGGCGAGCATCGCCCGGGGGAAATCGCGCAGGCGCTGCAGGCAGGCCTGGTGGAAGGTTTCGACGTCGCCGCCGAGGATCTCCGGGTCGAAGCCGACATCGTTGCGCCCCAGCGCGGGGGCCGCGCGGTAGCAGGCGGTGTCTTCCAGGGACTTGGCGGCAATCGGCGGGGTGAGCTGCTGGAAGCGCTGCAGCGCCAGCTTGCGCAACTGCCGCATCGGCCCCGGCGGCTCGCGGCGCAGGGCTTCTCCGCCCAGCATGCGGTCGAGCCAGTCGAGGGTGCGCAGGTCGCTCGGCTCCAGGTGTTGCCGGGCTTCTTCCAGCGCCTGGCTGAAGAAGCGTTGGTCCTGCTCGGAGCGCCCCAGCGCATCGGCGTAGGTGCGGTAGACCGGGAAGGCGGCGAGCAGCTGGAACAGCGCCCGGCGGATCGAGCCCAGCGGGATGTCGCGGCTGGCCAGGGTGAAGCGGGCGATGTGCCACAGCTGCTGCGCCAGGCCCTCGACGTCGCCGGCGAACAGCGACGCCAGCACATGCTTGCGGGCCTGGCGGACTTCCTCGGCGAAGCCGTCCTGGCGGCCGCTGACCTCCAGCCAGAGGTGGCGCAGCTGCGGTTCGCCGCGGGCATCGTGCTGCAGCAGCGACACCTGGTTCATGAAGTCGTAGCCGGTGGTGCCCTCGACCTTCCAGTCCGCCGGCAGCGTCTCGCCGGGGCCGAGGATCTTCTCCACGTAGACCGGCGCACCGCCGGTGGCCCGCCATAGTCGCCGGCAGTAGCCGCGCGGGTCGGCGAGGCCGTCGACATGGTCGATGCGCAGGCCGTCGATCAAGCCCTCGTCCATCAGCTGCAGCAGGTAGGCGTGGCTGGCGTGGAAGACGTCCGGGTGTTCGGCGCGCAGGCCCACCAGTTCGTTGATGTCGAAGAAGCGCCGCCAGTTGATGTCGTCCGCCGCCACCCGCCAGTTGGCCAGGCGGTAGTGCTGCTGTTCGATCAGCCGGTGCAGGCTGTGCCAGTCCGCGCGGTAGGAGGCGAGCAGGGTGGCGAGCCGGCCGCTGTCGGCGAGCGGTGCGGCTGCCTCCTGGCACAGTGCCTGCGCCTGCTGACGGCCCTGCGGATGGTGGTGCAGCTCGACGAAGCGCGGCGCCAGGGCCAGCAGCTCGGGGCTGTCGGTGTGGCAGAGGATCATCCCGTAGCTGGACGGGCAGACCGGGAAACGCTGCTCGCCGTAGCGCAGCACGAAGCGCGCGCTTTGGCTGTCGTAATCCAGCTGGATGCGCCCGGCGGTGACTTCGTCGATGTAGTCCTCGCCCAGGCAGGGCAGCAGCACCTGCTGGTCGAGCAGCGGGTCGTCGCTGTGCCAGCGGATGTCGAAGAAGTGCGCGTAGGGGCTGTCCAGGCCCCATTCGAGCACGTCCTGCCACCAGGGGTTGGCGTCGCCGATGCGCATGTGGTTGGCCACGGTGTCGACGATCAGGCCCATGCCGTTGCGCCGCAGCCCCGCCACCAGCCGGCGCAGCGCCGGCTCGCCGCCCAGCTCGTCGCTGATGCGGGTCGGGTCGACGGCGTCGTAGCCGTGGGGTGAGCCGGGCTGGGCGGCCAGCAGGGGCGAGGCGTAGAGGTGGCTGACCCCCAGGCGGGCGAAGTAGTCCAGCCAGGGCAGGGCATCGTCCAGGGTGAAGTCGCGATGGAACTGCAGGCGCAGGGTGGCGCGGATCTCAGTCATGCGCGCGGGCTCCGTCGTTGGCGTGCTGGCGAGCTAGGCGCAGGCGTTCCAGGCGTGCGCGCACCCGCGGGTCGTCGAGCATCTCGCCGGCGTTGCGCTCGAAGCGCCGACGCCAGTTCGGGTGGGTATCGCCGGGACCCGGCAGGTTGGGTTGTTCGATGCAGGCCAAGGCGTCCTCCAGTGGCAGCAACACCAGCGGCGCGGGAGTCGCGCCGAGGAATTCGATGGCGCCATCGAGCACCGGGTCGGCGCTGATGCCGCTGTCGCCCAGCGCCCGGCGCAGGGCTTGGCTTTCGTGCTGGCGGGCGCTGCGTTCGTCGGCCGCGACCTCGCGGGTGCGCTGGCCGAGCTGCTCGCGCCAGTCGATGTCGCGGCCCTGCTGCCAGCCTTCCAGCGTCGGCAGGTCGTGGGTGGTGCTGGTGGCCAGGGCGCCGTCGGGCCAGCGCGCGGGGGCGATGAAGTGCCCATGCTCCTGCTCGAACAGCAGCACGCGCATGCCCAGGATGCCGCGCTCTGCCAGCGCCTCGCGCAGCCCCGGCGGTACCGTGCCGAGGTCCTCGCCGATGATCACCGCCTGGGCGCGCTCGGCCTCCAGGCAGATCAGCCGCAGCAGGTCGTCGAACGGGTAGTCGAGGTAGGCGCCCTCCTGCGGTTCGGCGCCGCTGGGGATCACCCAGAGGCGGCGCAGCCCGAGGACATGGTCGATGCGCAGGCCGCCGACGTAGCGCAGGTTGGCCCGCAGCATCTCGATGAAGGCGCGGAAGCCGTTGCGCCGCAGGCCGTCCGGGGAGAAGGCGCAGATGCCCCAGTTCTGCCCGGCGCGGTTGAGGATGTCCGGTGGGCAGCCGACGCTGACGCCGGTGAGCAGTTCGTCCTGGCGCATCCATGCCTGGCTGCCGGACGGTTCGGCGCCCACCGCCAGATCGGCGATCAGGCCGATGCCCATGCCGGCCGCCTTCGCCTGCTGCTGCACCTGTTGCAGGCCGCGGGCGACCAGCCACTGGCCGAACGCCTGCTGGCTGATGGCCTGTTCCTCGTCGATCATGAAGTGGCCCAGTTCCGCGCTGCCGGCGTTGCGGTATGCCTCGGGCCAGAAGCGCCAGTCCAGGCCGTCGCCGGCTTCGGCGCGGCGCAACTGCAGGACCTGGAAGCAGCAGTGCTGCAACAGCTCGGCGCCGCCCAGATGGCGGAAGGCGAGGAAGTCCTCGTGCAGCGCGCCGCTGTCGTGCTGGAACTGCTGGTAGAGCTGCTGCAGCAGGCGGTCACGCAACTGGGCGACGCGCAGCCAGTCCACCAACGGCAGCGCCTGTACGCGCGCCCATTCCTCCGCAAGACCGGCCGCGGCCAGCGCCTGGCGCACCGGTTCGTCGCCCAGCACCAGGCCGGGGGCGGCGTAGAGTTCGTTGAACAGCAGCCGGCTGGAGGGCGAATACGGGCTGTAGATGTCCCTCGAGGCGGGGAACATGGCGTGCACTGGGCTGATCGCGACGGCGTCCGCGCCCTGCGCCGCGGCGGCGTGGACCAGGTCGGCGAGGGCGGCGAGATCACCGGCGCCGCCATCCTGCTCGCGGCGCAGCGCATACAGCTGCGCGGCCAGGCCCCAGACGTGCCGGCGGCCGCCGCAATACTGCTGCACCGACGGGCAGCGCGGCGGCGCCACGGCGAGGATGATCTCCCGGTCGCCCAGGTGCAGCGGGTAATAGCCGCTCTGCTGGATGGCCGGAATCTGCCCGTGCTGGTCGACGTGGCCCTCGCTGTGGCTGCTGTCGTCCTCGTTGAACAGTCGGTAGCGGGTGCCCGGGCCGACCGGCACGGCAATCGGCTGGCCACGGTCGGCGGTGATCAGCGGCGGCGGTTCGGCGCGGCGCCGCTCCAGCGCGTCCAGGCTCTGGCGGATCTGCTCCGGGGTCTGCGCGGGGAAGCCCAGCGCTTCCAGGACGTTGCGCTGCACCTCGGCGCTCAGGCGCTGCGGGCGGTTGTCGGCATCGATCCAGTCGATGGCCAGGCCCGCTTCGCTGGCCAGGCGTTCCAGCTGCGCGTCATTCATCAGGGCGCCTCCAGGCTCAGGACCAGGGCGCCGCCGCTCAGCCAGCCGTGGCGGTAGTGCGCCGCGTTCTGGCCGCAGCAGAACAGCACCTGGGCGCTTTCCCCCGGGGGTTCGACGCCCAGGTCGTGCGTGCCGAGGTTGAGGTCGATGCGCCACAGGCTGCCGTCGCCCAGGCGCCATTTCGCGCTCAGGGCGCGCTCGCCCAGGGGCTGTGCGTCCAGCGCGCGGCTGCCGGGCAGGCGCGGCGTCAGCCAGCGGTGGCGCAGCTCCAGCAGTTCGCGGCAGTGGGTGCGCCAGCTATCGTCACCCTGGTCCGGGCGCGGGCGGGACGCGACGAAGGTCTGGTAGTCGTTGGGATCGGGAATCCACGCGGCGGCGCCCGGCTCGGAAAACTTGCTGAAGCGCTTGAACTCCTCGCGCCGGCCTTCGGTCACGGCCCGCGCCAGCTCGCCCTGGTAATCGGTGAAGAACAGGAAGGGCTGGCGCTCGCCCCATTCCTCGCCCATGAACAGCATCGGCACCATGGGGCTGAGCAGCACCAGGGCGTTGGCCGCCCGCAGGTGGCCATCCTGGGCCAGCGTGGTGAGGCGCTCGCCCAGGGCGCGGTTGCCGACCTGGTCGTGATTCTGCAGGAAGGCCACGAAGGCCTGCGGGCTCAACTGGCCGCTGGGCTCGCCGCGGGCGACGCCGCGGTAGTCGGTCTGGCCCTGGAACACGAACCCTTCGCGCAGGCAGCGGCACAGCTGTTCGAGGGGCTGGTGTGCGTAGTCGACGTAGTACGCCTCGTCCTCGCCGGTGAGCAGCACGTGCAGGCAGTGGTGCAGGTCGTCGTTCCACTGTGCATCGAAAACGGGTGCACCGGAGCCCTGCTCAGGCTGCAGCAGGCTGGCCTCGTTGTGCTCGTTCTCCAGGATCAGGTGCAGCGCGCGGCCATCGGCGGCCTGGCGGGCGCGGACGGCGAGCTGGTGGAGGAAGTCCTTGTCGGCGATGGCGTGCACGGCGTCGATGCGCAGGCCGTCGACGCGGTACTCGCGCACCCACATCTCGGCGTTGCCGATGAAGAACTCGCGCACCGCCGGCTGGCGGAAGTCGATGGCCGGGCCCCAGGGCGTGGGCTGGTCGGCGCGGAAGAAGGCGCTGGCGTAGCGCCCCAGGTAGTTGCCCTGGGGGCCGAAGTGGTTGTAGACCACGTCGACGAACACCATCAGGCCCAGGCCGTGGGCGCTGTCGATCAGCCGCCGCAGGGTGTCCGGGTCGCCGTAGGCGCAGGCCGGCGCATAGGGCAGCACGCCGTCGTAGCCCCAGTTGCGCCGCCCGGGGAAGGCGTTGAGCGGCATCAGCTCGATGGCGGTGATGCCCAGGGCGGCCAGCTCTTCCAGGCGGCCCTGCAAGGCGGAGAAGCCGTCGAACAGGCCGACGTGCACCTCATAGATCACCGCTTCGTGCCAGGGCCGGCCGCGCCACTGCGGGTGCTGCCAGCGATAGGCGTCGGGGTCGACTACCCGGCTTTCGCCTTCGACGCCGCCGGCCTGGTCGCGCGAGGCCGGGTCCGCCACCAGCAGGTCGTGGTCGATGCGGTAGCGGTAGGTCTGCCCGACGATGGCCGGCACCTCGGCGCTGAACCAGCCATCGTCGGTGCGCTGCAGGGCGTGGCGGGCGCCACCGCCCAGTTCCACCTCGACCCGCTGGGCATCCGGCGCCCACAGCGAGAACCGCACTCTGCCCGCGGGCAGGATCGTCGCTCCATGCGCCAGGGTCATCGCACGGCCTGCGCCGGTACCCGCTGCAGCAGGCGCTGGTAGAGGGCGGTGTAGGGGCGCACGGCGTCTTCCCATGGCAACGGCGACTCCATGGCCTTGCAGCGCATGGCATTGAGCAGTTCGGGGTAGCGGTAGATGTTCAGCGCGCGGCGCACGGCGTCGAAGTAGCTGGCCGGGGTTTCGTCGCGGAACAGCAGGCCGGTCACGCCGTCGATGATGGTGTCGGCCAGCCCGCCGGTGTGCCGGGCGATGGGCAGCGAGCCGAAACGCTGGGCGTACATCTGGCTCAGGCCGCACGGCTCGTAGCGCGACGGCATGAGCAGGAAGTCGCTGCCGGCGTAGATGCGCCGCGCGGTGGTCTCGTCGAAACCGATGTGCACGCCGACGCGGCCCGGATAACGCTCGGCCAGTTCGCGCATGGCCTGCTCCAGCTCCGGCTCGCCGCAGCCGATGGACACCAGGCGGCCGCCGGCGGCGACCATTTCGTCGGCGATGGCCAGGGTCAGGTCGATGCCTTTCTGATGCACCAGGCGGGACACCACGGCGAACAGCGGGCCGCGTCCCGGCAGCAGGCCGAAGGTCTTCTCGACGTACTCGGCGTTGCGGCGCTTGCCGGCCAGGCGGGTGGCGTCGAACCCTTCGACCAGGTGCGGGTCGGTCAGCGGGTCCCAGCCGGCGTCGATGCCGTGGGTGATGCCGCTGAGCTGGCCGCGGTCGCGACGCTGGGCGAGCACGCCGTGCATGCCGCAACCGTGCTCGGGGGCGGTGATTTCGCGGGCGTAGGTTTCGCTCACGGTGGTGATGTGGCTGGCGTGGCTGATGCCGGCCTTGAGGAACGACAGCTTGCCGTAGAACTCCATGCTGCCCGGCAGGCCGGCCGCTTCGGGCAGGCCCAGTTCGGCGCAGCAGCCCAGCGGGCAGGCGCCCTGGTAGCCGAGGTTGTGGATGGTCAGCACGCTGGGGGTGATCTGCCCGCGCCAGGCCATGTAGGCCGGGGCCAGTGCGGTGGGCCAGTCGTTGACGTGCAGCAGGTCCGGGCACCAGCCCAGCTCGGTCATGCCGGCGGCGATGTCGGCGGCGGCCAGGCTCAGTCGGGCGAAACGGATGTGGTTGTCGGCCCATTCGTGGCCGTGCTGATCCACATAGGGCGTGCCGGGACGGTCGTAGAGTTCCGGGCAGATCACCGCGTAGACCACCAGCCCGTCGGCCAGCTTCAGCTCGCCGATGTCGCAGGCGGGCAATGCCGCCAGGCCGGGCAGGCGGCCGACCACCTTGCAGGCCACCGCGCCCTTGAGCACCTGCGGATAGCCGGGGATCAACACGCGGATGTCATGGTCGGCGAGCAGCGCGCGGGGCAGGGCGGCGGACACGTCGCCCAGGCCGCCGGCCTTGACGAAGTCGCTGAATTCGGAAGTGGCGAAGAGGATTCGCTTGCGTCGCTGGGGCGGCGCGCCGTCGGCCGGGGAAATCGGGGTGAGGTTGACTGTGGCTTCTTCCAGGCGCAGATCGGCCAGCTGGTTGCGCATCGTTGGTTCCTCGCTCGTCTGGGGCTGGCAACTCCTGCCAGGCCCGTGGTTCTCCATGGTGTCGTGCTGTCCTTCGGGGGACTGGCCCGCCGCGGACGAAGTTTCGAATTTCTGCCGGGGAAGGCGCCGTCGAGGCCTCGGTGGCGTCCCCCGGTCCTTCCATCACGCAGGCCGACATCCAGGCGGCAGGCCGGTTGGCGCGGCGAGCAGCTCTGGGGAGGAGGTCAGGCAGGGATGGACGGTGCGACCGGGAAACCGCTCCGGTCGTCACCTGATACTGTAAGCAGGGTCCGTACCAGTCTTGGATGCGGCCGTAACGCATTGATAAGAAAGGAAATTGCTGCCGGCTCGTGGCGAAGTGCAACCAGCAGAATGCACGATGTGCCGTTTCGCCGGTTGCAATACGCCTTGCCGCTACGCTTCGCGCCGGGGGTTTTGCTTGCCCTTGTAATCGAGGTCCTGGGCGCGCTCGACCGGCAAGGCCCGGCCCAGGTGCTCCTCGGCCATCTGCCAGTGGCGGGCGGCCTGGCCGCTCGGTTTGCCTTCGGCGACCCACAGGTCGTAGGCCTTCTGGCGGATCTGCGCTTCGCGGTCCTGCTCGGTTCGGGTCGGGCTCATCGTGGTCTTCAGCAGTTCGTCATCTGTGTAGAACCGATGACTGTCGCGAAAGTCAGGTGTTCATACAGCCTGACCGAGGGACGCTCCATGAATGATGCCGACCGCCCACGCCTGGTCGTGGCCTGCTCGCTGGACGCGGCTGCGCAACCCGCCGACCGCCAGACCCACCTGGCGCTGGCCGCCTGGCTGGCGGAGATCCAGGGGCTGGATTTCCGCCCGGAACCCCCCGCACACCGCCAGAGCGGCCAATCGTTCTACTGGGTGCCCGATGCCACGGTGATCGGCCGCGACCAGGCCGCCGAGTTCGGCATCCATGGTCCGCTGGATCTGTTCGGCGGCTTCGTCGAGCGCGACTACCAGGCCGGCAAGGCCATCGTCCACCCGCTGATCGAGCGCCCGACATTGACCCCGCGCGGCTGGAACGATGCCTTCGCCACGCGGGTGAAGCCGCTGGTGCTCGATGGCCACAGCGTGTTCTGCCACAACGATGCGGTGCGCTGCGCCAGCGCCCGCCTGCAGCGCGGCCCGCAACGCCTGAAACCGGCCGCCAGCCGCGGCGGGCAAGGCCAGCAGGTGGTGGCCGACACCGACCAGTTGGCCGAGGCGCTGGCGCGCTACGAGGAGGCCGATTACCAGCAGGGCATGGTGATCGAGGACGACCTCGACGACGCACAGACCCATAGCGTCGGCCAGGTGATGATCAACGGCGTGCTGCTGAGCTACCACGGCGTGCAGCAGCACAACCGCAACGGTCGCGGCGAGCTGGTCTACGGCGGCAGCGACCTCCTGGTGGTGCGGGGCGACTTCGACTGCCTGCTGGCGCTCGACCTGGTGGAGTCGGTGAAGCTGGCCATCCAGCAGGCGGTGCAGTTCGACCGCGCCACGCACCAGTTGCTGCCGGCGTTCTTCGCCTCGCGGCGCAACTACGACGTCGCCCAGGGCGTGGATGCCAGCGGCCGGCGCTGTTCCGGCGTGCTCGAACAGTCCTGGCGCATCGGCGGCGCCAGCGGCGCGGAACTGGCGGCGCTGGAGGCCTTCGTCGGCGACCCGGCGCTGTGCGTGGTGCGCGCCTCGACCTTCGAGATCTTCGAGGACAAGCCGCTGCCGGCGAACACCCGGGTGCTGTATCGCGGCCCCGACGCCCACGGCGATTTCCTCATGAAGTATGCAATGGTGGAGCCTTATGTCTTCCAGTGATCAACGCTTTCCCGGTGAGTTCGCCAGTGACGAGCGCATCGACATCGATGTCGGCAGCCTGCGCCTGCAGGGCAACTTCCTCAGCCCGCGCACCCATGTGCCCGGCGTGCTCTTCGTACACGGCTGGGGCGGCAGCCAGGAGCGCGATCTCAAGCGCGCGCGGGGCATTGCCGGGCTGGGCTGCGTGTGCCTGACCTTCGACCTGGCCGGCCACGGCGCCGGTGAAGCACTGCAGGGCTCGATCACCCGCGAGGACAACCTGCGCGACCTGCTGGCCGCCTACGACCGGCTGGTGGCGCACCCGCGCATCGACCCGAACGCGGTGGCGGTGGTCGGCACCAGCTATGGCGGCTACCTCGCCGCGATCCTCACCGAACTGCGCGACGTGCGCTGGCTGGCCCTGCGCGTGCCGGCGATGTACCGCGACGAGGACTGGAGCGTGCCCAAGCGCGACCTGCCACGGGACGACCTGATGGCCTACCGCGCCAGCCACATCCCCGCGGCCAGCAACCGCGCGCTGAAGGCCTGCGCGGCCTTCACCGGCGACGTGCTGCTGGTGGAGTCCGAGCACGACACCTACATCCCCCACGCGACCATCATGAGTTACCGAGCGGCCTTCCAGCACACCCACTCGCTGACCCACCGGATCATCGACGACGCCGACCACGCGCTGTCCAGCGAGCGCGCCCAGGAGGCCTACACCGATATCCTGGTGCGCTGGATCACCGAGATGGTGGTGGGCGAACGCTCGAATCGATTGGTGGTGGGATAGGCGCCGAGCCGCTCGGCGCCATGGATTCCTGCGTGTTGAATATCGCGGACAAAGCCCGCTCCTACGCACCATGCCCGCCTTTTTGTAGGAGCGGATTCATCCGCGATCCGCCGGCAGGCGGCCGGTTTCGGCGCTCCCTTCACTAGCGGATTCCGCGCGACGGATATCGCGGACAAAGTCCGCTCCTACGCACCATGCCGGGCTTTTTTGTAGGAACGGACTCCTCCGCGATCCGCCGGCAGGCGGCCAGCTTCAGCGCTCCCTTTGGCAGCGGATTGCTGCGCGATGGAAATCGCGGACAAGGTCCGCTCCTACGCACCATGCCGGGCTTTTTTGTAGGAGCGGATTCATCCGCGTTCCGCCGGCAGGCGCCCATCTTCAGCGCTCCCTTCGGCAGCGGATCGCTGCGCGACGGAAATCGCGGACAAGGTCCGCTCCTACGCGTGCTTCCTCCCGCTACTTCGACGGATGCGCCTTCACCAGTTCCTTCGCCATTTCCAGGTGCTGCTGCAGCACCGGCAGGGTCTTCTGCGCGAAGGCCTTGATCTCGGTGTCGGCAGAATTGTTGGCCGCATCGCTGAACAGCTTCACCGCGTCCTCGTGGGCGCCGACCTGGTTGTTGGCGTAGGCCGCGTCGAAGGATTCGTCACGCACGTCCAGCACTTTGGCCTTGGCCTGGTTCACCACGCTGGGCGAATCGGACAGCTCGAGCTTCTGCTTCTGGGCGATGGCCTTGAGCTCGGTGTTGGCCTTGGTGTGGTCGTCGATGATGTGCTGGGCGAAGGTCTTCACGTCCGCGGACTGGCTCTTCTTCAGCGCCAGCTTGGCGGCGTCGATCTCTGCCAGGCCGGCGGCGGACGCCTCGCTGGCGAAGTTCTGCGCCTGGGCGTGGGGATCGGCCGCCAGCAGCGGAGTGGTGAACAGCAGGGTGGCGCAGAGTGAGGCGCCGCGCAGGATGGCAGGTCCTTTCATGGGATTCTCCCGGTCGGGTGGACGGATCCTCGCAGGCGCGCAGCCTGTCGAGGCACAGTCGGTTGACGAGCGCAGCGCCACCGGGTTCAGAGTTTTACGCCAGCGGCAATCGCTTGCGCCGCCGGGCGGCATCCGCGGTAGGATGGCCGCGCCTATGCTTTGCGCCAATGAGCCAAGGGAGCGCAGACTTCATGCCCGATACCATCGACAGCACCGCCAAACTCGTCGAGGACGCGCGCTATCGCCTGCTGGTCGAAGCGGTCACCGACTACGCCATCTACATGCTCGACCCGCAGGGGCGCGTCAGCAGTTGGAGCTCCGGCGCGCAGCGCCTGAAGGGGTATGCCGCGGACGAGATTCTCGGCGAGCACTTCTCCCGTTTCTACACCCCCGCCGACCGCGAGGCCGGGTTGCCCGAGCTGGCCCTGGGCGAGGCGGCGCGCGTCGGCCGCTACGAGAGCGAAGGCTGGCGCCTGCACCGCGACGGCACCTCGTTCTGGGCCCACGTCGTCATCGATGCCATCCGCAACGCCGACGGCGAGTTGCTCGGCTTTGCCAAGATCACCCGCGACCGCACCGAACAACATGAGACCGAGGCCGCACTGCGACGCAGCGAGCAGCAGTTCCGCCTGCTGGTCAACGGGGTCACCGACTACGCCCTGTACATGCTCGACCCCGAGGGCCACGTCACCAGCTGGAACCCCGGCGCCGAACGGATCAAGGGCTATCACCCGGAAGAAATCATCGGCCGCCGCTTCGATTGCTTCTACTGCGAGGAGGACCGCGAGGGCGGCATTCCCGAAGCCAGCCTGAGCACCGCGCTGGCCGAAGGGCGCTACGAGGAGGAGCGCCTGCAGATGCGCAAGGATGGCTCGCGCTTCTGGGCCAACATCGTCATCGACCCGGTGCTGGACGACACCGGCAAGCTGCTGGGTTTTGCCAAGATCACCCGCGACATCACCGACAAGCGCCGTGCCCAGGAGGAACTGGAGCGCGCCCGCGACGAGCTGATCCAATCGCAGAAGATGGAATCCCTGGGCCAGCTCACCGGCGGCGTCGCCCACGATTTCAACAACCTGCTGACGGTGATCCTCGGCGGCCTGCAACTGCTCGAGCGGCAACTGCCGCGCGACAACGAGAAGATCCAGACCGTCTGGCGCAACGCGCTGGAAGCCACCCGCCGTGGCGCCCAGCTGACCCAGCGGATGCTGGCGTTCGCCCGCAAGCAGCGGCTGTTCCCGCAGCCCATCCACCTGCCGGCGCTGCTGCAGGACATGAGCGAGCTGCTGGTCAGTTCGCTCGGGCCGACCATCAGTCTGGAGACGCGCTTCCCATTGCAACTGGACTGCGTGATGAGCGACCAGAACCAGCTGGAGCTGGCGATCATCAACCTGGCCACCAATGCCCGCGATGCCATGCCCGGCGGTGGCAGCATCACCTTCTCGGCGCGTAACGCCCAGGTCGGGCCGCGCCAGAGCGGCAAGCTGGCGCCGGGGGATTATGTCTGCCTGGCGGTGACCGATTCCGGGCAGGGCATGGACATCGATACCCTGCGCCGCGCGGCCGAGCCCTTCTTCACCACGAAGCCGACCGGCAAGGGCACGGGGCTGGGGCTGTCCATCGTTCACGGGTTGGCCCAGCAGCAGGGTGGTGCGCTGATGTTGCGCAGCACGCCAGGGCTGGGCACCACCGCGGAAATCTGGTTGCCGGCGGTGAAGGTCAGGGCGGAGCCCGAGGCACCCGGCGAGGCACCGTCCGCGCAGGCGCCCGGCGAGCCGTCCGAGCCGCTTGGCATGCGTGTCCTGGTGGTGGACGACGATGCGCTGGTGCTGGCCGGCACCAGCGCGTTGCTGGCCGACCTCGGTTGCCAGGTCGCGCGCAGCGACTCGGCGCGGGCGGCGTTGCAGTTGCTGGAGCAGTCGCAGTTCGACCTGATGATCACCGACTTCGCCATGCCGGACATGGACGGCATGCTGCTGATCCAGCAGGTGCGCGAGGCGCATCCGGGGCTGACCTGCGTGCTCACCACCGGCTATGCCGGTCGACTCGACACGCTGGCCGATTCGGTGCTGCGCCTGCCCAAGCCGTTCGACCGCGAGCAGTTGCTGGCGCTGCTGTTGCAGGTGAAGCGCGCCGGGTAGAAAAACCGAACCTCCGCGCCGCGGGCACGGCCCAATGGGAACCACTGCCCAGCCGGAGGATTCGCCATGCATGCCGCCCCTTACGCCCAGCAACCCCAGCCCCAGGAAGCCCCGCCGGATCGCGAGAGCCAGGTTCCCGAGGACTTCCCCGAAGAAGTGCCCATGCAGCAGCCCCCGGAGGAACCCGTGCCGCGCCCCGAGCAGTGATACCGCGCTGTAGGAGCGGGCCATGCCCGCGATCCGCCGGCAGGGCCGGCGCCTTGTTCGTGCTCGAATGGCGATCCTGTTTGGCTGCGTCGACTTGGGTGTTCCGCGCCGCTTCGGCGGGGGCGGATGTATTGTGGTTTCGCCCCCTCGGGCGACCTTCTTTGGCAGTCGCCCCAAAGAAGGCAAAGGTCTTGCCCCGGACATCCGGTTTTTGGCTCAGGCGAAAAATACCCTCGCTCCATCGCAGTTCCAGGGGCACGCCGCGACGGGCCATCCCTGGCCCATCGCGGCTCTCGCGGCATCCATGCCGCTCAACCCCTGGAACTCCGACTCCACTCGGCCTCCTGAACGGGGCGGTCGGAGTGTTCGGATGTTTTCCTGGAAGTCTTCAAAGCCAAAGCCAGGCCGTCACGCAGCCGCTCTTCGTAGGAGCGAGGGGGACGCCTAGTTCTTGCTCGCGAACCGCCCCACACGGAACAGCGGACTTTGTCCGCCATCGCGTGCGCGGCACGCTCCTACAGGTTTGCTCCGGCGTGACGGGTTCGTAGGAGCGGACCTTGTCCGCGAAATCCGGTGCGGTGGACTCCGCAGCTCGGCAAGGCAGCCAACCTGTCTCGCCACAGCCGGAGTCGAGCGCGCTCCTCCGAAGTACCGCGCGCGACACGACCTGTAGGAGCGGGCCATGCCCGCGATCCGTCGGCAGGGCCGGCGGTCAGTCCTGGAGTGATGCCTGTCGGTGTCTGCCGGCGGGAAGATTTCGCGGATAAATCCGCTCCTACGAGAGCCAGCGCCAGCCGGCAGGGCCGGTGCTGGGGCGGGTCGCGAGCATGGCTCGCTCCTACAGGGAGGCGTGGCGGGAACGGGAGGCGTGGCGCGGGAGTTCGCGGACAAGGGCTACGCCTACGGGGCGTGCGTGCGGGTGGTGTCCGCGATCGGCAGTGCCAGGCGCTGCTAGAACCCGCTCTCCCGCAATGCCACCGCCAGCAACCGCGTGAAGCCTTCGCCCAGCCAGCTGCGCCGTGCGCCTTCGATCTGCAGGTGGCCGCGGGTTTCATGCAGGCCCGGTGGGGCGCCGTCGAGTCGGACCAGCACATGGAACAGCGCCGGGTTGGGGACCAGGGCCTCGCCCTGCGGGTTGACGTTCAGCGGGCCGCCGTAGCGCGAGGCGAGCATCGGGTGCTCCAGCTGGCTGATGCGGGTGGTGCCGATCAGTACCACCTGGCCATCGATGGGGCGCGGCACGCCCTCGGGGTAGAAGCGCACCCGGCCGCCGTCGGTGAGGCGCTGCACTTCGTCCTGCTTGACGTACGCGTCCACCAGCCAGTGCCGTGGGTCCACCAGTACGCCGATGGGCTCGCGGGTGTTGATCCACTGGCCGGGCTTCCAGTCCGGGTTCACGTCCAGCCAGCGGCCGGCGAAGGGTGCCTGCAGGTTGAGACGCGCCATTTCCTTGCGGGCGGCGCGGGCCTGCTGGTACTCCACGCCCAGGCGCTGGCGGGTGACCGCGTCTTCGGAAAGGCCCGACGGGTCGGCCAGCATGCCGGCCAGGCGGCCCTGGTAACCGCGGATGCTCGCCTCGCTGCCGACCACCTTGGCGGCGATGTCCGGCTCTTCCATCACCGCCAGCGTCTCGCCCTGGTTGACTTCGCTGCCGGGCCGCAGGTCGCGCAGCAGCGCGGGGAAGGGCGCGTAGACGTGAAGTTGCTGCGCCGCGCGGGCCACGCCGATGGCGTGTACCTGGGTGCGCCAGGGGATGGCGAGCAGCAGGACGAGGGCGCCGAGCAGCGCGAGGAACACCCACTTGCGTCGCGGCTTCACGTGCGCGCGGCGCTGCCACCAGACCTTGAGTTCGCGCCACACGGGCTGAACGATGAACCAGCTGATTTCCACGGCGAACAGGAAGATCCCCAGGAGTTTGAAGAAGAAGTAATAGACCGCCACGGCGATGCCGAGGAACAGCAGCAGCCGGTACACCCAGGTGCCGAAGGCGAAGGCCACCAGCAGCCGGCGCTTGCCGGTGGGGAAGTGCTCCGGCCAGGGCTCGTCCAGGCCCAGCAGGGTGCGCCGCAGGGTGGTGCGGGCGAGGGCACCGGCGCGCTCGTGCAGGTTGGGGAAGTCCAGCAGGTCGGAGACGATGAAGTAGCCGTCGAAGCGCATGAAGGGGCTGGCGTTCAGCGCCAGCGATAGCGCCCAGCTGGTGGTGGCCAGGTACAGCAGGGCGTTGCGCAGCGGGCCGGGGTCGGCCAGCGCCCAGCCCAGGGTCGAGAGCCCGGCCAGGCCCAGTTCGGTGATGATCCCGGCGCTGGCGATCGCCAGGCGCTGGCGGTTGCTGCGCAGCTTCCAGCTCTCGCCGGTGTCGGTGTAGAGCATCGGCCACATGACCACGAAGGCGATGCCCATGTGCGCGACCTTCAAGCCCAGCCGCGTCGCTACCAGCGCATGCCCCAGCTCGTGCAGTGTCTTGGCCACCAGCAGCGCGGCGGCGAAGCTGAGCAGGCCCTCGAGGGAGAAGGACTCCACCACGTCATGGGTGAAGGTGTCCCACTGGTGTGCCACCAGGACGATGCCGGCGAGGCTGAGCAGCAGCACCAGCATCGCCACGTAGCGGTTGAACAGCCAGTCGAGGCTGCCGGCGATGGCGCGCAGGAAGCGCTGCGGGCGGACCAGCGGAATACGGAAGAACAGGTAGTGGTGCAGCCACCAGTTCCAGGTCGTCCATTGCCTGCCCTGGCTGCGCGCGGCCAGGCGCGCCAGGGCTTCCGGGCCGGGGCGCAGCAGCTGGTGGTTCTCCAGGAACTGGCGGAAGCCCAGGACCTGTTCGGCGTCGGGCTTGAGCGCGGTCTGTTCGGCGATCTGCTCGCTGATCTGCCGGGGCGTCTGCTCCCAGCGCAGCAGGCATTCGAACTCCAGCCAGCCGATGCGGTAGAAGCGGTTGAGCACGCTGTCCTGGATCACCCACACCGGCTCGCCGTCCGGGCCGGGCGCGGCTTCGTCCAGGCGCAGGTCGTCGCGCAGCGGCGGGGTGGGCAGGTCTTCGGCGGCGATGTCCATGGCGTCACCAGCCGGTCCAGGCGCGCAGCGACGCCAGCGGCCGGCGCAGCAGGTAGTAGCCGAGCACCACGCGCTCGCCATACAGCTTGGCGGTGCCGTGCAGGCCCAGGCGCGCATGGGGCGGGGTGTCCTCCACGCTGGCCAGCAGGCGGTAGGAGGCCACGCCTTCGTCGCTGGGCTTGGCCTGGTAGCTGGTGTCGAGGATCTCCCCGTGCAGCGGGTCGAGCGGGTAGGCGGTGAGGAACAGCGCCACCGGCGCCCCCGGGTCCAGGGCGATGGCGTCGGCCACCGGCAGCTGGATGCGCATGCCCGGCGCCGTCGGATCGGCGATCTGCAGGATGCGCTCGCCGGTCACCACCGGCTTGCCCAGCCAGTCGTTGGGGTCGCTGTACACGGCGACGCCAGCGCGCGGCGCGAGCACGCGGGTGCGCGCCAGTTGCGCCTGCACGGCGGCCAGCTCGGCGCGGCGCTGGCGGGCGCGGCCGTCGAGCACGGTGAGTTCGCTCTTGCTCTGCGGATTGTCGAAGGCACGCTGGCTGGCGGCCATGAGTTCGGCGTCGGCCACGGCGACTTCCTTGGCCAGCACGTCGGCGCGGCTGCGCAGGGTGGTTTCGTCCAGCTCGAAGAGCGGTGTGCCCACTTCGACGCTCTGGTTCGGGCGCACCAGCATTTTCACTATGACCCCGTCGATGGGCGAACTGATCACCTGGGCGTTGCGCGAGACGACTTCCGCCGGCGCCAGGGCGGTCTGCCGTACCGGGATCAGCAGCAGCGCCGCCAGCGCGATCACCCCGACCAGCACCTGGCGCCTGCTCGGCCGCCAGAAGCGCAGGCGCGGGCGCGGGCCGAACGCCGCCCAGGCGTGGGCCCAGGTCTGCCAGATGCCCAGCAGCAGCGGTTGCAGGTTGCGCGCCGGCGGCTCGTCGAGGAGGAACAGCACCAGCCCCAGGCGCTTGCCGGCGCGGTCGTGCAGCGGCACGCACCAGAGGCCGGCCGGCCACCACTCGCTCCAGCCCTCGGCGATGTCCGCCGGCGGCTCGATGGCGTCGCGTGCCAGCCAGGTGGGCGTGGCGTCGGGCAGTTGCGTGGCGACCCAGCGGCTGGCGCGCTCCAGCCAGACCAGATAGGGCGAGTCCTCCGTCGGCTTGGCCAGCCCGGACACCGCCAGCAGCTCGTTGCGCGAGTCGTGGCAGGCGAACACCAGCGCCTGGTGGAAGCGCAGCAGCGGGAACAGGTCGTTGGCGATGCTGAAGGCCAGGGCGCCGAGGGCATCGGCGCCCAGCGCCTTGTCGCGCACATTGGCCAGGCTCAGCAGCAGCTGGGGGGGCGGCAGCAGCTCACTCATGGCTTTCGGGGAAGCGCGCGACCCCGCTCATGCCGGCGATCAATTCGGGGTAGCTGGCGTCCAGCTTCGCCTCCAGTTCCACGGTCTGCGCCACGGCATCGACCCGCGCGTTGATCACGCTGACCTTGGCCGGGTAGTGCTTGCCGGTTTCGTGGATGTCCACCTCCAGCGGCATGTCCGGGCGCAGGCTGGGCAGCATGGAGGAGGGCACGTTGAGGCGGACCTTCAAGGCGCCGTCGCTGACCAGGTCGAACAGCGGCGTGCCGGCGGTCACCGTCTGGTACGGCTTGACGTAGACCTTGGCGATGCGCCCGGAAAACGGCGCATCGACCAGGCAGTAGCCGGCCTGGGCGCGGGCCAGGGTGAGGGCGCCGTCGGCCTTCTGCACCTCGGTGTTGGCCATGGCGACTTCCAGGTCGCCCACGGCGTCGAGCTTGCGCAGGTTCTGCTTGGCGGCCAGGTTGGTGCGGGCCATGTTCAGCTCGGCGGCGGCGACCTTGGCGCGGGCGTTCACTTCCACGCAGTTGAGCTGGGCCAGTTCGGCGTCCTTGGCGACCTTGTCGCCCAGGCTCGCCTTGAGCGCACCCAGGGTGCCGTTCATCTGCGCGGAGAGGGTGGTTTCCAGGTTGGACACCAGCAGCACGCGGATGGCGCCCGGGTCCTGGTTGTCGGGCAAGGGCGGCAGGCCGCCGGGGGCGTCATCGGCCAGTGCCGGCTGGAGCAACATCAGGCACAACGGGAGGAGCAGGTACGGCTTACGGCGCGGCATTGGCGGTTCCTTCTTTGCCACTGGAGGTACTGGCGAGCAGGTTGGTGCTGGTCTGCTGTTCCAGGGTGCGCTGGATCTCCCGCGCGAGGGTCTTCACGTCGTGGTTCTCGATCTCCTTGGGCATCACCTCGAAGCCCACCGAGTTGTACAGCCGGCCCCAGGCGGCCTGGGCGTCGGAGTAGGCGGCTTCGCGCTGGTAGCGCGAGAGCAGGTAGCGCCCTTCGGCGCGGATCAGCTCCAGCTCGCTGCCCAGGGCGGCGCCACGGGCGGACTGGGCGTAGCTGAGCAGGCTCTGGTCGACGCGCAGGCTTTCGTCGGCGAACTCCACTTCCTGCTTCGCCAGCTGATAGCGCAGCAGGCCGACCCGGACCTGGGTGAGGATGGCCATGGACAGCGCCGTGCGACGCATGTCGTCGGTCTTCTCCTGGCTGGCCTCGGCGGCCTTGATGTCCGGGTACTGGGCCAGGCGCAGCAGGTTCATCGAGACGTTGATGCCGGTCTGGTTCCAGTCGTTGTTGTACAGGTACTTGTTGGAGTCGTACTCGTAGCCGTAGTTGAAGCTGATGTTGGGCCACAGCTGGGCCTTGGCGACCTTCAGGTCGTTCATGTCGACGCGCTTTCTGTACCACTCCTCCATGATTTCCGGGCGGCGTTCCAGCGACAGGCGTTCGAGCTGCTCGACGTTGTTGGTCACCAGCGGCAGCGGCTGCTCGCCGACGTCGGCCAGGACCATCTTGGTGTTGGGCGGCAGCGACATCAGTGCCGCCAGTTCGGCGCGGGCGAACTCCAGGTCCTGGCGGCGCACGGTGAGCATATACACCGAGTCGAGCAGGGCGCGCTGGTAGGCGAGGATGTCCTGGCGCGGCAGCAGGCCCTTGCCCTCGGCCTCGCGGGCGGACGTCAGGGCGCGGTGGGTGCGCAGCAGCAGGCCGTCGACTTCCGGTAGCAGGCGCTGGGCGCCCAGGGCGCGCCAGTAGGCGTTGCGCACGTCCTGCAGGACGTTCTGCGCGACCTTCTCGCGGCGCTCCTCGGCCATCAGCATCTGGTCGTTCTTCTGCTGGGTGCGGTAGTAGGCCACGCCGAAGTCCAGCAGGCTCCAGGACAGGCCGAGGCTGTAGAGCTGGCGGTAGCGCTCTTCGGAGGTGGACGGGCGCAGGCTGACCTGGCGGTCCTCGATGCCGATGGAGGTGCCGCCCGAATCGTTGTTGCGCCCGGCGTAGCCGGCGGAGGCGACCACCCGCGGCAGCATCTCGTGGCTGGTGACGTCGCGCAGGTCGGAGGCCAGCGCGCTTTCCAGCAGCTTTAGGCGGTAGTCCAGGTTGTACTTCAGGGCCCGCGCCGAGGCTTCGTAGAAGGTGATCGGCCCGCTGACCGGTTCCTGTTCCTTGTACATCCGCGCCTGGTCGTCGATCACCCGCTGGCGCATTTCCTCCTCGGTGTAGGGCTTGGGCTCGAACGCCGAGCAGGCGCTGAGGAGGACGCTGACGGTGATGGTGGCGCTCAGGCATTTCAGGGCGTAGGCGGGCATGTTCTTTCCTTGATCCGTGCAAAGGGGGCGCGCGTTCCTCATTGGCCGCTCCGGCGTTGGGCGGCCTCGCGCAGCTGGGCGCGGAAGCCCGCTGCGGTCTGTGCTTTATCGGTCTTGCCGACCATGTCGGCGGGGAAGGGTGCCCACAGCGACGGATCGGGCAGCAGCCCGTCGGCGCTGAGGCTGATGACGCCGTGGCGGCCGTCCACCCAGTTCTTGTCCAGGGCCGCCGCGCGGCGACTCTCGGCCACGGCGCGGGCGACGAACTGGCCCTTCACCTGGCCGAGGTTGGCGCCCAGCGACGGGCTCTCGATCTCCGGCGTGGCGAAGATATCGATGTTGCTGCCGTCGGCGCCCCAGGCGGAGAGCGAGAGGCGGTCGTCGATGCGCTCGACCACCGGTTGCACGAAGATCGCCGGGTCCACGTCGGGAAGACGATCACGCGGGTAGCCGTCGTCGCCGAAACGGTCGAAATGCGGGCCCGGCGGGATGTAGGGCGTGGCGATGTCCAGGGTGATGGTCAGCACCGCTTCATCGGTGGCGCCTGCCAGGTCGCTGATGGTGTAGGTGAAGTAGTCCTTGAGCACCTGCCCGAGCCCGGCCGCCGCCAGCACTTCGCGGTTGCTCAGGTCGATGGTGTAGGTGTAGCTGCCGTCGGCGTTGAGCACGAGCGTGCCGTAGCGCCCGGCAATCGGCTGGCCGATCACACCGGCGCTGCCGCCGTCGGTTTCCTGGCCGGTACGGATACCGGTGACGGTCAGCGAGTCGCCGCCATCCACGTCGCTGTCGTTGGGCAGCACGTTGCCGGTGGCCTGCGGGGCCGGCGTCTGGTCGGTGGCGCTGTTGCTGTCGTCGCGTGCCACCGGGTTGTCGTTGGCGCCCTGGATGACCACTGTCAGGCGCGCATCCGAAGTGGCACCGGCGGTGTCGCGCATGCGGTAGGTGAAGACTTCCTGCAGCTTCTCGTTGGCGCTGCGCATGGCCTGCACGGTCGGGTTGTCGTTGTCGACACGGTACTCGTAGCTGCCATCGGCATTGATGACCAGCTTGCCGTAGAGACCTTGCAGGACGCTGCCGGCGCTGGCCGTGCTGCCGTTCTGGTTGGTGAAGTCCACAACCGCCTTGGTTTCGCCGTACTGCACGCCGTCGACGTCGGTGTCGTTGTCCAGCACGTTGCCGCGCGGGTCGACGCCGGGAGTGCCGTTGTTGACGCCGCCGGCCTCCACGGCCAGGGCGCTGTCGTCGCTGGCGATGGGGGTGTCGTTGCGCCCGTCGATGACGACGGTGAGCACGCCCGGCGTCGCGCCGCCCCAGATGTCCGCGCCCAGGTAGGTGAACCGGTCCTGCAGGGTCTGGCCGCTGGCGCGCAGGGCCTCGACCTCGGGCAGGGAGTTGTCCAGCACGTAGTTCCAGCTGCCGTCGTCGTTGATCGTCAGGTTGCCGTACAGCCCTCGCAGGGTCTGCCCGGGCACGGCGGCATCGGCCGGGGGCGGGCCGTCGCCTGCCCAGAAGGAGACCACGTGCATCACGTCCTGCGGGATGCTGGTGATGGTGTCCGGGTCGGTGTCGTTGGCCAGCACGTTGCCCGAGGGGTTGCTGCCCGGTATGGCGTTGTGCAGGCCGCCGTCCTCCACCGCGGTGCCGAAGTCGGGCTCGGTCACCGGCGGGTCGTTGCGCCCGCGGATGATGATGAACAGTGTGGCCTGGTCGCTGAGGCCGCCGTCGTCGGTCACCTGGTAGGTGAAGGATTCGATGGCGAAGGCCAGCGGCCCGAGGGAGACGATGGTGGGGTTGGTGCTGTCGACGACGTACCGGTAGCTGCCGTCGGCGCCGATCACCAGGGTGCCGAAGACGCCCTGGATGACCTGGCCATTGGCGTTGCTGGTGCCGGCCGGCACGGCGGTCAGCGGCGGGGTGCGGTTCTCCGCGCCGACGCCGATGCCGGTGACCACCATGTGATCCCCGGCATCGATATCGGTGTCGGTACCGAAGTAGGTACCGAGCACGCCCAGGCCGCTGATCACGTTGCCGGTGGGGTTGCGCCCGCCGCTGCCGTCGAGGTTGGCCACCGCGTAGTTGATGTCGTCGTGGGCCACCGGGGCGTCGTAGCGGCCTTCGATGGTGATGGTCAGCTGGGCGATGGAGGCGGCGCCGTCGGTGTCGTGCATGCGGTAGGTGAAGACTTCCGTCAGGCTGTCGCCGGTCTTGAGCGCCTGCACGGCGGCGAGGCTGTCGTTGACCACGTAGCGGTAGGAGCCGTCGGCATTGAGGGTGAGGCTGCCGTAGTTGCCGTCCAGGGTGCGCGTCCCGTTGACCAGGCTGAGGAATGCGCCATTGGTGGATTTGGCCCCGGTGTGCAGGGCGTCGAGGGTGCGCGTCTCGCCATAGCTGGTGCCGTCGACGTCGAGGTCGTTGGTCATCACATTGCCGAGGGCGGGCACGCCCGGCGTGGCGTTGTTGGTACCGCCGGCCTCGATGGCGATGCCACTGTCGTCCAGGGCGATGGGGGTGTCGTCGCGGCCGTGGATGACGATGGTGAAGCTTGCGCTGACGGATTTGCCCTGGCCGTCGCTGACGGTGTACTGGAAGACGTCGCTGAGGGTTTGCTGGTGGGTGCGCAGCGCCTCCACCAGCGGGTTGTTGTTGTCCACCACGTAGCGGTAGTTGCCCTGGGCGTCGAGCACCAGGCTGCCGAAGCGGCCCACCAGACTCTGGCCGAGGGTGCCGGAGGCGCCGTTGAAGTTGATGAAACCGGTGATGGTCACGGGGTCGCCGTCCGGGTCGCTGTAGGCGCCGCGGATGCTGCCGCTCGGGTCCAGGCCGGGGGTGGCGTTGAGCAGGCCGCCGGCTTCGATGGCGTCCACGCTGACCGGGTTGACCACCGGCGGGTCGTTGACCCCGGTGACGGTGATCACCAGTTGCGCCTGGTCGGTCAGCCCGCCGGTGTCGTGGATGCGGTAGGTGAAGATCACGTCCAGGCTCTGGTTGGCGGCGAGCGCGCGGATGGCCGGGTCGGCGCTGTTGACGGTGAAGGTGAAGGTGCCGTCGTCGTTGATGGCGAGCTGGCCGAAGCTGCCGCTGATCAGGCTGCCGTTGCCCAGCCGCGCGACGGTGCCGGTGATCGTCGTGGTGATGCCGCTGGCGACGCCGGTGAGTGCCCCGCCCGCGCTTTCCAGGCCGGAGCGCACGCCATCGACCTTGAGCTTCGTGGCGTTGGGCTGGTCGGCGTGGTCGACGTCGGTGTCGGCACCGACGCCGCCGACACCGGCGACCACATTGCCGCTAGCGTTGACCGGCGCCGGGCTGCCGTCGCTGGCGCCGGCCGTGGCGCTGGCGTGGTCATCCACCGCCACCGGTGCGTCGTTGGCACCGCGAAGGGTGATGGTCAGGGTGGTGATGGAGCTCAGCCCGCCGGCGTCGGTCATCTGGTAGGTGAAGTCTTCGACCAGCGACTCGCCGGGGGAGAGCGCCTGCACCGCCGGCAGGCTGTTGTCGACCACGTAGCGGTAGGAGCCGTCGGCATTGATGGTCAGGCGGCCGAAGCTGGCCTGCACCGTGGTCGCCGCGCCGGGGCTGACGGCGAAGATCCGTCCGCCGCCGGGGCCGTCGTAGCGAACGAGGCTGACGGCCTTGGTCTCGCCCAGGGCCACCGAGTCCACGTCGGTGTCGTTGGTCAGTACGTTGCCGGTGGCGTCCTGGCCGGGCGTGCCGTTGCTGGTGCCGCCGGCCTCGATAGCGGTGCCGGTGTCGCCACTGGCGATGGGGGTGTCGTTGGCGCCGTGGATGTCGATGGTCAGGGAGGTCGAACTGGTCAGGCCGCCCGTGTCGGCAATGAAGTAGCCGAAGGACTCGCGCAGAAAGTCGGCCGTGGTGCGCAGTTCCTGGACCGCGGCGTTGTTGTTGTCGACCACGTACTGGAAGCCGCCGCTGGCAGTGATGAACAGCGTGCCGTAGCGGCCCGCGAGGCTCACCACGCCGGTAGCCGGCACCGTGACGAAGCCGCCGAAGGAGTTCTCCAGGCGGGTGACCCGGAGCACGTCGTTGTTGGTCTGGATGTCGACGTCGGTGTCGTTGGTCAGCACATTGCCGGTGGGATCGATGCCGGGGTCGGCGTTGTTCAGGCCACCGGCTTCCAGCGCGATGGCCAGGTCGGGATTGGCGATGGGGGCATCGTTCACCGGGTCGATGACGATGTTCAGCGTGTCGGTGTCCTTCAGCGCGTCGTCGGGGTTTTCGCCGGGGATGCCATCGCCGTCCGCGTCGCCGAAGTTGCCCTGGTCGTTGGTGACCATGGTCAGGGTTTCGCGGTCGCGGAAGGTGTTGAAGTCCTGGTCGCCCTTGTAATAGAGCTGGCTGAGCAGCACGTTGATCTGCTGCAGGGTGCCGGTGAGCACCAGGGTGCGCCCCGCGCCGGCCGGGGGCACGTCGCTCGCGCCGGGCGTCGTCGCGCTCTGCCAGAGCACGCCGTGCACCACGCTGAGGGTGACGGTCATGATGCCGTCGGCATTGCCGGCGTTGACGTCGACGTCGCTGGTGGCCAGGCCGACGATGTGCAGTACGGTGTCTTCCGCGCCATGCTGGTCGGCGACGGTGTTGATCGGTGCTTCGTTGAGGTGCACGTAGCCGGCGTCGGCGATGCCGATGGCGCCTTCGGCGAGGTTCAGGTTGATGCTGCCCAGGCCCACGGTGGAGGTGCCGGTGTCGGTATCGACGCGCACGTGGAAGCGGTTGTTGCTCGCCTGGGCGAAGTTCTGCGCCACCGCGACGAGGTAGTTGCCCGAGGGCAGGATGGCGAACTGGTAGGTGCCGTCGGCGGCCGTCGTGGTGCTGAAGAGGCGGTCGTCGCCGGTGCCGAACAGGCCGTCGTCGCCGGCCCAGGTCAGGGTCACGCCGATGCCACCCAGGCCGGGGCCGTCGGGCGTCACGCTGTTGGTGGCCGATTTCGTGTCATCCCACAGGGTGCCTTGCACCACGCCCATGCCGGCGCCGTCGCTGAGGATGTAGTTGTTCAGCCCGCTCGCGCCGTCCTGGCCGGTGCGCTCGCCATCCACGCCGCCGGCGGCCAGTGGCCACGAGCCGCCCCAGCCGGCGTTCTCGAAGCTGGTGGGCAGGCTGGTCCAGGTCAGCACCGCCGAGCTGCTGGCGTCGTCGGGAACGATGGTGTTGGGTAGGGTGACGCTGTAGACCACCTGCACCGTGTCGCCGACGTCCAACTGGTCGAAGGTGAGCACCACCTGGCCACCGACGATGCTGGCGGTGACGCCGGCGGGCAGGGTGCCGGTGGTGTAGGAGGTGCCGTTGATGACGATGCTCTGGATGGCGTAGTCGCTGCCGTTGGGGAACTGGTCGCGCAGCACGACGTTGTAGGCCGGCACCTCGCCGTTCTGGGTGAAACCGACCGACACGGTGGCCGAGGTGGTGCCGGCGACGCTGCCGGCGGCGATGTCGATCACCGACTTGTCCATGCCGGTGAAGCTCGGTTCCACCACGTGCTCGAAGACCGTGGCGCTGTGGCCGCGATCGACCCCGCCGTTGTCGCCGACGTGTTCGAACACGTTCACGCTCAGTTGCTTGCCGCTCTGGTTGCCGGCGATGTTGGCGACGCGGACGTTGAACTCGAGGATCACACCCTCGATGTCGCCGTCGTTGACCTCAGTGTTGGTCAGGTTGCCCAGGCTGAAGGTCACGGTCTGGCTGCCGTCGGCATTGGTGACGATCTGCAGGCGGCCGCTGTTGATGTCGAAGATGCCGGTGGGCTTGTCGCCGGACAGGTCCGGGTGGATCGGCAGCGAGACGTCGCTGTTCTGGTTGCCGACCATGCCCAGGGTGCCGCCGCTGATGAGGTTGGTGGCGTCGGTGGTCAGCCCGCCGAGGGCGCTGGAGCCCAGGGCGATGAGGATGTTGTTGAGGTCGGCGGGGATGAATTCCAGCCCGGCGGCCAGCTCGATGCGGATCTGGTAGTTGGGGTTGTCGCCGGTGGGCACCACGACCGCCACGCGGTAGCGGACGATCTCGCCGACCACCACGGTTTCCTCCAGCCCGGCGGTATCGGTGACGCCCGAGCTGTTGGTGGCCGGTGGCGTGGCGTCCAGGCCGCCCACGCGGGACACCTGGATGCCGTTGGTGACCGGGATCAGCAGCGTGTTGATCTGCCGGTAGTCGTTGAGCACGCCGGAGTTGAGCAACCCGTCGTCGCCGCCGCGTTCGCCAGCGGCGGTGTCGGTGGCGTTGCTGAGCCCGTCCAGGCTGGTCCAGCGCACCACGACGCTGTTGGAAATGACCGCCTGGCCGGCTGCCGTGGCGTTCACCACGCCCGTCAGGGTGATGACGATGCTGCCGCCGTTGGCGATATCGATGTTGGCGCCGCTGGCGGTGACCAGCTGGCCGTTCTGGATGACGAAGTCCACGCCACCGTTGTTGGTGGCGCCGCCGTTGTAGACCGTGCCGCTGATGACGATGTTGTCCATCTGCGTGGGCAGGATGTTCAGCAGGCTGAGGTCGAAGGCATTGGTGCCGGAGGTGTTGCCGATGGTGATGGTGTAGGTGACCGTGTCGCCTTCGTCGAAGCCGCCGTAGGTGGGCGTGGAGAGCACCTGCTGGCTGACGGTCAGGGTCGGCTCGACGATGGTCACCGCCGGCTGCTGCGGGCTGGCGACGGTGCGGTCGACCGCCGTGGCGCCATTGGGCGTGTCGCCGTCGGGGTCGCTGTAGGTCAGCTGCGCGCCGTTGTTCAGGGTGACGCCCTGCTGGTTGCCCTGCACATTACTCGCCACCAGCACCAGGCGGATGACGAAGGCGTTGTTGCCCAGGTTGTTGTCCGCCGCGGAGCCCGCGGCGCTGAACACCAGGTTCAGGTCGCCGCCATCGCTGCCGTCGCCGCTGAAGCTGAGGACGCTGACGTTGCCGGCGAAATCCAGGCCCAGCGCGCCGCTGCCGGCGGCCGTGGTGATGATCTGGTACCCGGCGCCGCCGAATGCCGTGAGATCCAGGCGCAGGCCCGGCGGGATCAGGTCGGCCAGGCGCAGGTTGGCGGTGCTGCCTTCGGGCAGGGTGACGACGATGTCGTAGGTCATCTTCTCGCCGATCACCAGGTTGCTGCCGGTGGTGTGGCTGGCGCTGGAGTCGTCGTCGCTGAGGCTGCCGTTCTGGTAGGTCTTGCTGATGCTCGGCGCGGCCACCTGCTGGTTGGCGACCTCGACGAGGTCCACCGGGGTGAAGTCCTGGCCGCCCTCGACGCTGGCGTAGTGGGTCAGCGCGGCGCTGCTCTGCAGGGTGCGCGAGGCGAGGATGGCGTTATCGACGGTGACGTCGTAGGTGATCACCACCACGTTGGCGCCGGATAGGTCATTGGCGGTGCCGGCGCGGCCGGCGAGCAGGGTGCCCTGGTTGTTGGCGTCGAGGAAGGTGATGCTGTTGCCGCTCACGCTGTAGTCCACACCCTGCACCAGCAGCGTGCCGTCGCCGCGATGGATCTGCAGGTTGGCGCTGGACAGGCTGCCGCCGACGAAGGCCAGGCCCGCCGGCAGGGTGATGCCGGTGGACACGTCGAAGGCGTTGCCGCCGCCGCTGTTCTTGATCGCCGTGGCCAGGCGCAGGGTGTCGGCGCCGTCGATGCCGCTGACGTTGCCGTCCACCGCCGCCAGGCTGGTGACGCTGCCGCTGAAGGGCACGCCGCTGGTGCCCGGCTGGGCCCAGGTGCCGGTGGTGCCGGTCACCGTGCCGTGGGTGGTGGAGACCACGCCGTGCTTGATGTCCAGCACCGGCTCGGCGACCGATTCGATCACCGCCACGTCCGAGGAGATCAGCACCGTCTTGTCGATGGTGGTGGTCTGGCTGGACTGCGCCAGCACGTCGAGTTCGCGCTGGTCGGCGAAGGGCTGGTCGCCCACTCGCATGGTGAATTGCACCTGCACGCGGGCGCCGTTGAGGCCCGTGGAGGCGTAGTTGCCGAAGTTGAAGATGATCGAGTTGCCCGGCCCGGTGCGCACGGAGTCCGGCACGTCGCCGATGTTGTTGCCGGCGCCGAAGGTCCACTGGCCGACACCGGTGCCCTGGGTCCAGTCGACCACCTGGGAGGTGAGCAGCGGCAGCGGCAGGTAGGCGGTGAGGGTGAAGTTCTCGTAGTCCGCCACCAGCAGGTCGTAGGTGATGGTGAAGGTCACCACGTCGCCGGGGCGCAGTTCGCTGCTGCCGGGCGCGCCACCGTTCACCTGGGTCAGCTGGATGTCGATCTGCGAGGTCTGGATGGTGCTGGTGGTGGCGGAGCCGTCGGTCTGCTCGCCGCCCAGGTTCACCGAGTCGCGCAGCACGGTGGCGTCCACCACCGCTTTGTTGCTGACGCTGTCGCCTTCGTTGAGCTGGTCGTGGGGCGGGTGGTCGGTGGTGTAGGTGGTGTCGATGGTGGCGTCGTAGACGATGGACATCCGCGTGGCGCCTTCCTGCGCATCGCCATCCCAGAGGTCGCCGAACAGTGCGTAGAGGCCCGGCCCCTGCACGGCGGCGGCGATGGAGGCGCCGATGTCGAAGACCAGCGTGGTGCTGCCGTCGGCATTCACCGTGGCGGTGTAGATCACCGGGATGACCTGGGTGCCGCCGTGCTGCTGGATGACGATGCTCGGCGGGTTGGCGGCGGAGAAGGTCTGGCCGTCGCTGAGCTGGTCGGTGACGGTGAAGGTGCCTTGGCCGAGGATGTTCTTGCCGAAGGCGTAGAAATCGGAAATCGCCACGTCCATGGTGTAGCGCAGCGTATCGCCGGGGGTGATGCCGACGCTGCCGACGTCGTTCTGCAGGTTCACCGTCTTGAGCAGGGTGATGGACTTGGCGACGAAGGTGACGCCCGCGCCATCGCCGGTGACGGTGAAGGGGTAGCCGTCCGGGTCGAGGGGACGGTCGCGCACGTCCAGCGGGTTCCAGTCGCCGCTCACGGTGGCGGTGCCGAAGATGATGGTGCGCGGGTTGCCGGTGGCGGGGTCGAGCACCGGGCGCCCGGCCGCGTCGATCTCCGGCACGTAGAAGCCGACCGTGGTGGTGCTGGCGGCGCTCAGGGTGTCGTAGTGGATGCTGTAGCTGGCGACGAACACATTGGGGTTGTTCAGCGCCGCGGCGATCAGCGTCGGGTTGGTCAGCACGGTGCCGTCGTGCAGGGTGATGGAGGTCAGGGTGCCGCCGGCGCCGGGGGTGATGGAGCTGACGTGGACCTGGTCCGGCACGGTCTGGGTGACGGTGACGTTGGTCAGCGTCTGGCCGGGGGCCGGGGTCACGGTGACCGTCTCGGTGCGGGTGAAGTTCGGCCCCGTGACGGTCTCGCCCTCGGGCATGTTCACCGTCTGGGTCACCGACAGCAGCGTCGGGGTGACCACGAAGCTGTGCAGCGCGGCCTCCACCAGGGTCGGGTCCTGCGCGGGGTTGTTCAGCGAATCGTTGCCGTACTCGAAGCCGCCCCGGGCATTGATGGTGAGGTTGGGCGCGCCGTCGGAATAGCTGGTGTCGGCCAGGTTGCTCAGTTGCGCGGTGACCTGGATGTCGATGGCCGGCTGGCCGCTGGTGACGCTGGCGTAGGGCAGTTGCAGCACCACCATCTGGTCGCCGGGCTTCATGCCGACGCTGGCGGCGTTGATCACCAGGGCGTTGCCGTTGGCGTCCTTGGCCAGCGGGTGGGTGGCGTTGCCGCTGGCGTCGAAGGTGATCACAAAGCTTTTCACCGCCTGGCCCAGGTAGGTGGCGGAGACGAAGGTGGCGCCGTCGTTGCCGTCGCGCCCGGTGGCCGGCATGAACAGGTCGATATAGGGCGCGTAGCCCACCTGGGTGGACGGGTTGCTGAAGATCACGTCGAAGGTGAAGGTATCGCCCAGGCGCACGCCCGCGCCGCCGCTGCCCATGGCCACGGTGGGGCTGGCGTTGGCCAGCAGGCCCTGGAAGCTGACGAGGGTATCGGCGCCCAGGGCGATGGATTTGTCCACGTCGCCGGCGCGCACTTCCAGGTCCCAGTCGCCGCCGGCGCTGCGGGCGCCGGTCGCATTGCTGGACGCACCGACGTCCGCGCCGGTCCAGCGCGCCAGTTCATCGACCAGCGCCTGCCCGGCGCTGCCCGCGCCGACGTCGCAGCCATACAGCTGGATGTCCGCCCCGGCGTTGAGTTCGCCGCGCCAGGCGCTGAGGCGCTCGCCCAGCTGGTCGACGCTCTGGCGGGTGAAGGTCTGGTTGCCCAGGGTGAACTGGCCGGTGGCGCCGTGGGAGAAGATCTGGATGGAATCCACCTTGCCCAGCTGCGCCAGCGCATTGCTGATCGCGGCAATGGCGTCCTGGCCGGTGTCCACCACTAGCGCGCTGGAGCCCACCGGCAGGTTGGCGGCGAGCTGGTCGCGGTTCTCCAGGCGGGCGTCGATCACCACCAGGTTGCGCGGCGCGGGCTGGGCGGGCGCGGCGGCCTGGGCGCGGGCTTCGACGGCGGTGGCCGGCTGGGCGGTGTCCTTCGCCTCGGCGGCGGTGCTGTCGTGGTGTTGCTGGTCGACGGCCGCAGCGGCGGCGCCGTCGAACAGAATGCGTTGCTCCAGGGCCAGGGCGTGCGCCGCCGGCTGGAAAACCTTCGAGCGATATTTGGCCTGCATTTCCCTATTTCCAGCTGGTCAATCCCAAGAGAAAAGCAGTCCTACGCATATCTGCTTACGGAATTGACGCTAGTCGGAAAAGCAATTTTCGCCAGTAGTTACAGCGGCATAAGCGATGGAGCGCACTACATTTCGCACCCGGCATGTACCGTTTTTCTTACATAAATTTCGCTCGGGGCCGCGGCCGGCGCGGGCCGGGAATCTGACCGTGGGATCAGGGCTGAGGAAGAACGCCGGCGGGAGCGAACCACGATTGTCTTCCCCCCCCCGGTGTACTGCCCGGCGTTGGCTACGCTTGTGCGAACGAGCGGAACAACATGCAAACCAGGACGGCGGGGGATGGCAATGGTCAAGAGCTCGGCGGGGCGGGCGATCCTGTGGTTGCTGCTGGCCATCTGGCCGTTGGCGGCGGCGGCAGCGTCATCGGCAGGGGATGCCGCCGTGGTGGCCGGCGAGCAACCGCCGGCAGAATTGAAGATCGATAACCGCAGCGTCATCGTGTTTCGCGGCACGCTGCTGGGCGAGTCGCCCGCTGCGCGGGTGCACCGGGCCACCACCATCATCGGCGAGGCGCTGGAAAACGGGGGCGAGCTCGCCGTCGGCATCGACCCGATCCAGGACAGCTACCTGGTGCTGCTGGGCTACAGCCGCGCCTTCATCGTTACCCCGCAGGACGTCGACCCGCCCGGCACCTCGGTGCGCGCGGCGGCGGAAAAGGCCGCCGCCAACCTGCGCCAGGTCGTGGTAGAGAGCGGCGAGGCGCGCAGCCTGCACTTCCTGCTGCGTGCCGCCGGCTATGCGGCGCTGGCCAGCGTGCTCTACGGTCTGCTGCTGCGTGCCGTCGGTTATCTGCGCGGCAAGGCCCTGGGCGTGCTGCCGCGGCTGATGCGGCGGCGCACCCACCTGCTGCGGCTGGGCGGCACGCCGCTGCTGGATACCCAGCACCTGCAGGGCCTGCTGGGGCGGTCGCTGTCGCTGCTCTACTGGCTGGTGGTGGCACTGCTGAGTTACCAGTGGCTGAGCTTCGTGCTGTCGCAGTTCCCCTACACCCGGCCGTGGGGCGAGAGCCTCAACGTGCACCTGCTGGACCTGGCGCACTACCTGGTCAACGGCATACTCGATGCGCTGCCCGGCCTGGCGGTGGCGCTGTGCATCCTGCTCATCGCCCGCGCCTTCAGCGGTTTCAGCCGCCGCCTGCTGCAGCGGCTGGCACGGCCGGGCAACCTGCGCTGGCTGACCGTGGAAACCCTGCAGCCGACCACGCGGCTGACCTCCCTGGCGATCTGGCTGTTCGCCATCGTCATGGCCTATCCGTACCTGCCCGGCTCCGGCACCGAGGCGTTCAAGGGCCTGTCGGTGCTGGTGGGCCTGATGATTTCCCTGGGCGCGTCCAGCGTCATCGGCCAGGCGGCGTCGGGGCTGATCCTCACCTATTCGCGCACCTTGCGTGCCGGGGAGTTCGTGCGGGTCGGCGAGCATGAAGGCACGGTCACCGAGGTCGGCATGTTCAACACCACCATCCGCACCGGCCTGGGCGAGGTGCTCACGCTGCCCAACTCGATGATCACCAGCTCGGTGACCAAGAACTACTCGCGCATCGTGCAGGGCACCGGCTACGTGGTGGATACCGTGGTCACAATCGGCTACGACACGCCCTGGCGGCAGGTGGAGGCCATGCTGATCGAGGCGGCGCGGCGTACCGAGGGGATTCTCGCGACGCCCATGCCGCAGGTGTTCCAGACCGCGCTGTCGGACTTCTACCCCGAATACCGCCTGGTGGCCCAGGCGATTCCCAGCGAGCCGCGCCCGCGGGCGGAACTGCTCAGCCTGCTGCACGCGCATATCCAGGACGTGTTCAACGAGTACGGCGTGCAGATCATGTCGCCGCACTACCTGGGCGACCCGCAGCAGCCCAAGTGGGTGCCGCGCGAGCAGTGGCACGCCGCGCCGGCAACGCCTGAGGCCGGCGGCGACCGTTGAGCCTGCGGGCCGGCGCGGCGGCGGTGGTCATCTATGCTCAGCGCTCCATGGCCGCCTTGCGCAAGGATCGGCCGCGCATCGACCCATCTTCCGGAGGCACCGCATGAACCTGCACCTGTCCGACAAGCTCGCCCTGGTCAGCGGCTCGACCAAGGGCATCGGTTTCGCCATCGCCCAGGGCCTGGCCCGCGAAGGGGCGCGGGTGATCCTCAACGGCCGCAGCCAGGCCTCGGTGGACGATGCCCTGGCGCGCCTTCACGCCGGGCAGGGCGATGCGAAGGTCGAAGGGTTCGCTGGTGACCTCTCCAACCCGCAGCAGATTGCCGCGCTGGTGCAGCGCTACCCGGCGGTGGATGTGCTGGTGAACAACCTGGGCATCTTCGATCCCAAGCCCTTCGAGGACATCGACGACCAGGAGTGGCTGCGCTTTCTCGACGTCAACCTGCTGTCCGGCGTGCGCCTGTCCCGCGCCTACCTGCCGGGGATGAAGCAGAAGAACTGGGGGCGGGTGGTGTTCATCAGCAGCGAGAGCGGCATCCAGATTCCGCTGGAGATGATCCACTACGGCGTCACCAAGACCGCCCAGCTCGGCCTGTCCCGCGGGTTGGCGGAATACTGCGCGGGCACCGGGGTGACGGTGAATGCGGTACTGCCGGGGCCGACCGCGTCCGAGGGCGTGGGCGAGTTCGTCGACAAGCTCTCCGGCGGCCAGCCGTTCGAGGAGTTCGAGGCTGAGTTCTTCCGCACCGCGCGGCCGGGTTCGCTGCTGCAGCGTTTCGCCCGCCCGGAGGAAATCGCCAACCTGGTGC
The DNA here is from genome assembly GCF_048068435.1 of Pseudomonas sp. NY15437. Classification (NCBI taxonomy): domain Bacteria; kingdom Pseudomonadati; phylum Pseudomonadota; class Gammaproteobacteria; order Pseudomonadales; family Pseudomonadaceae; genus Pseudomonas; species Pseudomonas sp. NY15437. The sequence continues at coordinate 563,829 of NZ_JBLUQC010000003.1, forward strand.
TCTATGTCTGCTCGGAAGCCTCGTCCGCCACCAATGGCGCGGCGCTGCGGGTGGACGGCGGGCTGGTGCGCTCGGCGTTCTGAATCACTCGGCGCTGCGGCTTTCGAACTCCAGACCCAGCGCCAGGTCGCCGCAGCCGAGCTGGCCAAGCCAGGCCTGCGCGCTCGGCCCGGACAGGTGCGCCTCCAGCTCGGCCTGGCTGGCCCAGCGGGTGAGCACCTGCCAGCGGTCGGCAGCCAGCGCGTGCAGCTCGCCGGATTGGCAACCGGGTTGCCGGCGCACCTGCGCCAGCAGGGCAGACAGGTGAGTACCCAGCGCCGCGGCCTGGCCGGGGACTGCCTGGACGCGAACGATGGCAATGGCGGACGGGGACATGGCGAGGCTCCTTGTGCTGGGGTGGCCATTGGGCGCTGGCGCCGGCATCCGGTAAAGGCCGGAACCGGCTTTCAAAGCCGATGCTGAAAGGGTACGAGGCTGCGCTGCGCGCCTGAACCGCCAATTCCACGAAAAACCGCCGGGCCAATCTGTTGGGGCCGTGTTGCGATGCCTCCGACGCCTGTAGGAGCGGACTTCGTCCGCGATGGGGCATCGGTCATGCCCGCAGTGGCCGGAAAGCGATCGCGGACAGAGTCCGCTCCTACGAAAGCGCTCCGTGGCGTGCCTTTTGTAGGAGCAACTGTCTTTCTCTGAAAGTCCGTGCCTGTGTTTCCCTCTCCCTAACCCTCTCCCTGAAGGGAGAGGAGACTGTACTGTGCAGGTTGAAACCAGGATGTCAGCCGGCACGGGCGGCTCCCTCTCCCTTAAGGGCGGGGGCGGGGGAGAGGGCACGCCCCGGCGCGGCTTTTGTAGGAGCGGGCCATGCCCGCGATCCGTGAGCAGGGCTCACGGCATTGATGCACGCCGGGATGCGCGGACTTCGTCCGCGGTTCGCGGGCATGGCTCGCTCCTACAGGATTCGTCCAGAGCGACCGGGTATCGAAGCGAGGGCGTCAGGCCAACTGCTGCAGCAGGTCGCGCAGCTTGTCCAGCGCCGGGTCGATGTCCAGCGTGTCGATGGCGCCGAACCCCAGCAGCAGGCCATCGCGCACCGGCACCTGGTGATGGAACGGCGCCAGCCCGTACAGGCCGACGTCGACCTTGCGCGCCAGCTCGCAGAGCAGCGCCACGTTGATCGGCTCGCGCAGCAGGGCGGTGAGATGGAAACCGGCCACCGACGGCACCGCCTCCAGCCAGGGCGACAGGTCGCCCGCCAGCCGCGCGAGGATGCGTTCGCGACGCCCGGCGTAGATGCCGTGGCAGCGACGGATGTGCTTGAGCAGGTAGCCCTCGCTGATGAACCGCGCCAGCGCCCACTGCGGCAGCGTCGAGCTGTGCCAGTCGGAAATCTGCCGGGCGCGCACCAGCGCCGGGAACAGGCTCGGCGGTGGGATCAGGTAACCCAGGCGCAGCTCCGGCAGCAGCACCTTGGAGAAGGTGCCGATGTAGGCCACCACGCCGTGGCGGTCGAGGCTCTGCAGCGCATCGGTGGGCCGCCCTTCGTAGCGGAACTCGCTGTCATAGTCGTCCTCGATCACCAGCGCGCCCAGCTCCAGCGCCCGCGCCAGCAGCGCCTCGCGCCGCGCCGGGCTCATCGGCATACCCAGCGGGAACTGGTGCGAGGGCGTGGTGTAGACCATCCGCGTGCCATCGGGAATCTGCGCCACGCAGATGCCCTCGGCATCCACCGGCACGCTGACCACCTCGGCGCCGAGGGTCTGGAAGATCAACCGCGCCGGGGTGTAGCCGGGGTCCTCCATGGCCACTTTGTCGCCGGGGCGCAGCATGACGCGGGCGAGCAGGTCCAGCGCCTGCTGCGCGCCGTTGCAGACCATCACGTCATCCAGCTGGCAGTTCACCCCACGGGCGTAGGCGATGTGCCGCGCGATGCCGTCGCGCAGCGGCGCGATGCCCTCGGGGGCGCTGTAGTGCCCGCGCAGGCCGGTCATCTGGCGCAGCGCATGGTTCACGCAGCGCCGCCATTCCTCCTGGGGAAATTGCAGCTGGGTGGTGGCGCCGCCGATGAAGTCGCCCCTGGCCGTACCGGCGCCGGGGTGGCGCAGGCGCGTGTCGAGGCTGGCCCAGCGCTCGATGTTGTCCTGGCTGGCGAAGCGCACGCCATCCCGGCGACGGTCGTGGCGCGGCAGGTGGGTGTTGACGAAGGTGCCGCTGCCGATCTTGCCCACCAGCACGCCCTCGTACGTGAGCTGGGCGTAGGTGTCGGAAATGGTCTTGCGCGAGATGCCCAGCTGCTCGGCCAGCAGGCGGCTGGGTGGCAGGCGGCTGCCGGCGGCGAGGCGGCCGGAGTCGATGGCTTCGCGCAGCTGGCGATAGAGTTGCCCGGCGAGATCCTTCTGGCCGTGGATGATCAGGTGCAGCTCCAAGGGCGGGCTCCGCAGGTTCAGTGCCGTGGCGCAAGCGTAGCGCCGGCCGGTGGCGCGGTGAAGTTGCGCGGCGGAAATTCCCTGGATTGGCCACCCGCCACCCGGACGGCGCGGCGCACAATCACCGGGTCATCCCCTGGAGTGCCGTCATGCAGCCGCGTCTGGATTACTACACCGCCTCGCCGGAAGCGCTGAAGGCGGTGCTGGCGCTGGAAGCCGCCATCTTCGAACTGTCGCTGGAAAAGCCGCTGCTGGAGTTGGTGCGCCTGCGCGTGTCGCAGGTGAACAATTGCGCGTTCTGCGCCGACCTGCACGCCATGGAGGCGCGGCGCAACGGCGAGAGCGAACGGCGCCTGTTCGCCGTCAGCGTCTGGCGCGAGTCGCCGTTCTTCACCGAACGGGAGAGGGCGGCGCTGGCCTGGTGCGAGTCGGTGACGCTGCTGTCCGAGTCCCAGGTGCCGCTGGAGGTCTTCGAGTCGGCCCGCAACGCGTTCAGCGAACGCGAGCTGGTGGACCTCACCGTGGCCATCGGTGCGATCAACCTGTGGAACCGGCTGGGCGTTTCGTTTCGCCAGCAGCCGCCGGCGTGAACAGCAACGCGCCGGCTGCCTTTCTCTTTTGTAGGAGCGAGCTTGCTCGCGAACGACTTCACCGGCAGCTACGGTGTTGAGGCTGTTCGCGAGCAAGCTCGCTCCTACAGGCTTCACTCCGGCGCAGGGGGAGACAGCACAATGCTCCCACCATTAGAGCGCTCGCTGCGGCTGCGAGCGCCGGGATGAAGCTGCCAGTCAACCCACGCAGCGCGCTGGCGGCCAACGGGCCGACGATCTGCCCGACACCATACAGCGCCGTCATCGCCGCGAGCATGTTGAAGCGCACCTGCGCCGCCACCGCGCGGGCCGCCGGCATGGCGATGGTCACGGTGCCCATGAAGCTGCCGCCCACCAGCACCGCGCTGGCCAGGTAGAGGAGGGCGGAGTCGCCCAGCGCCGGCAGCATCACGCCCACCGCCTGCACCAGCAGGTTCAGCGCCAGCGCGCGGCGGCCGCCCAGCCTCAGGTGCAGGCGGTGCCAGAGGAAGCAGGACGGCGCGGCGCCCAGGCCGAACGCGGCCCAGACCTGCAGCGGGTCGATGGCGCCCAGGCCGCTCTTCATCAGCAGCGGCAGGTAGGTGGCGGTGATGATGTAGCCGAAGCCGGCCAGGCCGTAGACCAGCAGGATGATCGATGCAGGCAGCTCCGGCGCCGGCCCGGTGCCGTTCGCCGTGTGCCGCGACGCAGCCGGCGCTTCTCGGCCCAGCGCCGGCACGGCGAGCAGCGACAGCACCAGCCCGGCCAATGCCAGCACGCACCAGATCGCCGCGCTGCCCAGGCCGAAGGCGTTGCCGGCGGCGATCAGCTCCGCCGAGGCGAGGATGCCGACGCCCACGCCGGCGAACATCATCGGCGCGCCGTGGCTTTCGCCCATGCGCTGCAGCAGCCATTGCGCAGCGCTGACCAGCACCATGGCGGTGAGCACGCCGGCCAGCAGGCGCACGCCGACGGCGAACCAGACCGGCGCCGGAATCGCCATGGCAACGAGGGCCAGCAGTGTGCCGGCCAGGGCCATCAGGCAGATGCGCGCCGCATGGCGCTCATGGCTGCGCGCCAGCAGCAGGGCGCCGAGCAGGTAGCCCGCGTAGTTGGCCGAGGCCGCCAGGGAGCCGCCGGTGACGCTGAGCACGCCGTCGCGCACCATCAGCGGATACAGGCCGGTGAAGGCGAAGCGGCCAAACCCCATGCCCACGGCCAGGATCAGCGCCGCCGAGAGTGCGGCGGGCAGGCGGCGAGCGCGGCTCATGGGCGCGCCTCCAGGGCTTCGCGCCAGCGCTGGAAGGCGCCGGTGGCATAGCCATCGCGCCAGATCAGCAGGGTGTCCACCTCCATCAGCGGCACCACTTGCAGGGCGGGCGTGTCCCGTTGCAGTTCCAGCACCGAGCGCGGCAGCACGCCGAAGCAGGAACCGGCGTTCACGCAGGCGAGGATGCCGTGGTAGGAGCCCACCTCCTGCACGGCGAGCGAAGCGCCCTTCAACCAGCGCTCGAGCAGCTGGCGGTAAGTGCAGCCGCGGGCGAAGCCCACCAGGGTGCGGATCTGCACGTCTTCGGGGCGGGTGACCGGCGGATGGTCGCCGGGCAGCACCAGCAGCAATTCCTCGCGAAAGACCGCTTCGGCGCACAGGCCACGCTCCAGCAGCGATTCGAAGCCGGGCTCGGCGTGCAGGATGTCCGGATGGGAGATCAGCGCACAGTCCAGCTGGCGCTCCAGCACCTGGTTGATGAGTTTCTGGCTGTGCCCCGTGCTGACGTGCAGCTCCACCTCCGGATAGGCGCGATGGAAGCGCGCGAGGATCGCCGGCAAGCGGCTCGCCGCGGCCGCCTCCATGCTGCCCAGGCGCAGGCTGCCGGTGGCGCTGCGGGGGTGCAGCGACTGCCGCGCTTCGTTGGCCAGCGCCAGCAATTGTTCGGCGTAACGGAGGAATTCGCGGCCTTGGTCGGTCAGCGTCATGCGTCTGCCGTCACGCAGGAACAGCGCCGCACCCAGGTCTTCCTCGAGTTGGCGGATGCGCGTGGTGACGTTCGATTGCACCCGCTGCAGACGAGCGGCGGCGCGGGTCACGCTCTGTTCCTCGGCCACGCAACGGAAGATTTCCAGGCTGGAGAGATCCATGATTGATCTTCAATAGAGAATAAGTTGCGACGAATATTCTCTTCATGAGATGGTAAGTCAAGCCATTGATCGACCACCCGGCGGCGAATCCGCCGGCCCCGCGACGAGGACCCCGTCATGCGCATCACCGAACGGCTCGGCATCCAGCACCCCATCATCCAGGCGCCGATGGTCGGCGTGTCCACCCCGGCGCTGGCCGCGGCGGTGTCCAATGCCGGCGGGCTGGGGTCCATCGGCCTGGGGGCGAGCACCCCGGCCCAGGCCCGCGCGCTGCTGGCACAGACCCGCGCGCTGACCGACAAGCCGCTCAACCTCAACCTGTTCTGCCACCGCCCGGCCGTGGCCGATCCGGCCCGCGAAGCCGTTTGGCTGGAACACCTGCGCCCGCTGTTCGCCGAGTTCGATGCGCAGCCGCCGACGCAGATCACCGAGATCTACCGCAGTTTCCTGGCCGACCCCGAGATGCTGGAGTTCCTCATCGAGGCGCGCCCGGCCGTGGTCAGCTTCCATTTCGGCCTGCCGCCGCAGGACTGGATCGACCGTCTTAAAGCGGCCGGCATCCGCCTGCTGGCCACCGCCACCTGCCTTGCCGAAGGCCGCGCCATCGAGGCGGCGGGCCTCGACGCCATCGTCGCGCAAGGCTATGAGGCCGGCGGCCACCGTGGCGTGTTCGAGCCGGAAAAGGACGCGCGCATCGGCACTTTCGCGCTGGTGCGTACGCTGGTGAAAGGCACCGGGCTGCCGGTGATCGCGGCGGGCGGGATCATGGACGGGCAGGGCATGCGCGCCGTGTTCGAACTGGGCGCGCAGGCGGTGCAGATGGGCACGGCCTTCATCGGCGCCGACGAGTCTTCGGCCAACGCCGCGTTCAAGGCAGCGCTGCGCGGCGAACGTGGCGAGCGCACCGAAGTGACGGCGGCGATTTCCGGCCGTGCGGCGCGGGGCATGGTCAACCGGCTGTTCACCGACGTCGGCAGCGCGACTGCGCCGGCGCTGCCGGACTACCCGATCACCTACGACGCGGCCAAGGCACTGACCGCCGCTGCAGCCGCCAAGGGCAACAGCGATTTCGCCGTGCAGTGGGCCGGGCAGGGCGCGCCGCTGGCGCGGGAGATGCCGGCGGCGGACCTGGTGGCGACGCTGATGGCCGAGTTCCGCACCGGCACGAACCTGTAGGAGCGAGCTTGCTCGCGAACGGATTTCCCCAGGGCACCGGCGTCAAGCGGTTCGCGAGCAAGCTCGCTCCTACCAGGGCATTCGAACCAGCAGCGTAGGACGGATAACCTGGAACAGGTTATCCGTCGGACCACTCACGGCGGATAACGCTGGCGCGTTATGCGCCCTACAGCTTCCTACACGCGTATCGAGTCAGCGGGCGCTGACGGCGGTGGCGGGCTTCTCCCGCGGCCGCCACAACTCGGCCAGCAGCACGCCGGCCAGGGTCAGCGCGCCGCCCACCAGGTGGTAGCTGGTGAGCCGCTCGCCCAGCACCACGGCGGCGATGGCGGCGGTCAGTACCGGCAGCAGGTTGAAGAACAGTGACATGCGGCTCGGCCCCATGCGCTGTACGCCCTGCATCCACGCCAGCGCGCCGACGATGGAGGCCAGCAGCCCGGCATACAGCACCAGCGGCAGGTTGGCGGCGGACAGGCCGTGATGCGGCGAGGCCAGGTACAGCGGCGCCAGCGCGACGATCGCCACCAGCACCTGCAGGTACAGCATCAGCAGCGGCGGCAGCGGCAGGTTCCACTTCTTCAGCAGCACGCCATACACGCCGTAGGCGAGGGTGGCGACGATCATCATGCCGTCGCCCAGGTTCACGCCGTGGCTGAGCAGTTGCCGCGGGCTGCCCTGGGTGATCACCAGAAGCACGCCGCCCAGCGACACCAGCGCGCCCAGCAGGGCGGCGAGGCTCAGCCGGTGGCGCAGCAGCACGGAGGCCAGCGCCAGTGACATCAGTGGCATCAGCGAGAGGATGATGCCCATGTTGGTCGCCGAGGTGAGCGCGGCGGCGTAGTAGGCCAGGCACTGGTAGACAGCCATGCCGAGCAGGCCGAGGGTGACGATCCTGCCCAGGTTGGCGCGGATCACCGGCCAGTGGGCGAGGGTGGCGCGCAGCAGGAAGGGCGTCAGCAGCGCGCCGGCGAGCACCCAGCGGAAGAAGCCGATCTCCGCCGGGGCGATCTGCCCCACGGCGAGCTTGTTGACGACGGTATTGCCGGACCAGATGACCACGGCCAGCAGGGGGAACAGGTAGTTCATGGGTTCTTGCAGGTCTCAGGATTGACTTCGGAGTGGGGCTGTTTCCCTCTCCCCAGCCCTGGCTACGCGCCCTGCTCCGAAGGGAGAGGGACTGGTTCGGAGCAGGATTACGCCGTTGTGTCAGCCGGCACGAACGGCTCCCTCTCCCTTCAGGGAGAGGGCTGGGGAGAGGGCGCTCCACCAATGGCGCCCATTGTCCGCCCGTCCGAATCCAGACGTATAATGAATACCGGACAATCCACCCCGGCATTCGGACATGACCCGCGCGCTGCCGCTCCCGCTTCCCGACATCGACCAGTTGCCCGCCGCGTTGTACTTCCGCTACGACGAGTTCGACGCCGGCACCCACTCGCCCAGCCATCGCCATCCCTGGGGCCAGCTCAACTACGCGTCGCACGGGGTGATGGAGCTGGAAGTGGACGGCCAGCGCTTCCTCTCGCCGCCGCAGTACGCCGTGTGGGTGCCGCCGGGGCTCGAACACAGCTGCTACAACCGCCAGGCCATCATCTACCGTTCGCTGTACGTGTCCGCCGAGGTGGCGCGCAAGCTGCCGCCGAGCCCGTGCACGCTGGCCATCAGCGACATCCTCAAGGCGATCCTCTCCGACTTCGCCGCACGCCGGGTGAACGTCCCGCAGAGCGCCGCCGACCAGCGCCTGGCCGAGGTGGTGATCGACCAGCTGCAGGCCGCACAGCCCCACGATGACTACCTGCCCTACGCCAGCGGCGGTGCGCTGGGCGAGGTGCTGGCCGCGCTGCAGGCCGAGCCGGGCGACAACCGCACCCTGGCGCAGTGGGCCGAGCGCGTGCACAGCACCGAGCGCACCCTGGCCCGAGCCTGTCAGCGGGAGCTGGGGATGTCGTTCGGCGAATGGCGCCAGCGCCTGCGGTTTCTCGCCGCCATCGAGGCACTGGCATCGGGGGAAGGGGTGCAGCAGATCGCCTTCAACCTGGGCTACAGCAGCCCCTCGGCGTTCATCGCCATGTTCCGGCGGCTTGCGGGCACCACGCCGGAGCAGTATCGATTGACCTTCCGCGCCCTGGCGCGGGGCTGAGGGCTCAGCGGCGTCCTCCTTCGAGGCCCTTCAGGGTCTTGCGGCAATGCACCAGCGCGTCGCGCACCATGAAGTTCACCAGGGTCGGGGATACGCCCAATTCCTCGGCGATCTCCTTCTGCGTGCGGCCGTGCAGGCGGTACATCTCGAAGGCGTAGCGGGTGCGTTCGGGCAGGCTCTGCAGCGCGCTGGAGATGGCCTCGAGGGTCTGCCGGTCCTCGTGCTCGATCTCCGGCGAGGCGGACGGCGTGGCGATGTGCAGGCCTTCTTCCTCGCTCCCCGAGTAGCGCTTCTCCAGCGCCTGGCGGCGATAGAGGTCGATGGCCAGGTTGCGCACCACGCGCATCAGGTAGCCGCTCTGCGACTGGATGCCGGGCGTGAGGTCGCTCGCATTGAGCTTGAGGTACGCATCGTGCACCACGTCTTCGGCATGGCTGCGGCAGCCGAGGATGCGTGCGGCCGCATTGATGAAGGTCTGCCGGTGGGTGGCGAACAGCTCGTGGAGAGCGGGGCGCGGCTCGGCGGGCATTGGCTTGGACATGCAAGGTTTCCTATGCGGCGGCGGAGGCGGGGACGTCCACATGGGTTGAGGCGGTCAATCTAGTTCAAATGATAATTATTATCAATTTATTCGGAAGACTCCGACTCTCGCTCTGGAACAAGGGTTCCCACATAGGCTCGGAGATTTTTCATTCGCATCCATTCGTCAGAACTCTCGTCTTTCAGGTGAAGGGCAAGCCAGGAAATTTCGCCGGGGCATATCTTATGAGAATTAATCGCATCCGAGAACACTAACTATTTCATCTCCTCCCTCGTCTTCATGGCAGAGCCGGAAAACAGCGGTAGTGGCCGCTGGCCGGCATCCCGGACAGCTGAAGGAGAAGAGCGATGGCGTTCGATCGCGACGATGCGGTGTACAAGGTGCTGGTCAATGGCGAAGAGCAGTACTCGCTGTGGCCGGACTACAAGGAAGTCCCCGCCGGCTGGCGCGAAGCCGGTCAGCGCGGCAGCAAGGCCGAGTGCCTGGCCTTCGTCGAGGCGAACTGGACCGACATGCGTCCGCTGAGCCTGCGGCAGAAAATGGACGGCCCGGCGGCGGGGCACTGACCCATGCTGCGTCTGTTCTGCCTGCCGTATTCCGGCGCCAGCGCCATGCTCTATGCGCGCTGGAAGCGCCAACTGCCGAGCTGGGTCGAGGTCTGCCCGGTGGAGCTGCCCGGCCGCGGCCGGCGCTTCGCCGAAGACCTGCAGACCGACCTGCGCGCCCTGGCCAGCCAACTGGCCGATGAGCTTGCGGCGCGCCTCGATCAGCCCTACGCCCTGTTCGGCCACAGCCTCGGCGGCCTGCTGGCGTTCGAGCTCGCCCACGCCCTGCGCGAGCGCGGCCTGCCGTTGCCGCAGGCGCTGTTCGCCTCGGCGGCTTCCGCACCGGCGCGTCGCGACAGCCATCGCGAGCTGGCGCAGGCGCAGAGCGACGCCCAGCTGATCGAGCGCATGCGCCGCCTGGGCGGCACGCCCGACGCGGTGTTCGCCGATGAGGAAATGCTGCGCCTGACCCTGCCGGTGATGCGTGCCGACTTCCTCCTCTGCGGCCTGTACGACTACCGCCCCCGCGCGCCGTTGGCCTGCCCGATCCATGTGTTCGGCGGCAAGGCCGACCGGCTCTCGGTGGACTCGCTGTCGGCCTGGCAGGACGAGACCAGCGCCGGCTTCTCCCTGGAGATGCTCGACGGCGGTCACTTCTTCCTGCATGCCGGCGAAGCGCGCCTGCTCGAACTGCTGCTCGGTCACCTGCGCCAGCCCGGCCAGTCGACCAGCGCAGAGCTGGCCTGATCGATCACGCGGAGACCCCGATGCCCACCTCCACCCTGTTCGACATTGTTCCCCTGGCCGAAGCGCGCGGCGGCCTGCCGCTGCTGGTGCAGGCCCGCGGCGACGGCATCGACCTGCTCGATGCCCTGGCCGAGCTGCGCCCACTGGTGGCGGAGCGCCTGCCGGTGTGCGCCGGCATTCTCTTTCGCGGCTTCCAGGTCGGCGCGCCGGAGCGCTTCCGCGAATTCGCCGCCGGCTTCGGCCACCCGCTGCTCGACTACGAGTTCGGCTCCACCCCGCGCAGCAACGTCACCCGTGGCGTGTACACCTCCACCGAATACCCGCCGCACCAGCACATCCCGCTGCACAACGAGCAGGCCTATACCCGCGAGTGGCCGATGAAGATCTGGTTCTACTGCGTGCAGGCCGCGCAGAGCGGTGGCGAGACGCCGATCGCCGACAGCCGCGAGATCTACCGCCAGGTGGACGCGGGCATTCGCCGGCGCTTCAGCGAACGCGGGCTGATGTACACCCGCAACTACGGCAACGGCCTGGACGTCGCCTGGGAGCAGGTGTTCAACAGCGGCGACCCGGCCGTGGTCGAGGCCTACTGCAAGGCCCACGGCATCGGCTGGGAGTGGAAGGAAGACGGTGAGCTGCGCACCCGCCAGGTCTGTCAGGCGGTGGCGCAGCACCCGGCCACCCGCGACTGGGTCTGGTTCAACCAGGCGCACCTGTTCCACGTCTCCAACCTGCCGCCGGAGGTGCGCGAAAGCCTGCTGGAAATCGTCGACGAGGAAGACTTGCCGCGCAACGTCTACTACGGCGACGGCAGCCCCATCGAGACCGCCGTGCTCGACGACATCCGCGGCGTGCTGGAGGAGGCCAAGGTGAGCTTCCCCTGGGCCAGCGGCGATGTCCTGATGCTCGACAACATGCTCGCCGCCCACGCGCGCTCGCCCTTCAGCGGGCCGCGCAAGGTGGTCGTGGCGATGGCGGAGGGGCATGGCGCGGATGTGCAGGCCTGATGGCCGTGCGGATAGCTCCCTGGCTTTCGGAGGAGTGCTCGGCCAGGCGGTAAGGGCCAGCGTCGGAGCGGCCGGAAGGACCCTCTCCCTAACCCTCTCCCTGAAGGGAGAGGGGACTGGTTCGGAGCGGTTGGAGGTTTCAGGAGTACGCCGGACCTTTCAGCCCGTACAGGCAGCTCCCTCTCCCTAACCCTCTCCCCGAAAGGAGAAGGGACTGGTCCGGAGCAATTGGAGGTTTCAGGAGTACGCCGGACTTAGAGCCGGCACAGACAGCTCCCTCTCCCTTTAGGGAGAGGGCGGGGGGAGAGGGCCGCACCCAGCGCCGGAGCGGCGGGCAACACCCTCTCCCTAACCCTCCCCCCGAAAGGAGAAGGGACTGGTCCGGAGCAATTGGAGGTTTCAGGAGTACGCCGGACTTAAGAGCCGGCACAGACAGCTCCCTCTCCCTTCAGGGAGAGGGCACCGATCGGAGCGAGTGAGCAGTTCGGCTCTCCGATCCCCAGAACGCAAACACAGCTGAACCCACGAATTTCCCCCCGGCGGGCCCCATACGCCCGCCGCCAGAACAGGTGATGTCATGAACGACCGCTACGAAGCCGCAGGAAACCTGGTCGAGGCCCTGCTGCAACGCGCCTGCGAAATGCCGCGCAAGACTGCCCTGCGATTCATCGCCGAGAACGTCGAACTCCCCATCAGCTTCCGCGAGCTGGACGAGCGCGCCCGCGCCATGGCCGCCTGGATGCTGCGCCATGGCCAGCAGGGCGACCGCGCCGTGCTCCTGCTGCCCAGCGGCCCGGAGTACGTCACCGCCTTCTTCGCCTGCCTCTACGCGGGCATCATCGCCGTGCCGGCCTACCCGCCGGAGTCCGTGCGCCCGCAGCACCTGGCGCGGCTGCGTTCGATCCTCGATGACGCACAGCCCAGCCTGGTGCTCACCGACTCCACGCTGATCGAGGCTCTGCGCCCGGCCTGCGCGCGCGACAATGGCGAGAGTCCCCTGCTGCTGGCGGTGGACCAGGCGGACCCGGCGCTGGCGGTGGAGTGGCGGATGCCCGAGCTGGCCGATGACGACATCGCCTTCCTGCAATACACCTCCGGCTCCACCTCGACGCCCAAGGGCGTGCGGGTCAGCCACGGCAACCTGGTCGCCAACGAACGGCTGATCCGCCATGGCTTCGGCATCGGTGACGACGACGTGATCGTCAGCTGGCTGCCGCTGTTCCATGACATGGGCCTGATCGGCGGCCTGCTGCAGCCGATCTACAGCGGCATCGAATGCGTGCTGATGTCGCCGCGCTACTTCCTCGAGCGCCCGCGCCGCTGGCTGGAAGCCATCGCGCGCTTCGGCGGCACGGTCAGCGGCGGGCCGGACTTCGCCTACCGCCTGTGCTGCGAGCGGGTCAACGAGGCCGCCCTGGAAGGCCTCGACCTGAGCCGATGGCGCGTGGCCTTCTCCGGCTCCGAGCCGATCCGCCCGGACACCCTGGAACGCTTCGCCGCCTGGTTCGCCCCGGCGCGCTTCGACGCCTCGTCCTTCTATGCCTGCTACGGCCTCGCCGAGGCGACCCTGTTCGTCACCGGCGGCGTGCGCGGCCAGGGCATCGGCCAGCTGGAAGTGGACCTCCAGGCCCTGGGCGACAACGTCGCCCGTCCGGGGCGGGGCACGTCGCTGATCAACTGCGGCGGCGCCCAGCCCGACCATGAGGTCCAGCTGGTCGACCCGCTCAGCGGTGACATCCTCGGCCCGGACCGCGTCGGCGAAATCTGGAGCAGCGGCCCCAGCGTCGCCCGCGGCTACTGGCGCAACCCCGAAGCCAGCGCGCGCACCTTCGTCGAGCGCGACGGCCGCACCTGGCTGCGCACCGGCGACCTGGGCTTCCTGCACAACGACGACCTGTTCGTCACCGGGCGCCTCAAGGACATGCTCATCGTCCGTGGCCAGAACCTCTACCCGCAGGACATCGAACGCTGCGTCGAGGACGAGGTGGACCTGGTGCGCAAGGGTCGCGTCTGCGCCTTCGCCATCGAGCACCAGGGCCGCGAGGGCATCGGCATTGCCGCCGAAGTCGGGCGCAGCGTGCGCAAGCTGATCTCCGCCGAGGCGCTGGCCAGGGCCATCGCCGCCGCCGTGGCGGAAACCTTCCAGGAAGCGCCGCTGGTGGTGGCGCTGCTGGAGCCGGGCGCGCTGCCCAAGACCTCCAGCGGCAAGCTGCAACGCTCGGCCTGCCGCACCCAGCTGCTCGACGGCAGCCTGCAGGCCTATGCCATCCAGCGTGCCGGCGAGCCGATCAGCGAGGGTGCCAGCGCCAAACAGGCCGCCGCGCTGTCCGCCGAGGAGCAGGCTATTGCCGCGCTGTGGAGCGAAGTGCTGGAACTGCCGGCGATCCGCCGCGACGACAACTTCTTCGCCCTGGGTGGCAACTCCATCAAGGCCACCCAACTGATGGCGCGGCTGCGTGAGCGCCTCGGCCGCGCCGTGGAATTGCGCGTGCTGTTCGAAGCGCCGGAACTGGGCGCCTTCGCCGCCGCCCTGGCCGCGCTGCCGACCACTCAAGCCGAGTCTGTGCCGCAAGTCCCGCGTGCCGGCCTGCTGCCGCTGTCGCCGGCCCAGCGCCGCCTGTGGTTCCTCTGGAAGCTGGAGCCGCACAGCGCCGTCTACCACATCGCCGGGCGCATGAACCTGCGCGGCGAACTGCGCCGTCCGGCGGTGGAGCAGGCCTTCGCCGTGCTGCTCGGCCGCCATGAAACCCTGCGCAGCCGCTTCATCGAACAGGCCGACGGCGAGGTGTCGCTGCGCCTGTCCGACGACACGCACGTGGAGCTGAGCGAGAGCGACTTCAGCGCCCTGGGCAGCGCCCGCCGCGATGCCGCTGCCCAGGAGGACGCCAACGCCTTCGCCGCGCAGCCCTTCGACCTGGCCAAGGGCCCGCTGCTGCGCCTGCGTCTGCAGAACCTCGGCGGCGGCCGCCAGGCGCTGCTGCTCTGCGTGCACCACATCATCGCCGACGGCTGGTCGCTGAACCTGCTGCTGGAGGAATTCGCCGAGTGCTACCGCGCCATCGTCGAACAGCGCCAGCCGGTGCTGCCGGCGCTGCCGCGCCAGTACCTCGACCTCGCCGCCGCCCAGCAGAGCACGCTGGAAGCGGGCGAGGGCGCGCGCCTGCTGGACTGGTGGAGCGAACGCCTGGGCACCTCCCATGCGCCGCTGGAACTGCCCTTCGCAACGGGCGAGAAAGGCCAGAGCGCGGAGCTGATCGAGCGCGAGGTGGACGCCGAACTGACCGGCAAGCTGCGCAACCTCGCACAGGCCCACGGCGCGACCCTGCCGATGCTCCTGCTCGGCGCCTACAACCTGCTGCTGCAGCGCTACAGCGGCCAGCACGACCTGCGCATCGGCCTGACCCATGCCGGCCGCGAGCAGCTCGACAGCGAACGCCTGGTCGGCTTCTTCGTCAACCTGCTGGTGCTGCGCAGCGAGCTGCCCGAAGGCGCCAGCCTGCGCGGCGTGCTCCGCCAGCTGCGCGACGACCTGCTGCAAGCCCAGGCGCACCAGGGCCTGCCGTTCGAGCAACTGGTGCAGGCGCTGCAACCCGAGCGCGGCCATGGCCGCCATCCGCTGTGCCAGGTCGCTTTCGATCACCAGTGGCAGCCGCGCGCCGGCAATAGCCTGCCGGGCGTCAACGTGGAAGCGCTGGAGCAGCTCGACCTGGAAACCCCCTTCGACCTGGTGCTGCGCGTCCGCGAGGGCGAGCAGAGCCTGCGCCTGAGCTTCTGCTATGCCCGCGAACGCTACGCCGCCGCCGGCATGCAGCGCCTGGTCGGGCACTTCCTCGACCTGCTGCGCGCCTTGCCGCAACTGAATGCCGACGCCGTGCTGGACGCCCTCGACTGGCTGCCCGCCAGCGACTGGCGCATCGCCGTGGCGGGGGAGGCGCCGGCCTTCGAGGCGCTGAGCGAAACCATCGCGGCCCAGGCGCGCCGGCACCCCGCCAAGGTCGCCTTGATCGACGGGCAGCGCGAAGTGAATTTCGCCGAGCTGGAGGATCGTTCCAACCGCCTGGCGCAACGCCTGATCCAGCGCGGCATCGGCGCTGAACGCCGGGTCGCCGTGGCCCTGCCGCGCGGGGTGGACGTCCCGCTGGCGCTGCTGGCCGTGATGAAGGCCGGCGGCGCCTACCTGCCGCTGGATGTCGACTACCCCGAGGAGCGCCTGGCCTGGCTGATGCAGGATGCCGGCGTCGACCTGCTGCTGACCAACGCCGCGCTGGCCGAGCGCCTGCCGCTGCCCGAGGGCGTCGAGCGCCTGGTGCTGGAAGAAGCCGACCTCGGCAACGCCCTGGCCGTGCGTCCGCTGCTGCGCATCCAGGCGCAGAACCTCGCCTACCTGATCTACACCTCCGGCTCCACCGGCCAGCCCAAGGGCGTCGCCGTCGCCCACGGCGAGATCGCCGCGCACTGCCGCGCCATCGGCCAGCGCTACGCGATGAGCGAGGCCGACCGCGAGCTGATCTTCATGTCCTTCGCCTTCGACGGCGCCCACGAGCGCTGGCTCACCGCGCTGTCCCACGGCGGCAGCCTGCTGATCCGCAATGACGCGCTGTGGACCGCCGAGCAGACCCTGGAACAGTTGCGCCGCCACGCGGTGACGGTCGCGGCCTTCCCGCCGGCCTACCTGCAACAGCTGGCTGAGCAGGCGCTGATTACCGGTCACGCGCCTAGCATGCGCATCTACTGCTTCGGCGGCGACGCGGTGCCCGAGGCGGCCTACCAACTGGCGCACCAGGCGCTCAAGCCGCAGCACCTGATCAACGGCTACGGCCCCACCGAAACCGTGGTCACCCCGCTGCTGTGGAAGGCTGACGCGCACACCCCCTGCGGCGCCGCCTACGCGCCCATCGGCGAGGTGGTGGGCGAGCGCAGCCTGTACATCCTCGACGACCGCCTGCAGCCGCTGCCGCGCGGTGTGGCCGGCGAGCTGTACATCGGCGGCCACGGCCTGGCCCGCGGCTACCACCAGCGCGCCGGCATGACCGCCGAACGCTTCGTTGCCGATCCCTTCTGTTTATACGGCCAGGCGGGCCGACTGTACCGCAGCGGCGACCGCGTGCGCTGGCGCGAAGACGGTGCGCTGGACTACCTCGGCCGCGTCGACCAGCAGGTGAAGATCCGTGGTTTCCGCATCGAGCCGGGCGAGATCGAAGCCCGCCTGCGCGCGCTGCCCGGCGTGCGCGAAGCGGCGGTGATCGCCCGCGACAGTGAACGCGGCAAGTACCTGCTGGGCTATGTCTGTGGCGACAGCCTCGCCGAGGACGTGCTGAAAGCCGCCCTGCGCGCGCAATTGCCGGACTACATGGTGCCGTCGCGCCTGCTGGTGCTCGAGCGAATGCCCCTCAACGCCAACGGCAAGATCGACCGAAAGGCGCTGCCCGAACCGCAGGAGGCCGCCCGCGCCAGCGAAGCCCCGCGCGACGGCCTGGAAAGCCGCGTCGCCGCCGTCTGGTCGGAAGTACTCGGCGTGCCCGCCGTGGGCCGCGAGGACGACTTCTTCGAACTGGGCGGCCACTCACTGCTGGCCACGCAGGTCATCTCCCGTCTGCGCCGTGACCTGGGTTGCGACGTGCCGCTGCGCGACCTGTTCGAAGCCAGCCGCCTGGACGAATTCGCTGCACGGCTGGCGGCTCTTGCGCCCGGCGCTCGTCCGGCCCTGCGCGCCGTGGCCCGCGACGGCGACCTGCCGCTGTCCGCCGCCCAGAGCCGCCTGTGGTTCTTCTGGCAGATGGAACCGGCCAGCGCGGCCTACAACGTGCCGGGAGCCCTGCGCCTGCGCGGCCCGCTGGACGAGGCCGCACTGCGGCGTGCCTTCGACGCCCTGGTCGCGCGCCATGAAACCCTGCGCACCACCTTCGACGAGGTGGATGGCCGGGCCTTCCAGCGCATCCAGCCGGCGCTGGCCCTGGATCTCGTGCGCATCGATCTGTCCGCTGAAAAAGATGCCGAAGCCGCCGCGCGCCACCTGGCGGAGGCAGAAGCGCAGCGGCCCTTCGACCTGCGCAACGGCCCGCTGCTGCGCCTGACCCTCCTCAAGCTGGCCGATGCCGACCACGTGTTGCTGCTGACGATGCACCACATCGTTTCCGATGGCTGGTCGATCCGCGTGCTGGTGGAGGAGTTCAGCCGTCTCTATGGCGCCTTCGCCGCGGGCGCGGACCTGCACCTGCCGGCGTTGCCGGTGCAGTACGCCGACTACGCCCAGTGGCAGCGCGAGCTGCTGGCGGGCGAGGAGGGCCAGCGTCAGCTGAGCTGGTGGATCGAGCAGTTGGGCGGCGCCGATGCCGAGCGGGAATGGCCGGTGCTGGAGCTGGCCACCGACCGCCCGCGACCGGCCGTGCAGAGCTACCGTGGCGGCAGCCTCGGCTTCAGCCTGGATGCCGGTCTTGGCAGCCGCCTCAAGCAGCTGGCCCGCGAGCAGGACGTCACCCTGTTCATGCTGCTGCTCGGCGCCTACGCCGTGCTGATGCAGCGCTGCAGCGGCCAACGCCACCTGCGCATCGCGGTGCCCATCGCCAACCGCCAGCAGCTGGAGACCGAAGGGCTGATCGGCTTTTTCGTCAACACCCAGGTCATGCCGTTCGCCCTGCGTGATGACGAGCCCTTCGCCGCGCTGCTGGCCCGTCTCAAGCCGCTGGCCCTCGGCGCCCAGGCGCACCAGGACCTGCCGTTCGAGCAATTGGTGGACGCCCTGCAACCCGAGCGCAGCCTGGCCTACAACCCGCTGGTGCAGGTGAAGTTCAATTTCGGCTTCGACGTCAGCTGCCTGCCCGATGCCGGTGCGCTGAAGCTGGAGCTGTTCAGCGAGGAACAATACGGCGCGCGCTTCGATCTCGCCCTGGACATGGCCGAGGCGCTGGACACCGACGGCCAGCCGGGCGACGAGCTGCGCGGCAGCTTCGTCTATGCCCGCGACCTGTTCGACGAGGACAGCGTCGCCGCCATCGCCGGCCAGTTCGACGCGCTGCTGCGCCAACTGTGCGCCGAACCGCAGCGCGCCCTCGGTGAGCTGCCGCGGCCGGTGGCGTCGCGCCGTCGTGGCGAAGCGCGGCAGTGGCCGCAGCAGGACGTGCTCGGTCTGTTCGCCGCCCAGGTCGCCGCGCAGCCGGATGCCATCGCCGTGCAGGACGATGGCGTCCGCTACACCTACGCGGAGCTGGACCAGCGCGCCAACCGCCTGGCCAATGCCCTGATCGCCAGCGGCGTGGAGCAGGGCGAGTGCGTCGCCATTTGCCAGGAGCGCAGCGCGCAGTGGGTGCTCCTGCTGCTGGGCGTGCTCAGGGCCGGCGCCACCTATGTACCGCTGGACCCGGCGCAACCGGCTGAACGCCTGCGCCAGTTGCTCGCCGACAACGGCATCCGCCGCGTGCTGGTGAGCGATGCGGCGCTGCTGGGCGGGTTCGGCGACGCCGCCCTGCTGATCCCCGCCGGTGGCCCGCAGCAGGGCGCCGAGGCGGCGCCCGCGCGGCGCATCGACCCGCAGCAGGCCGCCTACGTGATCTTCACGTCCGGTTCGACGGGCCAGCCCAAGGGCGTGCGCGTCAGCCACGCCGCGTTGGCCAACTACGTGCAAGCCGTGCTCGAACGCCTGCAACTGGACCGGGGCCGCGCCCGCGGCCTGGGCCTGGCGATGGTCTCCTCGGTGGCCGCCGACCTCGGCCACACCACGCTGTTCGGCGCCTTGTGCGGCGGCGGCCGCCTGCACCTGGCGGATGCCCAGGCGGTGGCCGACGCCGAGCGCTTTGCCGCGTTCATGCAGGAGGTGGACGTACTGAAGATCGTCCCCAGCCATCTCGCCGGCCTGCTCGCCGCCGCGCCCAACGCCGCTGCGGTGCTGCCGCGACGCCTGCTGGTGCTGGGCGGCGAAGCCTGCGACCGCGCGCTGCTGCAGCCCATCCGCGAACTCGCTCCCTCGCTGCGCATCGTCAACCACTACGGCCCCAGCGAATCCACGGTCGGCGTGCTCACTCACGAATGGTCGCTGCCGGACGATCTGCCCGCGGCCAGCCTGCCCATTGGCACGCCGCTGGCCAACACCAGCCTGCGCGTGCTCGACGAGAACCGCCGCGACCTGCTGCCCGGCGTGCCCGGCGAGCTGTACCTCGGCGGCGCCGGCCTGGCGCTGGGCTATCTCGGCCTGCCGCAGATGACCGCCGAGCGCTTTGTGGAAATCGACGGCGAGCGCCTGTACCGCAGCGGCGACCGCGTGCGCCTGAACCGTCGCGGCGAGGTGGATTTCCTCGGGCGGGTGGACGACCAGGTGAAGATCCGTGGCTACCGCGTCGAGCCGGGTGAACTGGCCCAGGCGCTCAAGCGCCTGCCCGGCGTGCGCGACGCCGTGGCCCTAGCCGAGCGTGACAACGACGGCCCGATCAAGCTGCTGGCCTGGGTCGTGGCCGAAGGGCAGGGCGTAGACAGCCTGCGCGACGTCCTGGCGGAACGCGTGCCGGACTACCTGCTGCCAGCCCAGCTGACGCTGCTGGAGCGCCTGCCGCTGAACGCCAACGGCAAGGTCGACCGCAAGGCCCTGCCACGCGCCGAAGCGGTCGCCAGGAGCGTCGACAGCGCGCCGCTCTCCGAGCTGGAACAGCGCATCGCCGACATCTGGCAGGCAGTGCTGAAGGTCGAGCGCGTCGGCGCGCAGGACAACTTCTTCGAGCTGGGCGGCGACTCCATCCTCAGCCTGCAGATCATCGCGCGCATTCGTAAACTCGGGTACAAGCTCAGCCCGAAACAGCTGTTCGAGCGGCAGAGCGTCCGCCAACTGGCGCAGTGGCTGGAAAGCCGCGCCCCGGCGGCACCGGCTGCGCCCGCGCCAGTGACCGCGGTCAGCGGTGAGGTGGCCCTGTCGCCGGTGCAGGCGCGCTTCTTCGAGCGCGTGCCGGGCGCCCAGCGTCACCACTGGAACCAGGCGTTGCTGCTGCAGCCGCGCGAAGCACTGGACGGTGACCTCCTGGCCCGCGCGCTGCACTGGCTGCTCGGCCAGCACGACGCGCTGCGCCTGCGCTTCGACGGCAGCCGCCAGCGCTACGCCGAGCCGGGCCCACTCGACATGACCCTCCTGTGGCGCCGCCGCGCGGCGGACGCCCGCACCCTGGAGCGCCTGTGCGACGACGCCCAGGCCAGCCTGGACATCGCCAACGGCCCGCTGCTGCGTGCCATGCACGTCAGCCTGGCCGATGGCGGTGAGCGCCTGCTGCTGGTCATCCACCACCTGGCGGTGGACGGCGTGTCCTGGCGCATCCTGCTGGAAGACATGCAGTACGCCTACCGCGAGCTGCGCGCCGGCCGCATGCCTGCCGCTCTGCCGCGCAGCGACAGCTACCAGGCCTGGAGCGCCCGCCAGCAGGCGGCGGCCAACAGTGCCGAGGCGGCCGCCGAGCTGGACTACTGGCAGACCCAGCTGCGCGATGCGCCGCGCCTGACGCGCGCACGCAGCGACGCCCCGGCCACCTGGAAGGACGCCGCCAGCGCGCGCTTCAGCCTCGACGCCGAAACCACCCGCCAACTGCTCGGCCCGGCGCTGAAGGCGCAGCGCGTGCAGATCAACGACCTGCTGCTGACCGCGCTGGCCCGCGCCCTGTGCGCCTGGACCGGCGAAGGCTCCGCGCTGGTGGAGATGGAAGGCCACGGCCGCGAGGCCTTCGATGGCGAAGCCGCGTTGGACCTGAGCCGCTCCGTGGGCTGGTTCACCGCGCTCTATCCGGTGCGCCTGCACGCCGGCGGCGAGCCGGGTGACGACCTGCGCGCCACCCGCGAGCACCTGCGCAACCTGCCGCGCGCCGGCATCGGCTACGGCCAGCTGCGCTACCTCAGCCCGCACGCCGCCAGCCTGCGCGACCTGCCGGCGCCCCAGGTGACCTTCAACTACCTCGGCCAGCTCGACCAGGCCTTCGCCGACGCCGACTTCCTGCCGGCCTTCGAAGGCGTGGGCCGTAGCCAGCCGCTGAACGCCGCGCTGGGCAACGCGCTGGTCTACGCCGGCCGTGTGCTCGGCGGCGAGCTGAGCCTGGAGGTCACCTACAGCCGCGCCATGTTCGAGGCGGCCGACATCGACGAACTGCAAGCGCTGCTGCGTGGCGAGCTGCAAGCGCTGGTCGCCTGGTGCCTGCACACCCCGCGCAAGCTGGAAGCGGCCGAACTGCCGCTGCTCGGCCTGGACCAGCAACAGCTCGACGCGCTGCCGTTGCCGGCTGGCGTGGAAGACCTCTATCCGCTGTCGCCGATGCAGCAGGGCATGCTGTTCCACGCCCTCGACGTGCCGGGCTCCGCGCTCTACGTCAACCAGCTGCGGGTCGACCTGGATGGCCTCGACGCGGCGCGTTTGCTCGACGCCTGGCGCGCGGTCATCGCCCGCCACGCCAACCTGCGCACCGGCTTCCTCGCCAGCGCCGACGCCGCGCCGCTGCAATTCGTCCTGCGCGAGGTGCAGCTGCCGGTGCAATCCTTCGACTGGCGCGGCCAGCCGGTGAGCGAGGCGCAGCTCGACGACCTTGCCGACGCGCAACGCCAGCTCGGCTTCGACCTGGCCCAGCCACCGCTGCAACGCCTGGCGCTGGTGCGCCTGGGGGAGCGCCGCTACCACCTGGTCTGGACCTGCCACCATCTGCTGCTGGACGGCTGGAGCAGCGCACGGCTGATCGGCGAAGTGCTCGCTCTCTACCGTGGCGCCGACCTGCCGGCGCCGGCGGCGCAGTACGGCGACTACATCGCCTGGCTGCACGCCCAGGACGGCACGGCGGGCGAGCGCTTCTGGCGCGAACGCCTGAAGAGCTTCGAGGAGCCGACCCTGCTGGCTACCGCCTGCCACGCCGGGTACCGCGAAGAGCCCCTGCGCGAGTTGCACAGCCGCCTGGACAGCACGCCGCTGCAACGCTTCGCCCAGGCCCAGCGCGTCACCCTCAACACGCTGGTGCAGGGTGCGTGGGCGCTGCTGCTGCAACGCTACTGCGGACAGCGCAGCGTCACCTTCGGCGCCACCGTGGCCGGGCGCCCGGCCACGTTGCCGGGAGCGGAAGAGAGCCTCGGCCTGTTCATCAACACGCTGCCGATCCTGCAAGCGCCCGATGATGCCCAGCGCGTCGGCGACTGGCTGCGCGAGCTGCAGGCGTTCAACCTGGACGTGCGCGAGTTCGAGCACACGCCGCTGTACGACATCCAGCGCTGGGCCGGCCGCGGCGGGCAGGCGCTGTTCGACAGCCTGATCGTGTTCGAGAACTTCCCCATGGACGCCGCGCTGTCGTCGCCCGGCGAGGGCGATCTGCGCATCCTCGGCCACCGTCCGGTGGATGGCACCAACTACGCCCTGGCCCTGGTGGCCAGCGCCGGCGAGCAGTTGGACGTGCGCTACACCTACCGCGCCGACCGCTTCAGCGCGAGCCAGGTCGAGCAGTTGCGCGGCCACTTCGAGCGCTTGCTGCTGGCCCTGGTGGAGGATGCAGAGCGTCCGCTGGGCCGCGTCAGCCAACTGGCCAACGCCGAGCGCAGCGCACTGCTGCAACGCGGCAACGATACCGCGGCGGCATTCCCGGCGGACGTGCAGCTGCAGGAACTGATCGAGCGCCAGGTGGCGGCAACCCCGCAGGCGCTGGCCGTGCAGTTCGGCGAGCAGCGCCTGAGCTACGCCCAGCTCAATGCCCGTGCCAACCAGCTGGCGCACTGGCTGCGCGGCCAGGGCGTCGGCCCGGACGTGCTGGTCGGCGTGGCCGCCGAGCGCTCGGTGGAGCTGGTGGTGGCCCTGCTGGGCATCGTCAAGGCCGGCGGCGCCTATGTGCCGATGGACCCGGACTACCCGCAGGAGCGCTTGCAACACATGCTCGCCGACAGCGGCGTGGGCCTGCTGCTGACCCAGCAGCACCTGCTGCAGCGCCTGCCGGCGAGCAATGCTGCGACGATCTGCATAGACAGGGGCCTGGACAGCCAGTGGAGCGAAATCGCCAAGGCGTCCGAGGACAACCCCGCCATCCTCGGCAGCCCGCAGAACCTGGCCTATCTGATCTACACCTCCGGCTCCACCGGCAAGCCCAAGGGTGCCGGCAACACCCACCGCGCGCTGGTCAACCGCCTGCACTGGATGCAGAAGGCCTACGCGCTGGATGCCCGCGACCGCGTGCTGCAGAAGACCCCGTTCAGCTTCGACGTGTCGGTGTGGGAGTTCTTCTGGGCGCTGCTGACCGGCGCCGCCCTGGTGGTCGCCGCGCCCGGTGCGCACCGCGACCCCGCGGCGCTGCGCCAGGTAATCGAGGCGGGGCAGGTCACCACGCTGCACTTCGTGCCCTCGATGCTGCAGGCCTTCGTGGCGTCCGCCGAGCTGGAGCGCTGCCCGTCGCTGCGGCAGGTGATGTGCTCCGGCGAAGCGCTGCCCTATGCGCTGCAGCAGCAGTTCCGCCAACGCAGCAGTGCGAAGCTGCACAACCTCTACGGCCCGACCGAGGCGGCGATCGACGTCAGCTTCTGGGCCTGCGAGGAGGACAACGCGCGGCAGGTGGTGCCCATCGGCCGGCCCATCGACAACCTGCGCCTGGTGCTGCTGGACGAGCGCCTGGAGCCGGTGCCGCAGGGCGTGGCCGGCGAGCTGTACATCGGCGGCATGGGCCTGGCGCGCGGTTACCACGCACGCCCCGGGCTGACCGCCGAGCGTTTCGTCGCTGACCCCTTCGGCAGCGGTGATCGCCTGTACCGCACCGGCGACCTGGCGCGCCAGCGCGACGACGGTGCCATCGAATACCTCGGCCGTCTCGACCACCAGGTGAAGATTCGCGGCCTGCGCATCGAGCTGGGCGAGATCGAAGCGCGCCTGCAGGCTCACCCGCAGGTCAGCGAAGCGGTGGTGGTGGCCAGGGACGGCGTGCTGCTGGCCTACGTGGTCGCCAGTGCCGAACCCGAAATCCTGCGCCAGGCGCTGCAAGGCGAGCTGCCGGACTACATGGTGCCGTCGCGGATCATCACCCTCGATGCCATGCCGCTGTCGCCCAACGGCAAGCTGGATCGCAAGGCCCTGCCGGACCCGCAGCTGGGCGACAGCCTGCGCGAATACGTGGCGCCGCGCAGCGACCTGGAAGTCGAACTGGCCGGCATCTGGCAGCACGTGCTGCAGGTGGAGCGCGTCGGCCTGCACGACGACTTCTTCGAACTGGGCGGGCATTCGCTGCTGCTCACCCAGGTCGGCCTGACCCTGCGCCAGCGCCTGGGCCTGGAGTTGCCGCTGCACCGCCTGTTCGAGCTGAGCAACATCGCTGCGCTGGCTGCCTGGATCGAAACTGAGCGCGCAGGCACTGCCAGCGCGGAAGAGGAACTGAACCTGATGGATGAGCTGCTCGGCGAGCTGGAGAATCTGTGATGAGTGGGGCAATGAACCAGCCGATGGATGCGCAGCTGAAGGCGGTCGCAGAGCGCCTGGGCGCGCTGCCCGAGGACAAGCAGATCCTCTTCCTGCGACAGCTGCGCGACAAGGGCGTGAGCCTGTCGCGCCTGCCGATCCTGCGCGAGGGGCGCGAGCGCGCGCCGCTCTCGGCGGCCCAGGCGCGGCTGTGGTTCCTCTGGCAGATGGAGCCGCACAGCGCCGCCTACAACATCCCCGCCGCCGTGCGCCTGCGCGGCGCGCTGGACGAGGGTGCGCTGGCGCGGGCCTTCGCCGCGCTGATCGCGCGCCATGAAAGCCTGCGCACGGTGTTCCGCAGCGCAGATGGCCGGCACGATGATCCGCCGCAAGGCGAGGTGATGCAGTGCATCCTGCCGCCGGGGCCGGCGTATCTGGAGACGACGGATTTTTCGGGCGAAACCGAGGCGCGGCAATGGCTCAATGACTGCGCCCAGCGCCCCTTCGACCTCGCCGACGGCCCGCTGCTGCGCCTGCACCTGGCGCGTCTGCCGGGCGAGGCGCTGCTGCTGGTGAACCTGCACCACATCATTGCCGACGGCTGGTCCATCGGCGTGCTGATCGATGAGTTCGCGGCGTTGTACAGCGCGGACGTCCAAGGCGCACCCGCCGATCTGGAACCCCTGCCGGTCCAGTACAGCGACATCGCCCGCTGGCAGCGCCTGTGGCTGGCCGCGGGCGAGGGCGAGCGGCAGCTGGCCTACTGGAAGGACCAGCTGGGCGATGAATCGCTACTGCTGACCCTGCCGGGCGACCGGCCGCGGCCGCTGGTGCAAAGCTATCGCGGCGCGACGCTGGACTTCGAGCTGCCGCGCGCCCTCGGCGATTCCCTGCGCGAGCTGGCGCGGGGGAAGGGCGCCACGCTGTTCATGTTGATCCTCGCGGCCTACCAGCTGCTGCTGTCGCGCTACAGCGGCCAGCGCGAGCTGCGCGTCGGCGTGCCCATCGCCGGCCGGGGCCGCCCCGAGAGCGAGCGGCTGATCGGCTTCTTCGTCAACACCCAGGTGCTGTCGGCGCGCATCGATGGCGACGAATCCTTCAACGCCTTCCTCGCCCGCACCCGCGACGCGGTGCTCGGCGCCCAGGCCAACCCGGACCTGCCGTTCGAGCAACTGGTGGATGCGCTGCAACCCGAGCGCAGCCTGAGCTACAACCCGCTGTTCCAGGTGGCCTGCAACCACCAGCCGAGCCGCCGCGACGCCCTGCGCGAACTGCCCGGCGGCCTGCGGCTGGAGAGCCTGGAGCTGGACGGCGGCATCGCCAAGTTCGACCTGACCCTGAACACCGAGGAAAGTCGCGACGGCCAGGTGCGCGGACAGTTCATGTACGCCACCGACCAGTTCGACGCGGCGACTATCGCGCGCCTCGGCGAGCACTTCCTCAACCTGCTGCACGGCATCGTGGGCGACCCGCAATGCCCGGTGGCGCGACTGCCGCTGCTGGGCGGCGGCGAGCGCGAGCAGCTGCTCCACGGCTGGAACGCCACCGCGCTGGACTACCCGCGCGACGCCTGCCTGCACCAGCTGATCGAGCAGCAGGTGCAGCGCTCGCCGGATGGCGTGGCGCTCACCGACGGGCAGCGCAGCCTCCGCTACGCCGAGCTGAACCGCCACGCCAACCGCCTCGCGCACTGGCTGCGCGAACAGGGCGTCGGCCCGGACAGCCGCGTCGGCGTCGCCCTGGAACGCTCGGTGGAGCTGCCGGTGGCGCTGCTGGCGGTGCTCAAGGCCGGCGGCGCCTACGTGCCGCTGGACCCGGAGTTCCCCGCCGAACGCCTGGCGCACATGCTCGAAGACGGCGGCGTGCGCCTGCTGCTGACCCAGCAGCACCTGCTCGGCGAGCTGCCGCAGACCGGCGCCCACGCCTTCTGCCTGGACCGAGACTGGGCGCTGCTGGAGGGCTACGCCGACAGCGACCTGCCGAACCTCGCGCGGCCCGACGACCTCGCCTACGTCATCTACACCTCCGGCTCCACCGGCAAGCCCAAGGGCGTCGCGGTGCGCCATGGCGGCGTGGTCAACTTCATGCTCAGCATGGCCCGCGAACCCGGCCTCGATGCGCAGGACCGCGTGCTCGCGCTGACTTCGCTGTCCTTCGACATCTCCGCGCTGGAGCTGTACCTGCCGCTGCTGGTCGGCGGCCGCGTGGTGCTGGTGGACCGCGACGTCGCCCGCGACCCGTCGCGCCTGCTCGGCGTGGCGCTGGAGCAGGGCGTGACGGTGATCCAGGCGACCCCCAGCACCTGGACGCTGCTCAGCGGCCACGAGGACTTCCCGCGTCTGCGCGGCTGCCGTTTCTTCTGCGGCGGCGAGGCGCTGTCCGCCGAGCTGGCGGACAAGCTCACCGCGCAGACCGAAGCCTTGTGGAACCTCTACGGCCCAACCGAAACCACCATCTGGTCGGCGGCCTGGAAGATCGACAAGGGCGCCCGCGCGCTGCTCGGCCAGCCCATCGGCAACACCCGGCTGTACATCCTCGATGGCGAGCTGCAACCCGCGCCGATTGGCGGGGCAGGCGAGCTGTACATCGCCGGCGACAGCTTGGCCCGCGGCTACCATGGACGCCCGGCGCTGACCGCGGAGCGCTTCGTCGCCGATCCCTACGCTAGGGAAAACGGCGCGCGCATGTACCGCACCGGCGACCTTGCCCGTTGGCGCGCCGACGGCGTACTGGAGTACCTCGGCCGTATCGATCACCAGGTGAAGATCCGCGGCTTCCGCATCGAGCTGGGCGAGATCGAATCGTGCCTGCTGGGCCAGCCCGGTGTGCGCGAGGCGGTGGTGATCGCCCGCGACGCGGGCCAGGTGAAGCAACTGGTGGGCTACGTGACCGGCCCGATCGAGAGCGACCTGCGTGCCGCCTTGCTGGAAGCATTGCCGGACTACATGGTCCCCGCGCAGATCGTCCCGCTCGAGCGCATGCCGCTGACCCCCAACGGCAAGCTCGACCGCAAGGCGCTGCCGGAGCCGGACTTCAGCCTGCTGCAGAAAACCTACCGCGCGCCGCAAAGCCCGCGCGAACAGACCCTGGCGGGCATCTGGTGCGCCGCACTGGGCCTTGAGCGGGTGGGCCTGGACGACAACTTCTTCGAGCTGGGCGGCGACTCCATCGTCTCCATCCAGGTGGTCAGCCGCGCCCGTGCCGCCGGCCTGCACCTTCGCCCGAAGGACCTGTTCCAGCACCAGACGCTGCAGGCGCTGGCCCGCGTTGCCGGTGATTTCGTCGCGGCCGATGCGCCGGTTGCCGCTGCCGCCATCGAGGTGCCCGACGCCGCGCAAGTGGCTGCGCTCGGACTGGAGCCAGAGCAGATCGAGGACCTCTATCCGCTGTCGCCCATGCAGCAGGGCATGCTGTTCCATGGCGTGGATGGCAGCGAGGGCGGCGTCTACGTCAACCAGCTGCGCGTGGAGGTGCAGGACCT
Organism: Pseudomonas sp. NY15437; assembly: GCF_048068435.1. NCBI lineage: Bacteria > Pseudomonadati > Pseudomonadota > Gammaproteobacteria > Pseudomonadales > Pseudomonadaceae > Pseudomonas > Pseudomonas sp. NY15437. The sequence goes on from NZ_JBLUQC010000003.1 coordinate 591,960, forward strand.
GGACGTGGAGCGCTTCCGCGCCGCCTGGCAGGCCGCGCTGGATGCCCACGATAACCTGCGCGCCAGTGTGCATTGGGAGGGGCTGGACCAGCCGGTGCAGGCGGTGCACAGGCACGTCGAGCTGCCGCTGGAGGTGCTCGACTGGCGTGGCCGCGAGGACATGGACGCAGCGCTGGACGAGCTCGCCGCCGCCGAGCGCAGCCGCGGCTTCGACCTGGCGCGGCCACCGCTGCTGCGCCTGGTGTTGGTGCGCAGCGGCGAGGCCAGCCATCAACTGGTCTATACCCATCACCACCTTCTCTTGGACGGCTGGAGCAACGCCCAGCTGTTCGCCGAAGCCCTGCGCCGCTACAACGGCGAGACCATCGCCGAGCAGGGCCGCTACCGCGACTACATCCACTGGTTGCAGGCCCAGGATGCGCAACAGGTCCAGGACTTCTGGAGCGCGCGCCTGCACGGTTTCGCCCAGCCCACCGTGCTCGCCGACAGCCTGGCGCGCCCGGCGGACGGCAGCGGCCACGGCCTGGAATACAGCCGCTACGACGCGGCGGCCACCGAGCGCTTCAAGGCCTTTGCCCGCAGCCAGCGGGTGACGCTCAACACCCTGGTGCAGGCGGCGTGGATTCTCCTGCTGCAGCGCTACACCGGCCAGCAGCGCGTGGCCTTCGGCGCCACCGTGGCCGGGCGGCCCGCGCAACTGCATGGCGCCGACAGCCTGCTGGGCCTGTTCATCAACACGCTGCCCATCGTCCAGGCGCCGGCCGAGCACGCCGACCTCGGCGACTGGCTGCGCGAGCTGCAGGCCTACAACCTGGAAGTGCGCGAGTTCGAGCACACGCCGCTGTACGACATCCAGCGCTGGGCCGGCCAGTCCGGGCAGGCGCTGTTCGACAGCATCATCGTGTTCGAGAACTACCCGGTGGACGAGGTACTGCGCAGCGCCCGGGGGCTGCGCTTCGGCGAGCTGAAGTCGAAGGACGAGACGAGCATCCCCATGGACCTGGCCGTGCGCGTCGGCGAGCGCCTGGAGATCGAGTACCAGTACCTGCGCGCGCACTTCAGCGCCGACGCCGTGGCGCGCCTGCGCGGCAACCTGGAACAGGTGCTGGACAGCCTGCTGCACGGCGCCGGCAAGCGCATTGGCCAGCTGCAATGTCTGTCCGCCCGCGACCGCGAGGCCCTGGCGGCCTGCCGTGGGCCGCACCAGCTGCTGCCGACGCCCGAGCCGGTGCACCTGGCCATCGCCCGCCAGGCTGCCCAGCGCGGCACGGCCGTGGCCCTGATCTGCGGCGACGAGCAGCTCGACTACGCCACGCTGGAGCGCGACTCCAACCGCCTGGCCCATCGCCTGATGGCCCTCGGTGTCGGCCCGGAAGTCCGCGTGGGCGTGGCGCTGCCGCGCGGCGTGCGCCTTCCACTGGCGCTGCTGGCGGTGCTCAAGGCCGGCGCCGCCTACGTGCCGCTGGACGCCGAGTACCCGCGCGAGCGCCTGGAATTCCAGATGGCCGACGCCGGCATCGCGCTGCTGATCACCGACAGCCGCCTGCGCGCGCGCCTGCCGCTGCCGGCGGGCGTGACCTGCCTGGAGCTGGATGGCCTTGACCTCACCGGCGAAGACTGCGACCTGCCGGTGGTCGCGCTGGAGCCGGAAAACCTCGCGTACCTGATCTACACCTCCGGCTCCACCGGCAAGCCCAAGGGCGTGGCGGTCAACCATGGCCCGCTGGCGATGCATTGCGCTGCCATCGGCGAGTTGTACCGGATGGACGCGGCGACCCGCGAGCTGCACTTCATGTCCTTCGCCTTCGACGGCGCCCACGAGCGCTGGCTGACGACGCTGGTGCACGGCGGCAGCCTGGTGCTGCGCGGCGACGAGCTGTGGACCCCGGAACAGACCTACCGCGTGCTGCACGAGCAACAGGTGAGCGTGGCGGCGTTCCCGCCGGTGTACCTGCAACAACTGGCCGAGCACGCCCTGCGCGACGGCAACCCGCCGCCGGTGCGCATCTACTGCTTCGGCGGCGACGCGGTGCCCAACGCCAGCTTCGAACTGGCCAAGCGCGCGCTGCGGGCCGAGCACCTGATCAACGGCTACGGCCCCACGGAAACCGTGGTCACGCCGCTGCTGTGGAAGGCCGACCGCGATACCGCCTGCGAGGCCGCCTACGCGCCCATCGGCAAGGGCGTCGGTGCGCGCACGCTGTACATCCTCGACGAGCAACTGCGCCAGGTGCCGCTGGGCGTGGCCGGCGAGCTGTACATCGGCGGCGAGGGGCTGGCGCGCGGCTACCATGCGCGCGCCGGGCTGACGGCGGAGCGCTTCGTCGCCGACCCGTTCAGTGCCGGCGGCGGGCGGCTCTACCGGTCCGGCGACCTGGTGCGCGGCCGCGCCGATGGCGTGATCGACTATGTCGGGCGCATCGACCACCAGGTGAAGATCCGTGGCTTCCGCATCGAACTGGGCGAGATCGAAGCGCGCCTGCAGGACCACCCGCAGGTCAGCGAGGCGCTGGTGGTGGCCCGCGACGGCGTCAGCGGCAAGCAACTGGTCGGCTACGTGGTGGGCGAGGCGGACGGCGATGCGCTGCGCAGCTTCCTGCGCGCGCAGGTGCCCGACTACATGGTGCCGGCACAGATCCTGCGGCTGGAGCGCTTCCCGCTGTCGCCCAACGGCAAGATCGACCGCAAGGCCCTGCCCGAACCGACCTGGCAGGGCGAGGCCTACGAGGCCCCACGCAACGAGCGCGAACGCGCCCTGGCGGTCATCTGGCAGGACGTGCTGCAGGTCGAGCGCGTGGGCATTCGCGACAACTTCTTCGACCTGGGCGGCGACTCCATCCTCAGCCTGCAGATCGTCTCCCGCGCCCGCCAGGCGCTGGGCGAAGGCGTGGAGATCCGCCTGCGCGACCTGCTGCAGTACCAGACCATCGCCGGCCTGCTGGAGCGCGCCGGGAGCGTGGCCGAGGCAGCGTCCACAGCGACCGTGGCAGCGGCTGACGATGGAGAGTCCTTCGGCCTGGTGCCGATCCAGCAGTGGATGTTCGAGCAGCAGCTGGAGGAACCGGATCACTTCAACCAGGCGGTGCTGCTGGAGTGCCGCCAGCACCTCGTCGCCGAGGCGCTGGAAGCGGCGCTGCAAGGCCTGTTGGCCGAGCACGGCAGCCTGCGCCTGTCATTCGCCCGCGGGGCTGACGGCCTGTGGCGCCAGCGCACGCGTGAGGCCAGCGAGATCACCGGCGCACTGCTCTGGCATCGGCAGGCGGCGAACGCCGGGGAGGCGCTGCTGATCGCCAACCAGGCGCAGCGCAGCCTGGACCTGGCTGAAGGCCGCCTGCTGCGCGGCGTGCTGACCGACATGGCCGATGGCACCCAGCGGCTGTTGCTGGTGATCCACCACCTGGGCGTGGACGGCGTGTCCTGGCGCATCCTGCTGGAGGAGCTGCAGCAGCGTTACACGGCGCAGCTCGCCGGCGTGCCGGCGCCCCGTTTCGCGCGCACCAGTCCGTACCGCGCCTGGGCCGAAGGCCTGCGCGAGTACGCCGACAGCCAACTGGCCCAGGCCGACCTGGCGTACTGGCTGGAGCAGACCGACGCCGCCGGCCTGGGCGAGCCGCAGCGCGACAACCCGCGCGGCGCCGCGCGCATGGCGTACCTGGAGCAGGTGTTCCTGCGCCTGGATCGCCAGCAGACCCAGCGTTTGTTGAAGGTGGCGCCGGAGGCCTATCGCACACAGATCAACGACCTGCTGCTGACTGCCCTCGGCCGCACCCTGTGCCAATGGTGCGACAGCGAGTCGGTGCTGATCGCGCTGGAGGGCCACGGCCGCGAGGACATCCTCGAGGGCGTCGACCACAGCCGCACCCTGGGCTGGTTCACCAGCCTGTTCCCGCTGCGCCTGACACCGGGGCAGGGCGGCTACGCCCAGGCCATCCCGGCGATCCGCCAGCAACTGCGCGCGGTGCCGGACAAGGGCATCGGCTACGGCGCCCTGCGCTACCTGGGCGACAGCGCGCTGCGCCGCCAGCTCGCCGCCCGCGCCGAGCCGCGCGTCACCTTCAACTACCTCGGCCAGTTCGACCAGAGCTTCGATGACCAGGCGCTGTTCGTGCCGCTGCAGGAGAAGCCTGGCGACACCTACGCCGCCAGCACGCCGATGAACAACTGGCTGGAAATCGTCGGCCAGGTCTACGACGGCGAGCTGACCCTGCGCTGCCTGTTCAGCCGGCGGGTATTCCGCCCGTCGCGCATCGAGGCATTCATGGCGCAGTTGCGCACGGAACTGGAAGGGCTGATCGACCATTGTTGCGCCCAGGTGGAAACCACCGCGCGCCAGGAGCGAGCCACGGTATGAACGCATTGATGAATGAGGTGGGCATGCTGCACCCGGAGATTTCCGCCTTCCTGGACATGGTCGACGACGGCCGCCGCAATGGTCGCCCGGCGCTGCACGAGCTGCCGCTGGAGCAGGCGCGGCAGGACTTCGAGGCATCCTCGGAATCGCTCAAGGCCGGCGCGCCGTCGATGCCGGTGGAGAACCTGCTGATCCCGGCGCGAGAGGGCCGGCAGTTGCCGGTGCGCCTGTATCGGCCGGTGGGCTCCAGCGACGCGGCGATCCTGTATTTCCACGGCGGTGGCTACACCGTGGGCAGCCTGGATTCCCATGACGGCCTGTGCCGGTGGCTGGCCAGGCACTGCGATTGCGCGGTGATCTCGGTGGGGTATCGCCTGGCGCCGGAAGCGCCGTTCCCCGCGGCCGTGCACGATGCGCGCGATGCCTGGAACTGGCTGCTGGGCTCGGCCGCCAGCCTCGGCCTGGACCTGCAGCGCCTCGCCGTGGGCGGCGACAGCGCGGGCGCTACGCTGGCCACCGTGCTCTGCGCCGAGCTGGCGGGCGAAGGCGCCACGCAACCGTGCGCACAGCTGCTGTTCTACCCGGCCACCGATGCCAGCGCGCGCAGTGAGTCCCAGGAGCTGTTCGCCGAGGGCTATCTGCTGGAAACCGCCAGCCTGGACTGGTTCTACCAGCAGTACGTGCCTGACGTTGCGCAGCGCCGGGATTGGCGTTGTTCGCCGGTGCATGCCGGGGCGGTCCTGCAGGGCTGCGCGCCGGCGTTGCTGTTCGCGGCGCAGTTCGACCCATTGCTGGACGAAGGCCTGGCCTACGCCCAGGCGCTGGTGGCGCAGGGCGTGGAGGTGGAGGCGCAGCGCTGTTGCGGCATGACCCATGACTTCCTGCGCATGGGCAACCTGGTGCCGGAGGTGGAGGGCTATTACCGGCGCGTGGCGGAGTTCCTGGCGGCTCGCTGGTAAGCCAGCGCTACACCGACTGTAGGAGCGGACTCCGTCCGCGATCGCGTGCATGGCACGCTCCTACAGGTTGGCTGCGGTTCGTGTAGGAGCGGGCCATTCCCGCGATCGGTCATCCGCTCCGAGCCACGGCAGTACCGGTCGGGACGAGGGCACGAGGTGGTTCGCGAGCAAGCTCGCTCCTACAGCCCTGCCTTGGCGTAGGAGCGGACTCCGTCCGCGATTGGGTGCGTGGCACGCTCCTACAGGTTGGCTGCGGTTCGTGTAGGAGCGGGCCATGCCCGCGATCCGCCGGCAGGGCCGGCGGTGGCTGTCGCGGCGATCTTCAGGGCTGCTGCGTCGGCTAAGGTGTTTATGCGCCGCTTCGATGTGCGCGGGGACTTCCTGTTTCGCCCCCTCGGGCGACCTTCTTTGGCAAACGCCCCAAAGAAGGCAAAGGTCTTGCCCCGGACATCCGGTTTTTCGCTCAGGCGAAAAATGCCCTCGCTCCATCGCAGTTCCAGGGGCACGCCGCGGTGGGCCATCCCTGGCCCATCGCGGCTCTCGCGGCATCCATGCCGCTCAACCCCTGGAACTCCGATTCCACTCGGCCTCCTGAACGGGGCGTCCGGCGCGTGCGGGTATTTCTCTGGAAACCTTCAAGAGGTAGAGCGGTACTGATCCTGTAGGTCCTGTAGGAGCGAGCTTGCTCGCGAACCGCCCAACACGGAACAGCGGACTTCGTCCGCGATCGCGTGCGTGGCACGCTCCTACAGGTGGGACGCGGTTCGTGTAGGAGCGGGCCATGCCCGCGATCCGTCGGCAGGGCCGGCGGTGGCTGTCGCGGCGATCTTCAGGGCTGCTGCGTCGGCTAAGGGGTTTATGCGCCGCTTCGACGTGCGCGGGGACTTCCTGTTTCGCCTCCTCGGGCGACCTTCTTTGGCAAACGCCCCAAAGAAGGCAAAGGTCTTGCCCCGGACATCCGGTTTTTCGCTTAGGCGAAAAATGCCCTCGCTCCATCGTAGTTCCAGGGGCACGCCGCGACGGGCCATCCCTGGCCCATCGCGGCTCTCGCGGCATCCATGCCGCTCAACCCCTGGAACTCCGATTCCACTCGGCCTCCTGAACGGGGCGTCCGGCGCGTGCGGATATTCCTCTGGAAACCTTCAAGAGACAGAGCGGTGCTGATCCTGTAGGAGCTGTAGGAGCGAGCTTGCTCGCGAACCGCCCAACACTGACCCCCCCTGTACCAGCGGACTTTGTCCGCCATCGCGTGCATGGCACGCTCCTACAGGTGGGGCGCGGTAGCGGGCCATGCACGCGATTGCGCGCGTAGCGCGCTTCTGTCAGGCATGGTCATCGCGCGCACCGGCGGGAGGCCGGTGCGCGCGTCTGTCACTGAATCGCCGCCACCGGCTGTGCCGCCAGTTGCCGGCTTGCGGCGTCCTGCAGGGCGGGGGCTGCCCAGTCGGCGGACTTGAAGTCGCGGCGGATCAGGCCGAAGGACTTGGCCGCGGCAATCGATGCGTCCAGACGGCCGAGGAAGTCGGCGTCCAGCTTCGGCGAGAGCACGCCCGCCAGCGGGCGGCCCTGGTATTCACTCTTGAAGATCACCGCCGGGTAACTGGCCTGCTGGGACACCAGGTCGATGTAGGCGTCGCGGTTGGCTTCGGTGCTGGCCCATTGCACCGCTTGCAGCTGCACCTTGAGCAGGCGCTCGACGATGTCCGGGTGGGCGTCGACGAATTCGCCGTTGCCCACCAGCAGGGCCTGCAGGGTGCCGGCGCCGCCGAGGTCCTGGGTGCTCAGCGGGATCTCCGCCAGGCCCTTGTCGCGCAGGGCGAACAGGCCGGCCAGGCCCCAGGTGGCGTCGATCTGCTTGGCGGCAAGGGCGGCGAGGGCGGCGCTGAAGTCGAGGTTGATGACCTTCAGGTCCTTCTCGCTCAGGCCGGCGCTGGCCAGGGCGTTGTCGAACGACAGCTGGCTGGCGGTGCCGCGGAAGATGCCGACGCGCTTGCCCTTGAGGTCGGCCAGGGTCTTGATGCCCGAGCCGGGCTGCACGCCCAGGTAATGGTTCACCCCGCGCGCGGTGGCGGCCAGCAGGCGGCTGTCGAGGCCACTGGATTTGCCGATGATCGCGGCCAGGTCGCCCAGGTAGGCGAAGTCCACCTGGCCGTTGGCGAAGGCTTCGTTGACCACCGGGCCGGCACCCTTGAAGAAGCTCCATTTGACCTGGATGCCGTCGGCGGCGAATTCCTTCTCCAGCAGTTGGCGGGTGTAGAGGACATCCACCACCCCGCCGCCGGAGTGATTCTGCCCGGCGCTGACGTCGGGCACGGCGATGCGGATTTCCTTCACCGGCTCGGCGGCCTGGGTAATCAGCGGATAGGCGCCGAGCAGCCCGGCCAGCACCGGCGCGGCGAAGAGGGACAGCAATTGGTTGGTGAGGGCCTTCATGGCGCCTGCCTCCTGCAGTGGGGGGAGCGCATGTGGCTCCGGCGCCCGCACTAAAGGCATGTCTGCGTCCATCAACAAAATAATAAAAATTCATTTTTTAGTAATTATTCGAGCTAAGCGAGGCGTCATCGGCGTTCGCGGGCAGATGCCCGTAGGGCATAAAAAATATTCGGCGAATGCATTGGATGCAGGCGGGGGCCTTCCCTTAAATGGCCTGTGTTAGTTCGTAAATGCATTGATGCGATTATTTATATTCCAATGAAGAATATCACCAAGCTCTATCGCCTTGCTCTTCCCGCGCCACGCCTGAGCCCTCCCACGCTGGGCTGGCGGGGCGTGGAGACCCTCCTGCCGTGGCTGGTGCCGCTGGCCATTGGCGTGCTCTGGTGGACGGCCAGTCATCGCCACTGGATGTCCGCGCAGATCCTGCCCACACCCGAACTGGTGTGGCAGGCCGGGCGCGAACTGCTGGCGGGCGAGCTGTGGCAGCAGTTGGGCGTCAGCTTGAAACGTCTGCTCTGGGGCCTGCTGGCCGGCATCCTCAGCGGGCTGGCACTGGGCGCCTGGCTCGGCTTCAGCCGCCGCGCCGAGCGTCTGGTGCTGCCCACCTTCAGTGCCCTGGCGCAGGTCCCGACCCTGGCCTGGATTCCGCTGTTCATGCTGTTCTTCGGCATCGGCGAACTGCTCAAGCTGGTGGTGCTGATCAAGGCCATCATCGTGCCGGTGACGCTGCACACCCTGGTCGGCGTGCGCGACGCCCAGCCGCGCCTGCGCGAGGCCGCCGCCGTGCTGCGCCTGTCGCGTCGGCTGCTGCTGTGGCGGCTGATCCTGCCGGCGGCGCTGCCGGCGTTCCTCACCGGCGTGCGGCTGGCGCTGGCGCAGGGCTGGACGTCGCTCCTGGCCGTGGAACTGCTGGCCTCCAGCGAGGGCATCGGCTACCTGATGGTGCAGGCGCGGCAACTCTTCATGCTCGATATCGTGTTCGTCTGCATCCTGGTCATCGGCCTGGTGGGTGCAGCCATGGACCGTGGCATCCAGGCGCTGGACCGGCGCCTGGTGCACTGGCCACAGCAGGCCGCCGGCGAGCTGCGCCGTAGCCAGCTGGGGCGCAGCGGCGCGGGGCAAGGCTGGGAGCGCCTGCAGCCCTGGCTGTTGCCGCTGGGCCTGCTGGCGATCTGGCAGGCGGCGAGCGCGCTGGAGTGGGTCGATCCGTCGATTCTCGCCAGCCCCGCGTCGGTCGCGGTGGCACTGTGGGAGGGGCTGCTGGACAACAGCCTGACCGTCGCGCTGCTGGCCAGTCTGCAACGCACGCTCGCCGGCTTGCTGCTGGGCGGCGCGCTGGGCTTCGTGCTCGGCCTGGGGCTGGGGTTGTGGCGTCCGGCGGAGCGGCTGTTCGGCCCGTCCTTCGCGGCGTTGCGGCAAGTGGCGATCTTCGCCTGGGTGCCGCTGCTGACCGCCTGGTTCGGCCTGGGTGAACTCGCAAAGGTCGTGTTCGTCGCCCTCGCCGCGTTCTTCCCGCTGCTGCTGGCGACCCAGCGCGGCATCGCCAGCCTGCCGGCGCAACTGACCGAGGCGGCCATCGCCCTGCGCCTGTCGCCCTGGCAACGCCTGCGCCGGCTGGTGCTGCCGGGCGCCGCGCCCTCGGTGTTCGCCGGGGTACGCCTGGCGCTGATCTATGCCTGGCTCGGCACCATCGGCGCCGAGTACTTCATGCCCTCGGATGGCGGCATTGGCAGCCTGATGATCGGCGCGCAACAACTCTTCCGCATGGACCTGGTCGGCGCCGGCATGTTGCTGGTCGGCCTTACCGGAGCCCTGCTGGCCGCCCTCGGCCAGCGCATCGAAGCGCGGGTGACGCGCTGGAGACACGCATGAACGCATTCGCATCCCAGGCCCTGGTGAGCTTTCGCCAGGTGGCCAAGAGCTTCCCCGTGGACGGCCGCGAGCTGCAGGCCATCGAACGCTTCGACCTGGAAATCGCCGACGGCGAGTTCATCGCCATCGTCGGCGCCAGCGGCTGCGGCAAGTCCACGCTGCTGCGCCTGCTGGTGGGGCTGGACCGCGAGTTCCAGGGCGAGATCCGCATCGATGGCGCGCTCATCGATGGCATCGGCGGCGAGCGCGGCATCGTGTTCCAGGAGCACCGCCTGTTCCCCTGGCTGAGCGTGGAGCAGAACGTCGCCCTCGGCCTGGTCAACGAACCGCTGAGCGACACCGGCAAGGCCGCCAAGGTGGCCGACTACCTGCAACTGGTGGGCCTGACGGCGTTCGCCCGCGCCTACCCGCACCAGCTTTCCGGTGGCATGGCGCAGCGCGTGGCGATTGCCCGCGGCCTGGTGGCCAGCCCGCGCATCCTGCTGCTGGACGAACCCTTCGGCGCGCTGGATGCGCTGACCCGCCAGCAATTGCAGGAAGAACTGCTGCGCATCCGCCAGCGCGAGCGCATCACCACCGTGCTGGTGACCCATGACGTGGAGGAGGCGCTGTTCCTCGCCGACCGCGTGGTGGTGATGGCGCCGCGGCCGGGGCGTATCAAGCGCATCGTCGAGGTGCCGCTGGCACACCCGCGCGAGCGCGGCGGCTACGACTTCCTGCGCCAGCGCGAGGCGCTGCTGCACGAGCTGACGGGCGAGGGCGACTACGTCGCGCCGCAGCCCAGGCGGGTGGAAGACCTGCCGTTCGAGTTCATTGCCTGCTGACCTGAAGAACCCTCACCCCAGCCCTCTCCCAGAGGGAGAGGGAGCCGTCCTCTGCCAACCGGGACGCACGGAGTTGATCCTCGTGCCGATCAGTCCCCTCTCCCTCTGGGAGAGGGTTAGGGTGAGGGCGCTCTGGAAACACTGACCATCAGAACGAGAGCCCCCATGAGCAAACGCCCCAACTTCCTCGTTATCGTCGCCGACGACCTCGGCTTCTCCGACCTCGGCGCCTTCGGTGGCGAGATCGCCACGCCGCACCTGGACGCCCTGGCTCTGGATGGCCTGCGCCTGACCGACTTCCACACCGCGCCGACCTGCTCGCCGACGCGTTCGATGCTGCTGACCGGCACCGACCACCACATCGCCGGCATCGGCACCATGGCCGAGGCGCTGACCCCGGAGCTGGAGGGCAAGCCGGGCTACGAGGGCTACCTCAACGACCGCGTGGTGGCGCTGCCGGAACTGCTGCGCGAGGCGGGCTACCAGACGCTGATGTCGGGCAAGTGGCACCTCGGCCTGAAGCTGGAGCAGGCGCCCCACGCGCGCGGCTTCGAGCGCTCCTTCTCGCTGCTGCCGGGCGCGGCCAACCACTACGGTTTCGAGCCGCCCTACGACGACAGCACGCCGCGCATCCTCAAGAGCACGCCGGCGCTGTACGTCGAGGATGACCGTTTCATCGAGGAGCTGCCGGCGGACTTCTATTCCTCCGACGCCTTCGGCGACCGCCTGATCGATTACCTCAAGGAGCGCGACCAGAGCCGGCCGTTCTTCGCCTACCTGCCGTTCTCCGCGCCGCACTGGCCGTTGCAGGCACCCAAGGAGGTGGTGGACAAGTACAAGGGGCGCTACGACGCCGGCCCCGAGGCCCTGCGCCTGGAACGCCTGGAGCGGCTCAAGCAGCTGGGCCTGATCGATGCCGACGTGAAGGCGCACCCGGTGCTGGCCATCAGCAAGGAATGGGCGCAGCTGAGCGACGAGGAGAAGGCGAAATCGGCGCGGGCCATGGAGGTCTACGCGGCGATGGTCGAGCGCCTGGACTGGAACGTCGGCCGCGTGGTCGAGTACCTGCGCCAGCAGGGCGAGCTGGACAATACCTTCGTCCTGTTCATGTCCGACAACGGCGCCGAGGGCGCGCTGCTGGAAGCCTTCCCGCGCTTCGGCCCGGACCTCCTGAGCTTTCTCGACCAGCACTACGACAACAGCCTGGAGAACATCGGCCGGGCCAACTCCTACATCTGGTACGGCCCGCGCTGGGCCCAGGCGGCTACCGCGCCGTCGCGCCTGTACAAGGCCTTCACCACCGAAGGCGGCATCCGCGTGCCGGCGCTGGTGCGCTACCCCGCGCTGCAACGCCAGGGCGAGATCAGCCATGCGTTCTCCACGGTGATGGACATCACCCCGACCATCCTCGACCTGGCCGGCGTGCGCCACCCTGGCAAGCAATGGCGCGGCCGCGAGGTCGCCGAGGTGCGCGGCAAGTCCTGGCTGGGCTGGCTCTCCGGCGAGACCGAGCAGGCCCACGACGAGAAGACCGTCACCGGCTGGGAGCTGTTCGGCATGCGCGCCATCCGTCAGGGTGACTGGAAGGCGGTGTACCTGCCCGCGCCGGTCGGCCCGGCTACCTGGCAGCTCTATGACCTGGGCCGCGACCCCGGCGAAACCCAGGACCTGGCCAAGAGCGAGCCGGCAAGGCTGCAGGCGCTGATCGAGCACTACACGCAGTACGTCAACGAGACCGGCGTGATCGACGCGCCGCCGCCGTTCCTCGCGCGCTGACCGCCCGCATCCACCACAAGGCCCCTGAGCGACCCTCCGGGGCTTTGTCATTGCGCACCGCTGGTAAAAAAGCCTGAACTCCTCCGGCTTCGTTTCACCCAAGGGATAGGTACAAGACCGAGGCCGCCCCCATGGCGGCCGTTCACCTGGGATGAGGAGCGACGTTTCATGGCCAAGCAACCTGGCAACGAAGCCGGCAAACAGAGCGAACTGGCAGGCACCGGCACCGCCGATCGCGGCAACACCAACGAGAAGCTCGAGCAGCTGGAGCGCTACCGCGAGGACGCCACCGGCGAGGCGCTGACCACCAACACCAACGTGCGCATCGCCGACAACCAGAACAGCCTGCGCGCGGGTGATCGCGGGCCGTCGCTGCTGGAAGATTTCATCCTGCGGGAGAAGATCACCCACTTCGACCACGAGCGGATTCCCGAGCGCATCGTGCATGCCCGTGGCGCCGCGGCCCACGGCTACTTCGAGTCCTACGACGACTGGAGCGCGCTGACCAAGGCCTCCTTCCTCGGCAAGGCCGGCAAGCAGACGCCGGTGTTCGTGCGCTTCTCCACCGTGCAGGGCCCGCGCGGCTCGGCCGATACCGTGCGCGACGTGCGCGGCTTCGCGGTGAAGTTCTACACCGACGAGGGCAACTACGACCTGGTGGGCAACAACATGCCGGTGTTCTTCATCCAGGACGCCATCAAGTTCCCCGACTTCGTCCACGCGGTGAAGCCCGAGCCGCACAACGAGATCCCCACCGGGGCCTCGGCCCACGACACCTTCTGGGACTTCGTCTCGCTCACGCCGGAGTCCGCGCACATGGTCACCTGGGCCATGTCCGACCGCGCCATTCCCATCTCCCTGCGGCACATGCAGGGCTTTGGCGTGCACACCTTCCGGCTGATCAACGCGGCGGGGGAAAGCTCGCTGGTGAAGTTCCACTGGAAGCCCAAGTCCGGCGTCTGCTCGCTGGTCTGGGACGAGGCGCAGAAGCTCGCCGGCAAGGACCCGGACATCCACCGCCGCAAACTCTGGGAGGACATCGAGAGCGGCGACTATCCCGAGTGGGAACTGGGTGTGCAGGTGATCCCCGAGGCGGACGCCGACCAGTTCGACTTCGACCTGCTCGACCCGACCAAGCTGGTGCCCGAGGAGCTGGTGCCGGTGAAACTGCTCGGCCGCATGGTGCTCAACCGCAACCCGGACAACTTCTTCGCCGAGACCGAGCAGGCCGCGTTCCACCCCGGCCACATCGTGCCGGGCATCGACTTCACCAACGACCCGCTGCTGCAGGGCCGGCTGTTCTCCTACACCGACACCCAGCTGCTGCGCCTGGGCGGGCCGAACTTCAACCAGATCCCGATCAACCAGCCGCTGTGCCCGTTCCACAACAACCAGCGCGACGGCTTGCACCAGCACATGGTGCACAAGGGCCGAGCCTCGTATGAGCCGAACTCCATCGATGGCGGCTGGCCCAAGGAGACCCCGCCGGCGGCGCGCCAGGGCGGCTTCAGCAGCTACCACGAACCGGTGAACGGGACCAAGGTGCGGGTGCGCGCCGACTCTTTCGCCGACCACTTCAGCCAGGCGGCGCTGTTCTATCACAGCCTCAGCGAGGTGGAGCAGGGCCACGTGGCCTCGGCTTACGCGTTCGAGCTGTCGAAGGTGGAACGGATGTCGATCCGCGAGCGCGAGGTGAACGAGATCCTCGTCAACATCTGCCCGAAACTGGCGGAGAAGGTGGCCAGCCAGATCGGCGTCACGGTGACCGCCAAGCCGGCCTCGGTGCCGCAACCCACGCTGTCGCCGGCGCTGAGCCAGGTCAACCTGCTCTCTGGCGATATCCGCTCGCGCAAGGTGGCGATCCTGATTGCCGACGGGGTGAGCGAGAGCGACGTCAGCGACCTGATCGATGCCCTGGAGAAGGGCGGCGCCTCGGCCAAGCTGATCGCGCCCAGTGCCGCGCCAGTCAAGGCCGCCAGCGGCGCGGAGCTGATTCCCCACGCCAGCTGGGACGGGCTGCCGTCGGTGGTCTTCGACGCGGTGTTCGTGCCCGGCGGTGCGCCGGTGACGCAGCAGATCAGTGGCGATGGCCGCGCGCTGCATTACCTGCTGGAAGCCTACAAGCACCTGAAGCCGCTGGCGTTTGCCGGCGATGCGCAGGCGCTGCCGGGGCAGCTCGGATTGGCGGCGGATGAAGGCGTGATCCAGGGCGGTTCGGCGACCGATGTGTTCGCCCCGTTGGAGGCGGCGCTCAAGCAGCACCGCGTCTGGGCGCGGGAGCCGCAGGTGGCGAAGATTCCGGCGTAAGCCGGGCTCGCTCGAGGGGGGCTTTTGGCAGCACACTGGCAGCGAAGAGCCCCTCTCCCTAACCCTCTCCCTGAAGGGAGAGGGGACTGTTCGGTGTGCGCCGAAGGAGCTGCGCTCGCCGGTTGACGCTTCCTCGCGCGAGACTTCCCGAAACTGTAGGAGCGGGCCATGCCCGCGATTGCCCGAGTGCAAGCCGGTGGTGCCGGCAGGCGCGGAGGCTCCGGTCGCGGGCGTGGCCCGCTCCTACCGGGGCGCGGTCTTGGGTTTGACGTAGCAGAACGTAAGGCGATTGCCCGGGTGTGAGCCGGTGGTTCCGGCAGACGCGGAAGCTCCGGTCGCGGGCGTGGCCCGCTCCTACAGGGGGCAGACGTAGGGCGAATAACGCCGTCAGCGTTATCCGCCGCTCCTACGCGATCACGCCAGGCGCTTCACCGTCAGGGTCACCGCTGCGATGCGTTCCGCGTCGCGGTACGCCGCGCTGTCCAGTTCCTCGCCGAAGACGTCCGGGTCCATTTCCTCGTAGCGCCAGCTCACCGGCCGGTCGGCCAGCAGCGCGTCGACCTGGCGCCGCAGCGGCGCGTCGCCGTTGACCACCGCGGCGCCGGTGTAGAGCAGCAGGGTGCCGCCCACCGTGAGGCGCTCCAGCGCGGTCTCGACGATGCGCAGCGACAGGCCGCCACCGTAGTCGCCGCCGCCATGGCGGTAGGTGCGTTCGTCCGGGTCGAGCAGATAGGGCGGGTTGGCGACGATCAGGTCGAACTGCCCGTCAACGCCGTCCAGCAGGTTGCTTTGGCGGATCTGCAGGTCATCGATGCCGGCGAGGTAGGCATTGGCGCGGGTGAAGTCCAGGGCGCGCGGGTTGATGTCCACGGCGCTGACTTCCGCCTGCGGGCAGGCCTGGGCGATGAGGATGGCGCCGGGGCCGGCGCCGCAGCCGATGTCCACTGCGCGGCGCACGGCCCCGGCTTCGGCCTGTTGGAAGAACTGCTGCAGCGCGCGGGCGAAGCGGTAGGTGTCCGGGCCGAAGAACACCGCGTCGTGTTCGACGGTCGGGTAGGCCGAGTGGGCGAACAACTGGTCGTCCAGGCTCGACCAGCGCACCGCGCTGCGCCATTGGCTGTCCTGGCGTTGCAACAGGCCGCCGGTTTCCAGCAGCGCCAGCAGGCGCTCGCTCACCACAGTGTCGGGGAACAGCCGGCTCCAGCCGAACACGCCGTGCAGATCCCCGGCGACCTGGTTCTGCGGGCGCGCGTTGACCCGCGCGTGGGTCGCGGGGGTGACGGTGGTGAAGCGGTAATCCTGTGCCTGCAACTCCTGGCCGAGGGTGATCAGCACCTCCAGCCGCGAGTCGAAGAATGAAGTCATGGTTCGATCCCCAGTTTATCGGTGTAGATGCGCGTGGCCAGCAGCCCGGCTGGCGTCCAGTGGCGATGCGGTGCCATCAGGGCGACCAGCCGCTGCATGCGGCTACGCGGCGAAAGGGTGGACAGCTCGCTCAGCAGCGCGCGTTCCTCGGCGGCGAATTCCGAGCGGACCGGCGCGGGCTCGGCACTGGCCTTCTCGCTGCCGCTCCAGGGGTTGCGCGGCGGCGGTTCGCTCCAGTCGCCGGCGATCCAGTCGTGCAGCAACTGCCGCTCGTAGGGCGTGAACACGCCGAACATGACGGCGCTGTCGCCGCTGATGAGGTTCCACAGGCGGCTGTGGGCCGGGTCCTGGTGGCGCTTGATCCAGCCCTGGCGTTCCAGCGCCGCGAGGAACTCGCCCATCCGCCCGGGGCCCGCCATCCACTGGTTGACGGTGCGCCCGCCGATGCGCGCGCGGTCGTCGTGCATCTGCTTGGCGAAGGGCCGCTTGCGTTCGAGCATGGCGATCACTTCGGCGTCGAGGTCGAAGCCATCGAGAAGCTGCCGGTTCGACAGGCCGGCATCGTTGAGCCGGTAGCCGGCGTGCACGCGGCGCAGGAAGGCGTCGCGGTCGGCCAGGTGCGGCAGGTTCGCCTGCAGCGCCTGGAGGGCCTTGCGGCCGTGGCCGCTGGCGGCGTTGTCGATGGTCACGTGGAGGCGGAAGTACTCCGGGTCGATGCCCAGCTCCCGCAGCTCGTAACTGGTGATCATCAGGTGCAGCGGCGGCAGTTCGTAGCCCAGGTTGTAGCCCAGCACCTCGGGCAGGTAGGCGTCGCTCAGGTAGCCCAGCGCAAGCTGCACGACGCCCTGCACGTAGTGCGCATCGCTCAGCTCGAGCGGTGTGTCGCAGCCCAGGGTGTCGAGCAGGCGCTGGTAGATCAGCACATGGTTGCGCGCGGGGATGCCGTGGCCGAGCTCTTCCAGGCAGATGTGCACCAGGGGCAGCAGCCGCGGCTCGCTCCAGTGTGCCAGCACGCCGTAGAGCCAGGCGCCGTCCACGTGCTTGGTGGGGGCGACCGCCTGGAGAAAGTGCAAGGCGTGGGCGCGGTTGCGGAAGTGCCGGCGCGGCGCGCCGTCGCGGCGTTCGCCGAGGTAGGCGGCATAGGCTTGCGCGCTGCGTTCGGCGCGGTTGGTCAGCCAGTCGTCCCAGCGCTCGGGATCGCTGGGCAGTTCATCGTCGTCGGCGGCGCGCTGCAGGTCCAGCTGCGTATCGAGGAAGGCGGCAGCGCTGTCCAAGTGGTCTTCCGGGTGGCGCAGCAGGGCGTGGTACAGGTCGCCAATGGAGCGATGCTCGCGGTGGGAGGCGACGGCATTCGGGGCGGCAGGTGGCGTCATGCAGGGCTCCTCGAGCGAGAAAGTGGTGGTCCTTCCTTTGCGAGTGGATGGGCGGGGAAAGGTTTCAACTAAACGCCGAGCTGCGCGGGCCAGCGGGCTCGCTCCCACGAGGAGCAGCACTGCAGCCCCTTGTAGGAGCGAGCTTGCTCGCGAACCGCACGGCAGCGGCTTTCCAACGGGCGACGAAGCCCGTGGCACAAAGACTGAACGCCACCGCGCCGTCTCGCGTCCCAGACATAACCGTCACCTCCGAGGTCCGCCATGCCCGCACGCGCCGCGCTGCCCCGATTCGGCATCGAGGAAGAGTTCTTCCTGCTCGATCCCGCCAGCCTCGATCTGGCGCGGGAGGTGCCGCTGGGGTTTACCCACGCCTGCCGTGGCGTGCTGGGCGATGAGGTGGCCGAGGAAATGTTCCTCTGCCAGTACGAGCTGGTCAGCCCTGTGCTGCGCCACCTCGACGAGGCCGCTGTCTTCCTCCACGACCGCCGCCGGCGCCTGCGCGAGATCGCCGCGTCCCACGGGCTGCAAACCCTCTGCGTCGCGGCTCATCCGTTCACCCGGCTGCATCGCCAGGCGCCGGCGTTCCACCCGCGCTACCGGCATTTGTTCGACGAGCAGGGTGTGGTGGCACGGCAGAGCCTGCTCAGTGGCCTGCACGTGCACGCGGAGGTGCAGGGCATCGATCGTGTGGGGGTGATGAACCGCGTGCTGCCGTGGATGCCGCTGCTCCTCGCCCTGAGTGCGTCGTCGCCATTCTGGGGGGAGTGCGATACCGGGCTGGACAGCTATCGCCAGTCGTTGTGTGGCGAGTGGCCGCGCATGGGGCCGCCGCCACGCTTCGCCGATGAAGCGGCCTGGCGGCGCTACGTCGCCGTGCTGCTGCAGAACGGCCTGATGGACGAGCCCGGCCATACCTGGTGGTATGTGCGGCCCTCGGCGCGCTACCCGACCCTGGAGCTGCGCATCACCGATGCCTGCCCGCGCCTCGACGAGGCGCTGTGCATCGCCGGGTTGTTTCGCTTGCTGGTGGCCCAGGCGCGGGAGCCGTTGGAGAGCGAGGACCCGCACTGGCAGCAGGCACGGCAGGCGGAGAACTTCTGGCAGGCGCGGCGGCATGGCTGCGCCGGGCGCTTCCTGGTCCGGGACGACAGGCTGGTCGACGCGCACGAGTGGCTGGAGCAGGCGCAGGCAGCAGTCGAACCCTGGCTGGACGAGGAGGGCGAGCGGCTGTTCGACCGCGCGCGGCGCATCATCCAGGCGGGCAACAGCGCCCAGCGGCAGCGTGCGGCGTACGCGGCCGCGCTGGCCAAGGGGCGGTCGGAAAAGGCGGCGTGGCGCGCGGTGGTGCGGCATCTGCTGGAAGAAAACCGACGGCCGCCCGACTACTGGGACTGACGGCGGCCGCCGGAAATACCTTCCCATCGTCTGTATCGACTCAGGCCGGCCCCTCCTTGAGGCCATCCTGATGGGCGGCGGACAGGTGCGGCTCCTGCCGGCTGTCCTCCGGTTCGATGTTCACCAGTTCCTCCAGCGACTCCTCGCGGGTCACTTTCGGATCGGGATCGGGCGTATCCATGGGCGTTTTCATCGGTACCTCGCTTGCCGGCTACTTGCCGGCGAGGGCGCGCAGGCGGGCGCCCGCCATCACCACCTTGCGCGGGCGGTGGGTGGGGTTCACCGGAACGAAGGTCTGCAACTCGATGCGCTTGAGGAACCAGTCGACGTTGTCTTCCTCCAGCGGCCCCTCGATGGTCATCAGGTCCCGGCGGATGCGCTCCACCAGGTTGTTCAGCAGCACGGCGTTGCGCTGCTCCTCCTGCTGGATGACGCGGGACATCAGGCGCTTGCCCTTGGCGTTGCGCAGGCTGATCAACACCGTCCCGTCGGGGCGGTCGATGAATTGCGGGCGGTAGTCGGTGAACAGGTGGCTCAGGTGCTCGATGGCAGTGTCGTGGCAACTGGACATGTCGATCTCCCGGATGCGTGGCAGAAGCCAGCCTGGGGCGCTGGCTTGAGCGGGAACCGTTGCATCGGCCGTTCCACCCCGCTCGGGGCTGTCTCAGCGGCTTAACAGGTTGTTATTGCTGGGAAACCCTTTGGCGTACTGGCCCCTGGGCATCAGCAAAGTGCAAGGTCGCCCTGGCCAGGGGCTGGAAAATGCACGGCGAGACGGCTGCGTCGGCGGCGCAACCTTCCGTCTGAAACCGCCAGCGGCCAGCCGCGAGGCCCTACCGGCGGGGTCCCGTCCAGCTCGGGCCATCCACGCGATGCCGAGGGTTGCCGCCGGCGCCAGGGCCAATCGCCAGTATTCCCCCCGCCGTCGTGAGCGGGCAGGGTGGGAACTGGGGACGGGAGGTGGCCATGACGCAGTTACGACGCCTGGACGTGGAGGCGGTGCTCCACGAGGCCTATCCGCTATTCAGCTTCTCCTGCTTCCGCGAGGCGGGGGGGAGTTATTCCATCAGCCTGGGCAGCCAACTGGCGGACATGCCGCGCATCACCGTCGTGGGTATCCACGGCCGTGAGCTGAGCACCGCCGTGCGCGTGCGCAACCTGGGACTGGAACTGATCAACAGCTTCATCGACGAATGACCCGCGCCGGCCTGCACGCCGGCAGAAAAGCTGAACTCCGCCGCCTGGCCCGGGCTCAACCGGCCTGAACGCACACAGGCCACACCAGCCCGGAGGCATTGCCATGAGCCATCCCGACAAGCCGCACGCGAACCCGCAGCACATCGAGATCGACGACACCGAAGACCGCATGGGCAGCGTGCGCGAACTGGACTTCGAGAAAGGCCCCGAAGGCCGCATCGGCGACGAGCGCTCGCCCGAGGACGTGGAACGGGAATTCCCCGCCCAGCGCCGTCGCGAAATGGGCCTGAGCGGCGGTGAAACCCTCGGCGACAGCGCCGTGGAAGACGGCGTCAGCATGGACGACCTGGCGCCGGAAACGCTGATCGACGAAGAGGGCACCGAATCGCCGCTGGACCCGGCCGACAGCACGCCGGTGGACCAGGAGTTGCACATCCGCCGCGAGAGCGAGATCGGCGGCGGCATCGGCCTGGACGAAGCCGAGGAGGGCCGGGTGCACCCGCTCGACGGTAAGCCCTGGGACGCCACCGACCCGGACGAGGAGCAGTGAGCCATGCCCCGCGCCGCCGCCATCCAGAACCCCACCCTCAAGGAATACGCCCGCAAGCGTGACTTCAGCGGCACCCCCGAACCCAGCGGCGAAGCCCCGGCCAGCCACGCCGGGGAGTACGTCTTCGTGGTGCAGAAGCACGACGCCAGCCACCTGCACTACGACTTCCGCCTGGAGCTGGACGGTGTGCTGAAAAGCTGGGCAGTGCCCAAGGGGCCGTGCCTGGACCCGAGCGTCAAGCGCCTGGCCATCGAGGTGGAAGACCACCCGCTGGACTACGCGCGCTTCGAGGGCCACATCCCCGAAGGGCACTACGGCGCCGGCGATGTGATCGTCTGGGACGAAGGCCGCTGGACGCCCATCGGCGATCCGCACGAAGGCATGAAGAGCGGCCACCTGAAGTTCCGCCTGGCCGGCAGCAAGCTCGCCGGCAGCTGGAACCTGGTGCGCACGCGCATGGCGGGGCGCAAGCCGCAGTGGTTCCTGATCAAGGGTCGCGACGACCAGGCGCGGGATTTCCCGCGCTTCGACATCCTCGCCGAAGCGCCGCTGAGCGTGGTCTCCGGGCAGTCGTTGCCCAGCGAGGCGGCGGCGCTGAAGAAGGCAGCGCCCAAGCGGGCGCAGGCCAAGCCGGCGCGGGACACCTCGCGCTCCAAGGCAGCGCCGAAAAAGACGGCCAGGACGACCGGCAAGGGCAAGCTCCCGGACACCATCTCGCCCGAGCTGGCCACCCTGGTGGACGCGCCGCCCGCCGGCGACTGGCGCTACGAGATCAAGATCGACGGCTACCGCATCCTCGCCCGGCTCGATGGCGGCGAGGTCAGACTGATGACCCGCAACGGCCACGACTGGTCGGCGAAGCTGCCGGAGCTGTGCCAGGCGCTCGCGGCGCTGCCGGTGCAATCGGCCTGGCTGGACGGCGAGATCCTGGTGATGGACGAGGAGGGCCGCCCGGATTTCCAGCGCCTGCAGAACGCCTTCGACGCCAATCTTTCCGCGCCCATCCACTACACGCTGTTCGACCTGCTCTGGCTGGACGGCGTGGACTATCGCGACCAGCCGCTGGAAGCGCGTCGCCAGGCCCTGCAGCAGGTGCTGCGGGGCAATCAGCAGGCGTCGCTGCGCTACTCCGAAGACTTCACCGACGACCCCCGCAGCGTGCTCGACAGCGCCTGCCGCCTGGGCCTGGAAGGGCTGATCGGCAAGCGCGCCGGCAGCCCCTATACGCAGAAGCGCTCGCGCGACTGGATCAAGCTCAAGTGCAAGCGCCGCCAGGAGTTCGTCATCGTCGGCTTCAGCGAACCCAAGGGCTCGCGTTCGCACTTCGGCGCCCTGTTGCTCGGCCTGCATGACGCCGATGGCGCGTTGCGCTACGCCGGCAAGGTCGGCACCGGTTTCAGCAGCGCCACGCTGAAAACCCTCTACCAGCAGCTCAAGCCGCTGAACCGCAAGACCTGCCCCTTGCAGCAGGCGCCCAAGGGCGCCGACGCCCGGGGCGTGACCTGGCTGCGCCCGGAGCTGCTCTGCGAAGTCGCCTTCGCCGAGATGACCCGCGAAGGCCTCGTGCGCCAGGCGGTCTTCCATGGCCTGCGCAGCGACAAGCCGGCCAAGGCCATCGTCGAGGAAAAACCGCAGAAGGCGCCGCGCGCAACGGGCGCAAAAGCGGCAAAAGACAGCACCGGCAACACCCTCGAAGGCGTCACCGTCACCCACCCCGAGCGGGTGATCGACGCCACGAGCCAACTGCGCAAGATCGACGTCGCGCGCTATTACGAAAAGGCCGCCGAGCGCCTGCTGCCGTGGCTGGCTGACCGCCCGGTGTCGCTGGTGCGCGTGCCGGACGGTGTCGGCGGCGAGCAGTTCTTCCAGCGCCATGCCTCGCGCACGGGGATCCCCGGCGCCGAGCAACTGGACCCGAAGCTCGACCCTGGCCACGCACCGCTGCTGCGCATCGCCACCGCCAAGGGGCTGATCGGCGCGGCGCAGATGAGCGCGCTGGAACTGCACACCTGGAACGCCGCCCTCGATGACCTGGAAAAGCCCGACCGCTTCGTCCTCGACCTCGACCCCGACCCGGCGCTGCCCTGGC
Source organism: Pseudomonas sp. NY15437 (assembly GCF_048068435.1). Taxonomy (NCBI): domain Bacteria; kingdom Pseudomonadati; phylum Pseudomonadota; class Gammaproteobacteria; order Pseudomonadales; family Pseudomonadaceae; genus Pseudomonas; species Pseudomonas sp. NY15437. The sequence continues at coordinate 614,454 of NZ_JBLUQC010000003.1, forward strand.
AACGCATGGTCGAGGCGACCCAGCTGACCCTGACGCTGCTCGACGAGCTGGGGCTCACCGCCTTCCTCAAGACCAGCGGCGGCAAGGGCATGCACATCCTCGTGCCGTTGCAGCGGCGCCACGGCTGGGACGAGGTCAAGGACTTCGCCCACGGCATCAGCCGGCACATGGCGCAGCTGATGCCCGATCGCTTCAGCGCCGTGTCCGGGCCGAAGAATCGCGTCGGCAAGATCTTCATCGACTACCTGCGCAATACCCGTGGCGCCAGCACCGTGTGCGTATGGTCGGTGCGGGCGCGGGAGGGCTTGCCGGTGTCGGTGCCGATCGGTCGGGAAGAATTGCCCACGCTCACCGGCGCCAACCAGTGGACGATCGCCACGGTCGACGAACGCCTGAAGGCGGCCGACCCCTGGGCCGACTGGGCCAGGACGCAGCAGCGCCTGACCCGCGCCATGTTCGACCAGCTCGACGGCTAGGGCGCTTGCGACGCCACCAACTGGTCGGCCAGCTCGCGCTGGTGGTAGAGCATCGGCAGCCAGAGGCGGGCGAAGCCTTGCAGGTCGGTGTCCGCGTCGTCCTTGCTCATGCGCTCGAAGGCCGTCACCGCCTGCTTGCTCGCTTGCAGCTGGGCCACCGCGTAGTCATGGTCGAAGCGCTCGCTGGCGCCCAGCGGTGCCTGGGAGTTTTCCGGCTTCAACGGGGCGTCACTCTGGGCGGGGGCGCCCTTTTTCTGCGCCAGGGTCTGCAGGTCCCGTAGCAGCGCGCCGTACTGATCCAGCACGCCCTGGGCCTGGTCGCGCACGGCCAGGGTCTTGCCATAGCGGATCGCCTGCTGCGCGCGGGCGAGTTGCTGCTGGCTGTTGCTCAGGGCGGTGGAGATGAACGCCGAGGCCTTGTCCGACTCCTCGGCGGAGGCCGTGGTGCCAAGGCCGTTGCCCAGGAGCACGAGCAGGCCCAGCAGCAGGCTGCGGCAATACGCGGATGCAGGTGAGGTGATCATGGGACTTCTTCCTTTTGGGTCGTGGCGTTACCGCGGTGGACGGCGGTCTGCGCGCGCGGTTCAGAAAAGCCGGTCGGCGGCGCACGCCGCTGGCGAAAAAGCCTGAACCATGGCCGCTGCCGCCGGCCTACCCAGTGAGTCCGCGTCAATAGGAGGAAGCATCCATGAACGAACAACGCTGCGCCTGCGCCGGCTGCTCCTGCAGCCTGGGCGCCAACGCCGTCTACCGCGAGGGCCGGGCGTTCTGCTGCCAGGCCTGCGCCGACGGCCACCCGGACGGCGAGAAACACTGCCAGGACCCGCACTGCCACTGCGGTGAGCAGAAGCCGCCGCGCGCCTGACGCGCCGCGCGATGCCGTTGCGCATCGCGCTTATCCATCCGTTTGTCTATCCGAGGAGAACGCCATGAGCGAGACCCAGACCCTGCCGCCCCAGCACCAGGACCAGCAGCCCGGCTCCGAGCAGCAGATGCAGCCGCAGCCTGAATTCGTCTCCGGCCAATACCGCGCCGCCGCCAAGCTGGCCGGCAAGGTGGCTATCGTCACCGGCGGCGACAGCGGCATCGGCCGCGCGGTGGCGGTAACCTTCGCCCGCGAGCGCGCCGACGTGGTGCTGCTGTACCTCAACGAATCCGAGGATGCGCTCAAGACCTGCCAGATCATCGAATCCCTTGGCCAGCAATGCCTGGAGATGGCCGGCGATGTCGCCGATGCCGGCTTCTGTGCGGAAGTGGCGCGGCGCGTCCAGGAGCGCTGGGGCCGGGTGGACGTGCTGGTGAACAATGCCGGCGAACAGCATCCCCAGGAGCGCCTGGAGGACATCAGCGAGGAGCAGTGGGAGCGCACCTTCCGCACCAACATCTTCGGCATGTTCCAGCTCACCAAGGCCGTGCTGCCGTTGATGGGCGAGGGCGGGACGATCGTCAACACCACCTCGATCACCGCCTACAAGGGCAACCCGACGCTCATCGACTACTCGTCCACCAAGGGCGCGATCACCTCGTTCACCCGTTCCCTGGCGATGAACCTGGTCAAGCGCGGCATCCGCGTCAACGCGGTGGCGCCGGGGCCGATCTGGACGCCACTGATTCCCTCGACCTTCGACGCCGAGCAAGTGGCCACCTTCGGCAGCAACACGCCGATGGGGCGGCCGGGGCAGCCCGAAGAACTGGCCCCGGCCTATGTCTACCTCGCCAGCACGGACTCGTCCTATGTCAGCGGGCAGGTGCTGCACGTGAACGGCGGGACGGTGGTCAACGGCTGAGCCGCCGACCACCGCGCCACCCTCAGCGCTGGCGGCTCAAGGCGCAGGCCGCGGCAAGGATGCCGGCGGCCGCCGCGAGTATCGCGGCGGTCTGCCAGGGATGCTCGCCGACGTATTCGCCACTGGCCTGGATCGCCCGGCGGCTGCGCTCCACCAGGTGCTCGCTGGTTTCGCGGCTCTCGTCCACCAGGTGGCGCAGCTTGGCCTTGAACGCCGGCAGTTGGTCGGCGGTGAGGTCGCGGCCGCTTTCCAGCAGGCTTTCCAGGTCGCTCACCAGTGATTGCAGCTCCTGTACGCCGCTATTGCGGGATGAAGGGAACCATCGATAGCTGCCCATGGCATTGTCTCCTCGGTTGCGTGTGGGATAGGTGGCTGGCGCGTGGCTCAGGCGGCCTTGCGCAGGGCGTCGATCAGCTGCTGCTTGCGCATGCTCGAACGGCCGGCGATGTGCCGGGTGCGGGCGCGGTTGAGCAGTTCGGCCTTGGTCATGGATTCCAGCGACTGGTCCGGCCGGGGCACGCCGTGCTTGGTGGCCACGGCGCGCTTGGCCGAACTGCGGCGTGAGGCGGCCTTGGCCGGCGCGCTCTTCTTCTGCCCCGAGCCGCCGCTGCGCTCGCCGCCGCCGGACTGCTTGTTGACCGTGGCCCAGGCGCGGGCTTCGGCTTCGTCCTTGGAGACGCCGCGGTTCTCGTAGCTTTCCTCGATGTGCTCGGCCTTGCGCTTCTGCTTGTCGGTGTACTTGTCTTTGCTGCCCCTTGGCATGGCGGTTCTCCTGTCTGTGCATGGTGGTGTCTGCGGCGCTCTGGCGCGCCCGGCCTGGAAAAGGCCCACATGGGGGAGAAACCACTCGTCGCCAATCGTTCGGCGTTTCTGATGAGCGGGCCGCGCCAATGGGAGAAAAGGTCTGAACTACCTGTTTTCTGCGCGGACAGATGCACTGGGGCGTTTCGCGCTCCGTGCCTCATTGGCGACCAGTCACCGACACATAAGGAGGCGGCAATGGCCCTGGACAGCATGCCCGATCAGTCGGCAGTCGAAACCTTCAAGCACGCCGTGCTCACCCGTTTGCGCTACGCGGTGGGCAAGGACCCCGCCGACGCCTTCGACCATGACTGGTTCGAGGCCGTGGCCCTGGCCACCAGCAAGTACCAGGTGGACAACTGGGAAGAGACCACCCGCGCCATCGACCGCAGCGCGCGCAAGCACGTCTACTACCTGTCCCTGGAATTCCTCATCGGCCGCCTGCTGATCGACAACCTGAGCAACCTCGGCCTGCTCGACGTGGCGCGCCAGGCGCTCTCGGAACTGGGCGTGGACCTGGAGCGCATCCGCCTGCTAGAGCCTGACGCGGCACTGGGCAACGGCGGCCTCGGGCGCCTCGCGGCGTGCTTCATGGAGAGTATGGCGACGCTGGACATCCCCGCCCACGGCTACGGCATCCGCTACGAGCACGGGCTGTTCAAGCAGGTGATCGGCGACGGCTGGCAGCTGGAACACACCGAAACCTGGCTGGACTTCGGCAACCCCTGGGAATTCGAACGGCCCGAATCGACCTACAGCGTCGGCTTCGGCGGCATCGTCCACAGCGAGCCGGACGCCAATGGCGTCGAGCGCCAGCGCTGGGAGCCGCTGGAGCGCGTGCGTGCGGTGGCCTACGACATGCCGGTGGTCGGCTGGCGCACCGCCAGCGTCAACACCCTGCGGCTATGGCGTGCCCGCGCCGAGGACACCCTCAAGCTCGACCGATTCAACGCCGGCGACCACCTGGGCGCGGTGGCCGACACCGTGCGCGCGGAGAGCATCTCCCGCGTGCTCTACCCGGCGGACAGCACTGAAGCCGGGCAGGAACTGCGCCTGCGCCAGGAGTACTTCTTCGTCGCCGCCTCGCTGCAGGACCTGATGCAGCGCCACCTGGGCAAGGGCGAGGATGTCTACAGCCTGCCCGAGCGCGTGGCCATCCAGCTCAACGACACCCACCCGGCGATTGCCGTGGCCGAGCTGATGCGCCTGCTGCTGGACGAACGCGGGCTGGACTGGAACGACGCCTGGGAATTGACCGTGGCGACCCTGTCCTACACCAACCACACCCTGCTGCCGGAGGCCCTGGAATCCTGGCCGGTCGGGCTGATGGAGCGCCTGCTGCCGCGCCACATGCAAATCATCTACCTGATCAACGCCTTCCACATCGACGCCCTGCGCGCCAAGGACATCCACGACTTCAGCCTGTTGCGCTCGGTGTCGCTGATCGAGGAGGACCACGGCCGCCGCGTGCGCATGGGCAACCTGGCGTTCCTCGGCTCGCACTGCGTCAACGGCGTCTCCGCGCTGCACACCGAGCTGATGCGCGAAACGGTGTTCCGCGACCTGCACCGGCTCTACCCCAACCGCATCAGCAACAAGACCAACGGCGTGACCTTCCGCCGCTGGTTGTTCCAGACCAACCCTGAGCTGACCGAGCTGCTGGTGGAAACCCTGGGCGAGGACGTACTGGACGACCCCGAGAACCGCCTGCGCGACCTCGCCGCCCATGCCGAGAAGTCCGCCGTGCGCCAGCGCTTCGCCCAGCAGCGGCGCAACGCCAAGCAGCGCCTGGCGGCCCTGATCGAGGAGCGCATGGGCCTGCGCGTCGACCCGGACGCCCTGTTCGACGTGCACGTCAAGCGCATCCACGAATACAAGCGGCAACTGCTCAACCTGCTGCACACCGTGGCGCTGTACCAGGACATCCGCAGCGACCCCACCACCGAACGCGTGCCGCGGGTGAAGATCTTCGCCGGCAAGGCCGCGCCCAGCTACGTGCTGGCCAAGCTGATCATCAAGCTGGCCAACGACATCAGCCGCACGGTCAACGCCGACCCCACGGTGCGCGGGCTGCTCAAGGTGGTGTTCATCCCCAACTACAACGTCAGCCTGGCCGAGTCGATCATCCCCGCGGCGGACCTCTCCGAGCAGATCTCCACGGCGGGCCTGGAGGCTTCCGGCACCAGCAACATGAAGTTCGCGCTCAACGGCGCCCTGACCATCGGCACCCTCGACGGCGCCAACGTCGAGATGTGCGAGCGTATCGGCCCGGAGAACATGTTCATCTTCGGCCTCAAGGCGCAGCAGGTGGAGGCGCGCAAGCGGGCGGGGGAGCTGGCGATGCACAACGAGATCGCCAGTTCGCCGCGCCTGCAGGAAGCGCTGATGGCGGTGAGCAGCGGGGTATTCTCGCCGGACGACCCGCAGCGCTACACCGCGCTGGTGGACAGCCTGCGCTTCGACGACCGCTTCATGGTCTGCCCGGACTTCGACGCCTACTGGGACGCCCAGGAGCGCGTCGAACAGCTGTGGAGAAAACCCTCGCGCTGGTGGAAAGCTTCTATGCTCAACACCGCGCGGGTCGGCTGGTTCTCGTCTGACCGCACCATCCGCGAATACGCCCAGGACATCTGGAAGGTGCCCACGGGACCACAATAAGAAGGTGCGACGATTGGTGGCAGTTCGCGGGGCAGCGCAGCGGTGATCGCTTTGTGTAGGATGCCGCCCGCCACGCCATGAGCACTTCAAAGACCGGGAGACTGCCGATGCTGATCCGTGACTTTCGCGACGACGACATGGACTGCGTGCTGGATATCTGGCTGCGCGCCTCGCAACAGGCCCACGGCTTCATCGAGAGCGACTTCTGGCAGCAACGCCTGCAGGACATGCGCAACGTCTACCTGCCCGCCGCCGCGTCGCGCGTCCTGGAGAGCGACGGCCGGGTGAGCGGTTTCTACAGCCTGCACGACGGCGCACTGGCCGCGCTGTTCGTCGCCCCCGAATGCCAGGGCCGCGGCCTGGGTTCGCACCTGCTCAGCGACGCGAAGATCCACCTGCCCATGCTCGAACTGGCGGTCTATTCGGCCAACGCCGGCGCCGTCGCCTTCTACCAGCGGCACGGCTTCGTGGTGCTGGAAGAACGCCAGGACGCACACACCGGACACCCCGAGGTACGCATGGGCTGGAGCGCGCGCCCGGCGGTTTGCGGAGATTGAGGGGCGGGGCGCTGGCGATGGGCAACCCCGCCAGCGCCGGCGGGGCTCACGGCCTCCGCTGAAAGCCCGATGCCTACCAGAACCCTCCCGCATGCCGGCTGGACGCGTAGTCCAGGTGCAGGGCGAAGGAGCTCTGGAAGAATTCCAGCAGGCGGGTGTCGAGCACCATTTCGTTGAGCGAGGCGAGCGAGCCGATCACCTGCTGCACGTCGGCTTCGCTGTCGCCGCAGCGGTTCTCGTGGCACAGGCGCTGGGTCTGCGGGTCGGCGGTGATGCGGCAGACGCACTCCGGGTCATGGCAGGAGCCCCGCACTTTCAGGCTCAGCTCCGGTAGGTGGCGGCGGCCTTCGAGCAGCTCCACGGTGCATTCCAGGCCGTGTTCGCGGGCGAATTCGCTGGCGCGGGCGAAGGCGGGCAGGGCCACCTCCACCAGCGCGCTTTGATAGGCATTGGCGAAACTCTCGGGGTCGTCGCTCATCCGCGGTCTCCTTTGCAGGTTGCACGATGCACGGCCGGTGGGTGGCCGGGGTTTGAGTCATGGACCACGCAACCTGCGGCTTTCACGACACATCGGCGGACTTTCCGCCGAGCGGTTGTGCGCCGTTGGGAAAATTGAGCAAACCAAATCGCCCTCGCGCCGGTCTGGACTGATATCGGGGCCGCCACACGAGCCGGACATGGACCTACTGGAGCGCATCTGGGCGACGCTGGTCGCCGAGTTCTCCGACCTCAGCGAAGTCGAGCAGATCACCCGCGCCTCGCTGCGCCTGTCGCTGGCGGTGCTGCTGGGTGGCGTGCTGGGCTATGAGCGCGAGAGCAAGGGCAAGGCCGCCGGCCTGCGCACCCACATGCTGGTGACCCTGGGCGCGGCGCTGTTCGTGATGGCGATCCGCGAAGGCAGTACGGAGGCGGACGCCGTCAGCCGCGTGATCCAGGGCATCGCCGCCGGCATCGGGTTCCTCTGCGCGGGGACGATCCTCAAGGGCAGCCGCGCCTCCGATGTAAAGGGGCTGACCACGGCCGCCGGCCTGTGGCTGAGCACCGCCATCGGCATCAGCGTCGGCCTGGGGCATTCGGCGACCGCCGTGCTCGGCACCTTGCTGGCGCTGCTGGTGCTGCATTGCCTGCCCCATGCCGGCGAGCGGCGGGCCGAGCGCCTTTCCATCAACGAACAGCAGCGGGAGGACCGCGATGTTCCGTGAATTTCCCCAGGCCTGCGCCTGGACCGATGCCATGGTTGAGCAGGGCCGCTACACCGGCCTGATCGAGTACCAGGTCAGCCGCGAAGGCGCGGCGGTGGAGGTGCTCTGGGTCTACGCGCCGGGTAGCCGCAACGGCGCCGAGGCCGAGGCGGCAGCGCAGCGCATGCTCGAACGGGTGCGCGATATCGACGGCGAAGGCCGCGTGCATTTCGACGACGGCGTGACCCTGCAGGAGGACTGCCCATGGCCCGTGTGATCTGGAAGGGCGCCATCAGCTTCGGCCTGGTGCACATCCCCGTGGCGCTCAACAGCGCCTCGCGTTCCAGTGGCACCGACTTCGACTGGCTGGACGAACGCAGCCTGGAGCCGGTGGGGTACAAGCGGGTGAACAAGATCACTGGCAAGGAGGTGCCCAAGGAGCACATCGTCAAGGGCGTGGAGCTGGAGAAGGGGCGCTACGTGGTGATCAGCGAGGAGGAAATCCGCGCCGCGCGGCCGGAAGCGACCCAGACCATCGACATCCTCAGCTTCATCGATATCGAAGAGATCCCCGTGCCGTTCTACGACTCGCCGTACTACCTGACGCCGGAGAAGCGCGGCGAGAAGGTCTACGTGCTGCTGCGCGATACCCTGAAGAAGACCGGCAAGGCCGCGGTCTGCCAGTTGGTGATGCACAGCCGCCAGCACCTGGCGATGCTGCGCGAGGAGGGCGAGGCGATCCTGCTGATGACCCTGCGCTGGCCGGCGGACGTGCGCGAGGTGGACGAACTGGGCTTGGCGCTGGACAAGGTCAAGCTGGACAAGCGCGAGGCCGAGATGGCGGAACGCCTGGTCAAGGACATGACCGGCCAGTGGCAACCGGCGGAATACGAGGACACCTTCAGCGAGGAAATCCACCGCCTGGTGGAACAGAAGGCCGCCAAGGGGCAACTGGCCCAGGTGCCGGAAGCCGAAGCCAAGGGTGGGGAAGGCGCCGACATCATCGACCTCACCGAACTGCTCAAACGCAGCCTAAAGGGCGATGGCAAGAAGCGCACGGCCGCCAGCGCGCCGGCGAAGAAGAGCCCGGCCAGCAAGCCCGCCAGCAAGGGCGCGGCCAGGCGCAAGACGTCCTGAGCGAACCGTCGGTGCAATTAGCCTGAACTTGCCGGACCTCCGCCGCTTCCAACCCCCTGTAGCTCGCCAATCCACCATGAGCGCGCCAGGGGGCGCGCACCGCCGCGAGGAGGGCGCCGCGATGGAACTGGAGAACCCCGCCAGCCGGGCTGAAGCCGCCGCCAATGAGGCGCGCATCGTCATCGAGGACGTGGAGCCGCGTCTGGAGAGCGGCCGCTTTGCCGCCAAGGCCATCAGCCACCGCGCGTCGCGCATCCACGCACGGATATTCAGCGATGGCCACGACAAGCTGGCCGCCGAGGTCGCCTGGCGTGAGGGCAAGGGCCAGCCCTGGCAGAAGACGCCTTTGCTGCCGATCGGCAACGATCACTGGGAAACGCACATCACCCCCACCCAGGTCGGCCGCACCGAGTTCATCGTGCTGGCCTGGATCGACAGCTATGCGAGCTTTCGCTACGAGCTGGAGAAGAAGTACGCCGCCGGGCAGGTGGTGGACCTCGAATTTCGCGAAGGCATCGAGCTATTGCACAAGGTGCTGCAGACCGCGCCGGACGACTGCGAGGCGGAGCTGGGCGAGATCGTCCGCGAGCTGCAGAGCAGCCAGAGCCGCGAAGCACGCTTCGGACTCTTCATGGCGCCGCGCACCCTGGAGCTGATGCAGCGCGCCGAGCACCGGCCCTTTCTCACCCGCAGCCTGACCTTCGAGCTGGACGTGGAACGCCCCCTGGCCGAATTCGCCAGCTGGTACGAGCTGTTCCCGCGTTCGGAGAGCGCGGTGCCCGGCCAGCACGGCACCTTCGCCGATGTGCACAGGCGCCTGCCGGACATCGCCGCCATGGGCTTCGACGTGCTGTATTTTCCGCCGATCCATCCCATCGGACGCACCCACCGCAAGGGCCGCAACAACAGTCTGCAGGCGGGCGAGGGCGACCCCGGCAGCCCCTATGCCATCGGCAGCGAGGAGGGCGGCCATGACGCGGTGCACCCGCAGCTGGGCACCCTGGCGGACTTCCGCGAACTGGTGGATGCCGCCCGCGAGCACGGCCTGGAAGTCGCCCTGGACTTCGCCATCCAGTGCTCGCCGGACCACCCCTGGCTGCGCGACCACCCCGGCTGGTTCAGCTGGCGCGCCGATGGCAGCATCCGCCATGCGGAAAACCCGCCGAAGAAGTACGAGGACATCGTCAACGTCGATTTCTACGCGCCGGACGCGGTGCCCGACCTCTGGCTCGGCCTGCTCGACGTGGTGCTGGGCTGGGTGGGGCAGGGCGTGACCCTGTTCCGCGTGGACAACCCGCACACCAAGCCGCTGCCGTTCTGGGAATGGCTGATCGCCGAGGTGCGCCGCGAGCACCCGCAGGTGATCTTCCTCGCCGAGGCCTTCACCCGCCCGGCGATGATGGCGCGCCTGGGCAAGGTCGGTTTCAGCCAAAGCTACACCTACTTCACCTGGCGCAATACCAAGCAGGAGCTGGAGGAGTATCTCGGCGAGCTGAACCAGGCGCCGCTGCGCGACTGCTACCGGCCGAACTTCTTCGTCAATACGCCGGACATCAACCCGTATTTCCTGCAGCGTTCCGGGCGCGCCGGTTTCCTCATCCGCGCGGCGCTGGCGACCATGGGGTCGGGGCTATGGGGCATGTACTCGGGCTTCGAACTGTGCGAGGCCGACCCGGTGCCGGGCAAGGAGGAGTACTTCGATTCGGAGAAGTACCAGCTGCGCCAGCGCGACTACCACGCCCCCGGCAACATCGTCGGCGAGATCACCCGGCTCAACCGCATCCGCCGCGAGAACCCGGCGCTGCACAGCCACCTGGGCTTCCAGGCCTACCGCGCGTTCAACGACAACATCCTGCTGTTCGGCAAGCGCACCGCGGACCTCTCCAACTTCATTCTGGTGGCGGTCAGCCTCGACCCGCACAACGCCCGGGAAGCCGACTTCGAACTGCCGCTGTGGGAGTTCGGCCTGCCCGATGACGCGCCCATGGGTGGCGAGGACCTGATGAACGGCCACCGCTGGACCTGGCACGGCAAGCGCCAGTGGATGCGCATCGAGCCCTGGCACCTGCCGTTCGGCATCTGGCGCCTGCACCCCGAGACCTGAACCTGAAGGATTGCGACCATGGCCAAGCGCAAGACCCGCCCCTTTCTCGATGACCCGCTCTGGTACAAGGACGCGGTCATCTACCAGTTGCACGTCAAATCCTTCTTCGATGCCAACAACGACGGCATCGGCGACTTCCGCGGGCTGATCGAGAAGCTCGACTACATCGCCGAGCTGGGCGTGAACACCCTCTGGCTGCTGCCGTTCTACCCCTCGCCACGGCGCGACGACGGCTACGACATCGCCATGTACAAGGGCGTGCACCCGGACTACGGCACCCTGGCCGATGCCCGTCGCTTCATCGACGCGGCCCACGAGCGCGGCCTGCGGGTCATCACCGAGCTGGTGATCAACCACACCTCCGACCAGCATCCCTGGTTCCAGCGCGCGCGGCGGGCGAAGAAGGGCTCCCAGGCGCGCAACTGGTACGTGTGGTCCGACGACGACAGCAAGTACGACCAGACGCGGATCATCTTCATCGACTCCGAGCAGTCCAACTGGACCTGGGACCCGGTGGCCGGGCAGTACTTCTGGCACCGCTTCTACTCGCACCAGCCGGATCTCAACTTCGACAACCCGCAGGTGCTGCGTGCGGTGCTCGGGGTGATGCGCTACTGGCTGGACCTGGGCGTGGACGGCCTGCGCCTGGATGCGATCCCCTACCTGATCGAGCGCGAAGGCACCAACAACGAGAACCTCCCCGAGACTCACGTGGTGCTCAAGCGCATCCGCGCCGAACTGGACGCCCACTACCCGGACCGCATGCTGCTGGCCGAGGCCAACCAGTGGCCGGAAGACACCCGCCCGTATTTCGGCGGCACCGACGGCGGCCCCGGCGACGAATGCCACATGGCCTTCCACTTCCCGCTGATGCCGCGCATGTACATGGCCATCGCCCAGGAAGACCGCTTCCCGATCACCGACATCCTGCGCCAGACCCCGGCCATCCCCGACAACTGCCAGTGGGCGATCTTCCTGCGCAACCACGATGAGCTGACCCTGGAGATGGTCACCGACGACGAGCGCGACTACCTGTGGAACTACTACGCCGCCGACCGCCGCGCGCGCATCAACCTGGGTATCCGCCGCCGCCTGGCGCCGCTGGTGGAGCGCGACCGCCGGCGCATCGAACTGCTCAACAGCCTGCTGCTGTCCATGCCCGGCACGCCGACCCTGTACTACGGTGACGAGATCGGCATGGGCGACAACATCTACCTGGGCGACCGCGACGGCGTGCGCACCCCCATGCAGTGGTCGATGGACCGCAACGGCGGCTTCTCCCGCGCCGACCCGGCCAGCCTGGTGCTGCCGCCGATCCTCGATTCGCTCTACGGCTACCAGAGCGTCAACGTCGAGGCCCAGGCCCGCGACCCCCATTCGCTGCTCAACTGGACCCGGCGCATGCTCGGCATCCGCAAGCAGCAGAAGGCCTTCGGCCGTGGCAGCATCACCATGCTGTCTCCGCCGAACCGTCGCATCCTCGCCTACCTGCGCCAGTACAAGCCCGAGGGCGAGGACGCCAGCGAAAACACCATCCTCTGCGTGGCCAACCTGTCCAATGCCGCCCAGGCGGTGGAGCTGGACCTCGCGGCGTTCGACGGCCGGGTGCCGGTGGAGATGCTCGGGGGCTCGTCCTTCCCGCCCATCGGCCGCATGACCTACCTGCTGACCCTGCCGCCCTATGGCTTCTACTGGTTCTACCTGGCCGACAGCCAGCAGATGCCGGCCTGGCACGTGAAGCCGGTGGAGCGTATGCCCGAGCTGCCTACCCTGGTGCTGGCCCAGCGCCTGGGCGAGATCATGAATGGCGCCCCGCGCGAGCTGCTGGAGAACGACTCGCTGCCGCGCTACCTGCCCAAGCGCCGCTGGTTCGCCGCCGGGCGCCTGGAGGCGGGCAGCGCCCATCTGCTGTACGCCATGCCGCTGACCGAGGACGATGCCGCGCCCATGCTGGCGGAAGTGGAAGTCAACGGGGCCGACGGCGCGGAGCATTACCAGCTGCCGATGGCCGCCGTCCCGGAGAAATCCAGCAGTGGCCACGACCTGCCGCAGCAACTGGCCCTGGCGCGCCTGCGCCGCGGGCGCCGGGTCGGCCTGCTCACCGACGCCTTCAGCCTGCCGCGTTTCAGCCGGCTGATCCTCAACCTGCTGCGCCAGGGCGTGACCCTGCAGGGCCCGGCGGGGGAGCTGCAATTCCTGGCGCAACCCGGCCTGGAACAATTCGCCGACATCGACGACGACGCGGAGATTCGCGTGCTGGGCGTCGAGCAATCCAACAGTTCCGCGCTGATCGGCAATCGCCTGTTGCTCAAGCTGCTGCGCCGGGTCTTCCCCGGGGTGCATCCGGAGGCGGAAATGGGTGGCTATCTCAGCCGGCGCGGCTTCGCCAACATCGCGCCGCTACTGGGCGAGGTGCGCCGCATCGATGCCCAGGGCCAGCCGCACACCCTGATGCTGCTGCAGGGCTACCTGAGCAACCAGGGTGACGCCTGGAGCTGGACGCTGAACCAGCTGGAGCGCGCCATGCGCGACGGCCTGCTGCCCGGCGTGGAAACCGCCGAGCCGGAATTCGACGTGATGGAAGAGCTGCGCCTGTTCGCCGGCAAGTTCGGCCAGCGCCTGGGCGAGATGCACCAGTTGCTGGCCGAGGCCACCGAGGAGCCGGACTTTGGCTTGCACCGCAGTACCGCCGCCGACAGCGCAGGGTGGACCCGCAGCATCGGCGCGCAGATCGAGCAGGCCCTGCAAGCGCTGCAAGGCGCGCGCGAGCACCTCGACGAGCGGGGCGGCGTGATGGTCGACTGGCTGCTCGAGAAACGCAGCGAACTGCTGCAGGCCGTGGGCAATCTGGCGCGGCTGGCCGAGGGCGGGGTGATGATCCGCGTCCACGGCGACCTGCACCTCGGGCAGGTGCTGGTGGTGCAGGGCGACGCCTACCTCATCGACTTCGAAGGCGAGCCCAATCGTCCGCTGGCCGAGCGCCGCCAGCGCCACAGCCCGCTGAAGGACGTGACCGGTGTGCTGCGCTCCTTCGATTACGCCGCCGCCATGGCCCTGCGCAGCGCCCAGGGCACCGAGGCGCCCGCGGAGGTGCAGGCGGCCCGTGGCGAGCTGGCCCTGCGTTACCGCCGCGAGGCCCGCGACGCCTTCCTCGAGGCTTACCGCGCCGCGGCGGTCGACCTGCCGCATGAATGGCATGGCCGCGAAGGCGAGGGCGCGGCACTGGCCCTGTTCAGCCTGGAAAAGGCCGCCTACGAAGTGCTCTACGAAGCCGGCCACCGCCCGGACTGGCTGGAAGTACCCCTGCAAGGACTATTCGAATTGGCACGACATCTGATTGGAGGACGTACATGACCCCGCGTAGCGACCTGGACCACCTGCAGCGTGCCGATCACGCCGACCCTTTCGCCTTCCTCGGCCCACACCGCGATGAAGACGGCGAGCTGGTGCGCGTGTGGCTGCCCGGCGCGCTGGCGGTGGAATTGCTGTCGCCCCGCGACGAGTTCCTCGCCGCCATGGAGTCGGTGGACGCCAGCGGGCTGTTCATCGCCCGCTTGCCGCAGAAGACGCCATACCGCCTGCGCATCCACTGGCCGGAGCACGAGCAGGTCACCGAAGACCCCTATGCGTTCGGTCCGTCCTTGAGCGAGCTGGATCTCTACCTGTTCGCCGAGGGTAATCACCGCCAGCTCGGCAAGTGCTTCGGCGCCCAGGTGATGGAACACGAGGGCGTGCCCGGCGTGCGCTTCGCCGTGTGGGCGCCCAACGCCCGGCGGGTGTCGGTGGTGGGCGACTTCAACGGCTGGGACGGCCGCCGCCACGTGATGCGCCTGCGCTACCCGGCGGGGGTGTGGGAGCTGTTCATCCCGCGCCTGCAGCCGGGTGAGGTCTACAAGTACGAACTGCTGGGGCAGGACGGCTTGCTGCCGCTCAAGGCCGACCCGATGGCGCTGGCCACCGAAATGCCGCCGGCCACCGGCTCGCGGGTGCCGGACCCGACGCCCTTCGCCTGGCAGGATGATGACTGGATGCGCCAGCGCGGCGAGCGGCAGGGCCACGATCGGCCGCTGTCGATCTACGAATTGCATGCCGGCTCCTGGCAGTGGGTGGACAACCGCGCGCCCACCTGGGACGAGCTGGCCGACCGGCTGATCCCCTACATCACCGACCTGGGCTTCACCCATATCGAGCTGATGCCGATCATGGAGCACCCCTTCGGCGGCTCCTGGGGCTACCAGCCGCTCTCGCTGTTCGCCCCCACCGCACGCTACGGCAGCCCGGCGGACTTCGCCCGATTCGTCGATCGCTGCCACCAGGCCGGCATCGGTGTGATCCTCGACTGGGTGCCGGCGCATTTCCCCACCGACGCCCATGGCCTGGCGCACTTCGATGGCACCTCGCTGTACGAGTACGCGCATCCCTTCGAAGGCTTCCACCAGGACTGGGATACCTACATCTACAACCTGGGGCGCAACGAGGTGCATGGCTTCATGCTGGCCTCGGCGCTGCACTGGCTGCGCGAATACCACGTCGACGGGCTGCGCGTGGATGCCGTGGCCTCGATGCTCTACCGCGACTATTCGCGCAAGGAGGGCGAGTGGATCCCCAACCGCCACGGTGGCCGGGAGAACCTCGAAGCCATCGAATTCCTCAGCCACCTCAACGCCGTCGTCCACACCGAAGCGCCGGGCGCGCTGGTCATCGCCGAGGAATCCACCGCCTGGCCGGGCGTCAGCCGGCCGACGGAAGAGGGCGGCCTGGGCTTCGCCTACAAGTGGAACATGGGCTGGATGCACGACAGCCTCTCATACATCCACGAGGACCCGATCAACCGCGGCTACCACCACCACAAGCTGACCTTCGGCCTGCTCTACGCTTTCAGCGAGCATTTCATCCTGCCCATCTCCCACGACGAAGTGGTGCATGGCAAGGGCTCGCTGCTGGGCAAGATGCCGGGCGACCGCTGGCAGCAATTCGCCAACCTGCGGCTGTTCCTCTCGATGATGTGGACGCACCCGGGCAAGAAGCTGCTGTTCATGGGCTGCGAGTTCGGCCAGTGGCGGGAGTGGGACCATGACGGCCAGTTGGATTGGTACCTGTTGCGCTATGCTGAGCACTTCGGCACCCAGGCGCTGGTACGCGAACTCAACCGCCTGCTACGCGAGGAGCCGGCGCTGCATGCCTTCGACGACCGCGCCGAGGGCTTCCACTGGCTGATCGGCGACGACTCGCTCAACAGCGTGTTCGCCTGGCTGCGCCTGGCTGGCGACGGTGCGCCGCTGCTGGTGGTGCACAACTTCACCCCCGTGCCACGCCCGCACTACCGCGTCGGCGTCCCCCTGGCCGGGCACTGGGAGGTGCTGTTGAACAGCGACGCCGACGCCTTCGGCGGCTCCGGCGCCGGTAGCCGCGGAACCCTGGAGAGCGACCCGCATGAATCCCACGGGCAGACCCAATCCCTCGCGCTGGACCTGCCGCCCCTGGGCTGCCTGATCCTGCGCCCGGCGGGAGACGCCAACCTGTAGGAGCGGGCCACGCCCGCGAAATGCCTCGCGGCGGAATCCGCTGCTTCCGGTGCAATCAGGAAAAGGGCGCCGGAGGGTTCGCGAGCAAGCTCGCTCCTACAGGCCGGCCCTGGCGTAGGAGCGGACTTCGTCCGCGATCGCGTGCATGGCACGCTCCTACAGGTTGCGTTCGTGTAGGAGCGGGCCACGCCCGCGACCCGTCGGCAGGGCCGGCGTTGTGCGCGTTCGCGAGCAAGCTCGCTCCTACAGGTCGGCCCAGGCGTAGGAGCGGACTGCGTCCGCGGTCGCGTGCATGGCACGCTCCTACAGGTTGCGGTTCGTGTAGGAGCGGGCCGCGCCCGCGACCCGCCCCGGCAGGGCCGGCGTTGTGCGGTTCGCGAGCAAGCTCGCTCCTACAGGCCGGCCTTGGCATAGGGGCGGACTTCGTCCGCGGTCGCGTGCATGGCACGCTCCTACAGGTTGGTTGGGTTGGTGTAGGAGCGGGCCACGCCCGCGATCCGTCGGCAGGGCCGACGTGGCTCCATCCCCGGCGAGGCTCTCGCGGGGTTGTCTTGCGCACCGGTCATTCCCCAGCCAAACCGAAGGGTTGCACCTTTTTCAACCCTGGCACGAACACTGCTTTCCTCCTGCCGTCCGGCCGCTCCTCGCGACTTGTCGCCGGGCGAGCCCGTGGCCGTGCTCCGTTTGGTAGCGCCGTGTGTGGGAAATGTCACCGGTTGCACCGGATTTGCGCGTACGACCAACCGCTTGTTTTTATTGGGTTGCACCTGGTTGCACCTTGCGATTCGGCGGTATAACCTTGCGCCGTTTTTCAGGCACACCTTCTAACAACAGGAAGCCCCATGGCCACCACCACCCTTGGCGTGAAGCTCGACGACGCCACCCGCGAGCGCCTCAAGCTGGCTGCCCAGCAACTCGACCGTACCCCGCACTGGCTGATCAAGCAGGCCATCTTCTCCTACCTGGAGCAGGTGGAAGGCGGGCTGACCCCGGCCGAGCAATCCGGTCTCGCTGCCGCGGCGGGCGAGGAATCGCTGGATGCGCTGAACGAACAAGGGCTGCAGGTCTTCCTCGATTTCGCTGAAAGCATCCTGCCGCAGTCCGTGCTGCGCGCGGCCATCACCGCCGCCTACCGCCGCCCGGAAACCGAGGCGCTGCCGATGCTGCTGGACCTGGCCCGTCTGCCGAAGGAGCAGGCCGCCGCCGCCAGCAAGATGGCCCTGGGCATCGCCGAGAAGCTGCGCAACCAGAAGAACGCCGGCGGCCGCCAGGGCCTGGTGCAGGGTCTTCTGCAGGAGTTCTCCCTGTCGTCCCAGGAAGGCGTGGCGCTGATGTGCCTGGCCGAGGCGCTGCTGCGCATTCCGGACAAGGCCACCCGTGATGCGCTCATCCGCGACAAGATCAGCAACGGCAACTGGAGCCAGCACCTGGGCCAGAGCCCGTCGATGTTCGTCAATGCGGCCTCCTGGGGCCTGCTGATCACCGGCAAGCTGGTGTCGACCCACACCGAGGCGGGCATGTCCTCGGCGCTCAACCGCATCATCGGCAAGTCCGGCGAGCCGCTGATCCGCAAGGGCGTGGACATGGCGATGCGCCTGATGGGCGAGCAGTTCGTCACCGGCGAGACCATCGCCGAGGCCCTGGCCAACGCGGCCAACATGGAATCCAAGGGCTTCCGCTACTCCTACGACATGCTCGGCGAAGCCGCGCTGACCGATGAGGACGCCAAGCGCTACCTGGCTTCCTACGAACAGGCCATCCATGCCATCGGCAAGGCCTCTCACGGCCGCGGTATCTACGAAGGCCCGGGCATCTCGATCAAGCTCTCCGCGCTGCACCCGCGCTACAGCCGCGCCCAGTACGACCGGGTGATGGACGAGCTGTACCCGACCGTGCTCGGCCTGGTGAAGATGGCCCGCGACTACGACATCGGCATCAACATCGACGCCGAGGAAGCCGACCGCCTGGAAATCTCCCTCGACCTGCTCGAGCGTCTGTGCTTCGAGCCGTCCCTGGCCGGCTGGAACGGCATCGGCTTCGTCATCCAGGCCTACCAGAAGCGCTGCCCCTACGTAATCGATTACGTGATCGACCTGGCCAAGCGCAGCCGTCACCGCCTCATGATTCGCCTGGTGAAGGGCGCCTACTGGGACAGCGAGATCAAGCTGGCCCAGGTCAACGGCCTGGAAGGCTACCCGGTCTACACCCGCAAGCCGTACACCGACGTCTCCTATCTGGCCTGCGCGCGCAAGCTGCTGGCGGTGCCGGAATCCATCTACCCGCAGTTCGCCACCCACAACGCCCACTCGCTGTCGGCCATCTACCAGCTGGCCGGGCAGAACTACTACCCCGGCCAGTACGAGTTCCAGTGCCTGCACGGCATGGGCGAGCCGCTCTACGAGCAGGTGGTGGGCAAGGTCGCCGACGGCAAGTTCAACCGTCCGTGCCGCATCTACGCCCCGGTGGGCAGCCACGAGACCCTGCTGGCGTACCTGGTGCGCCGCCTGCTGGAAAACGGGGCCAATACCTCCTTCGTCAACCGCATCGCCGACCACAGCATCTCGCTGCAGGACCTGGTGCTCGACCCGGTGCTGCAGGTCGAGCAGATGGCCGCGCAGGAAGGCACCCTGGGCCTGCCGCACCCGCGCATCCCGCTGCCGCGCGACCTCTATGGCGACGCCCGGCTGAACTCCGCCGGCATCGACCTGGCCAACGAGCACCGCCTGGGTTCGCTGTCCTCGGCGCTGCTGTCGAGCACCAACCACGCCTACCTCGCCGAGCCGATGCTGGGCCTGGCCGACGCCGCGCCGGGCGAGCCGCAGCCGGTGCGCAACCCGGCCGACCACCGCGACGTGGTGGGCCACGTTCGCGAGGCCAGCGAAGCCGACGTCAACAACGCCATTCTCGGTGCACTGTCCAGCGCGCAGATCTGGCAGTCCACCCAGCCGGCCGAGCGCGGCGCCATCCTGCAGCGCGCTGCCGACCTGATGGAGGCCGAGATCCAGTCGCTGATGGGCGTGCTGGTGCGCGAGTCGGGCAAGACCTTCGCCAACGCCATCGCCGAAGTGCGCGAGGCGGTGGACTTCCTGCGCTACTACGGCGCCCAGGCCAGCACCCACTTCGCCAACGACAGCCACCGCCCGCTGGGCCCGGTGGTGTGCATCAGCCCGTGGAACTTCCCGCTGGCGATCTTCAGCGGCCAGGTGGCCGCCGCCCTGGCCGCTGGCAATACCGTGCTGGCCAAGCCCGCCGAGCAGACGCCGCTGATCGCCGCGCAGGCCGTGCGCATCCTGCTGGAAGCCGGCGTGCCGGCTGGCGCCGTGCAGCTGCTGCCGGGCCGTGGCGAGACCGTCGGTGCCCGCCTGGTGGGCGATGAGCGCGTGCGCGGCGTGATGTTCACCGGCTCCACCGAAGTGGCCGGCATCCTCCAGCGCAACATCGCCGGCCGCCTCGACGCCCAGGGCCGCACCATCCCGCTGATCGCCGAGACCGGCGGCCTCAACGCAATGATCGTCGACTCCTCGGCGCTGGCTGAGCAGGTGGTGGTGGACGTCGTCAACTCCGCCTTCGACAGCGCCGGCCAGCGTTGCTCCGCGCTGCGCGTGCTGTGCGTGCAGGAAGACGCCGCCGACCGCGTGGTGCAGATGCTCAAGGGCGCCATGGCCGAGTACCGCGTCGGCGCGCCGGAACGCCTGCACACCGACATCGGCCCGGTGATCGACGAGGAAGCCAAGGCCAACATCGACAAGCACATCCAGGCCATGCGCGACAAAGGCCGCAAGGTGTTCCAGAGCGCCCGCCTGGACGCCGAGGAAATCAAGCGCGGCACCTTCGTCGTGCCGACCCTGATCGAGCTGGACAGCTTCAGCGAACTCAAGCGCGAAATCTTCGGCCCGGTGCTGCATGTGGTGCGCTACCAGCGCGCGGACCTGGACCAGTTGCTCGCGCAGATCAACGAATCCGGCTACGGCCTGACCCTGGGCGTGCACACCCGTATCGACGAGACCATCGCCCAGGTCGTCGGCACCGCCCATGTCGGCAACCTCTACGTCAACCGCAACGTGGTGGGCGCGGTGGTCGGCGTGCAGCCCTTCGGCGGTGAAGGCCTGTCCGGCACCGGTCCGAAGGCCGGTGGCCCGCTGTACCTGTACCGCCTGCTCTCGACCCGCCCGCAGGATGCGGTGGCCAACCAGCTCAAGGGCGATGGCGCCCAGGCGCTGCCGCGTCCCAAGGACGCCCAGCAGGCCGTGGAAGCCCTGGCCAAGTGGGCCGGGCAGAAGGACGCCGCCCTGGCGAGCCTGCTCAGCGGCTACGGCGAACTGGCGCAAAGCTTCACCCAGCAGGTGCTCACCGGCCCGACCGGCGAACGCAACACCTACACGCTGCTGCCGCGCGAACACGTGCTGTGCCTGGCGGAAGACCGTGCCGACCTGCTGGCCCAGCTGGCCGCGGTGCTCAGCGTGGGCAGCCGTCCGCTGGTGGCCGAGTCCAACGCCGCCGTGGTCAAGGAACTGCCGAAGGAAGTCGCCCAGCGCATCGAGCTGGTCGCTGACTGGAGCGCCACCGACAAGGTGTTCGACGCCATCCTGCACCACGGCGATTCCGACCAGCTGCGCGCGGTCTGCGAACTGGCCAGCCAGCGCAAGGGCGCCATCGTCGGCGTCACCGGGCTGAACCGCGGGGAGACCGACATCCCGCTGGAACGCCTGCTGATCGAGCGTGCCCTGAGTGTCAACACCGCCGCAGCCGGCGGCAACGCCAGCCTGATGACCATCGGCTGACGACCGTGCCGGGAGCGCCTTACCGGGCGCTCCCGGCCAGCTTCAAGGCCGCCACCGCGGCCACCGGCCCGCCAGCCCCCGGGTGGAGCTACCCGCTCCCGGCAGGCCGTCTCCCTCGCGCTTTCTGGCGCACTCCGTTTCGGGCGCCATGCCCGGCACAACGGCGGGGCTATCCGCTCCGCCGCTTCCCTTGCCCTGTGGTCAGACCGGCGCTGCCGTGCGGGTCAGTTGCTCCAGCAGTTCCAGGTCGGTGCTCATGCCCGAGGTCTCGCGGATGCGGGCAAGGATTTCCTTCTTCAGGGCGATGAATTCCGGCGCCATCTTCATGTCCTGGTTGCGCTCGGCCGGCAACGGCACGTCGTAGACGCTGTCGATGCGGCCGGGGCGCGGCGCCATCAGCACCACGCGGCCGCCCAGGTAGATCGCTTCCTCGACGTCGTGGGTGACGAACAGGATGGTGCTGTTCTCCAGGCGGTGCACATGGCGGATCAGGTCGTGCATCACCTCGCGGGTCTGCGCGTCCAGGGCGCCGAAGGGCTCGTCCATCAGCAGGATCTGCGGCTTGGGCATCAGTGCGCGGGCGATCGCCACGCGCTGCTGCATGCCGCCGGAGAGCTGGCTGGGGTAGGCCTGGGCGAAGGCCGAGAGGCCCATCAGGTTGAGCAGCGCGTCGGCGCGGCCGCTGGCGACCTCCACGTCGGCATCGCCGCGCACGGTGTCGGACACCACCTTGAGCCGGCGGCAGAACTTGATGTTCTCCATCACCCGCAGCCAGGGGTACAGGCTGTAGTGCTGGAACACCATGGCGCGGTCGATGCCGGGGCCGTCCACGGCGCGGCCATCGACGAGGATCTCGCCGCCGCTGTGGCGCTCCAGGCCGCCGATGCTGCGCAGCAGGGTGGACTTGCCGCAGCCCGAGGCGCCGACGAAGGTGACGAACTCGTTGGTGCGGATGTCCAGGTTCACGTCCTGCAACGCCTGCACCTGCCGGCCCTGGCTGCTGAAGACCTTGTCGACGTGGCGGATGGCGATCTTGTTCTGGCTCATCGGATTTACCTCTTCATCCAGGGGAAGGCCACCCGGCCGAGCCAGCGGAACGCCTGGTCGGTGAGCAGGCCGATGACGCCGATCAGCAGGATGCCGGCGAAGATCTTGTCGGTCTGCATGTAGCGCTGGGCGCGCAGGATGGCGTAGCCCAGGCCGGAGTTGGCGGCGACCAGTTCGGCCACCACCAGGTAGGTCCAGGCCCAGCCGCAGGTGATGCGCAGGGTGTCCAGCAATGCCGGGCGCGCGGAGGGCAGCACCACCAGGCGGATGATCTCGGCGCGGTTGGCGCCCATGGTCTGCGCCGCCTCGATCTGCGCCAGGGGCACGCGGCGCACGTCCTCGGCGACCATCAGCACCATCTGGAAGAAGGTGCCGATGAAGATGATCAGCACCTTGGAGCCTTCGTCGATGCCGACCCAGAGCATCACCAGCGGGATGAACGCCACCGCCGGCATGTAGCGGATGAAGTCGGTGAGCGGTTCGAGGAAGGCCTGCACCGGGCGGTAGGTGCCGATGTACAGGCCCAGCGGCAGGGCGATCACCGCGGAGGCGAGGAAGCCGGCCATGACCCGGTAGACGCTGATGGCGATGTCGCCGACCAGGCCCTCGTCGCTCCACCAGTGGCCGATGCGCGCCAGCACCGCGTCCGGGCCGGGGAAGAACATCGGGTTGGCCAGCCCGGCGGCGCTGTAGGCCCACCACAGCAGCAACGGCAGCAGCAGGCCGGCGGCGGCCAGGGCCCAGACGGCGCTGCGCGGCAGCTCGCCACGGATCACCCACCAGCGCTGGCGGGCAGGTTGGGTGGCAGGGCGGGGCAGGGGTTGGTGGGCGGTCATGGCGTCACCTCCACATCGGGGAACAGGGGCCGCTCGCAGGGTTGCCAGCCACCGGCCGGCGGCTTCGCGCCCAGGCGGTTGAGCCAGCGGGCGTCGCGCAGCAGGTCGGGGTGGTCGGGGTCGGCGTCGGCGTCGGCGGGCAACAGACGGGCGCCGATGCGCGCGGGCAGGGTGCTCAGCTCGATCTGCCAGGGCATCGCACCGCCCTGGTGACGGCCAAAGCTCAGTTCGAAATCCAGCAGCTCGGCGTTGTCGCCGTCGAACAGCGCGGCCAGGGACTCGGCGTGCGGCAGCGCCAGGCGCCGTCCAGCGGCGAACAGGAAGCAGTCGCCGGCCAGCAGCAGGCAGCCCTGGCGGCCATCGGCGCCCAGCAGCCAGGTGCCGCGGTTGCGCCCAAGGGATTCCGGCAGGCGTTCCCAGACCTCGTGGTAGCTGCCGTCCAGGCCGTCTTCCAGCACCTTTTCGCTGTCGACGAAGTGCATGCGGCCGATGTCCTCGCCGCCGTTGGGCGGCTGGAAGTCGATCGCCCGATGCCATTGGCAGAGGTCGCCGGTGACCTCGGTGATGCCGGCGAATCCGGCCTGGGTGGCCAGTTGCGCGGGCGTTTCGGGTGCCGGCAGCGGAATGCGCAGGTCGGCGAACAGGCGCTCGGTCTGCAGCCAGTAGACGCGGGTGCCGGTGTCGCGGATGCCCGCCGTGGTGGTCAGCAGGGTGCGTTGCCAGACGCCGAGGTAGGCCGGCGGCACCGCGGGAAGGGTCAGGCCAGGCACGGGTTTTCCTCCCATTCGGCGAGCATGGAACGACTGTCCAGCACGCGGCCGAACAGGCCGCCTTCCACCGCCACCATCGCCAGGGCGGCGGCGTGCAACTCGGCGCTCGGCGAGCCGCAGGCATCGCTGACCAGGGTGCAGGCATAGCCCAGTTCCACCCCGGCGCGCAGCGTGGAGGACACGCAGACTTCGGTGGTCACGCCGCACAGCACCAGATGGCCGATACCGCGGCGGCGCAGCAGCAGGTCCAGGTCGGTGTAGGCGAAGGCGCTGTAGCCGGGCTTGTCGATCACCGGCTCGCCGGCCAGCGGGCGCAGCTCGTCGATCAGGTCGTGGCCGTACTCGCCGCGCACCAGCAGGCGGCCCAGCGGGCCGCGTGCGCCGATGGGCGCGCCGGCCTGTTCGGCGCGGCGGCGTTTGCTTTCGTGCAGGTCGCTGAGGTCCGGGCGATGCCCTTCGCGGGTGTGCACCACCAACAGGCCCTGGGCGCGGGCGCTGTCCAGCAGGCGGGAGATGGCCGGGATCGGTGCGCGCAGGCGGCCGATCTCCAGCCCCGCCTGGTCGGCGTAGCCGCCGGGGGCGCAGAAGTCGCGCTGCATGTCGATGACGATCAGGGCGCTGCTCACAATGCGAACTCCTTGCGCACCGCGGCGGCGATCCCCTGGACGATGTCCTTCGCCATGCGCAGGCCCTTGTCGGGGCTGGAACCGCGCGCCGACGACAGCACACCCGAGGGCGGCACCCATTCGGTGCGGCTGGGGTACATGTCGTAGGGGGGAAAGTCGGCCGGGCCGTCGTCGGGAATCAGGTCCAGGCGCACCAGGTTGGGCAGGTAGTGCAGCATCAGCGAGGTCTCGATCACCGCCGCGTGCTCCAGGGCGAAGCCGGGGAAGCCGTCAGGGAAGACGTCGTTGAGCGTGGCCTGGCTGCAGAAGTCCCAGTGCTCCAGGCGCATCACGTCCAGCGGGCTGGAAGGGCCCAGCTCTCGGAGGGCGAGCTGGATGCCCTCGGTGACGAACCACTGGTTCTCGTAGTGCCCATCCACCAGCACCAGGCGGGTGACGCCGTGGCGGGCGAACTCGCGCACGGCGTCGCGCACCAGGGCGATCAGGGTCTGCCCGTCGAGGCTGGTGGTGCCGCAGAAGTGCTGGCCGCCGCCGCACTTGGGCTGCGACTTGTAGCCGTAGGAGAGCGCGGGCGCGACCAGGCCGTCGACCTGGCGGGCGACGTCTTCGCACAGCGCGCTGGCCAGCAGCGCATCGGTGCCCAGCGGCAGGTGCGGGCCGTGCTGCTCGGTGGCGCCGCACGGCAGGAACACCACGGGGGATTGCTCGCGCACCCGGCGCGCGTATTCGACCCAGCTGAGCTGGTCCATGCGGACAGTCATGTTTCGGCCTCGCAGAGAGTGGGGGAAGAGTCAGCAGACGGGCGCGCGGCGATCAGCGCCGCGGCCAGCACCAGGGAGCCGCCGAGCCATTCGCGCAGGCCCAGTTCGCGCTCGCCGAACCAGGCGGCAGTGAGCACGGCGACCAGCAACTCGATCACCACCAGCACGGCGGCCCGGCTCGCTTCGACGTGGCTGAAGCCGTATTGCGCGGCGCCCATGGCGGCCAGCCAGAACAGCCCAAAGCCGGCCAGCTGCAGCCATTGGTGAGCGTCGAGGGTGGGCAGTGGCGTGCCTTGCAGCAGGCAGAACAGGCCGCCCAGCGCGGCGCTGCCGATGAAACCGACCACCGCCTTGCTGGCCAGCGGCACCTGTTCGGCGGCGCGGGTGGCGAGGTTGTTGAGGGCGAAGGCGAAGCCGGCGGAGAGCGCCAGCCAGTCGCTCGGGCCCAGTGGGCGAAAGGTCTCGCGGCTGACGCCCAGGGTGAGGGCGATGCCGAGCATGGCCAGCGCCAGGGCGCCGAGCCGCGCGGGGGTGAGCTGTTCGCCGAACAGCAACCGGCCTCCCAGCAGGCCCCAGACCGGCGCGAGATAGAACAGCAGCATGGCGCGCACCACGTCGCCCTCGGAGAGCGCCGCCACCAGCCCGGCGGTGGCCCAGCCGCCGAACGCGCCGATGGCCAGCAGGGCGCCGCGCTGGGGCCACCATTGCCGGCGTTGGCGCAGCACCAGCGGCACGGCCACCGTGCACAGCATTCCGTAGGTGCAGAGCACCACCGGCATGCCGGCCAGGCCCTGGTCGGCGAAGTGCGCCAGGGGCATCCAGCCCAGGCCCCAGATGGCGGCGCCCAGCAGCAGGACGAGTTCCGCGCGCATCAGGCACCCATCCAGGCGCCGCCATTGGCGCCGAGCATCTGCCCGTGGAAGAAGCTGGCGCCGGGCGAGACCAGGAACAGCACCGCCGCGGCGATCTCCTCGGGCTGGCCGAGACGCCCGGCGGGGATCGCGGTTTCGCGGGCGATCATCGCCTCGCTCATGTGCTCGACCGAAACCATCGGCGTGTCCACCGGCCCCGGCGCCACGCCGTTGATGCGGATGTGCGGGGCGAATTCCCGCGCCAGCGCCTTGGTCAGGCCGATCACCCCGGCCTTGGCGGCGCAGTAGGCGGCGTAGCGTTCGCGGCCGAGCTGGCCCAGCTCCGAGGCGATATTGACGATGCGGCCGCTGCCGCGCGCCTGCATGTGCGTCAGGGCATGGCGACAGCAGCGGTACACGGCATGCAGGTCGACGCCGAGCAGTGTCGCCCAGTCGTCCTCGCTGGTATCGAGAAAAGGCTTTTCCAGGATGATCCCGGCGTTGTTCACCAGGATGTCCAGGTCGCCGTCCGCCAGCACGCGGGCGAACATCCCGGCGACCTGTTCCGGCATCGCGACGTCGGCCTGCACGGCATGGGCGCGACCGCCTGCCGCGGCGATGCGAGCCACCAGCGCAATGGCGGCTTCCGGCTGGTCGAGGTGGTTGATCCACACCTGCGCGCCGGCCTCCGCCAGTGCCAGGGCGACGGCTCGGCCGATGCCCTGGGTGGCGCCGGTGACCAGTGCGGTTTGTCCTGCGAGCGGTTTGCTCATCGCGTCACCCCGCCATGCCTGAGCGACAGCGCCTTGTCGGTGATGCGTACGCGTGTGCCCCGGTAGTCGATCATGTTCAGACCGCCGTCAGGAACGAGACGCCCACGGCGCCGTAGAAGCCATCGGCGCGGTCCTTGCCCGCCGGCGCGACCGCGCCGTAGTGGTCGTCCACCACGCGGCGCAGGCGGTGCTGGTGGAAGCTCTTGAACAGCAGGTACATCGGCAGCAGCTGGGCGTAGTCCTCGCCGTACAGCTCGTGGTGCAGCCTGCGCAGGCGGTACCAGGGCGCGACGGGCTTCTCGTGATGCGCGTTGTGGTAGGCGAAGTTGAGCAGCAGCAGATCGAGCACCGGCCAGCGGACCGAGACCACGTTGGAGTAGGTGTTCATCTGTTCGTAGGTGCGGTCGCGGGCCTTGTCGTTGGGGATCTTGCCGCCGTCCTCCAGCACCGCGAAGGCATCGTAGGTGTGCTGGTAGGCGTCGGTGAAACGCAGGACCACGATCATCAGCGTCCAGGCGAGGAAATAGAGCACCAGCGCCTTGGGCGACACCGCCGCCACCCCGGCGAACAGCGCGCCGCGCACCAGCAAGGTCAGCGCCACGCGGCGGCGGTTGGCGCGGTGGCGCGGGTTGTCGGTGATGAAGGGCAGGAGGATCACGTAGTAATGCATGATCAGCTCGATGGCCGGCACGTAGGCCCATTCGGCGGCCAGTACCAGGCCGCGCACCCAGCGCGGGCTGCGGGCGAGGAAGGCCTTGGTGTCGAAGGTGATCACGTCGGCGCGGTCGACGTGGTGGCGCATGTGCTTGCGGCGCAGGTCCTGGAAGCCGGCGTAGCAGCTGCCGCACAACCAGCTGCAGGCCTCGCCGGCCCAGGTGTTGTGCTCGGGCCGGGCGAAGATGGTGCCGTGGGCGAATTCATGGATCAGATACGCCGCGACGATCATCGCGTGGCCCAGCAGCAGGGTGCCGGCGGCGTTGAGCAGCCAGCTATCGGCGAACAGCAGGGCGAAGCCGGCAGCGTAACCACCGAAGGCATAGGCCAGGGCCAGGCTGTTGGGCAGCCGGCCATCGGCGTAGCGGTACAGGGACGCGGACATGAAGAACCTCCGTGGGCGCTCCCGCCCTCCCGGCAGGAGCGGTAGGTGGGCGCCTTACTGGGCGAGGGCCTGGACGAACTGCGCGTCGAAGGTCTGGGCGAGGTCGGGGATCGCCGGGATCTGGCTGTTGTCCTTGAGCAACTGGGCGATCACCGCGCCGCTGCCGAAGAAGGAGCTGGTGGCGTCGGACTTCTCGAAGTTCCTGCTCATCTCCGCCAGCGGGATGTTGTACACCCCGGCCATCTGCTCCTTGGCTTCGGCGGCGCTGACGCCCAGCACCTTGCCGATGATCTCCGCGGATTCGTCCGGGTGCGCCTTCATGTAGGCCAGCCCGTCGGCGTAGCCCTGGATCATCGCGGTGATCGCCTTCTGGCGCTTGCCGATCACCGCCTGGTTGAACACCAGCACGTCGGTGATCAGGCCCGGCGCGTCCTTGGAGGAGTACACGACGTGGAACTTGTCACCGGGCATGCCGAGGATCTGCGAGACGTTGGGCTCGTAGGTCACGCCCACCGGCAGGCTGCCGGAGGCCATGGCGCCGGGGATGCCCTCGGGCGTCATGTTCACCGGGCTGATGTCCTTGTCGCTCAGGCCGTGGCTCTTGAGCGCATAGGCGAGCAGGAAGTCGGACGGCGAGAGTGGGTTGAAGCCGATCTTCTTGCCCTTGAAATCGGCGACCGAGGTGATCGATTTGTCCGCGACGATGGCATCGCCGCCGTTGGAGAAGTCGATGGGCATCACAACGCGGTAGGGCTGGCCCTTGGCGACGCCGCCGACCACCTGGTCGTAGGTGAGCATGCCGCCGTCCAGGGCGCCGCCGGTCATCGCGGTGGGGATCAGCGCCGGGTCGTTGAAGAACTGCAGCTCCACCTTCAGGCCGTGGGGCTTGTAGAGGTCGAGTTTGTCGGCGACATAGAAGGGCGCGTAACCGGCCCAGACGACGGTGCCGATCTTGAGTTTTTCGGCGGCCTGGAGCGTCAGCGGCACGACCCCGGCGGCAGCAAGCAGACAGGCACCGAGCAGGGTCTTGCGCAGGGAACGCAGGGAAAGCGGCATGGTCATGGCATTGCTCCTAACGGTTGGAAATCGGCACGGGATGACATCACGTCTCCCGGGCTTTTCTCCCGCCGTGTAGCCCTGTCCCTAGGGCCGGAAAACTCTCGGACCAGACGCCCTTCTCGCGAAAGACCGGAACCCTAGTTCGCCTGTGGTGCAACTCCACTGTGTGCCTTGCTGCGTTCGCCCACCCGGTGGCTGCCTTGCCGTGGGTGATGCATCCCGTTGCAGGGGACAGAGCAATTGAAATGCCAGTTTTCCCGCTGCGGAAAAACCACCGGGGATTTCAACTGCTTAGCTGAAACCCCGGTTCACGGAGAGTGCCGCCCATGCGCAGGCCGGCACCAAGTCGATGCGCCTTGCCTTCTATTGAGGCATCAGGCGGTGCGCGCGGCGCTGCGCTTGAGCGACGCCGCCGCCGTGGCCACGAACAGGCCGGCAGCCAGCGCGAGGGCCACCGGCACGCCCTGCGGGCCGAGGTCCATCAGGCTGCCGCTGAGCAGCGGCCCGAGCAGGCTGCCGACGCCCCAGAGCATGCCGGCGGCAGCGTTGGCGGTGACCAGGTCGCGGCCGCGGAAACGCTGGCCGATCAGCACCAGCGCCAGGGTATAGACGCCGCCGGCCACCGCGCCCAGCAGCATCAGCGCCGGCCACAGCAGCGACGGCTGGCCGATCAGCCAGGGCAGGCCGAGGCCGATCAGCATCGCCGCGACACCGCAGGCGAGGTGCAGGGCGGGGCGATCGACCCGATCGGAGAGCCAGCCCAGCGGCAACTGGCAGAGCATGTCGCCGAGCAGGATCACCGTGGCCATGAACGCGGCGATGCCCACCGCGTAGCCGTGGCTGGAGGCGTAGACCGGGAAGAGCGACAGGACCACGCTGTCGAAGAAGGAGAAGAACAGCACGCCCATGCACAGCGCCGGGGCGACCCGCAGGAAGCCGGCGAGGGAGAAGCTGCGCGGCTCCTCCACGTGCTCATGCAGGCCCTCCTCTGGCATGGCGATGGCCACGGTAGCCAGGGCGATCAGGTGCCCGGCACTGACCAGCAGCACCACCCAGGGCGTCTGCGCGCCGAGCAGCGCCACCAGGGTCGGGCCGAGCAGTTGGAAGGCGGTGAAGCTGGTGGCGTACAGGGCCACGATGGTGCCGCGATTGTTCTCGCCGCACAGCTCGTTGACCCAGGCCTCGCCAAGGATGATGGCGATGCCCATGCCAACGCCCAGTGTCAGCCGCGCCGCGGCCAGCAGCCAGAGGGAGTGGCTGCTGAACTCGATGGCAGCGGTGCTCGCGGTACACAGCACGAAGCACAGCAGATACAGGCGGCGCCGGCTCAGCAACTGGCAGGCACGGTCCACCAGGGTGGCGGCGAGGATCATGCCGGCCGCCGGCACGGCCGAGAGGATGCCGATCTGCAGCGCGCTGGCGCCGTTGTCCAGCAGGCGCAGCGCCACCAGCGGGAGCGTTGCGCCCAGGCTCAGGCCGACGATGGAGACGGCGAACAGCAGGACCGCCAGCAGCGGTTTGTCGAGGGTAGTTGGGGTAGTCATGAAACCTTCTCTTGCCCGAGCTTTCCAGCGGCGGGCGTACCAATGCATGCGAGCCCGCCGGCGGCTGCCGGTGGGCGGAATCGGAATGCGGAAATGCCGGCGCGAACGCGCGGCGTCCGGCTCAGCAGCCGGCGGGCGGGGAGAAGGTGAAGGCGAACAGCACGCTGCGGCGACGGCGCAGCGCGGTATCGATCTTGCGTACGCGCGGGGGCTCTCGCAGCAGGGCGAGGCTCGGATCGGCGAAGCGCTGGAACGGGGTCATGGTGCGGGTAACACGGGGCTGTCGGAAACCGCGCACTCTAGTGAGTGCGCGGCGGGGCGTCAATCTCGGCCAGCTGCGCGGTATCGCGCCAAGCCCCGGCACGATGCTTTTTGTAGGAGCGGGCCACGCCCGCGAACCGCGGACGAGTCCGCGCGCCCGTCGTGTATCGGCACCGCAAGCCCTGCTTACGGATCGCGAGCATGGCTCGCTCCTACAAGGGCCAGCAGGGGATGCTCCCTGTAGGAGCGGGCCATGCCCGCGATCAGCCGGCAAGGCCGGCGTCAATAGGGTTCGCGAGCAAGCCCGCTCCTACAGGTTCAGCTCGTTTTCGTAGGAGCGAGGGGACGCCATCGTTATTGCTCGCGAACCGCCGCCCCTGTCGAAGCTATCGGCTGAATACCGGTTCCCCGACAGGCGCTTCTTGCGGCCGGCTGAGCACGTCCCGCCCCGGCAGGAATCGTCCGAAACCGCGCTCCTTGCCCAATGCCTCCGGGAAACCGCTGCCGCGCCGATAGGCCACGCGGCCGTTGATCAGCGTGGCCTCCACGGCATCGTCGTTGCGCTTGACCAGGCGCGTCAGGCCGATGACCTCCATGGGCGCTTCGCAGACCTCATCCAGTTCGTCGGTGAGCCCGGCCGGATTGATCACCACCAGGTCGGCGCGGTCGCCGACGCGGATGTAGCCGGCGTCGATCCCGGCGAAGTCGGCCAGCTCGCCGGTCAGGCGGTGGATGGCGCGCCCCGTGTCCATGAAGCGCTGCCCGGCCAGGTCGGCATCGCGCACGTACTTGAGCATGCGCAGCGGGAAGTTGTACTGCGCGTGCGACGCCAGGTGCGCGCCGGAGTCGGCGAAGCCCGGCTGGGTCCAGGGGCTGGCCAGCAGCTTGGCCATGATCTCGGGGCGGTGGTTGCCGTAGCAGGTGGTCCACTTGAGAGCGTTGCGGTACTGGCCGGCCAGTTCGAAGAAGGCGTCCACAGGGTCCAGCCCGCGCTCGCGGCCGATGTCTTCGAAGTTGCGGCCGACCAGGGTGGCGTCCGGGCATTCGCGCACCCAGCAGTCGGACAGGTTGCGGTGCCAGAGGCCGAGGCTGAGGGTGGCCTTGATGTCCTTCTTGAAGCGCTCGCGGAAGGCCGGGTCCTGGATGCGCGTGTAGAGCTCCTCCGGGTCCTTGATGTCGCGCAGCACTTCGCCGGCGCCGAACTCCTCGAAGCCGTTCATGTTCAGCCCCTCGATGCGCACCACGAAGGGCGCGGGCAGGGTCTGCCAGCGGTAGCGCCCGCGCAGCAGGCGGTTGGCGACCCAGCCGGAGGCGCGGGTGATGCGGTGCATGAAGGGCTGGGATTTCAGGTCCAGCGCGGTGAGCATCGAGCATTTGAGCGGGCGGCGGAACCAACCGTGGGCCTGGTAGAGGAAGGCGAACACGTTGATCTTGGTGACCGCATTCGGCGCACCCTGCATCAGCGCGTTGCGCCGGCGCAGCACGGCGAACAGGCGGGAGAATTCCTTCCAGCTGGCGAACGTGGAGGGCAACGGGCTGGACCAGGCGCGGTCGCCGTCCATCTTGTCCAGGCGCGTGGTCATCACCGAGAGGCCGAAGCAGCCGGCGTCCAGCGCCTGCTCCAGCAGTTCTTCCATGCGGGCAAGTTCCGCTTCGGTGGGCTTGGCGCCGCTGATGGCGCGCTCCAGGCCCATCACGGCCACGCGCAGTTCGGAGTGGCCCAGAAAGGAGCAGAGGTTCGGCCCCAGCGGCTGCTGGTCGTAGAACGCGCGATAGCCCTTGGCGTCCTGCCAGGTGCGCTTGTCGCGCAGGATCGGCAGGACCTGCTCGCGCGGCACGGCTTCGACGCGGGTGAACAGGTCCGAGCAGTCCTCAGCCTCGCCCAGCACCATGCTGATGGAGCAGGAACCGACCGACACGGTGGTCACGCCGTGGCGCACCGATTCCTTCAGCGCCGGCGCGGCGATGGCCTCGGCGTCGTAGTGCGAGTGGATCTCCACGAAGCCGGGGGTGACCCAGCGCCCGCTGGCGTCGATCACCTCGGCGCAGCCGGTCTCGTCCAGCGGGCTGAGGCTCAGGGTGTCGATGCGTCCGTCCTTGATGCCGACGTGGCGCAGGCTGCCGGGGGCATCGCTGCCGTCGAAGTACAGGCCGTTCTTGATGATGATGTCGTAGCTCACAGGAGGCTCCAGGGCGACAGCAGCAGGACGCCGCTGACCAGCAGCAGGCAGTGGATGGCCAGGCGGAAGTGGTGTTCCTCGAAGCGGTGGTGCAGGCATTCGCCCAGCCAGACGCCGAGCAGCAGTAGCGGGGCGTAGGCGAGCACCTGGGGCAGCGCCGGGCGCAGGCGGCCATCGAGGAGGAAGGCCAGGGTCAGCAGGCCATTGAGGGTGAACCAGACGCACACCAGGGTGGCGCGCAGGCGCGTCTTGTCCAGTGGGCGGGTGGCCAGCGCGTAGACCAGCAGCGGGCCGCCCGAGGCGAACAGGCCGTGGCAGACGCCGGCAGCGCCAGTGGCCAGGCGCACCACCCAGTTCGGCGTTCGGCCGCGCTCCGGGGCACTGGCGCGCAGGCGCCACAACTCGCGGCCGGCGAACCAGAGGATCAGCACGCCGAGGCCGCGCTTGAGCGGCTGCGGGTCCAGGTGTGGCAGCAGCCGGTAGCCGATCGCCATGCCGATCAGCATGCCCGGCAGCACGGTGCGCAGCAGCAGGCGCGTGTCGATCAGCCGCCGGTGCCGCCAGCAGAGGTAGCCGGTCATGCCGATGTTCAGCGGCACCAGGATCGGCAACAGCGTGTCGATGGGCATCAGCAGCGCGCCGAGGGACAGGGCGATCACTACGCTGCCGAAGCCGGTGATGGCTTCCAGGGTATACGCCAGCAGGATGAAGCCACCCAGGGCGATGGCGGGCGCATTCATGGCGCCGTCACCGCGGCGGCGCGAGGTTCGCGCCGCGCCCAGAGTTGCGCCAGGACCAGCCCGGAGAACAGCTGCCAGCAGCCCCAGAACGCCGCGATCAGCAGCATGCCGCCGGCCTGCGGGAAGAAGGTGAGGATCAGCGCCATGCCCAGCGCGGAGTTGTGGATGCCGCTTTCCAGGGTGACGGCGCGCACGTCGGCATCCGGCAGCTGCCACAGCCGCGCGCAGGTGTAGCCCAGCAGCAGCGCCGTGCCGTTGAGCAGCAGCACCAGCCAGAAGAACAGGTGGAACCAGGTCATGAACTGCTGGAAGTTCTTGGCGAAGGCCATGCCGACGAAACCGAGCATGACCAGCAGCGACAGCTGCCGCAGCGGCTTCTCCAGGCGGCGCGCCAATTGAGGCTGGTGTCGGCCCAGCGCCATGCCCAGCAGCATCGGCAGGATCAGCACCAGCACCACCACGCCCACCAGTTCCAGCGGGTCGATGTGGATCTGCGTGAGGCGGTCGCGGGTCGCCGGGTTCAGGCCGGCGTACAGGGCGAAGTTCAGCGGCGTGAAGATGCCCGCGCTGAGCCCCGACACGGCGGTGACGCTGGCCGATACCGCGACGTTGCCGCGGGCCATCCAGGTCATGATGTTGGAGAAGGTGCCGCTGGGGCAGGTGGCCACCAGGATCATCCCCAGCGCCAGTTCCGGGTCGATGGGCAGGGCGATGGTCAGCAGGCAGGTGGCGGCCGGCAGCAGCAGGAACTGCACCAGCATGCCGATCACCGGCGCCTTGGGCTGGCGCAGGATGCGGGTGAAGTCGTCGCGGCGCAGTTCCAGCGACACGCCGAACATCATCAGGGCGATGATGGCGTTCAGCGCGATCATCGAGCCGCCGGAGAATTCGAGATGGACCTCAGGCATCGCCGCTCTCCCGTCGGATCTCGGAAAAGGGCATACGAACGGCAGCCGGCGGCACGGGCGCGGCTTCGGTGGGATTGGGCATGCAAGGCGACTCTTGTTTGAATTTATCGTTGTAATTGGCAAGCATAGGGGAGCGTTACCGCCCGGTAACGGCTCAATCGGGACCTTCGCCGGTTAATTCGGGACCATGCCGCACACCATTACCGTCCATTACGCCCAGGGCATTCTGCAGGCCGCACAGCGTCTGGGGTTGTCCGTGCCGGTCGAGCTGCAAGCGGCCAGCCTCGAACCCCGCATCCCGTTGCAGCGCCAGGATGCCTTCTGGGAGGCCATCTGCACCGCTTCGGGCGATCCCCTGCTGGGCTTGCGCCTGGGCGCCGCGCTGCAGGTCGGGCATCTGGACATGGTCGGCGCGCTGCTGATGAGTTGCGAGCGCTACGGCGAGGCGCTGGAGGCGCTGCTGGAGTATTTCCCGATCATCGCCGAGGGCAGCGAGTTCCAGCGCGAGCAGGATGCGACGCAGGTACGCCTGGTCTACCGGCCCAGCTACGCCGTGCGCCGCGAGGAGCGTGTGGAGGCCGCACTGGCGAGCCTGGTGCACCTGACCCGCTGGATCACCGGCGACCAGGTGAGGCCGCAGCGCCTGGCGCTGGGGCATGCCGCGCGGGGCGAGCCGTCACGCTATGCCGAGGTGCTTCAATGCCCGGTCAGCTTTGACGGCACTGAAAGCTCGCTCAGCTTCGCGCTGGCCGACCTGGACGTACCGCTGATCCAGGCCAACGCCCTGATGCGCGAGCACCTGCGCGCGCTGGCCGATGCGCAGCTCGAGCGCCTGGGTGCGCAAAGCCTGGCCGCGCGTGTGCAGCACCTGCTGCGACAACATCCGCGCTGGGGCAAGGAGAGGGTGGCGGATCAACTGGAACTCAGTGGTCGCCACCTCAACCGCAAGCTCGCCGACGAGGGCACCAGTTTCAAGCTGCTGCGCGAAGAGGTGCTGCATGCGATGGCGGAGCAACTGCTGCGGGAAAACCCGCGCCTGAGCGAGGTGGCCGAGCGCCTGGGGTTCTCCGACGAAAGCGCGTTTGCCAAGGCTTTCCGCCGCTGGAGCGGAATGACGCCCGGGCAATTCCGCCAAGGCCATTGAGCGATCAGGGTCGGCTGGGTTTCACCGCCGGCAGCGCCTGGACCTCAGGCGGATAAACGTGCTGCGGAATGACCCGTTGCTGCTCGATCGCCGGAGGACCGGAGTGGCTCGCCGCGAAATGCTGATCGACGCCGAAGAACAGCAGGACCAGGGCGATGGCGCCAACCCAGCAGAGCAGGTCGCAGTTCAGCGGGAAGCCCCGATGGTGGCGTTGCGAACGGAGGGGAGACTGCTGTTTCTTCATGGCGAGCACCGCGTGCGAGGTGAGAGTCAGTGAAACCAGGAAGCACCTGGTGTTGCTGACCATCTTCCCCGGCGCGGGGCTGCCGGTGATTCAGGGAGCTCTGTAGGCCTAGTAGGAAAATCCTCTGTATTCCTACTCGGCAATCTGTAGGCTCATGCGCCCGGCAGGGCCTTGTCATTCGGCCACAGCAGCCACAGCTGACCATCCTGCTTCATGTGCCCGGCCAGCTCGCCAGCGGCGTCGCCGGTACCCCAGAACAGGTCTGCACGCACTTCGCCGACGATGGCGCCGCCGGTGTCCTGGGCGGCTACCGGGCGCACCACCGGCGCGCCGTCCGGGCGGGTGGTGGCGAGCCACATGAGGCTGCCCAGGGGGATCACCTTGCGATCGATGGCCACGCTGTAGCCGGGGGTCAGCGGCACGTTCAGCGAGCCGCGGGGGCCTTCGTTACTGTCTGGGCGCTGGCTGAAGAACACGTAGCTGGGGTTGCTCGCCAGCAGTTCGTCGACGCGCTGCGGATGCGCGCGGGCCCAGTCGCGGATGCGCGCCATGCTGACTTCCTCCTTGCTCAGCTCACCCTGTTCCACCAGCCAGCGGCCCACCGGCTTGTACGGGCGGCCGTTCTGGTCGGCGTAGCCGAGGCGCAGCTGGCGGCCGTTGGCGAGCTGTACGCGGCCCGAGCCCTGGATCTGCAGGAACTGCAGGTCCATCGGATCCGGCAACCAGGCCAGCACCGGCGCATTGACGCCGTCGCGGCGGATGCCGGCCGCATCGGCGTAGGGCACCAGGGTGTTGCCTTCGAGCTTGCCGCGCAGGCGCTTGCCCTTGAGCTCGGGGTAGACGCTGTCCAGAGCGACTGTGATCAGGTCCCTGGGGACGCCGTAGACCGGCACGGTGTGCTGGGCGTCGCGCTGTTCGCTGCCGCGGTAGACCGGTTCGTAGTAACCGGTGATCAGCCCGGTCTTGCTGCCGCTGCCTGCGCGCAGCTGGTAGGGCTGCAGGCGTGCCTGCATGAACTGGCGGATCGCCGGGGCGGAGGCCGGCACGCTGGCCGCGTCGGCGCAGGTCGCCGCCCAGATGTCATCCTTCTTCAGGCGTACCGCGCAGGCCGAGCGCCAGGCGCTGAAGCCTTGCAGCACATCGGTGTCGGCGGTCCTGGGCAGGTCCGACCAGGCGGCCTTGGCGTAGGTGGGGGCCTGGGCTTCTTCGGGCTTTTTGCCGAACAGGCCGCAGCCGGAGAGCAGACTGGCGAAACACAGGGTGGCGAGGAGAGGGCGGGTCCAGTGGCGGGACGAATCGGTCACGGGCGAGTCCTGGCAGGCAAACGAAAGCCCGCTAGCTTGGGCAGACGCGGGGCGTGCGTCAAACGCATCGGTCGGATTTACACGCCTTGCAACGAATCCGCGGGCGGACCGGTAGAATGACGTTCTGATTCGACAGACGGGTGGTTAGAGCGTGGAGGCAAGGCAGGGTTTCGTCCTGACCCGACATTGGCGGGATACGCCCGAAGGCACCGAGGTGGGCTTCTGGCTGGCCACCGACGAGGGGCCCCGGCATGTACTGCTGCCGCCCCAGACGTCGGTGGCCTTCGTGCCCGCCGAGCAACGCGCCCGTGCCGAGAAGCTGCTGGCCGGCGAGCGCGGTGCGCAGCTGCGCCCGCTGGGCCTGTGCGATTTCCAGCAACGGCCGGTGCTGGGCCTGTATTGCCAGCAGCATCGCCAGTTGATGAACCTGGAGAAGAAGCTGCGCGAGGCCGGGGTCGAGGTGTTCGAAGCCGACATCCGTCCGCCTGATCGCTACCTGATGGAGCGTTTCATCACCGCGCCGGTCAGCTTCAGCGGCGAGCCGGGGGAAGGCGGCAGCATCGCCACGGCGCAACTGCGCCCGGCGCCGGACTACCGGCCGACGCTGAAACTGGCCTCGCTGGACATCGAAACGAATATCCGCGGCGACCTGTATTCCATCGCCCTGGAGGGCTGCGGCCAACGCCAGGTGTACATGCTCGGCCCGGCCAATGGCGTCGATGGCGAACGCGATTTCGACCTGGAGTATTGCGACAGTCGTGGGCAACTGCTGGAGCGCCTGAACCAGTGGCTGGCCGAGCATGACCCCGACGCCATCATCGGCTGGAACCTGGTGCAGTTCGACCTGCGCGTGCTGCAGGACCACGCCAAGCGCCTGGACATCCCGCTGCGACTGGGACGGGGCGGTGACGAGATGGGCTGGCGGCAGCACGCGTCGAGCAATCACTACTTCGCGGCGGCGGCAGGACGGCTGATCATCGATGGCATCGAGGCGCTGCGCTTGGCGTTCTGGAGCTTCCCCTCGTTCAGCCTGGAGAGCGTCTCGCAGCAACTGCTGGGAGAGGGCAAGTCCATCGACAACCCCTACGACCGCATGGCCGAGATCGACCGCCGTTTCGCCGAGGACAAGCCGGCGCTGGCGAAATACAACCTCAAGGACTGCGAACTGGTCACGCGCATCTTCGAGAAGACCCGCATCCTCGACTTCCTCCTCGAGCGCGCCAGCGTCACCGGGCTTCCGGCGGACCGCAGCGGCGGCTCGGTGGCGGCCTTCACCCACCTGTACCTGCCGCCGATGCACCGGCTGGGCTATGTTGCGCCGAACCTGGGCGGCAAGGCGCCGGAGGCCAGCCCCGGCGGCTTCGTCATGGATTCGCGGCCGGGGCTGTACGAGTCGGTGCTGGTGCTGGACTACAAGAGCCTGTACCCGTCGATCATCCGCACCTTCCTGATCGACCCGGTGGGCCTGGTCGAAGGCTTGAGCAATCCGTCCGACGCGGCCTCCGTCCCCGGCTTTCGCGGCGGGCGTTTTTCCCGCACCCAGCATTGCCTGCCGGCCATCGTCGA
This sequence comes from Pseudomonas sp. NY15437, assembly GCF_048068435.1. Lineage (NCBI taxonomy): Bacteria > Pseudomonadati > Pseudomonadota > Gammaproteobacteria > Pseudomonadales > Pseudomonadaceae > Pseudomonas > Pseudomonas sp. NY15437. The sequence continues at coordinate 653,174 of NZ_JBLUQC010000003.1, forward strand.
ACGCGTCTGGCAGGGCCGCGAGGCGGCCAAGCGCGACGGCAACGCGCCGCTGTCCCAGGCGCTGAAGATCATCATGAACGCCTTCTACGGCGTGCTCGGTTCCAGCGGCTGCCGCTTCTTCGACCCGCGCCTGGCCTCGTCCATCACCATGCGCGGCCACGAGATCATGCGCCGTACCCGCGAGCTGATCGAAGCCCAGGGCCATCGGGTGATCTACGGCGATACCGATTCCACCTTCGTCTGGCTGGGCCGCGCCCATGGCGAGGACGAGGCGGCCGATATCGGTCGCGCGTTGGTGCGCCACATCAACCAGTGGTGGGCCGAGCACCTGCGCGAGGAATACGGGCTGGAAAGCGCCCTGGAGATCCAGTTCGAGCGGCACTTCCGGCGCTTTTTGATGCCCACCATCCGTGGCGCGGAAGAGGGCAGCAAGAAACGCTATGCCGGCCTGGTGCGGCGCGCCGATGGTAGCGACGAGATGGTCTTCAAGGGCCTGGAAACCGTGCGCACCGACTGGTCGCCGCTGGCCCAGCAGTTCCAGCAGGAGCTGTACCTGCGCATTTTCCAGCGCCAACCGTACCGTGACTTCGTGCGCGACTACGTGAACCGCACCCTGGCCGGCGACCAGGACGAGTTGCTGATCTTCCGCAAGCGTCTGCGCCGGCAACTGGGCGATTACGAACGCAACGTGCCGCCCCATGTGCGCGCCGCCCGCATCGCCGACGACTACAACGAGCGCCAGGGTCGTCCACGCCAGTACCAGCGCGGTGGCTGGATCAGCTACGTGATCACGGTCAACGGCCCGGAGCCCCTGGAAACGCTCAGCTCACCCATCGACTACGACCATTACGTCAGCCGCCAATTGCAGCCGATTGCCGATGCCATCCTGCCCTTCGTGGACGACGACTTCAGCGCGCTGATCGACCGGCAGATGGGGCTGTTCTAGCTGCCTGCCCACGCGCCGGAAACTCCGGATCCCACCTGTAGGAGCGGGCCATGCCCGCGAACCCCCCCGGCAGCGCCGGCGTGCACCTGACGCCGCGTATTCCTGCGACAGTTGAGACGCAGTCAGGTGCAGGAACGCACCCCACTGACCCGAAATGGGCCGGCAGCAATGGCGGAACTGAATCAGTCCCCGCGGTACTCGCAACCGCTGGTGCAGGTCTCGTGCACGCGCACCTTGGACAGCTCCGGCAGCAGCGGCTTGAGCTGTTGCCAGATCCAGCGGCAGAGGTTCTCGCTGGTGGGGTTTTCCAGGCCGGGAATGTCGTTCAGGTAGTTGTGGTCGAGCTGATCGTAGATCGGTTTGAAGATCTGCTTGATCTCCGCGAAGTCTCGAATCCAGCCGGTATGCGGGTCGACCTCACCCTCGATGTAGATGGCGGCCCGGAACGAGTGGCCGTGCAGGCGGCCGCACTGATGCCCGGCGGGCACGTGGGGCAGGCGGTGGGCGGATTCGAAGGTGAACTCTTTGAACAGTTCCAATGGTGTGCCTTTAGATCAGGGAAACGTGGCTTGCAGGAGATCGCGGGAGGCGGACGTGCTGCTCGGGATTCCGATCGCTCTGCCGCTACGCCGTTCGGGTTTGTCAGGGGGCAGGGCAATCGGAGTTGCGGCAATTCTATCCTGTTTAGCGGAATTTCCCTCGCGTATCCGACGATAGCCCGCCGCTTCATATGGGACGTTTCGAGACGGCGGATGATCAAATTCTGAGCGACTAGGGTTGGAAGTATTATAGGTTCGCCGCAGATTTTCCCTGTTTTTGTGGGTTTTACCTTAAGAAAACTCTTCCATTCGGAGTCTTCCTACATCTTTTACCGCAAGGCGCTGTCGTCTTGTCAGGCCGGTCTGATCCTCTCGCGTGCGCGGTAAAACTTACTCTGGCCCCCTCGAATCGTGTCCCCCTGAGGTGGGTTTGTTATGGCAATCGAAAATATCGGTCTGGTGGCCGTCACCGAGAACGCAGCCAAGAAGGTTGCCGTCAAAGCGGGCGGCAAGATCAAGGCAAGGTATCGGTGTACATCGACGATACGCTGGCAGGTACCGTCACCGCCGATGCCGCGGGCAACTGGAGCTTCACGCCGGATGCTGACCTGGCCGATGGCGCCCATAGAGTCACCGCCACGGCCACCAACCTGACGGGCGAAAGCGCCGCGTCGGAGCCCTGGGCGTTCACGCTGGACACCGTGTGCCTGGCTCCGGTCCTGGGCATTTCGTTCCTCAACGAGCTCGCCGAGGTGGAACGACTGGTCAACGGCAGCAGCATCGAAGCGGCCAGGTTGACCTTCAGCGGCACCGCCGAAGCCAACAGCAAGGTGGAGATCTACGACGGCAGCACCCAGATCGGCAGCACCGTGGCGGACGCCTCGGGCAAATGGAGCTTCACCCCGAGCACAAATCTTGCCCTGGGCACGCACGCCATCAGTGCCACGGCCACCGACGTGGCGGGCAACGTGTCGCCGTCCACGGCGACCATCCCGTTCGAGATCAGATCGCCCTGGGCGTATGAAGGGTTCGAAGGCTGGAAAGGGACGGCCACCACCCTCGCTTCGGGCGTGGGTATCAGCGGGACCGGCATCAAGTCGTACGCGACCGCGACCGCCAGTGATACCAAACCGTTCGCTGGCAGTTCGGTTCTGATCAACAAGGGCGGCGCCCTGACCCTGACGATTCCCGGGGGCGGAGCACAGAGCGTCTCGTTCTGGTACATCGCTGTCGATTCGCCAAGGAGCACCGTGGCGAACTTCTACGATGCTGGCGGCAATTTGCTGGGTACCTTCAACAACTTCGAAACCAATGTGGTGAAGGACACCCTCTTCACGTCGCCGGGTAACCTGATTGCGTCGATCAAGATCACCACCACCGACACGGACGGCATGGGCATCGACCGCCTCAGCTGGGGCTCGGTCACGATGGTGAGCAGCAGCGCACAGGCGAACGTCGAATCCGTGCTGGTGGACCCTGCCGAAACCGCTGTGGCGCTGCACGCCCAGGCCAAGGCCGGAAGTTCCAGCGACTGCGAGGTCCACACGGATAGCGTGGCCCAGGTTGAACCGATGGCGCAGCCCGCCAGCTCCGACGGTACCAGCCCGGCGCCTGTCGATGGCTCGCATGGCATGGTGATCCACGCGCTGACCGACACCTTCTATGGCGTGCCGGCCGGCGAGGGCGAGGTGGTAACGCTGCAGTACAGTGCCGACAGCTACTTCGCCAGCGCCAGCAACCAGGGCATCCATGGCGGTAGTGGCGCGGATACCCTGAGGCTGGTCGGCGGGGACCAGACGCTCGACCTGACGCTGCCCACCTCCCAGGGTAAGCTGACGGGCATCGAGATCATCGACATCACCGGCTCCGCTGGGGTTGCCGGCCAGGTGGCGGGGGCCAACACCCTGACCCTGTCGCTCAAGGACGTGCTGGAAAACGGCCGGGCCGACCTGTTCCATGCCACCGACACGCACGCCGTGCAGATGATGGTGAAAGGGGACGGCAACGACATCGTCAACCTGCGCGATGGGGAGCTCAGCGAAGGCCGCGCGAGCAGCTGGAGCGAGCAGGGCCGCGTGATCGTCGGAGGGACGTCCTACGTCGTTTACGAGCCGCTCGGTCGTGACGCGGAACTGCTGGTCCAGCAAGGCGTGACCGTCAACCTGGCCTGATGCGTCGCGTAGCGGTGGCGGGGGCTCCGGCACTCGCCACCGCTACTCCTCCTGCTCCCGGCCATTGCGCAAAGCCTGTCCTCGGCAAGCCGAGCTACTTGATCGCCAGGCGCTTCGCCAGACGGTTGAGGTTGGCGCGATCCAGGCCCATCTCCCGGGCTACGGCAGCCCAGTTGCCGGCATGACGCTCCAGGCTCTGGTTGATCATCCGTCGCTGAAAGGCTTCCACGGCCGGGCGCAGTTCACCACCTTCGATTGCCTCACTGGGGCGTTCGTGCGTCGGGGCGTCGCTGCTCATGGGCTTCTCCACCTGCGTCAACGCCAGGTCCTCGACGCCGAGGCTGAGAATGCGCGAGCGTTGCGTGTGATTGGCCAGGGCCTTGAGCGAGGCGCGGCCGATCAGGTGTTCCAGTTCCCGTACATTGCCCGGCCAGGCATAGTCGACCAATGCCGCCTGGGCCTCACGGGTCAGGCGCAGGCTGCGCAGCCCCAGGCGTGGGCGGTTCTGCTCGAGGAAATAGCCGGCCAGCAGCACGACGTCGTTGCCGCGCTCGCGCAGGGGCGGCACGCGCAGCGGGTAGACGCTCAGGCGGTGATACAGGTCCGCGCGGAAGCGCCCGGCGCGAACCTCGTCGGCCAGGTCGCGATTGGTCGCGGCGATCAGGCGCACATCCACGTGATGCTCGCGGTCCGAGCCCAGGCGCTGCAACTGGCCGCTCTGCAGCACCCGCAGCAGCTTGGCCTGGATCGCCAGCGGCATTTCGCCCACTTCATCGAGGAACAGCGTGCCGCCGTCGGCCAGCTCGAACTTGCCGCGGCGTTCGCCCACGGCGCCGGAGAAGGCCCCGCGCACGTGGCCGAACAGCTCGCTTTCCACCAGGTTTTCCGGCAGCGCCGCGCAGTTCAGGCTGATCAGCGGCTGGCTGCGGCGCAGCGAATGGGCGTGGATCGATTGCGCCACCAGTTCCTTGCCGACGCCGGTCTCCCCGGTGATCAGCACGCTCAGGTCGCTGCCGGCGACCACCTGGATTTCATGCAGCAACGCCTGGTGCGCCTTGCTCTGGCCGATCAGCTCCCTGGGCTGGTCGCCGGACGCGCGCTGGTAAGCATCGGCGCGCTGCTGCTCGTGTTCGGCACGCCGGGCCAGGTCGGACATGCGCTGGCTGGCCTTTACCGTGGCCGCGGCCAGGCTGGCGAAGGCTTCCAGGTTGTCCAGGTCACCAGGGGAGAAACGCTCCGGGTCCAGCGCATCCAGGGTCAGCAGGCCCCAGGCCTGTTCGTCGACCAGCAGCGGGCAGCCCAGGCAGTCATGCACTTCCAGGTGGCCGTGGAGGCCTTCCACCAGGCCGTCGTACGGGTCCGGCAGGCCGCAGTCGGCGGCGAAATGCGTGGGGCCGGGATGTTCGATGAGGGCGCGCAGGCGCGGGTGCTCGCTGATCTTGAAGCGGCGGCCGAGGGTATCCGGGCTCAGGCCATCGACGGCCAGCGGCACCAGTTGGTCACCTTCCAGGCGCAGCAGGGCGGTGGCATCGCAAGGCAGCAGGCTGCGCAAGGCTTCGAGCAGGCGCCGATAGCGTTCGCTTTCCGGCAGCTCGCGGGACAGATCGGCGACCAGCGGGAGGAGGGTGGGCAGCAACGGATTGCGAGTCATATTGACCTCGGTGAAGTCGTTTTGACTAATTTTGTTCAGGGTCATTATGACTCATATCTCGGCGCGAGGCCCGGAAATACGGGCCCCGCTCTTTGGCATGCTTTCTGAAATACCTCTGGTAGAACGCACAGGCGGCCCCACTCACCGCCTGGCCAACCCGAGGAGATCCCCATGCTGTCCCACGAACACCGCACCCTGGTCAAGGCCACCGTCCCGCTGCTGGAGACCGGCGGAGAGGCCCTGACCCAGCACTTCTACCGGATGATGCTCCGCGAGTACCCGGAGGTTCGCCCATTGTTCAATCAGGCGCACCAGGCCTCCGGCGACCAGCCCCGCGCGCTGGCCAATGGCGTGCTGATGTACGCCCGCCACATCGACGAGCTGGAGCAGCTCGGCCCGCTGGTGGCGAAGATCGTCAACAAGCATGTGGCCCTGCAGATCCAGCCGGAACACTACCCCATCGTCGGCACGTGCCTGTTGCGCGCGATCCGCGAGGTGCTCGGCGAGGAGATCGCCACCCCGGCGGTAATCGACGCCTGGGCCGCCGCCTATGGCCAGCTGGCCGACATCCTCATCGGCGCCGAGGAGTCGGTGTACCAGAGCAATGCCGAGCAGCGTGGCGGCTGGCGTGGTGCGCGGCGCTTCCGCATCGCTCGCAAGGCTGTGGAGAGCGAGGAAATCACCTCGTTCTACTTCCAGCCGCTGGATGGCGAGGCGCTGCTGGACTTCCAGCCCGGCCAGTACATCGGCCTGTCGCTGAACATCGACGGGGAAGAGGTGCGCCGCACCTACTCGCTGTCCGATGCGCCCAACGGCCGCGAGTACCGCATCAGCGTGAAGCGCGAGCCGGAAGGCAAGGTGTCGAACTACCTGCATGATCGACTGGAGGTGGGCGATGAGCTGGACCTGTTCCCGCCGGCGGGCGATTTCGTCCTGCGCGGCGGCGACAAGCCCCTGGCCCTGATTACCGCGGGCGTGGGCATCACCCCGGCGCTGGCGATGCTCACGCCGGCGCTGGCGGCCGGCCGCGACGTGCATTTCATCCACTGCGCCCGCCACGGTGGCGTGCATGCGTTCCGCGAATGGGTCGAGGCGCAGTCCGACGCGCATCCGCAGCTCAAGCACTACTTCTGCTACAGCGAGCCGCGTGAAGGCGACGGCGGCCACGCCGAAGGTTTCCTCAGCCGCGACCTGCTGGCCGAGTGGCTGCCGGAAGACCGCGACCTGGATGCCTATTTCCTCGGGCCCAAGCCGTTCATGGCCCAGGTGAAACGCCACCTGCGTGAACTGGGGGTGCCCGAGCAGCAATCCCACTACGAGTTCTTCGGCCCGGCCAGCGCGCTGGAAGCCTGAACCTGAGCGCCGGCCCATGGCGGGCCGGCGCAACCCGATGAGGTGTGTGATGAAAGGTCTTTTCTCCTGCCCGCAACGCAATCTGTCGCTGTCCTGGTCGTTGCTGACTGGCGGGCTGGTCCTGCTGCTCCTGGGGGTAGTGGGCGCCTATGTTGTCGATGGTCAGCTGAACCTGCGCAGCGTTGTCGCGGCGCATGCCTTCACCATCCTCGGCCCCACACTATTGAAGCTGGGCTACGTGCTGCGGCTGGTGGCCCAGCAGCAGATGCGCAAGGACGGCTGGGAGGTTTGCTGTGTTGCTGGTTGATCGAGCGGCGTTGCTGGCCGTCCCACCCCTGTGGCGCCTGGGCTTTCGGCCGTTCTTCCTCGGTGGCGCGGTCTTTGCGCTGATTGCCGTCGCTACCTGGGCGGCCGTGCTGCTGGGCCTGCTGCCGGCCTGGCAACCGCTGGGCGGCTGGCTGGCCTGGCATCGCCATGAAATGCTCTTCGGCTTTGCCGCAGCGATCGTGGCCGGCTTCCTGCTAACCGCGGTCCAGACCTGGACCAATCGCCCCGGCGTCAGCGGCAGGCCGCTGATGCTGCTGTCGCTGCTCTGGCTGGCAGGACGCTTGGGTTGGCTGGTGGGCGCGCCGCTGTGGGTGGTGACCCCGCTGGAGCTGGCCTTCCTGCCGGCGCTGGCCTACTTCATCGGCCGCAGCCTGTGGGCGGTGCGGCAGCACCGCAACTACCCGGTCATTGTGGTATTGGGACTGCTGACCCTCGCCGATGAGCTGGTCATGGCTGGCGTGTGGACGGGCAACGACGACTGGCAGCGGGGCGGTACGCTGGGGGCGCTCTGGCTGGTCGCGGCGTTGATGGGGTTGATCGGCGGCCGCGTGATTCCCTTCTTCACCCAGCGCGGGCTGGGCCGCACCGCCCAGGTGCCGGCCTGGAACTGGCTGGATAATTCGCTGCTGGTCGGCACGCTGCTGGTGGCGGTGCTGACGGCCATCGGTTTCGGTCTGACGCCGCGTCCCCTGATGGGCGCGCTGTTCGCCGCGCTTGCCATCGGGCACGGGATCCGCCTGTGGCGCTGGTACGACCAGGGCTATTGGCGCGTGCCGCTGCTCTGGGCGTTGCACCTGGCCTACCTGTGGATGCTGCTGGCCCCGGCGGGCATCGCGTTGTGGCACTTTGCGCCGATCTTCAACCCCAGCCTGGCGGTTCACGCGCTCACCGTCGGGGGCGTCGGCGGGCTGATCCTGGCGATGGTCGCACGGGTCAGCCTCGGCCACACCGGCCGGCCGCTGCAACCGCCGCGGTCGATGGCCTGGGCCTTTGCGCTGCTCAACCTGGGTGCCGTCGCGCGGGTGCTGCTGGTGGTGTGGTGGCCCCTGGAAGGCCTGAGCATCGCGGCGGTGTGCTGGGTGGCGGCGTTCCTGCTGTTCGCCTGGCACTATGGGCCGATGTTCTGGAAGCCGCGGGTGGATGGGCAGCCGGGGTAGGGCGGTTCGCGAGCAAGCTCGCTCCTACAGCGATTCAGCGGTGCAGCCCTTGTAGG